>JAWOKN010000039.1:0-2707 GCA_033854175.1 Bacteroidota bacterium | reverse complement strand
ACAGACCCGCCTTCACGGTAAATGAGCAGAAGAACGGTGTCCTTTTCTCCGATCCGGGAAACGATCTGGTCATAGTCCTGTGCAGTCTGGATAGCATGCCGGTTCACTTCCTGGATCACGTCGTTCGGCTGCAGGGCACCCTGCGCCGGACTGTCCGCGCTCATGCCGGTAATCACAACGCCATTCAGGTTCTCGGGCAGATTCAGCTTGTCGCGCAGGCTCGGCGTTAGTTCCTGGACGGTAATTCCCTTGAGGACGTTGTTGTACTCCGTTTTCTTGACGATCTTTCGCTCCTTGAATTCGCCGAGGGTCGCGGACAACGTCTGCTCCTTGCCGTCCCGTAAAATTTTGATGTCGACCTTTGTTCCCGGCGCCATCCCGGAGACCATGTTCCTGAGGCCTGTCGAATCGGTGATTTTTTTGCTCCCCAGCCCGATGATGAGGTCACCCCGTTTCAGGCCCGCCTTGTCCGCGGGGCTGTTGCTTTCAACTCCTGAGATCAGGGCGCCCTCGGTTTCCTTGATTCCCAGCGACTTCGCGAGCTCGGGGGTAAGGTTCTGGATGCTCACGCCCAGCCAGCCGCGGATCACTCTCCCGTGCTCGATAATGCTGTTCATCACGGATCTGGCCATATCCGACGGGATTGCAAACCCGATGCCCATATAACCGCCGCTGGTCGAGAAGATCGCGGTGTTGATGCCCACGAGTTCGCCGTCATAATTCACCAGAGCCCCTCCCGAGTTCCCGGGGTTGATGGGCGCATCGGTCTGGATGAAATCCTCGAAATCGGCCAGTCCGATATTGGATCTGCCGACAGCGCTCACGATGCCCATGGTGATCGTCTGATTCAAGCCGAAGGGGTTACCGATGGCCATGACGACATCGCCCGCCTTCAGTTTGCTTGAATCGCCGATTTTTATCGTTGGAAGGTTTTTGGCGTTAATTTTTATGACAGCCAGGTCTGTCCGGGGATCGGTCCCCACGACTTTGCCTTTAAATTCTCTTTTATCGAAAAGAATGACCTTGATTTCCTCCGCGCCCTTCACCACATGGTTGTTCGTCAAAATGTAGCCGTCGGGGGAAACGATCACGCCGGATCCGAGAGCGGATGACTTATATTTCCGTTTTTCTCCGGGATGGCCGAACTGATCACCGAAAAAGTGCCTGAAAAACGGATCGTTGAACATGTCGCCGAAAGGGCTTTCCTCCATGGTTACGGTCGATGTCGTAGATATATTTACGACTGCCGGCCGGGCGATTGTGGCGACGTCCGCCAGGGCGGCGCTCAATTTGCCGAGAAATTCACTGGATTCCCGGGTGACAACCTTGTCTGTCGCTGAGGCAGATCCTGCTACCGTTAAACTGATTGCCATTGGCAGTGCCAGCATCACCGCGAGCAACATTCCGGACAATACCTGTTTTTTCCGATGAACCTTCATTGATGACCTCCTTAGCAATGAAAAAATATTGAATGTGAGATGTACGGCCCTTGTAACATTTTACCTTGAAGTGCAATCTACTTTCTGACTCCTAAAAATGTGAAAAGTTTACTGGCCAGGGAAACGAAACATCCGTCCCATATCTAACTATACTACGATTTTCCGAGAGGAGGGCATTGCAGGCAGGTATTTCTGTTTCTCATACTTTTGTCGTCAATTCGAGTCTCATGCTGTCCAGAAAGAGGAGAGATCCTTCGACGCTCGTGGTTCTGAAGATTTCCTTCACTGCTTCACAATAGACCTCGATCTGCGGCCGGTAATGATCTTTCCAGGCTGCCAGCGCTTCATCGTTTTCAATCGCGATCGCCTTGTAATCGACGACATATCCGGTGTTCCCCCTGATCACGACCCGGTCTATGATGCCGCTTATGATCGCGGGGCCCTTCCGGTACAGAAACGGAAGCTCCGAATAGGCGTCCGGCTGCTTTACGAATATCCATGCGAACTCTTCCCGTGACAGCGACCTGTTCAGGACCGTGCTCACGTCGGAATGGAAGGACCGATACAAGTCGCTCCCGGGCGCCGGAAGGTCGGCATAGTCCATGATGATGCGGTCGAGATCATAGGAACCGGTTTTCGTGAAGTCTTCAAGACAGCGGTGGAGCACGCTGCCACGCGTAATCGGCGACACGGTGAGCTCACCTGCCTGGGCAATCAGACCCCCGATTGATTCCTCCTTCCCCTTATGGATAAAATCCGTCGCGTTCCTCCATTCCGGCATTTCCGAGCGCGGAAGAGGGGAAAGATTTTCGATGATCGCCTTGACGTCGATATCACCCGCCGCCGGTTTATTTTCGCGGTCGCGGTGAGTGTCGGGATGCATCCCTTCTCCCGCAGGCTTGACCGCGTCCGGCGGATTGGCATACACCACGGCGCCGGATGCGGCTTCAACGGGATTGGCAAAAAGAAGCGGCGGCGCTGATGCATGGAGGTAGTCGAGCCAGGTGCCGGGCTTGATGGACGACTTGCCGTTTGCGAGCGCGCCGATCATGACCAGGTGGTCCCGTGCCCTGGTCATGGCAACGTACAGCATCCGCTGGTGTTCGCGCAGGAGTTCTTCACGCTCCTGTTTCCACAATTCGTCATAATCCGGGCTTGCGGTGTTTTTTACCGCGACCCTCACGCCGGCTTTCCCGTCTTCAACGAGTGCGGCCGGTCCCGCAGAGAGGGACCGGGACTGCTGGTTCATGCCCGGCAGGAACACAACG
>JAWOKN010000038.1:0-4652 GCA_033854175.1 Bacteroidota bacterium | reverse complement strand
CTGTTCCTATCTTCATGGGGTTTACCTCCTTTTGATAGTGGCCTTATCCGAATGAGTTTCACTATCTTACGGTAAACCCCTTTTTATTGCAACCTTTTAACCCCTCCACAGATTATGGGATGCATCTGATTTTCTGACGACAGGATAATCACCCGATGGAGAAAAATATCCCTCAAACCTTGCTGGATTGGGGCTCGAAATCGATGGATTCTCCGTATTATCGAATGACGATGAGTTTTCTGGTGCCGATGAAGTTTCCTGCCCGCAACCGGTAATAATAAACACCGCTTGGGATATTGCCGGCTTGAAGAGTTATGAATTTATCTCCCGGCGCTTCCACTCGATCCACCAGTGTCGCCATTTCTCTGCCGAGGAGATCGTAAAGCTTCAGCGTGATATGACGTTGTTCCGGTATATGATACCTGATGGTCGTCGACGGATTGAAAGGATTGGGGTAGTTCTGCCCAAGAACGGTTGATGCCGGCGGAATCTCAGGTTCGCTTCCCACTGCCGTGCTGAGAACGGTCCTGTATACGCCGAATCCGGGGTACTGTAACCCGGCATATACATATCCCGCCGTGTCGAGTGCGAGACTCGTGACAACCGAATCCATAAGGCCGGAATTCATCCTCGCCCAGTGTGCACCGTCATCGGTCGACCGGAAGACCCCGTTCCCCATCGTGGAAGCAAATATGTTCCCCTGCGACCCGATCGCAAAGGCGCTGATGACGGGTGCCGGATTTGGAAGTCCGGCGTTGGAACTGACCCATGTCTGACCAGAATTGGTGGAGCGGTATATCCCCGCGTCACCGGCTATGCTGGACCATACCCCGGCAAAGAGCTCCCCGCGCGCGTTAACGGCCATTGCCCAGATTGTCGGATAGGGATAACTGAATCCGTCGTTTATCCCTGTCCAGTGCGCTCCGTGATCGGTCGACCGCGTGAGGTACCCGTACTCGGTGTTTGGATCTTCAATTCCGGCAAAGATGGTACCCTGGGAATCGAGCAGAACGCTTCGTACCGTACTGTCAGTGAATCCAATCTGCGTCCAGTGATCTCCCTTGTCCGTTGAACGGTAGAGCCCGCTGTCCGTTGTCCCGGCCACGAGTTCATCCTCGGCACCCGCTGCAAGTTTTGTCGCGGGTGATCCGTAGGGAATGATCAGGACCTGGGAAAAGCTGTTCTGCCCGGCCAGCAAACGGAAGACACCGCTCGTTCCCTTGTTCGCGGTCCCGGCCGCAAAGATGTCACCCGATGAATCAAATGCGATCGACAGGAAGCTCGTCATCGACATAACCATCTCTGTCCAGCTGCTTCCATTGTCGGGTGAGCGGAATATCCCCCCGAGCGGCGTCCCGGCGTAGATATCCCCTTGCGGACTGACCCCGAGTGAAACTGTTTCCACGGGGTCGAATCCGGAAAAGATCTGCCGCCAGCTTCCACCGGGACCGCCCGACCGGTAAATTCCCCCGAACCATGTCCCCGCAAGCATATCCCCCGGTTTCGGAATAGCCAGGGTGAATATTGTCGAGAAGGGGAGTCCGCTCTGCACCCATGTCGATCCCCGGTCGGTCGAGCTGTATACCCCGTGTTCCGTACCCGCATGGACCGTTCCCGCGGAATCTATGAGGAGCACATTGATTTTGCCGTTCGCCAGCCCGGTTGTTTGCCAGCTCGTGCCGGTGTCCGTCGAGCGGAATACTCCACTGATCGATGATCCGGCGAAGATTTCACCGGCGGGATCCACGGCAAGCGACCAGATGACGGCGCCGGTTAATCCCGATATGGCCTGAACCCATGTTGCCCCGCCGTCTGTTGAACGATAAACTCCACCGAGATAGGTGCCGGCAAAAATATTGCCGTTGCTGTCGGTCGCGAGGGCATTGGTACCCTGATAAACGCCGCTGCCTGAATTGTTCCAGCTTAGGCCGTCGTCGGTGCTTCGATAGATGCCTTGCCCCGCTGCGGCAAGAATGTCGCCGGTCCTGGTGACAAGGAGTGCGGAAATGTCGCTCGATGCCGCTATTCCGGAATCCATCGGGGTCCAGGTCCCACCGTCGTCGACAGAACGGACTATGCCGGATCCGGCTAGTCCGGCGAGAATGTTCCCCTGCCGGGTGACGGCCAATGTCCTGGGAAAGAGGTAGGCCTCCCTTGTCCAGGTTCCGCCGTCATCCGTGGATCGGAAGATGCCGCCGTTATTGCGCGCACCGTTCGAGCCTGCGGCGAAGATGTGACCGTTGGGATGTATCAGGATGGAATTGATATCAACGATATGAGGACCGTTCGTTGGAATCCATTGGGCGGAGGAGTTTAACGCCGTGATCATGAGCAAAACACTGAGCAGCGGGTAGGCTTTCATGCTGTTTATCATAAGAGTCTCCTGGATGTTCTGAGCTGTTGTGCGGATGTGTATCAGTTTAGAAAAGACCACGACCAGGGAAACACAAAGGTGTCCCAAAATCCCCCTGCATCCGCGCGTAAACGAGGAATGGTCTCAGAAACCGGCTCCGCGTGATCGCGGGTTTTTCTTCGCACGGGGGTCTTGCATGATGTATCCGCTGCAATCCTGCACTTTCTTCGCACGAAATGTTTATCTGATCCCCGTTCATTCCAAATCTGTAGCTATCAGCCACATCGACCGGAGTTTACCCCTTACCTTTCTACCCTGAACCTGAACGGAATTACAGCCCAGACGGCAGTCGGTCTGCCGCCTTTCATGGCGGGGATAAATTCCCACTGCCTGGCAGCCTCAAGCGCGGGTTGGTTAAAAATCTCAGCATCGGATTTTATAACGACTGCCTTTGTGACGGTTCCTGTTTTCGCGACCAGCAACTTTACCCAGACGACACCCCCGATACCGGCGTCCCGCGCGGGTATCGGATAATCCGGCTGAACCTGTACAATGGGAATGGGTTGTTTTTCAACAGGTACATAATCCGGTGGCACTGCCGTACTGTCCGCCGCCGAAGTGTCTGCCCCGGACATGGCGAGGTCCGACCTGAGGGCCTGCCATATGCTGTCGCGCTCCGCCTCCCGCTGATGCATGGAAATGTGAATATGGTTGTTCGTATGATCGACCCATATGTTTACGGTGTCACCAAGGAGTAGTGTCAATTGCTCCGAAGTGGGCAGGATCATGTTTCCACTAAAGAGGTATCCAGCCAATCCAAAATCACTCATCCTCTGACAGATCGCCGCTTCAGTCAATTTGCCCATTTTGGTGTAAACCTCACCCAGCGAAATCCATGCTGCACCCCAGGTGATGTGTCGCTTGAGGCCGGATCGTAAAAAATCTTCTGCTTCCTGAAGTCTTCCCGCGTTGATATACATTTTTGCAAGTCCCATGGTCGCCGTAGGATCGTTGGTGCCCATCGTGATCGCTTTAGTATAGGCTGTGATCGCCGTCCCTGTGTCATTGAGCTTTTCGCTGCAATAGGCGAGTCCGACGTATCCCTGATCATTCGCCGGAGCCTCCTGGGTGACTTTCGTGAAATATTCTGCGGCCTCCCTGTATTTCGAATCTGCAAGATATTTCTTGGCTTTCGCCATGTCCATGCCGACCGTGAATATGTATATTCCCTCAAAATCAGGGTGCTTCCCCCTGACCTGCTCAATGAAGGAGGCGAGCGAATCATATCTCCCGGTCTTGTAATAACAAAACATCAGGCGCTGACAAGGGAGGGTGTCCTGTGTGTAGAGGAGGCATTTTCTGTAGTTCTCGGCCGCTGCATCGTAATCCTTTTTTACGGACCGGGATTCGCCCTCCTGAAAATACACCAGCGCGAGCCTTTTTGATGCCGTTTTACTTTTGTGTTCCAATGCGGCATTGAGGTATTTCACTGCATCATTGGTACGCTTGTCTTCCGCCGATATGATGCCCGCCAGCTCAAGATCCGAGTAACAGCTGTCACAGCGATCAAGCGTTGCGGCATCGGCGTAGGCCTCGACGGCTTTGCCGTATCTCTTTAAGACGTGGTAGACCTGCCCGATGAGACGGTGAATGGCGGCTTCGTTGTTGTGGACTTTCAGGCTGTCTTCGAGATAGCGCGCCGCCTCCTCAGGCTTCCCCGCGTTGATCAGCCTGATTGCGCTGTCCGAAATCGTGAACATCTGGCAGGATGCGGAAGGGCGGAGTGCAAGACACAGGATGGATACCGCGAGGGCCGTGAAGCCCGGTTTTCGTTTCTTCCTAAGGGGTTGCATCTGGTTCCTCACACGATCATTCGTCCTCGAATTCCGACCTCAATCGTACTCTTCCGATTGGCAAAGAATTATCTGCCTGAATCCCCCCTCCCGGTAATGAAGGCCGTGGATTTCCCATTGGATGACAGCGAGATGATCCCCAGTGATTGGCTTTCGTTACGGCAGGGATGCGGATGTCAAAGAAGAGTTACAACAACCCCCGAACTCACGAACTCTGATAGTGCCAATGTACAGAAATAATTATGTTGTGTCAACACAATCCACTGGTGCCATCATCGTAGACCGGCGGATTTCTGACATGGCCACCGATTTTGTGCCTTCATCCAATTGTCGCCAACCTTGAACCGGCACCGAAGTTGCTGTTAATATTGAGCTTACTGATGGATCCTGGTCATAAGCTCCTTCGCGGGGGGATGGGTGCGAACCGGGACGGGAAATTTTCCAAG
>JAWOKN010000037.1:0-46420 GCA_033854175.1 Bacteroidota bacterium | reverse complement strand
AGACACCGACCGGAAGTGTCTCATTTTTCGACGGCACAACGCTATTAGCCACAGTACCATTGACATTCGACAGTGCGCAGACAAGCACGGCGAATCTGACCGCGACAAGCCACACGATCAAGGCAGTATACTCAGGGGACGTCAATTTCAAGAGTGACAGTACGACCATCACGCAGGTCGTCAACCAGGCATCTGCGACGGTGGCACTGAAATCGAGCCTGAATCCCTCCACATTCGGCCAGAGCGTTACATTTACCGCTCACGTGGATAATGCCGTACAGACACCGACCGGAAGTGTATCATTTTTCGACGGCACAACGCTATTAGCCACAGTACCATTGACATTCGACAGTGCGCAGACAAGCACGGCGAATCTGACCGCCGCAAGCCACACGATCAAGGCAGTATACTCAGGGGACGTCAATTTCAAGAGTGACAGTACGAGTATCACCCAGATCGTCAACCAGGGATCTGCGACGGTGACGTTGGCATCGAGTGTGAATCCCTCCACATTTCAACAAAGCGTGACATTTACCGCACACGTCGATAATGCATCTCACACACCGACAGGATCCGTTACCTTCTATGACGGAACGACATTACTGGCAAGTGTTGCGCTCACCGGAGACAGCGCCAGAACAAGCACGTCAAGTCTTACCGCCGGCAGTCACAGCATTAAGGCAGTATACAGCGGTGACAGTAATTTCAAGAGTGACAGTACGACCATCACCCAGGTTGTCAACCAGTCTTCAACGACTGTGACACTGAAATCGAGCCTGAATCCGTCCACCTTCGGCCAGAATGTTACCTTTACCGCCCACG
This sequence comes from Bacteroidota bacterium, assembly GCA_033854175.1. GTDB lineage: Bacteria > Bacteroidota > Ignavibacteria > UBA10030 > SZUA-254 > DATKPE01. Next base: position 45,598 of record JAWOKN010000037.1, on the reverse strand, counting down.
TGGATAATGCGGTACAGACACCGACTGGAAGTGTCTCGTTCTTTGATGGCACAACCCTTCTGGCAACAGTGGCGTTGACATTCGACAGTGCACAGACGAGCACATCAAATCTGAGCACCGCAAGCCATACAATCAAGGCAGTATACTCCGGGGACTCCAATTTCAAGAGTGACAGTGCGAGCATCACCCAGGTCGTCAACCAGGCATCTGCGACGGTAACGCTGAAATCAAGTCTGAATCCATCGACATTCGGCCAGAACGTCACATTTACCGCACACGTGGATAACTCATTTCAGACCCCGACCGGAAGTGTCTCATTTTTTGATGGCACGACGCTTCTGGCAACTGTGGCGTTGACATTCGATAGTGCACAATCGAGCACTGCAGGTTTAACCGGCGGTATTCACACCATCAAGGCCGTATACTCCGGCGACATTAACTTCAAGACGGACAGTACGACAATCACCCAGACCGTCAACCAGGCGGCCCCGCTGGTAACATTGACCTCAAGCCTGAACCCATCCACGTTCGGCCAGAACGTCACATTTACCGCTCACGTTGATAACTCATTTCAGACACCGACCGGAAATGTCACCTTCTACGATGGCACAACGCTTCTGGCGACATCGTCATTGACTGGGGACAGTGCGCAGACAAGCACGATAAATCTCACCGCAGGCTCTCACACGGTCAAGGCAGTATACTCAGGGGACGTTAATTTCAGGAGTGATAGTGCGACCGTCTCGCAGGTGGTCAACCAGGCTTCCCCGACTATGACGTTGGCATCGAGTGTGAATCCCTCCACATTCGAACAGAGCGTGACATTCACCGCACACGTGGATAATGCATCGCACACACCGACGGGATCCGTTACCTTCTATGACGGGACGGCATTGCTGGCCAGTGTTGTCCTCACCGGGGACAGTGCCCAGACAAGCACGCCCAATCTGAGCACAGGGAGTCACACGATCAAGGCGGTCTATTCCGGTGACAGCAACTTCAAGAGCGACAGTACGACCATCACGCAGTCCGTCAACCAGTCATCTCCCCTTCTGGCCTTGAAATCGAGTCTGAATCCCTCCGCATTTGAGCAGAATGTGACATTTACAGCACAGGTCACGAACTCAACTCATACGCCGACAGGATCTGTGACATTCTATGACGGGACGACATTGCTGGCAAATGTCCCGCTCACCGGTGACAGCGCCCAGACAAGCACTTCGACCCTGAGTGCCGGCAGCCACACGATCAAGGCCGTCTACTCCGGGGACAGCAATTTCAAGAGCGACAGCACGACGATCACGCAGTCCGTCAACCAGGCAGCTCCTGTTGTAGCCCTGAAATCGAGCCTGAATCCCTCGACGTTTGAGCAGAATGTGACATTTACAGCACAGGTCACGAACTCAACTCATACGCCGACAGGATCCGTGACATTCTATGACGGGACGACATTGCTGGCGAATGTTCCGCTCACCGGTGACAGCGCCCTGACGAGCAGTTCAACCCTGAGTGCCGGCAGCCACACGATCAAGGCCGTCTACTCCGGGGACAGCAACTTCAAGAGTGACAGCACGACCATTTCTCAGGTCATCAATCAGGCCTCACCCACAGTCACGGTGGTCTCGAGTCTCAATCCTTCACTTTTCGATCAGAATGTCACCTTCACCGCGCACGCGTCGAATTCAGTACGCACCCCGACGGGCTCGATCGCGTTCTATGACGGAACGACGTTGCTGGCAACTGTTGCGATGACAGGTGACAGTGCACAGACCAGCACGGCAAATCTCACCGCGGGGAGTCACACCATCAAGGCCGTCTATTCCGGGGACACCGACTTCAAGAGTGACAGTGCAACTGTTTCCCAGGTGGTCAACCAGGCAACGCCGACGATCACATTGAAATCAAGTCTCAATCCCTCGACGTTCGGGCAGAGTGTCACATTGACGGCCCATGTGGATGACGGCGGTCATATCCCGACAGGCAATGTCTCGTTCTACGATGGCGCGACGCTTTTGGCCACTGTCGCGTTGACCGCCGACAGTGCCCTGACGAGCACGGCGGGTTTAACCGGCGGCAGTCACACCATCAAGGCGGTCTATTCCGGTGACAATAATTTCACCAGTGACAGCACAACTCTCGTTCAGACGGTCAATTCCAGTGCATCCAGTGTCACACTCATTTCAAGTCTGAATCCCTCCACGTTCGAGCAGGCTGTAACCTTTACCGCGCACATCGCCGGTTCATCGACAACACCGACCGGGTCGATCGCGTTCTATGACGGATCGACATTATTGGCAACCGTCGCGCTGACAAATGACACCGCGCAGACGAGCACGGCAAACCTCAACGCGGGGAGTCACCTCATCAAGGCGGTCTACTCGGGGGACATCAACTATAAGAGCGACAGTACGACGATCACGCAGGTCGTCAACCAGGCAACACCCGTCGTGACATTAAAGTCCAGTCTTACACCGTCCGTATTCGGCCAGAGTGTGACCTTTACCGCACACGTGGATAATTCATCGCACACCCCGACAGGGAGTGTCAGTTTTTATGACGGGACGACACTCCTGGCGACGGGTGCCCTGACCGCCGACAGTGCGCAGACAACGACATCGGCCCTGAGCAGCGGCAGCCACACGATCAAGGCCGTCTATTCCGGGGATGGTAACTTCAAAAGCGACAGTACGACCATCACGCAGTTTGTCAACCAGGCGTCGGCCACCGTCACCCTGGCATCGAGTCTCAATCCTTCTTCATTCGATCAGCTCGTCACCTTTACTGCCCACGCATCGAGTCCGTCCCGTACGCCGACGGGGTCCATCACGTTTTACGACGGGACAACATTGCTCGTCAATGTTGCGATGACCGGTGACAGTGCACAGACAAGCACGTCAAATCTGGCTCCGGGCAGTCACACCATCAAGGCCGTCTATTCCGGGGATGCCAACTTCACCCCTGACAGCGCGGTCATCACCCAGGTTGTCAACCAGGCCTCACCGACCATGACATTGAAATCCAGTCTCAATCCCTCCGTGTTCGGTCAAAGCGTCACATTCACCGCGCATGTGGATGACGGTGGTCATGTCCCGACCGGCAATGTCTCGTTCTATGACGGAACGACGCTTCTGGCGACGGTTGCGCTGACATTCGATAGTGCACTGACGAGCACCACAGGTTTGTCCGGTGGCAGCCACAGTGTCAAGGCCGTCTATTCCGGTGACAGTAATTTCAAGAGCGACAGTACATCCATCGTTCAAGTCGTCAATTCCACCAGTTCGGGTGTCACCCTCCTGTCGAGCCTGAACCCATCCACGTTTGAGCAGAGTGTGACCTTCACCGCCCGTGTCACAAGTACGAGTGTGACACCGACGGGGTCTATCGCGTTCTATGACGGACCGGCGCTTCTGGCAACCGTCCCGCTGGCCGGTGACAGCGCACAGACGAGCACGGCCAACCTGGGTGGAGGCACTCACCTCATCAAGGCGGTCTACTCCGGGGACATCAACTACAAGAGCGACAGCACGACCATCTCGCAGGTGGTGAACCAGGCTTCTCCCGTCGTGACATTGAAGTCAAGCCTGAACCCCTCCAATTACGGTCAGAGCGTGACATTTACCGTCCATGCGGACAACTCGACGCACACGCCGACGGGAAATGTCTCCTTCTATGACGGGGCGGCACTTCTGGGAACCGTGGCGTTGACAGCCGACAGTGCGCAGCTGAGCACTTCACTGTTAACCGGCGGCAGTCATACCATCAAGGGTGTGTACGGGGGTGATGCGAACTTCAAGAGTGACAGCGCAACCATCACGCAGGTGGTCAATAAAGTGGCCCCCACGGTGACGCTGCGGTCGAGTCTGAATCCCTCCACATTCGACCAGGCCGTGACCTTTACGGCCCATGTGGACAATGCATCGACGACCCCGACAGGAACCGTTTCATTCTATGACGGGACGGCGCTTTTGGCGGCCGTTGCACTGACGGGGGACAGTGGACAGACGAGCACCGGCAATCTGACTGCCGGCAGTCACACGATCAAGGTGGTATATTCCGGCGATGGTAATTTCACGGCCGACAGTACAACCATCACGCAGGTGGTGAACCAGGCTTCACCCACGGTGGCGCTGAAATCAAGTCTGAACCCCGCACCCTTCAACCAGAGCGTGACGTTTACGGCCCACGTGGATGACGGATCGCACACCCCGACGGGGAGCGTCTCGTTCTACGATGGCGCGACACTTTTGGCCACTGTCGCGTTGACCGCCGACAGCGCGCTGACGAGCACGGCGGCCTTATCCGGCGGCAGTCATACGATCAAGGCCGTGTATTCAGGAGACAGTAACTTTAAGAGTGACAGTGCCACCGTCACCCAGCTCATCACCTCCGCCCCCTCGACCGTCACTCTCCAGTCGAGTCTGAATCCATCCATCTATGGACAGAATGTGACCTTTACGGCGTATGTCACGAGTTCAAGCATTACCCCCACCGGATCGGTCGGGTTCTACGACGGATCGACATTACTGGCAAGTGTTCCGCTGACAGGCGACAGTGCACGGACGAGCACGATCAATCTGACTGCCGGCAGCCACACCATCAAGGCGGTCTACTCCGGGGATATCAACTTCAAAGCCGACAGTACGACCATCTCTCAGGTCGTGAACAAGGCCACTCCTGTCGAGACGATGAAATCAAATCCGAATCCCTCCACATTCGAGCAGAACGTGGTCTTTACCGTCTACGTCACGAACTCATCGCACACACCGACGGGGACTGTATCCTTCTACGACGGCACGACATTCCTGGTGACGTCTCCGCTGACCGGTGACAGTGCGCTGATGAACACCGCCGGATTTCTGGGGGGCAGTCACATCATCAAGGCGGTCTATTCCGGGGATGCCAACTTCACCAGTGACAGTACGACCCTCACACAGGTTGTCAATCCGGTGTCTCCGACGATGTCGCTGGTGTCGAGTCTCAATCCCTCCACATTCGACCAATCGGTGACCTTTACGGCCCGTGTCGTGGGTGCATTTCATACTCCGTCAGGGACAGTCGCATTCTATGATGGCGCGTCGCTCCTGGCAACGGTGACGCTGACAGGAGACAGTGCGCTGACGAGCACCAACAATCTGACCGCCGGCAGTCACAGCATCAAGGCAGTATATTCTGGCGATGCCAACTACACGGGTGACAGCGTGACCATCGTGCAGATCGTGAACCAGGCCACCCCGGTCGTGACGCTGAAATCAAGTCTGAATCCCTCGGGCTTCACGCAGAGCGTGACATTCACCGCCCATGTCGATGACGGAAGTCACACACCGACGGGGAGCGTATCGTTCTATGACGGTACAGCACTCCTGGCAACCGTCGGATTGACTGCCGACAGCGCCCTGACGGCAACATCGGCACTCAGCACGGGCACGCACACCATAAAAGCCGTTTACAGCGGGGACCTCAACTTCAGGAAGGACAGCACAACCCTGACGCAGAATGTCAACCAGGTTTCGGCGTCGGTGACGTTGAAATCGAGTCTCAATCCCTCCATATCCGGCCAGGGTGTGACATTCACCGCTTATGCCATCAGCAGCCCCGTGTCGCCGACCGGGAGCATGACGTTTTACGACGGAACGACCAGTCTGGGGACCGTGCCATTGAGCGCCGACAGCGCCCAGTTGACGACATCCTCCCTGACGGTGGGTCAGCATACGATTAAAGTCGTCTACAGCGGTGACAGTAATTTCAAGAGTGACAGTACAACGCTTGTCCAGACCGTCAATCTCGCACCTGTCACGATCACGCTGAAATCCAGTCTGAATCCCTCCCTCATCGGGCAATCGGTCACCTTCACGTCGCATGTCGACGGAAGTCCGCAGACCCCCACGGGGATCGTCCGGTTTTACGATGGAAGCACGAATTTTGGAACCGTACCGTTGACCGGCGACAGCGCGCAGATCAGCACGGTGGGTCTTGTGGCGGGAAGCCACACGATCAAGGCGGTATACAGCGGGGACCAGAATTTCCGGAGTGACAGCACGACGATTCTCCAGGTTGTCAAGAGATTGGCGACCGCGAGCAGGGCGGGTACGTCGCCAAATCCGTCGCTGAACGGCCAGCCTGTGACGATCAGGGACACCGTGTCCCCCGCACCGGATTCCGGCCGTGTATTTTTCATCGCCGATAACGTGCAGATAGGTTTTGCGCTTGTGAACGCAAGCGGAATTGCGGTTTTCTCGACCAGCACGCTATCCCCGGGCACACACCTGATATCCGCATTCTATAACGGTTCGGGGAAATACGACACATCAACTTCGAACCAGATCACGCAGGTCGTCAGTGAGTTCTCCGTCTCGACGACGACCCTGGTCTCGAGTCCCAATCCGTCCAACTACGGTCAAAACGTCACCTTCAGGGCATCTGTCACGGGCGGCACGGTGATGCCGAGCGGCAAGGTCATGTTTATGGACAGCACGGCCGTGCTTGATTCGGTCGCGCTCGATACTGCGGGGAATGCGGTTCTGAACACCACCACCCTTTCGGCCGGATTTCACTCCATCACGGCCGTCTATCCGGGGGATTTCCTGCATGCTTCCAGCAGTTCGGGAACCATCCGGCAGGTGGTGAACAGACTATCGACGGCCGGATTCATCAGATTAACCTCATACAATCCCGGTTTCGGGGATTCAGTGACATTTATCGACAGTCTTACGGGCCCGGTGCCGGATGGAGGCACGATACAGTTCAGGGATGGATCAAGCAACCTCGGCGTTCCGGTTCCGGTCGATTCGCTCGGACGTGGAGTCCTGGCAGCCTCGGGCCTGAACGTGGGATTACACACGATAACCGCCATTTACAGCGGTACGATCAATTTCCAGGGTTGCACATCGCGCGCCACCTACCTCACGGTTTCCAAAAAGGCGACGACCAGCACCCTGAGTATCTCGCCAAGCAGGATCCTGACCGGTGATACCGTCATCGTGGCGGACACAGTTGCGGGTGCATACCCGGACAGTGGCTTTGTGCAGTTCATGGATGGCACCACCTATCTCGGACCCCCCATACAGATTGACGATCGCAGCAGTGCGACACTGACGACCTCCGTTCTGACGTCCGGGAATCACTCGATCTACGCCATCTACCGGGGTACGAGAAATTTCGCGCCGAGCACCTCGAATCTCGCCACGATATCCATTATTGATACGGGGTTGTATCGATCGTTCGATCCGGACAGCATTCCACTGTCCGTCGACAACTTCGGAAACATCGGAAAAGCGGTACTCCGGAAGAACACGAGAGTATTCTTTATCGGTGCGTTTGCGCCGCCGGTCAACGGACTGGATGGAATCCACGTTGAATTCTCCTACGCGGTCGACACGACGCTGGATTTCTATACCGTTCCCGCCGCCACAAAGAAAGCAAAGAGCGCACAATTGACGAAATGGGATTTCACGTTCCTCACCCCGCTGAACGGCAGGCCGATCGTCAAAATCTATGGATACGCACGATCCACGCTGCCGCAGAGGATTCCGAATTTTTACTGGTCGATGGGTGGTGCCCAGTTCGGCCCGTTGCTGAAGAATCCGTATCTGGAAAAGAACCAGCCGTGCATGCCGATGCCGAACAGAATCAACGCTCTGATGGAAACCTACCGGCTCAACGGCTATGCTGCCACGGGCGGACTGATGGTTGGTGACAACCACAAGGTGCCCGTTGACAGCTCGCGGAAGTTCGGGTGGCTCCTGGCGAACACCTATGCATTGACGCTCACTTCACTCCGCTCGCCGATCGGTGTTCACTCGGGGTACGCACGGGGGCTCGATTATTTCACGCTAAACGGGTACCCGATTCTCGGCCGGCAGAACTCCCTGTCACCGACGAAGCAGAACAACGTCCTGATCGCCGACATGATCGCACTGAAGATGAATATTATCGCGAGCGCGCTCGGTATCACGCCGGTTGGTTTCGGCGAACTGGTATTCAGGGACAGTGTCGATAATCCCTTCAACGGCCTCCTGGTGAGGGATATCGCCCACTACGTCGATTCGATGATGAGCGGGTGGTACGTCAGCGGAATCCGCACGTTCGCCGACACGAGTGTTTACCGGATGTTGCATCAGACCGTCCGGCGGATCGACGATGCGTTTGAGGGTCCGATCGATACGCTGAAGTTTGCCGACACGCTCCGCATGACCGGCGTCCGTTCGCTGACCACCATCTCCTATCTCCATCACGACCCGAGGATTCCGCCCACGAGGATCGAGCCGACGGTGAACCCGACATACAGTCTCCCGCTGGCGGCTACTCTGTATCAGAATTACCCGAATCCGTTCAACCCGATGACGACGATCAGGTTCGATCTCCCCTCCCTGTCCGTGGTCACGCTCGGGGTGTACAATATCCTCGGTCAGGAAATAGCGGTGCTGGCAGATCATGTGACCCTGGATATGGGCACGCAGGAATTTTCATTCAACGGATCCCGGTTGAGTTCCGGCGTTTACTTCTACCGGCTCACGGTTGAATCTGTTCCGGGCCTGAACGGCAACGGGCAGGCGCCAAGCAACAATGTCATGACCAAGAAGATGATGCTGGTGAAATAGCGGACCTGATGAAGGCAGATAATAATGCCATGCCGGTATTCCGGCATGGCATTATTTTTTTCCGATGGAGTACATCTGCCCCCCTCCCCCGCCGGCTGGCCGGTGTGCAGCGGATCAGAGGCCGATTCTGATCCCGCCGAAGATTTCCCTTCCGGCTCCGGGTTGATAGGAATTCCCTCCTGTGTCGGGTTCGGAAAACGCGACATACTTCTGATCGGTGAGGTTCCGGATCTGTGCGGTGAATTCAGCGGACAAACCCGGCAAATTCAGCCTGTAGGAGACCCTGCATCCGAGCAGGGTATACCCCTGGACTGCTTCAGACTCAAGGTTGGCTCCGTCGATGAAGGACTCACTGAGGGTCATCGAGTTCAGGCCGACGGAGAGCCCGGGAAGAACGTCACAGGTGACATCGATGGCGAGTTGGTGCTGGGGGGAATTCGGGAGCCAGTTGCCGTCGACGATATACTTATGGATTGTCGTGTCATCCATCAGGACCCGGATTTTTGTATCGCCCAGGTCGTATTGAAAGTGGGAGTAGGTATAGGCCATCTGGATGCTGAGGGAATTCACTGGCTTGTATTCAGCATACAGTTCCCCGCCGAATCGTTTTGTACCGCCGACATTCCGGAAAAACGTCCCTTCCGCTGCATTCCCCCGGCCGGGGATCCGGTAGCGGTCAAAGTCGTTGGTCGTGGTGGTAGAGTACCCTGAGAGTTCATAGTTGAGATTATGCCGGATATTTCCCCTTGCGCCGAGTTCATAACTGTTCGAGGTTGCGGGGACGAGGCTGCTGTTGAATCCCCGATAGCCGGTCGGGTTGGTGCCGACTTCCTCCGTGGAGGGCGGGATAAAGCCCTGGCCCCAGCTCCCGAACACGCTCAAATCCCGTGCCGGCGAGTACGTAAGGCCAACTCTCCCGGTGACATTTGAGAAATCGGCGCTTCCCGATGCATCGCTCGAATCGGTTTTCAGCAGATCATCCAGCTCGTAATGGATCTTGTCGAGGCGCACGCTCCCCATGATATTCCAGTCATGACCGAGGTCGAGGGCATCGCTCACATAAAAGCCCATCCCCCGCTGCCGCTGCTGTTGTTTTGACCAGAGCGAATCGAGTTCGACCGAATGGTCATTGGAGTCTGCATGCTCATCGATCGTTTGCCACTGGAAGTCCATTCCGGCATTAAACCGGTTCCTGATGGTTTCCCCGGGTGAAGCATATTTGAACGTGTATTGAAGGGAGGTACCCGGAGTGGCGATGGTCTGATGGTCGAAGACATGATTGTTCGCTTCCACATACTGGGAATGTTTCACAAAGCCGTTCAAGCGGAGCTCATGGTTCTCCTCAAGCCTGATCAGGCCCGAAAGGCCGTCGGTCACGCGGTTCATTTCCATATGTTCGTCATAGGGGATCGCGTCGTCATTCGGCAGCGTCGGATCCTGATTATACTGGGCCAGGCTGAGACCTTCGGGGTTCTCGTGGCGGGTGTTGTTCCAGGCGACAACGGGTGTGAGCTGAATGTCTGCCGAAGGTGTATAGACGGCTTTCGCATAGATGGTATTCTGCCAGAAATGCGTATGCACCCTGTAGCCGTCCCCGGCTGTCCGGGAGAAAGAGACCCGGTAATTCACATCGCCCGAAGCACCGCCGAATTGTCCGAAGCCCCTCCAGTAATTATTTGTTCCGTACTCGGCTGAGGCGAGCCCCGAAAGCGGTGTTGCGGGTGAATTCTGGGTCAAAATATTGATGATTCCCCCCGCTGCGCCGCCGCCATAGAGCGAGGCGGACGGCCCCCGGAGGACTTCGATCCGCGCGACGCTGTTCAGATCGACGTCAAAGAAGTCGGGTGCAAAGCCGCTCGGGTCATTGATCGGTATATCATCGAGAAGAATTTTGATGCTTCGTATGCCGGTTTCGGTCAGAATTCCCTGCCCCCGGATCGAAAGGTGGACCCGTTCTCCGTTGGCCTGGTTATCCACCTTGACGCCCGGTACGAGGGAAAGTGCCTCATCCATCGCAGCGCTCCGGGGCAACGTCTTGAGAGTGGTCGTATCGACGATACTGACTGAAAAAGGGGTCGATTTCAGCGGCTGAGCGATTCTCGAGGCGGATATGACGATCTCACCCGGGTAAGTATAGAGGAGCGTATCGGGACCGGCGTCCTGGCCGTTCATGAACTGAATGCAGATGAGTGTCGCGGTTAACGCAATCAGGAACATTTTCATAGGGGTAGACCTTTCTTCGATTCGTTTCATTGGGACAATGTCAGAAGTATGTCCCGGAGTCGTGGTCCCCCGTTTCCGCGGAGAAGGCGTTACCGGGAAATCATCACACTGGTTGGGGTATCACGCTTCCGGAGCAAGTGAATCCGGTGGAAAAACACCGGGTAGTCCGTTGCGTATCAAAAAAAGAGAAATTAAAGAAAAACCACGGGCGGGGATTTATCGCGTACGGGTTGTTGCGGATCGGATGAGATGTCCTGCACCTGGGGCGGACAGATGACAAATGAAATAAAGATAATATGCGTTGAAGCCTGAATAGAAAACGCTTTTGGGGCATTATCCTTATCGAATGTCTCCCAGGTCAGCGACGGGACTGTAACGGAGACTTCATGTGTAAAGGGATCGCACGGGGGGTGATTCTGCTCATATTCCTCGGAGAAGAGTTCCGTGCGGAAGGCGAAATAGTTGCAGGCTACGAGGAGGGCAGCAATCTGCCAGACCACCTTCCAGCGGGAGGCGTATCCGGAGGATAATTTAAAAAATGATACCATCAGGATTAATGATTATCGGCCGTCGATGGACCCTGGAAAACCGTGCAATTACCGCACAACGTACAAAATAGTTTCATCAATTACCAGATGGCTGCTCAGGACCGGCTCGGAAACCCGGCCCCCCACCGGGGGGGGGAAGAGTGGATCATGGAGAGGCGGAGCCGTCGCCTGCTGTCTGGATGGCCTGGACGATCTGTTTATATCCGGTACACCGGCAGAGATTTCCTGAAATCGCGGTACGGATATCTGTCTCCGTGGGAGCCGGATTTTCATCGATAAGGGCTTTTGCGCTCATCAGCATTCCAGGCGTGCAAAAGCCACAATGAGCAGCGTCATTTTCCATGAACGAGAGCTGAAGCGGGTGAAGTTTTCCCTCCCGGGTCAGTCCCTCGACGGTGGTGACCGATCTTCCATGGACCTGCGGGGCCAGGACGAGGCAGGAATTCACCGGTTGTCCGTCGAGGAGAACGGTACACGCGCCGCATTCGCCGATTTCGCACCCGCATTTTGTACCTGTCAGCCCCAGGTCCTCGCGCAGAAGCGCAAGAAGAGTCCGGTTTGTCGGAACTGTCGCCGTCCTGGACCGTCCGTTGACGATGACACTCAGGGTACAGTACCTGTGATGTGACCTGAAGGTGACAGTGGTCGCCTGTGCCCCCGATCGGCCGTCGCTCCCATCGTGCGAACGACCCGTCTGTATGGCCGGGGATACACACTGCATCAATGCCCTGCGGACAAGGACGGCGAGGACCGGTTCTTTATACTCCGTCGACCATCTCCTTCCGCTGCATCGGATCATCTCTTCCGACACCTTCCGGCCGGCAGCTTCGAACAACGCATCGGAAGGCTGTTCGCCGACGAGCATCTGCTCGGCGGGAGTGATTCTCTGCCATGTGGGAAATGCGGCTCCCGGAACGATTCTCGCATCGGCGATCCGGTTTTGTGAGTCCCGTTGGATGACAGCTGCCACACTCAGTCTGGATATCGAGAGGGCATTGCGGCGGCCGAGTTTTACGAACGCCGCCCCGGCATCTGCCGGGAGGCCGGGGAATTTGATCTCGGTCAGGATTTCGTCGGGTTGGGCTTTTGTCTGGTATGGTTTCAGGAACAGGTCTCCCAGACCGACATCGCGGGTGCCTCTGGAGGATTTCAGGACGACGACTGCACCCAGGGCTATGAGTGGCGGAACCGTATCCGCGCAGGTTGCGGCGTTCATGATATTCCCGCCGATTGTTCCCCTGTTCCGGATCTGGGGCGCGCCGACGGCTGCGGCCGCCGCTGACAGGAGTGATGCTGAACGCTGCACGGCGCCGGAAAACTGCAGTTCCGAGTGAGTCACCAGGGGCCCGATGGAAAGCGTCCCTTCTGATACCCTGATCTGGTGAAGAGCCGGGATGCGTGAGATATCGACAAGAACCTTCGGACCCTTTGAGGAATCGCGCCGCAGTTCGATCAGCAGATCGGTGCCTCCGGCGATAATGCGCGCAGTGCTGCCGTACTCCTTCAGTGAGGCGCACGCCTCTTCGGTACTGGCCGGGGTGGTAAATTCAAACGGGTTCATGGGGGACCGAGTTTACACGATTCAATTTCTCTCTCATCCTGCTCCTTCCGGAGCGAGCCGCGTTCGCCGGGTCTGGTGAGTTTATGACCGAGGAGAACTCTTTCGAGCGACATGGGGATTTCATACATGCGTTTTCCCGTCGCGTTATACACGGCATTGGCGATGGCCGGTGCAGCGATCTCATTTGCAGGCTCCCCGATCGATTTGGCCCCGAAGGGACCTGCTGCATCCTCATTTTCCACAATAAACGCCTTGATGTCGGGGACATCCATGGAGGTGGGTATAAGATACTCGTCGAAATTCAGCTGTTTCGGAATCGCGTCTTCGAAATCGAACTCCTCGAGGAGGCCATACCCGAGGCCCATCGCGACGCCGCCATAGATCTGTCCGAGGACGGTGTTGCGGTTGATTGCCTTTCCGACGTCATGGCACGAGACAAAGTCGGTGACCCGGACCTGTCCTGTTTCGGCATCCACCTCGACCTCGGCGATGTTTGCGCCGTAGACAAACGTAAAGTAGGCTTCGCCTTTTCCCTCATGTTCATCCCATGAGGTCGGAGGGGATTTATGCCATCCGAAACCGAACATCGGTTTCCCGAGGCGGAAGCATTCTGCTGCGATCTCGTCAAACGAGGCAAGCCGTTTGCCATCGGATTTCTGGATGACGAAATTCTCCTTCAGGTCGAGATGTTCTTTTTTGACCCTGGTCAATCCTGCAGCTGTCTCGAGGAGAATTGTGCGGACGATTTCGGCGCCATTCCTGGCCGCCGATCCGCCCATGATCGTTCCTCTGGATGCGACCGTCGGTCCCGAATCGGGGACACGGCTTGTATTGGTATTGAGGAACCCTATCCTGTCCATGGAAATGCCGAGGACTTCGGCGGCGATCTGGCACATCTGTGTCTGGGCGCCCTGGCCCATATCGGTAATTCCGGAGGAGACGATGACACTCCCGTCCGTCTGGACCGAAACAATCGAGCCGGCGGCGTCTGTTCCCTCCGCGCCCAGTGCGACCCCCCGGTAACTGTAGGCAAGACCGATGCCGCGTCTTTTCGGGGATTTCGGGGCGTTGCGGAACTCGTTCCACTTCTTCGAAAAATCCGCCGCCTCGGCCGCCTTGAGCATGACCTCCTTCAGACTGACATTATGCCCGAGCTTCTGGCCGGTGGCGGTGATTGCTCCGCGTTCAAATCCGTTCAGGAGGCGTATCTCCAGCGGGTTCTTACCGACCTTTTCGGCCACCTCGTCCATCATCGATTCGATGGCAAAGTTGACCTGGGGCGAACCGAACCCCCGCATGGCCCCGGTATAATTATTGTTCGTATAGACCGCATAAACATCCGTCGCAACATTCCTGCACGCGTAGGGTCCGGTCGCCTGTACAACGGACCGCCACGTGACAAACTGGCTCGTGGAGGCATAGGCTCCGCCGTCGGCGATGCACCTGATCTCCATTGCGGTGATCGATCCATCCTTGCGGACGCCCCATTTGTAATAGAGGACATAGGGATGCCGTTTATACGATTCGAGCATCGACTCTTCCCTGCTGTTCACCATTTTCACGGGTTTTCCGGTGGCCAGGGCGAGGAGTGCGGCGCGGCAGCAGATCGATGTCATGACTTCGTCTTTACCGCCGAAAGATCCGCCGAGTGTTGACTGGACAATCTGCACCCTGTTGAGATCGAGTTTCAGGGCGGCTGCGACGGCGCGCCTGCTGGTGAAGAGATTCTGGACGGAGCCGGTAAGAAGGACGCCGCCATGTTCAGCCGGTTCGGCGAGGACCGCCTCAGGTTCGATATAAGAATGCTCAACGAACTGAGTTTTGAATTTCTTCTCGAGTACGAAATCCGCGTCCGCAAAACCTTTCCTGACGTCCCCTTTGCTCACCCTGTGGTGGACGAAAACATTGTTATCCCCATACACCTTCGGTGAATCCTCCTTCAGGGCCTCTTCGGGGTCTGAGACCACGGGGAGGGGTTCATACTCCACCTCGATCAGGGAAAGCGCCGCCTGGGCTATTTCATCCGATCTTGCCGCGACGAGCGCCACACCATCGCCCAGATAGCGGACGGCATCGATTGCCAGGATGGCCTGGTTTTTCGTGACAGTGCCGAACATTTTTTCTCCGGGGATATCCGCCGCGGTCATGACCGCCTCCACCCCGTCGAGGCGGAGAGCCCGTGTGGTGTCTATTTTGATGATTTTCGCGTGGGGATATTTCGACCGGAGGACCTTCCCGTAGAGCTGATGTGTGAGGCTATAATCGTCGGCATATTTTGCCATGCCGGTGACCTTCCCGAGCGCGTCCACCCTTCGTTCGGGTTTCCCGACGATATGATGTTCCGAAGCACTGACGGATTTGCTTTTTTTCATGTGCATGGCACTTAATTTCGGGATTTTCCGGATGAATTTCAACAGCGTCCGGATGCTGAAATCTGGCCCGGGGACGAACGATGAGGGAGCTGGGCGGATGATATCGGCGACCGGCAAGAGAGGCAGACCATCTTCATACAGGTGACTTAAGGGGCAAAATCGGCCACTGGCCGGCGGGCCCCCTTTTTCTTTCTGAGATCCTCGGCGGAAAGAAGTAGAACTTCGTTGGTGGCGGGGATAGAGAACGCCGGTTCATATTCATGATCCGCGACTGCAGAGACAGCGTCTTTCATCGCAAGCCAGCAGGAAAGTGCGAGCATGAAGGGTGGTTCGGCGACCGCTTTGCTTTTCCGGATCGTGTTCGGGTTCGGCACCCCCTGCAACAGGGCGACCCTGAAGTCCCTCGGGATATCCCGTACGGAGGGGATTTTGTAGGTATCGGGGGAATGGGTGAGCAAATTCCCCTGGTCATCCCATTTGATTTCCTCGGTTGTGCACCAACCGACCCCCTGGACATAGCCCCCTTCCAGCTGGCCGATATCGATGCCCGGATTGAGTGAATCACCGACATCGTGCAGGATATCGGTTCTCAGAATCGTGTGCTGGCCCGTGAGAACATCGACGAGGACTTCGGTAACCGCCATTCCGAACGAATAATAATAAAACGGGTTACCGCGGCCGGTCCTCTTATCCCAGCCTATATCGGGTGTTTTATAAAATCCTGTTGCGCTCAGCGGGATCTGCCGCAGGTTCAGCGGGACCATCGCCTTGTTGAAAGGGACCGAGCGTTCGGGATGTTTCGCATCGAAAATCGTGTCATCCTGGAACCGGATGTCCCCGGGGTGTGAGACCACGGAGGGATCCCTGTCATTCCAGATGGCGGCCAATCCCCCGGCGATTCTGGTTTTCAGGATATCGATCGCATTCTTGACGGCCATGCCGTTCAGGTCTGCTCCGGCGGAGGCGGCAGTGGCGGAGGTGTTGGGCACTTTTGAGGTGTTCGTGGCATTGACCCTGACCTTCTCCAGGCCGATGCCGAACTCGGCGGCGGCGATCTGCTGGATTTTTGTATGCAAACCCTGCCCCATTTCGGTGCCGCCATGGCTGACGAGGACAGTTCCGTCGAGATAGACGATGACGAGGGCGCCCGCCTGATTTAAAAACGTCGTGGTAAAGGAGATGCCGAATTTGACGGGGGTAAGAGCGATCCCTTTTTTGCAGAATTCGTGTTTTTCGTTGAAATCCCCGATCGCCTTCCTCCTCTCGAGGTACCCGGAGGATTGCATGATCTGGTCATAGATCATGAAGAGGTGATTATGGGCGACCGTCTCGCCATAATGGGTCGTATTCCGTGAATCAACGCCGTAGAAATTTTTATAGCGCACCTCGGCAGGATCTTTTTTCAATTTCCTGGCGATCCGGTCGATGACGTTTTCCATCAGTGCCATCCCCTGCGGACCGCCGAATCCCCGGAATGCGGTATTCGAGGGGAGATTTGTCTTCCAGACCTTGCCGACCACCCGGAAGTGGGGGACATAGTAGGCATTATCGGCATGGAGCATGGCACGTTCCAGGATTGCGAAGGAGAGATCGCTCGCGCAGCCGCCGTCGCTGTTGAGTTCGAAATCGCACGCAAGGATTTTCCCCTCGTCGTCGAACCCGACGGTATAGCGTGACAGAAAGCGGTGGCGTTTCCCGGTGATCATCATATCGTCGTCGCGGAAGAGTCTGATTTTGACCGGCCGACCGGTGGCATGGCAGAGAAGCGCGGTCCAGCACGCGGTATGATTGGCCTGGGTTTCCTTGCCGCCGAAGGCCCCGCCTATGCGTCTGACCTCCACGACCACCTCGTTCCTTCCGATACCGAGGAGTTCTGCGATGAGGGCCTGGGTTTCGGAGGGATGCTGGGTGGAGCTGTAGACATTGATTTCCCTTCCTTCACCCGGAATGCAGAGACAGGCCTGTGATTCGAGGTACCAATGTTCCTGGGCTCCGGTTTTCAGTTCCCCGCGGATGAGGTTGGGTGAAGAGCCGAGGGAGTGTTCCACGTCCCCCCGCTCTATTTTCGCGGGTGGGCCGAGGAGGCTGTTCTTCTCGATCGCCTTCTCAATCGTCAGGATCGGCTCGAGGGGGGAATACCCGACGCGTATTTTCCGTTCAGCCTGCCGGCATTGATCCTCGGTTTCTGCAGCGATGAGAAACACTGCCTGTCCGGTGCAGACGACTTCACCCTCGGCGAGGCAGACCTCATCCTTGATGACCGGGCCCATCTGATTCTGGCCCGGGATATCGCGAAAGGAAAGGACGGCATGCACCCCCGGGACTTTCCGTGCGTCGGAAAGATCGAAGGAAATGATTTTCGCATGGGCGTGCGGGCTCGAGACGACGCGGCCGACAAGCAGCCGGTCGTTGACGGCGATATCGTCGACATAGACTGCTTCGCCGGTGACATGTTTTCCGGCTGATTCGTGTGCGGTTCTACTCTCCATTTGTTCCTGTTTCACTCCAGAATTTCAACAGCAGATTCCTGGCGACGGCCCTGCGGAATTCCGCGCTCCCCCGGACATCGGATATGGGGGAAAAATCCCTGTCGACACGGTCCAAAGCATTCTCGACGGTATCGCGCGACCAGGGTTTACCGGTCAGGAATTCCTCCGTTGACAGGGCGCGCTGGGTTTTGGGGGCCATTCCGCCGTAGGCAAGTGTGACAGAGTTCACCACTCCCCCGTTGTCCAGCTCCAGTTTAAAGCCTGCGCTCACGGTGGAAATATCGAGATCCCTCCTTTTCGACACCTTATACGACCGGATCACATCATCCGGTGAAGGTTTCGGAATCGTGAGTGAGGTTATGAACTCATCGGTTTTGCGCTGTGTGGTCCGGTATCCCGTGAAAAACGTGTCCAGAGGGAGCTCTCTTCTTCCGTTCAGGCTTTCAAGTGTAATCTTCGCGCCATAGGCCATCAGGACGGGAAGCGTGTCGCCTATGGGGGAGGCAGTTGCCAGGTTTCCGCCCAGTGTGGCCATATTTCTGATCTGAAGGGAGCCGAAGACATTCAGCATGTCATACAGCGCCGGGAAAGAATCTTTTACGCAGGAAACGAGATTCTGGAGGGACACACCGGCGCCGATGCGGAGGGAGTTTTCATCTTCGCTGACCGTTTTCAGCTCATCGAGGTCCGAAATATCGATGATCGTACGCAGGGTTTCATGGTTCTTCGTCACCCGGAGGGCGGTGTCGGTGGCACCGGAGATCACGACTGCTTCCGGGTGCTGATGTTTCAGCGAGATCGCTTCTCCGAGGCTTGTCGGCCGGAAATATTCGTGTGTCGCGGTCCTGATATGGATCGATGCATGCCCGATCGAGCCGAGTAATCCTCTTATTCGGGTCTCATCGCGTGTAAAATGGTCACTGGAAGGGTTGACGCACGATCGTGCGGCTGCCTCCACAATCGGGCGGTAGCCGGTGCAGCGGCACAAATTGCCCGTCAGGGCATCATCAATATCCAGGCGCGAGGGGTGATTGGAGTTTTTGTAAAGGGAGAAGAGTGACATCATAAATCCCGGTGTGCAGTAACCGCACTGGCTCCCGTCGGTCTCGACCATGGCAGTCTGGACCGAGTGCATCGTTCCGTTTTCATCCCGGAGATCCTCTACGGTAATCAGCTGTTTGCCATGGATCATGGGAAGAAAAAGAAGGCAGGAATCGACCGCACGGTAGCGGATGGTGCCATCGCGGGGGGAGAGTTCGCCCAGGACGACGGTACATGCGCCGCAATCCCCCTCGGCGCACCCCTCCTTTGTCCCCTTGCGATCCGGCAAACTGCGGAGGTAATTGAGAACGGTGGTGGTGGGTGTATACCCTCCGCCATCGTGAAAATCCAGAGTGATGGTCCGTCCTCCCAGGACAAATGCAACAGATGAAGTATTCAAGGATTTCCCCTGTATCTCATGCTCTCAAGGTTCATCGTCACATGAATTCCCCCATAAATTACCAAAACTTCGGTCAAGTTACAAGGCGGGAAGCGGGGAAAAAAGTGCGGTAAAGGGATCGGAAAATCGAAAAATCATCCCGGGTTTGGGAACGGATTAATGTTTTGATCCGGAATAGTTCAAACGCATTGAAACCGCCGATTCGAGGGAATCCAGGGCATTTCGGCGGACGGCGATAAGTTCGGCGACGATACTTACACCGATCTCGTCTGCGGTAACGGCGCCGATACTCAGACCGACCGGTGCGTGAATCTTCTCCAGGAGTGCGGGTGAGGCACCCTTTGCGGCCAGGCGGTCGAAGGTACCGCTGACTTTCCTCTTGCTTCCGATCATGCCGATATATTTCGGCGAAAGAGGAAGTGCCTGTTCAAGCACCTCCTCATCATGCCGGTGGCCCCGTGTAACGATGACGACATACGAGGAAGGGGTGATCCTCAACCGTTTGAACGATTCCGTGAAACTTTCGCACAGGACGGAAAATGCCTCCGGAAAACGCTCCTTATTTGCATAAGCATGCCGGTCATCGACGACGGTGACGCGGAAACCCGCAAGGGAGGCGCACTGTGAGACCGCCCTGCCGACATGTCCCCCGCCGAAGACAAAAAGATGGGGCTGACTCTGGACGAATTCCAGGAGGTATGCATCTGATCCGGCCTGAACCCGGATGGGTTCATGGGGGAACCGCGCGTCGAGGATATGGCGGCGGAGGAGTTCATCGGCGGCAGCGGGGAGTTCCGAGCCGGCGACTGTTTTCCCCCGTGTGTTGTAGAGGGTTTTCCGGGATGCGGCGCCGGGGGTGATGGTTGTGACGAGGCACGCATCCTCCCCCTCATCCTGCATCGAGACAATCATCCGGTACAGGGGCAGGAATTGCCGGGAGAGCGGTTCAAGGGCGATCGTGACCGTACCGCCGCAGTTCAGGCCGGTATCGCCGATATCGTCGTCGAGAGTATAATCCAGAATCTTCACCGCGGCCGTATGCGGGTCATCCCGGACCGAAACGATGACACTCGCATCGAGGCATCCGCCTCCTATGGTACCGATGGCGTGTGACTTCTCCCCGCGGAAGAGAAGCATTTTTGATTCGGAAGGCGCGGGGGTTGAGCCGGCTGTTGCGATGATCGTCGCCAGCGTCACCGGTTGATCGTCAGTGAGCGCCCTGCAGATTTCGTTGTAGATTCTCATAATCTTCCCTGGTATCAATATCAAGAGTCACGCCGTTGTCGTCAACCTCGACTTCCGTAGCCGCATCGGGGTGTTTCCAGACGACATCGCGGGCCCCGATATCGGGGGGTGCGTGCCGGAGTTCGTCGAACAGCCGAGAGGCAAAAAGGACCGGGTGTCCCTTATCCCCGTGGTATTTGGGTATGACAAGCGGGGCATGATCGCGGCGGAACACCTCAATCAGGAGGTTCACGACCGATTCGCCGACGGCCGGATGGTCGACCGGATGAACAAGGACAGCCTCAGCCCGATGTTTTTCGGCCTCGGCGATGCCTCTGATAATCGATGAAAGCTGCCCCTGTTTGTAGCCTGGGTGGGGAACGATGATAGCGTTCATACCCTCAAGTTCGCGCTTCATCGCGTCGGCAGCCGGTTGTGTGACAACGACGATACGGTCTGCATCGGATTTTTTGTACATCCCGCAGATATGCCGTATGAACGAATGGTTCCCGATTCTGAGCAGCGCCTTGGGGCTTCCCATCCTTGAAGAATCGCCCGCAGCAAGAATGACCGCAACGATCACGTGAAAAATATCAGTTTGTGACGAAAATGTTCGGCGTGGAACAAAAATATTATACAATATATTTGCACAATTTGCCAGAGTGGGTCCCCTTCCCGTGGGAGGATTGCGGCGCTACGGCGTGAAAACCCCCGTTGTGGGGCAGGAGACCGATACATCCCCCCCCCCGAGCCGGGAGGGGCGACGCGGGATCAGCGGTAATCTCTCCGGAGCGTCCGCTCGCCGACCTTGAGTGCGGCGAAACCGGTGATGAACGAAAAGCAGATGACGGCAAGGAGTGCAAAGAACATCGACCGGTGGCTGAAGGGCTGACCGCGGAGCTGGTATCCGAAGTAATCCCTCAGGGGGAGGAACATGATCGCCACGATGACAACAAGAAATCCCAGGCTCATGAGGAACGTCAGTGTTGCGCTTTGTGATGAGGCGATCCTGATCGGATTTTTCTCGCTGAAGTTGGCAAAATAGGTTCCCGCGCCCATATTCAGGCCGATCAGGCCGAACGTCCCTGCGATCATCACGATGCTGGCTGCAACGAGCAGATAGGGGTATCCCGAGAGCGACTGATGTGAAAACAGCACGAGAATTTCGCTCAAGCAGATGACGGGGATGAAAATGACATAAAACTTCACCCGGAACACCTTTTCCCTCCGGACGGGGGCGGCCAGAACGCGCCAGAAATTCGTCCCCTCGGCGCTGACGCTCGGATAGACAAAGCGGAGGGCGATCGAGGCAACGAGAAAGAGGTTAAAGACCAGGATCACCATATACGATATGGTCTGCAGGGCGGGGAGCGTCTGGCGGAGATTGATATTCGCCACGCTCCCGACGAACGTGAAAATCAGGAAGGTGATAATGGTAAAGTGGATCCACTGGCTCGGTTCCCTGACGAACTGCCAGAATTCCTTCTTCAAAAGAACGCTCGTCTGTGGTTCGAGCCTGGGGGGTGAGAGAAAAGAAAAGATCTTCAGCATCGGCCGTACGGGGTGCTGGATTGCCTGGAGGTGGATGGAGTTCATCCAGCTCGGATAAAAGGCATATTTCCCGACCATCATCATCACCGCAAAAACGACGGCAGCCACGACAAGCATGATGAGTGTATAGGAAAAGGCGTAGGAGGTATCCCCGCGCATCGTCCAGTAGAGGGATTCCGCGATCCAATGGTTCGGGAGGAGAACGGAAAACACCGGATCAAGATTGCCATAATACTGGTCGACATCCGGGTAATGCTGCCAGACCAGCGCGACAAGTTTGAGCGGGTTTGTGAGGCTGAAATACGCCGAAAGGATCCCGAAATAGAGAAGGACGAGGAGAGCGATAATCTTTTTGACGCCGATGCGGACGGCAAAGCGCATGAGGAGCATCAGCATGATCACCGCAATGCAGCCCGAGATGAGCATAAAGGGAAGGACCATGAGCATCATCGTCCGGAGGTAAAAAAACGCGTCCATATGGAAATAGGAGCCATAGCCGAGGAGGACGGAAAAGGCGACGAGGAAGAAGGCGACCGAGCTGTAAAAGAAGTTGTCGAGGAACTTCATCAGAAACAGGTTCGCGTGGGAGACCGGTTTGGTCAGATAGTACGATACTTCCGGGGAACGGTAAAACGCGGCATAGGCCACGATGAGGTTTCCGACGTTTATCGAAAGAAAGAAGACAAAGAGAAGCATCGAGAGAAAGCGGTGGTACAAAAACAGGCCGAGGTTCAGGCCCTGGAGGACATACATCGTTGCGATCCGGGTCGAGAAGTATGCGGTGACTGCGAATCCGCCGAAGACGACGAGGGACGCGCCGTGTTTGACCAGGGTTGATGTCTTCCACTCGGCCGAGAGTTTCATGAAACTCCTGATCTTAAAACGGAGAATATGGAAGACTACCGGCATCGTACCGTCAGAATCCGATGTGAACGGTTTTGGTCCGCGATCATCATTTCGTCAGTTCGAGGAAGGTTTCCTCAAATGTTCCGTTATATTTTCCCTTGAACAGGTGGAAGCCGCCGACGGAATCCTCGAAGACGATTTTCCCGCGTTTAATGACGCCGATGCGGGTGCAGAGCTCCTCCACGACGGGGAGGCTGTGGGTCGACATGAAAATTGTCACCCCTTCCTGTGCCTGTTCCCGGAAGACATTCTTGACGATATGGGTGCTGCGGGGATCGAGACCGACCATCGGCTCATCGATAATGAGGACGCGCGGGTGGTGAAGGAGGGCGGCGGCGATGACAGTCCGCTGGCGCATGCCCTGGGAATAGTTTTCCGAGCGCTGGTCGATCCAGGAGTCGATTTCGAATAGTTCCGTGAGCTCGCGGATCCGGCTGGTAATCGCCTGATGTTCCATCTTATAGAGGCCGCCGCTGAAATAGAGAAATTCCCGGCCGGTCAGCTTTTCATAGAGAAAAGGCTGATCCGGGATATAGCCGGTACAGAGTTTTGCCTCCAGGGGGTACCGCTGGATATCGAATCCGTTGATCTCGATCGAACCGGAGGAGGGAGAATACAATCCGGTCATCATCTTGATGGTGGTGGTTTTTCCGGCCCCGTTGGGTCCGATGATCCCATAAAATTCGCCCGGCTCTATCCGGAGGGAGACATCATCGACGGCGGTAAAGGTTCCGAATTTTTTCGTGCACTGCGATAGTCTGATCATCCGATTTCTGCACCCTCAGTACATAATCCAGTTAATGTTTGAAAAATAACGAATATATGCAACAAACGCATTGTCTGGGTCACAATATACGGGTAGCGTCACATTCGGGCTTCCTGGGGCAAAAATGGCCCATTAAACCGCAACTATTTGGTCATTTCGTCCGTCTAACCAATAAATTTGGATTCTCAATGAAGAAAATCCCATTTATTCTGATACTCTGGGCGGTCCTTTCGGGCATTGTCAGGACGGAGGCCAGGGCTTATATCAGCACGGATTCCATCAAGACCCGGCCGACGGTTGAAGCGATCCGTATAACCAATCCGATTGTCGTTGACGGCATCTTAAGTGAAGCCGAATGGCAGCGGCCGGCGGTGTCATATTTTACGCAACGGGATCCCGCAGAGGGGGCTGAACCGACACAAAAGACTGAAGTCTGGGTGGCGTATAACGATGAGGCCATCTACATCGGGGCACGTCTTTTCGATACCCATCCCGATTCCATAGTCAGCCGCATCGGGAGGCGTGATGCCGACCTGAGTGCGGACGGGTTTTACGTAGGGATAGATTCCTACCACGATCGCCGCACGGGTTTCTGGTTTGTGGTCTACGCAGGCGGCAGTGTCAAGGACGGGACGATGTACAACGATACGTGGGATGACAACTCGTGGGACGGCGTCTGGGATGCCGCGACAAGGATCGACGACAGGGGGTGGACGCTGGAGATGAGGATCCCCTACTCGCAGCTCCGTTTTCCCAGTCAGGAGAAGTACACCTGGGGGATCAACTTCATCCGTCAGATCGACCGGAACAAGGAACGGGATGATTTCGTCATGGTGCCGAAGAAGGAAAGCGGGTGGGTATCGCGTTTTGCCGATCTGACCGGCATGCACGACATCCATCCGCCGCGGAGGCTGGAAATCCTCCCCTACACCGCCACGACGGGAAAATTCCTCCGGCATGATGCAGGTGATCCGTTCAACAACGGTCACATGGTCGATCAATCCTTCGGCACCGACATGAAGGTCGGTATCGGAAGCAATCTCACGTTGAACGCGACCATAAATCCCGATTTCGGGCAGGTGGAGGTCGACCCTGCGGTAGTGAACCTGACCCAGTTTGAGACCTACTTCGACGAAAAGCGCCCGTTTTTCATCGATGGCTCAAACTTTTTCGATTTCGGTTTCGGCGGTGCAAACAGCAACTGGGGATTCAACTGGGGCACGCCGACATTTTTTTACAGCCGCCGCATCGGGCGGCCACCGCAGCTGGGGGTTCAGGAAAGCGGATACAGTGACATTCCGGACAGGACGCATATCATCGGCGCAGGAAAATTCACCGGGAAGATTTCAGACGGGTGGTCCATCGGTGCGCTCCAGGCGTTCACCGCCCGGGAATACGGCAAGGTTGACAGTTCCGGCGTCCGGTTTGCCGACGTCGTGGAGCCCTTTACCTATTACGGGGTGCTGAGGACGCTCAGGGAATTCAACGACGGCCGGCAAGCGGTCGGATTTCTGGGCACCGCAACGATGAGGGATCTGAACCACGATTATCTTGAAAACTCGCTCAACAGGCGTGCATATGCCCTTGCGGCTGACGGCTGGACCAACCTCGATGCTGATCAGGTCTGGGCTCTTACCGGATGGCTGGCGTCGTCGAGATTGGAGGGAACCAAGACCCAGATCCTCAGGATGCAGGAAGATCCGGAACATTACTACCAGCGGCCGGATGCGGACTATCTGCATCTCGATTCCAATGCGACGTCACTCGCCGGGTACGGCGGGCGGATCGCGCTCAACAAGCAGAAGGGAAACACCTATCTCAACGCAGCGTTCGGATTCATCAGTCCGGGAATGGACCTCAACGATCTCGGATACATGTACCGCACCGACATCCTCAACGGTCATCTTGTCCTCGGGTACAACTGGTATCAGCCCGATGAGATTTTCCGGACGAAATGGATCAACCTGGCGACATTCCGGAGCTACAGCTTCGGCGGGAGAAAAATCGGTGAAGGTTATTTCATGTTTTACGGTGCGGAATTTTTAAACTACTGGGACATCAGCGGGAACGTATCATACGAGCCGGTTGTTTATGATCCCATAAGCACCCGCGGCGGACCGGTGATGATGAAGACCCCCAGTTACAACGTCTATTTCTCAGGGAACACCGATATCCACAAGCCTGTCACGTTCAATTTCGGATTCACGGGCGGCCGGTCGGAATCCGGCGGGTACATCACGACCTGGGATCCGGGAATTGTCTGGAGACCCACGAGCGCGTTGAACCTCACCTTCGCGCCGGAAGTGAACCATGACGTCACCATAGCGCAGTGGGTTGCAAATCAGGCTGATCCGACGGCGAAGGCGACATACGGATCACGGTACATATTCGGGAAACTTGACCTTCGGGAAGTATCGGCGAGCATCAGGATGGATTACACATTTACGCCCAGACTCACATTTCAGCTTTACCTCCAGCCGCTCATATCTGTCGGGAAGTACACTGAATTCAAGGAGCTGAAACAGCCGGGGACATACGCATTCAACCGGTACGGGATTGACAACGGTTCATCGATAAGTTTCAATGCGGCCACGGACAGTTTTCAGGTGACGCCGAACAGCACCGGGTCCCCCGCGTTCGGGTTTGCGAACCCCGATTTCAACTACAAATCGCTCCGCGGTACGGCGGTACTGCGGTGGGAATACCTCCCCGGATCGACCATCTATCTGGTCTGGACGCAGCAGCGGAATAATTATGACGACCCGGGCGACTTCAGTTTTTCGCGCGATTTCGGTCATCTCATCAATAATCCCGGGGACAATGTCTTCATCATGAAGATCACCTACTGGTGGAATCCCTGACCAGGGAGCCGGGACCGATAGTGGTCAGGAACCAGTGAAAAACCTTCCCATTCTCACATAAAATAGTTTCGTTCATTTCACGTTCGAGATAAACGCAGGTTCAGCCAGGGCATAGCGCGAATCCGGCCTGAGTGACAGAAGGGTTGTCGGATCGGGTTTGGCGATCATGATATCGCCGGAACTTGCCACCGCGCCGACGATGGTGCCGAGGACGATTCCGCCCCCGAGGCACAGAACGGCCGCCGCCGCTCCGCTCATACCGGCGGACATCTCGGTAACGACCGGCACATAATCGGATGAGTTGTGATTAACGTCATTCGAGACAGCTGCGCCGACGATGAGTCCGGTTGCCAGGCCTGCGCCCGCTCCGATGCCCAGTCCGGCCAGAACATGTGAATGTCCCTCCGCCCGGATGGAATCAATCTCCGTCACGGGGACGAGGATAATCCATTCGGGATGCCCGCCGAGCTCGGTATCGCTCAGATCCATCACATTCGTGAGAACAAGTCCGGTCTCTCTTGCACTGAGAAGCTCGCCAAAAACAATTTGATGTGACGAGGTGAACACCGTAATCTCCCTCCCGCCCGCGAAAAGCATATTCGAAGCGACAAGGAGGATGATGCAGATGAGGCTCAACTTTTCAAGATTTGTCATTGTTGCATCCTTTCGTTCAAGCAAATAGGTAAATTTTCAACCTCACGCAAATATATAGAAAGACCGGATCTGAATTGTCACGGAAAGGTCATGAATCAGTAGAATTTTGTGGGGACGGCGGTAAACCAACGTCCCCTCGACAGTATGAGAAAGTCTCCTGCGTCGGGAATCTCGCTCTGAATGGTCACACCCCAAAAAACGGTAACCGGCCGTGGCGCGGGGGGGGTGGCACAGCTGGCATTGAGTTCATCAGGATCGGCCAGGCCTGAAGAAAAGATCCGGGAAGATGAGTTCGTAGCAGAACGGTGGCAAACCTCGTGCAATCAAAATATGTATCAGCCGGGGTTCTGGACACTCCGGTAGAGCGCCTCATATTTTCCGACATGTCCCGATAGCCGATACTTCGCAGCCTGGTCTGCAGCATCCTTTTTCAGCGAGGTCAGCTTTCCCTTGTTTTTCACCAGATCGAGAAGAATATCGGCAAGCTGGCGGCTATCTCCGGGTTCAAATAAACGGCCCGAGATGCCATCCTCCACGATCTCGGGTATACCGCCGATGCGGCTGGCGACAACAGCCAGGCCATACTGGTATGCCTCGATGACGGTCCTGTTGAATGGTTCGTAGAAAACCGAGGGGACGAGCATCATATCCGAAGACTGGAGCAGGATATCTTTTCCTGACGAATCGACCTTTCCCTTGAACTCGACACGTTTATCGTCCCCGTATTTCTCCAGGAGTGTGTTCCATAACGGCCCGTCGCCGCAGAGATGCAATTTGAGAGGCAAATCGGGGACGAGTCTCAGTGCTTCCAGGACAACCTGGGGACCTTTCGGATATTCCAGACGGCCGAGGTAGACCGCCTCAACAATTTTATCGTCCGGAATCTGTGAAGAACCGCGTCTGATGTTTACATCTTCTGCGATGGGATTTGGGATTACGACGGCGGGGATACCGGCAAACACTCCATACTCGCGATGCTTGTCGAGAACGAACCGGGAGATCGCGGCGACTGCGCGGGGTTTACGGCTCATGAGTCTTTTCCACGAACCTGTCGCCCGGCAAATCGTGCAGCGATTCTGACACATCTCACCCGTACGTTTCATCAGATTGCTCCGGATGCAGAGGAGGTAATAATCCCGGATCGTGTGAACGACCGGTATGCCGCAATCATGCGCGGCGGACCAGACCGATGGGGAAAGTCCGGCCAGGACGTTCGTATGAACGACATCGGGTTTTTCCGACCGAAGGATATGTCGGATCCGTTTATAGACTCCCGGATTCCAGAGATCCACAGTATGCCAGAGGACCTTCGAAAGACGGGTCTGTGTGAGGTTTTCCGCCGCGGAGTAGGGCAAACCGGTTTTAATCCTGCGGACCGGCACACCGTCGACCGTCTCATCGCCTGTCTGGTCCTTTTCGACAGTCGAAGTCAGGATCAGGACATCATGCCCGTTTTTCTGAAGACCGCGGGCGAGGAGTTCGGTACTGATTTCAGCGCCGCCGACAGAATAGGGCTTATAAATATTTGATACAATCGCGATCTTCACGGGGATTCAGGTCACCGGTTCATGAATGAGCATAGGTCAACCGGGCGCAGCGCGACCAGGTAAATTCCGCCGCCCACTCCTTTGCTGCTCTTCCGAGTTTACGGGCTTCATCAGTATCTGTCAACAGCCGGCCGATGGCGGCCGAGAGCGCACCGATATCGTTGTGTGGTACGAGGCAGCCCGTCTCGCCGTCACGGATGATTTCCGGCAGGGCGGCGATATTGAATGCGACCGACGGAATGCCGAGGGCTGCAGCCTCCAGGTAGGCAAGACCGAACCCTTCGGCTCCCGGTGGTTTCACATCGCCCGGCATACAGAACAGTGTAGCCCCGGCGTAGACTGCACGCAGATCATCATCTTTGAGCGCGCCTGTGAAAATCACCTCAGCCTTGCACTTCGATGCCAAGGCCTTCAGTTCGCCGTAATATTCCCTATCGGCCCCCTCCCCCACGATGACATACGAGAGATTCTGTTGAACTTCCTGTGGCAGCCTTTCGATGGCCTCGAAGACGAAATTGTGGCCCTTCCGTCTGTCGAGCCGCGCGACGGTGAGGATAACTTTATTCTCCGGTTTTATACCGAAGCGATGCCTGGTGTCGATGACAGCCTTCGCGTCGACAGGTTTGTACCATCCCGGATGCACACCGAGGTGGGCGATGACTATGCGCTCCGCCGTCACACCCGGAAAAGCCTCAAGGAGCAGTTTTTTTGTGAATGAGCTGTTCGCCATAATCCGTTCCGCCTTCAGGTAGGCGTCGGTGACGCCCAGGATCCTTGCGGCCGATGAACCGCGTATGGTCATGCTGGCGGCCCCGTGGACTGAGGTCATAAAAGGGTGATTCTGTCTTTTCCCCAGATATGCGAGACAGATCGCAAACGGTATATCTATGGCATGGACGATATCCGCATTTTCCCCTGCGATAATTTTCCGGGTGCGGTGAATCAGCGCCGGAAGACGCAAGGGGTGATACACGCTCCCCTGGAATCTTCTCACCTCAAAGGGGTACCCATCATCCTCCCCGCACGATTGATGGTATGACGGTGCATAGACGGTTACGCTGTGTCCCAGTTCAGAGGCGGCGGTTGCCAGTTCTTTTGCGTAGGTGCCTATGCCCCCGATGATGGGAGGAAATTCATGTGTGAGCATCAATATCTTGGGCATATCGGGGCGTTATTCGGTGAGTGGAATCCCTCCGCCCGGTTCGGGACCGGTTTCGGCGGAAGGCTCCCGGCGAAGCACATACATCGTTGCACCCCACATACAGACTGCGAGGAGGCCATCGGTCAGGCAACTTGACCAGGCCGCGCCGCGCCACGAATAGGCCGGAATCAGCCAGAAGTTTATTACAACGTTAAACAGTGCGACCGAGACCTGGAGGGCGCTTCTCAGTCCCTGGTGGTTTGCCCCGGTGAGTGCATCGGCAGCAAAATAATGCATGACTCTGAATATCGGAATCACTGCCAGCCACCGGGTGGCGATGACGCTCTCCTCATATCCCGGGCCGAGGATCAAGGGGATGACGGGGGCGGCTATGAAAAGAAGTGCGCCTATCCCGATGCCGTAGAGAGACGCCCAGGGTAAAAGAGACCGGGCATAGCCGACAGCCGCCCTCAAGCTTTTCGCGCCGTGCCGGAAGAAACGGACATTGCTGGCCCAGAGAAGCGACCGTACGGGCACGAAGGCAATATCGATGAACCTGTATGCGGCACCATAGATCCCGGTGGCGGTGAGCGTTGAAAAACGGGAAAGCATCGTTTTGTCGATGTCGTTATAAATATTCTGTGCCGAGAGGCTCACCGAAAAATAAAAACCCTGGATCAATTCGCGGGAGAAATTCTTCCGTGAGAGGACCGGTTTTCCCAGGACGTTATTGACCATTGCGACGGCGATGAGGCCTGCGGCAACGGTGCTCAGCATATAGCAGACACCCCACGCAAGAACCGTGGGTGAGGGTGTGGACAGCCAGAGAACGAGAATGGCGCAGAGCCGTGCGAAGTTGATCAGGACCTGCAGCCCTGCGGTGCGGTCCAGTTTTTCGAAAGCCTGGAAGGCCTGCGCGCTCAGGTCCAGCAGGCGGGTAAATATCAGATCGGCTGCGGCCACCATAATGACGAGCAGCAGAGGGATAGAGGCGGGTAGGACCCAGGAAGAAAGAAGTATCGCCCCGATCATCAGCAGAATCCCGGAAAGAACGGTCATGACGAGGCCGTTCCCCCACCAGAGGTTGAACAGAGTGCGGTCGCGGGAGACATGTTTGATGAGGATATTACCGTATCCGAGGCTTGCGAAGGGCGAGAGGACTGCGACCCAGGCACCGACGCCTGCAAATGCGCCATATCCGGCCACACCCAGTGCGCGTGCCATCAGAACAAAGTAGACTGCCTGGATGACGACGCGCATCCCCTGGCCGAGAATCAGCCAGACGGTGTTCCGGACAAGGAGGCTATTCTTTATTTTATCACGTAAGGGGGTAATATCAATGCCCTGTCCGAAAAATGGCAAAAAACACGTGTACAATGTAGAGAATCACGGGGGAAGTATCAAGCAAACAGGGTGGGACGCTCAGGGTGTGGATTTCAGCCCCACACGCCCGGAATCTTCTCGCCGCAGAACCTGCATTTCCCCTTCTCGATCTGGTTTGCAAGTATGGCGAAACCTCTCCGTTCAACGATCATCTTGCGGCACTTCGGGCAGAAAGTATTTTCCGCGCTGTGGCCTGGTACATTGCCGATATAGACATACTTCAATCCCGCGTTGGATGCGATTTCTTTCGCCTTCTCGAGAATCGACACGGGTGTCAGGGGGAGCTGGTTGAGCTTATAGAGAGGAGTAAACCGGCTGAAATGGAGCGGGTTATCTGTCATGCCGTTCGCCGCCAGCCAGTCGCACATTTTCCTGATGACGTCCAAGTTATCGGTCCATGTGGGGACGACGAGGTTCGTGATCTCCAGCCAGACGTTTTCCTCCTTAAAGACCCTGAGTGTGCGGAGAACGGGAGCCAATTTCACGCCGTTCAGTTTAAGGTAGACATCGTTGTCGAAGCCCTTCAGGTCGATATTGGCGGCATCGATGACCCGGCACAATTTCCGCAAGGGGGTTTCGTTGATATAGCCGCTTGATTTCCAGACGTTTTTGATTCCGGCCTTCCGCGCGATGGTTGCGGTGTCATAGGCATATTCGTAGAAGGTCGTGGGTTCGGAATATGTATAGGCGATCGATTCGCAGTGAGACTCGAGGCACTGCCGGACGACCTCGTCGGGCATCATATCGGCGTTCCGGGTTTCGCGGGGGCTGAACTGTGAGATCTCCCAGTTCTGGCAATTGAGGCAGCGGAGATTGCAGCCCGCGACGGCGATGGAGAAGGCCCTGGTTGAAGGGAGAAAATGGAACAGCGGTTTCTTTTCGATCGGATCGATATGGACGGCGCACGGGTTCCCGTAGGCTATCGTATACAGCTTCCCGCCGGCATTC
This sequence comes from Bacteroidota bacterium, assembly GCA_033854175.1. Lineage (GTDB taxonomy): Bacteria > Bacteroidota > Ignavibacteria > UBA10030 > SZUA-254 > DATKPE01. The sequence goes on along the minus strand of JAWOKN010000037.1, from coordinate 13,386 downwards.
ACGCGGTTTCTGCAAAATCCCGTTTCATCGGCTGCGAGGATGCAGGTGTGGGGGCACTTTTCGCACTGAACACCCCCCTGCACTTTTGAATAGAAGAGCGCCTCCTTGCTCCATTTCCACAATCCCTCATCCGACGGCTGCCGGAACAGAGAATAATGGTCCGCCGGGAGGAAGGAATCAAGCCGGCTGAAACCCAATGCGCACCCCCCCGCCCCGAGAAGGCAATACCTGATGAATTCACGTTTTGTCAGAGTAGAGGAAATCTTATCCATATCTTCACCTTTCGACATTTACACCGAGGTAGGCACGACAAGCGAATCCCGGTGTTTCCCGCCGCGGACAAAAAGGAGAAATCCGCTGAGGATGCTCAGGACGCCGGTAAGGAGGCCGACCCTTACAATCCCGAGCCAGGGAATCAGCAATGCAGCGGTAAGGAGCGATCCGAGTGCCGAGCCGAACAGGTCGGCGCTGTACAATTCAGAGACGACAGATCCGACCCCCCCGCTCCGGAGCGAAACCGCGAGGGAAAATTCCATACCAATGGCGACAGCCACGCCAAAGGAGAGGAAGGAAAAAGCCGTTATGACAATCGCGCCCGGCAGCTCGACCTGCTGCAGAAGCAGAAACACCAGGGGGAGAATGACCGAAAGGCCGCCGATGCAGAACTGGACCCTGACATAATTTTTCACGGAAGCTTCGGGGAGAAGGAAATCCCTGTAGAGTGCCCCGGCAGCCAGACCGGCCATAAAACATGTGATGATCAAGCCGATCATCTGGTAGAGATACCCGTAAATGATCTGAAAAGCCATGAGGAGGAGGAGTTCAACCGATGAGGCTGCAAATCCGCCCGTAAAAATCCCGAAGCTGACAGGGTTCAATTTTCTGCCGGCAAGGAGGATGGCGATGAGGCAGAGAGCGCCGGCAATCCACACCTCGCTCCTGAAATACCGGAGCCAGTAGAGAAGCTGCCGGTAATAGGAAACGGGTTCAAAATCCGTATTCAGGGGGACGTCGGGCGTGAGTGATGCCTGAATCTGGCTGCTGCGCTGACTGAGGAGTTCATCATCGATATAGTACTTATTGACATACAGTGTCGGTATTCCCCGCCGTTCCACCAGGGAGGCGATGTGGATATCAAGCGGATTATCCGAGACAAGAAAGTAATTTTTCGAACCGGGGACGATCAGGACATGTTGAAATTCCCGGCTCAGGGTTTTGACCATGATCGAATTGATCGTTGCGGCATCCCCGCTGACGTACTCCTGTGCCTGGAGAAGGCTGAAGGATACGACACCGCCGGGATTGAGTTTAGGTTTCAGATCCCTGAGAAATTCAAGCGTGGAGTAGCGGTTGATCTGTGTGGTCGCCGGATCGGGGAGATTAACGAGGGCGGCGTCGTAGCGCACGGGGGCAAACCTGACATACCGCCGTGCATCTTCATGAATGACATGGATCCGTTCATCCCGGAGTTCCGGCGTAAAATACCTCCCGACGGCGATAATCCAGGGATTGAGTTCGACATAATCAACCCGGTCGACATCATACTTCAGGACCTCGGTCAGAATACCCGAAAGGCCGCCCGAGACCACCAGGACATTTTTGGGATGAGCAGTCTGAATCATGGCATAATGGACCGCCTCCTCGTTTTGAGTTGCATCGTTCGTGGAATAGAGCAGGACATTATTCTCATAATAATTCGTCTGGTCGGCCTCCTGGGTCACCGTAAGACTGCCGTAGGGTGTATCGCGGGAATAGCGCACCTGCTGACCGGGAAAGAGGAATCCCTTCGTCGGGTCGTCCAGATTCAGCAGCCACAGCGAGAGAAACGCAAGTGCGGTCAGTGAAAGCAGAAGAAAGTGGACTGCCGTGCGGCTATACCGGACCGAGAGCAAAAAGGCGGCCAGGCAGCCGATGACCGCAAGAACCATGAGGGACTGAAATGTTGTCAGGAGATAGACCATCAGGAGGCTTGCCAGGAGTCCGCCGAGAATACTACCGAACGATTCCACGGAATAGGCAAGGGGGATCAGATTGGATCCGATACGATCGGAGATCATGCGGGCAAGAAGTGTAAAGAAAAAGCCGCTCAGAAGGCAATACGGCATCATCAGAAAAAATGAGGCATAAAGGATCTGAAGAAGGCCGACCATGCCACCGACGGTAAAAATAATGTTCCTGAGGTAGCGGAGAAGGAAGACGGTACAGCCGGGAAGGAAGGCGATGAGGCAGAGGGCGAAAATCACGAGACCTTCTCGCGCCATCATCCGGGCTGAATACTTTCCGAGGAGGGCGCCCGCACCGGTGAGCATCATCCAATTGGCGAAGAGGATACCGATGACGAGTTCATTTCCGTAGAAGATCGAGAGAAATTCCCTGAGAAGGATAATCTGAGTGACAATGGAGGTAAGGCCGAGTGTAACAAGGGCAAGGGCCAGTTCCTTCTCCTGTCGGAAGACCGATCCCAGTCGAGTCTGCTGTCGGTTCCGGTCCGTCACGGCAGTCTGTGATCCCTTCCCGGAGTTTGGCGGTGAGACCGGTTAATGTTCGCCGAAGACGAGGGCTTCATAGGTATAGAGATCCGCATCCTTCCAGCCGTCCCAGCCGAGGCCTGCCTTCTCCTGAGAGCAGTGGCCGAGGAATTCCTCTTTTGACCATCCGGTTTGGGTTGCGACCTGTGGTAAAAAGGTACCCGACTGGGCGCCCTTCCTGATATAAATTCCATCCCTGCCGAGTTCAATCTCATCGATCGATGTTATTTTTTTCAGCGGTGTAAGGACAGAAATCTCAATTTCAAGGCCGGGGATTTCCTTCTCGTCGACGGCGGAAAAGCGGTAATCCTGTGTCGCGGCCGCCACAGCCATCTGCTGGACGACCTTATAGAGAGGTTCATCGGGGTCAAACCGGCCTATACATCCGCGGAGCGATCCGTCTTTATTGAGGGTGACGAATGCACCGCAGTTTGTCCGGAGGTTCCCGGATAATCCCGAAGGATCGACATCGGGCATTGAATGTCTGGTAACATACTGTGTAATCGTCTGGCGTGCTAACCTCAGGAGCGTTGTTTTCTCCTTCTCGTCGAGGCGGAACCCGGTCTTTTCGCCGGCAGGGGCGGAGACCGCAATTGCGCAATAGCCGACGACCCTGGACTTGTCGCCCCCCGGGACGTCGCCGGCATTGCGGTACTGGACAAGCCGGAATTTCAGGGAGGGATTATCCTGGGTCATATAGAGAAACGACAGCACTCCGGAGAGGCCGCACATGCTCGTGACGAGGTTCGGGACACCCCTTGCCGCGTTGGCATCATAGACGCCTGTGAGATTCTTCACGGAATTTGAAAGGACCGCATCGGCGGTGGCCTTATCGACAATCGCGGCCGCGTCATATTCGGGATAGTGAGAAAAATCGGTGCTGATGACAAAGAGGTTCTTCGGCGTGAAATAGGGTTGAAGGGCCGAGGCGATCTTTTGATAGATGGCAAGTTCTCTTTCGCCCGTTTCCGGGAAACCCGATCCGATCACGACCGGCACGATCCGGAAATCCTTTTTCATCCTGACCTGCAGGAGGGGAAGCTGGACCTCGATACTATGTTCAGAGGCCTGGGCGTCGGTGCGCGGGCTGAAGACGGGATTTTTGTCGACCAGTTCCTGTGCAAGCCCGGTATTCACCTTCACGATCCCGAGGGGGGTAATGAAATTACCCAGTGTATAGACTGAAGCCCCTTCGAAGCCGACATGGTGGCTCGGTCCGAGGATGAAAATATTGTCATACGATTTCGCCGGATCGACCTGGTTGAATGCTGAAGCGGCCACAACGCCGGAGAACGCATAACCGGCGTGGGGTGTGATAACGGCAACGACGTTCTGGATCCCCTCAGAAGGCGCGGCCCGGGCAAAAAGATCATCAACCAGCGCGCGGAGTTCGTTCTTGTCCGACGGATAAAACTGACCCGCTACGGCGGGCTGCCGGTCCTCGTGTCTGGTCTGCGCCTGGCAGCCCGTCACGAGTACGGCGGTGATGAAGCAAAAGAGCAATGCACACCGGATAAACTTCATACGTTATTCCCCTTCTTCAAATGAACAACCGGGCTGCTGGCCTGGAAGAGTGCTGACGGGCCGCGATGGAAAGAACGCACCGGAAATTGAGAAAACGGCATGATATGATTGACTCCCAGGACAGATCCAATGCCCCCCTTCCACTTCTGTCGCAGATAACGATGGCAAACGCATCGGAAGACTCTTTTCCTGAACACTTTGAAGCAGAATACAAAAGGCGCTGCATCTCAATGTAAATATCTGTGGTACGAGAATCAACTCAACGGGGGTTGAAGGCGTATCGTCATCCCGGGGAGGTTGGCATTTACCGGGATATTTGATATATTCAGGGAAAATTGCACCTCTCGTAACCCTTTGAAGGAACAACGATCATGACAGTAAACCGTATATATGCCGCGGCTCTGGCGCTTCTTTTCTCATCGGGTATGATATTTTCGCAGGGGCTGACATGGGAAAGCACGACCGCATCACCGATGGCAGGTGGAAAGGAAATCCACATGACGTCATATTACCTGCCCCGCATGTTCAAGCAATCCACCGATATGAACGCTACGATATTCAGGCTCGACAAGGGTCTCATTCTCAAGATCGACAAGGAAAAGAAGGAATACACGGAAATGACGTTTGACGAGCTGCAGGCGGAGGTGAAGCAGGCAAGCAGCATGTTCGACAGCAGGATGGCGGAGATGAAAAAAAACCTCGAGAAAATGCCTCCCGATCAGCGTAAACTCGTGGAACAGATGATGGGGGACAAACTCAAGGACACCTCGGCCGACCGTAAGGTCACGGTTGTAAAGACCGCGGAAACGAAGACCATCAGCGGTTATCCCTGCACGAAATACATCATGAAGGAAAACGACAAGGATTTCGCGACCTTCTGGACGACAACGGACCTGAAGGAATTTACGGCGATGAAAGGCGACTTCAGGGATTTCAGCGAGCGGCTCATGTCGATGATCCCGTCAAAAGGCTCAAAAATCGCCCAGGTGATGGATCAAATCGAGGGATTTCCTGTTCAGACCTCGATAGGAGGTATAACGACAACGGTGACAAAATTTGAAAAAGGGACCATATCGCCGGCTGATTTCGAGCCCCCCGCCGGGTACACGAAGGTAAAATCCGAATCTCTCGAAGAGCAGATGAAAAAACACGGCATGCAGCAGAAGCAGACGGAAGAAAAGCCGCCTCAGCACGAGTAAAGCGCCGGAAATCGGGAAGGGTTCCCTTTAAAATTCAAGGGGCGGACAGTGATGTCTGCCCCTCGTTTTTTTCTGAGGGGGGGGCATGGGTTTCTTGTCCGGGAGATTCATTTATTCAGATGCTTCGCAAGATCGAGACCGAGTGATCTGATACCGTCGGCAGCGAATTCAGCCATCGTCGTTGCACCGTAGAGGCTAAAATGCGTGTCGTCCCTCCTCCCCTTGGGCAAGGATTTGTACTGACCCGGTTCAATCCAGAGAAACAGACTTTTTGAACTGTCGGGACCGAGCCTGACAAGAAGGTCCCGGCTTTTCCTGTGCATATCGATGAGCGGGACCTTGTGGCTTGCGGCGATCTCCCTGACGACGTCGGGATAAACACCGTGTTCGTCGTAGAACTTCCCATCCTTATCAAACCTTCTCCGGACAATCGGGGTGCAGAGGATCGGCGTCGCCCCTTTTGCGGCGGTCTCGGTGACGAATTTTATCAGATTCCTCCTGTAATCATCGGGGGGTGTATAGCGATCGACCTTCTCGGGTTTTTCATCATTATGGCCAAACTGGATTACAACATAATCACCCGGTTTGAGTTTCTCCAGAACAGGTTCCCATCTGTTTTCCGCCAGAAATGAGCGTGTGCTCCGGCCGTTCATCGCGTGGTTTTCAACCGTCACGGTACTGTCGAAAAATTTGGGGAAGACCTGACCCCAGCCCACCTCGGGATTATCCACGACAGGTTTATCGGCCATCGTGGAATCGCCGATCATATAAATCGTCACATGTTCTTCCGATATCCGGGCATGCAGGAGTGCAAATGCGCACAGACAGATGATGATGCGAATTTTCAAGCTACGACCCCGCAGATCGGGAAGGACGTTTCATACCCGAAATCAGTTTCCGTCCCTCCGCGGTCAATTTTGTTATCTCAGAAAAACGTTTCTGTGTGATAAGATCCTTTTTGACCATCCAGCTCCCCCCCACCGCCCAGACTGCGGGAACCTGAAAATACGGGACGATGTTGGATTCGTCGATACCGCCTGTGGGTATAAACCTGGCTTTGGGGAATGGGGCGACAACGGCTTTGAGGTAATTGACACCCCCGACGGCCTGAGCGGGGAAGAATTTGAGAAGGTCAAGGCCCATATCCAGGGCGGTGCTGATCTCGGTAGGGGTGAGCACCCCGGGATAAACCGCAATCCCCTGGGAAAGGCAATATTCGACAACCTTCCGGTTCAACCCGGGTGAGACGACGAACCGGGCCCCTGCATCAAAGGCCGATTTGACCTGTTCGGTGGTAAGGACCGTACCGGCTCCGAGAAGGATATCAGAGCCCGATTTTGCGACGGCGGTGATTGTCTGGAGTGCGGCGGGGGTCCGCAGTGCGATCTCCATAACAGGAAGTCCCCCCGCCTGGAGGGCATGAGCGAGTGGCACGGCATCCTCGGCATGTTCCACCGTCACAACGGGGACGATACAAAAATGGCCGATCAGGTTAGCGACGTCATGTGCGGGAAGTGTCGTCATAGGGGTCTCCTTCTCTGCTCTTTTTACGTGGCGGATTCAGATTCATCGCGGGTTAAACTTCTTGCCGTTGACGGTGCTGTTGACGACCTGGAGGCTGTCGGTAAACCTGATCACCGATTCATGCAGGGCCTGACGGAAGTCAGAATTCGTGATGCGGATATTCCGCAGGTGATCGCCGGCATAACCGACGAGATTGAGGGGCATTGCGCACTTATCCACGAACATGCTGTCGATGGCGATATTGCGGATCGTCGGAAGATAGTTCCCCTTCTCGCCCTCTTCGTACTGAAGATCGACTTCAAAGGCGGCCTTATCGACAAGGACGACGTTCATATTGCGTAAAAACAGATTTTCGATGACACCGCCCCGCACGGCATTCGATTTCAGGCGTAGGGCGTTATAGAGTATGGGGCTTTCAAACCTGCAATTCTCCGCGAAGATATTCCGGGCGCCGCCGGAGATTTCGCTTCCTATCGTCACGCCACCGTGTCCGTCGGCGAAGCGGCAGTTCCGGATGACGATATTCTCGCTCGGGACGTTCACACGCCGGCCGTCGTTGTTCCTTCCGGATTTGATCGCGATGCAGTCATCCCCGGTATTGAACGAGCAGTTCTCTATCAGGACGTCCCGGGAGCATTCCGGGTCGCAGCCGTCGTTGTTCGGGCCGCGGGAATCGATAGTGACATTCCGGATGATGATATTCTCGGAAAGGACGGGATGAATTTCCCACATCGGTGAATTGATGATCTTCACATCCTCGATGAGGATGTTGCGGCATTTATACGGCTGGATGAAATTCGGCCTCAGACAGGAACCCTCTCCGAAGATCCGCTCTTTGACGGGAACGCCCGTTTCCCCCATTTTGAAAAGTTTCCCACGCGCCTGGAGCTGGTTCGGCATTCCCTCCTTCCATCCGAATTCTTCCCTCCCCTTCCAGGGCCACCACGAAGTATCGCTCCCCCCGCCGTCCAGAGTGCCTCTGCCGGTGATGGCGATATTCTCCGATTCAAACGCATAGATAAGCGGGGAATAATTCATACATTCGACTCCCTCCCAGCGGGTGAAGACGGGGGGAAGGTACTGTGAGGGATCCGTGCTGAACCGGATGACGGCGCTATCGGAGAGATAAAGTTCCGTATTGCTCCTGAGTGTGATCGGGCCTGTAATGAAAAGGCCGCGGGGGACGACGACCCTTCCGCCGCCCGCCCGGGAGCATTGTCCGATGGCATTTGCGAAGGCCCGAGAGCAGTCGGTCGATCCATCGCCTTTGGCGCCGAAATCCGTCAGAAGATAGTCCTGACTCGGGAATGATGGTTCTTTGACCCGCTGCAGGATGGAATCGACCCGGGACCAGGGGGACAGTTGTTCCTGCCCGCATGCCGGGAATGACACAAGGATGAACAGGGCAACAAACCTGAGAAGGAGCACTTTTTTCATATAACCTCTTCCGTCATGATACACAGGGTTCACCGCTGAATTCTCGCTCCGCCGCCGCGGACGACGTGCATAATCTCCTCCATGGTAATCATGCTCGTGTCTCCGCGTGTCGACTGGAGAAGCGCGCCGTGTGCGGCGCCGATTTCGACGCATTCCTCTTCCGGCATGCCCTGCAACAATCCGTAGACAAGGCCGCTCGAGAAACCGTCCCCTCCCCCCACGCGGTCCTCAATTTCCAGATTTTCATATTTCCGTGACTCATAGAATCGTCCATCGTGGTAGAGGATGGCCGACCAGTTATTGACGAGGCCCGAGACCACCTGGCGCAGTGTTGTTCCCACCATCCGTATGCCGGGGTACCGGGCTGCGAGTTCGCGCACCATGCTCTTATACCCCTCGACGGGGATGAGGCTGAGTTTTTCATCGGCGCCGGGGACCTTGCATCCGAGGACCTTCTGAAAATCCTCCTCATTTCCTATGAGGACGTCGATATAGGGGACGAGGTTTTTCGTCACTTCGATTGCCTTCTGGCTTGACCAGAGTTTACTGCGGAAATTCAGGTCGTAGCTGACGATGGAGCCGGACTGGTGGGCGGCCTTCACCGAGGCAAGCGCGACTTCGGCGCATGAATCCCCGAGTGCCGTGAAAATCCCGCCTGTATGGAACCATCGTACTTTCCGTTTCTCGAAGATCCTTTTCCAGTCGACATCGGACACCTTCATATGGGATACTGCGGTATGGCCGCGGTCGTAGAGGGAAACGCTCGGGCGCACGCCGATGCCGACCTCGGTGAAATTCAGGCCGATGCGGTCCGTTCGGCCGGAGCCGTCGTAGGGGACCCAGACGATTTCGCTCAGATCCATGCCGCTTGCGCGGGCATGATTGCGGATAAAATGGCCGAGAGGGTTATCGACGAGGCGTGAAATCCATCCCGTCCGGAGGCCGTAGCGTGCGAGTGCATAGGCGACGTTATACTCTCCGCCGCCGGCGTAGGCTTCGAAGACGGGTGTCAGTTCAATCCGCTGGTGCCCGGGGGGGCTGAGGCGGATCATGCATTCGCCCAGTGAGAGGAGGTCAAACGCTGTTTCATGTACGGGCCGGATATTCAGAGCCATTGCATACCCCCTTTGATTGAGACCAGAGGACAGTTCATCGCTGTATACGGGCGGAGCCGCCTTTGGCGAAGGAGCGGACCTGTTCGAGTGTGGCCATTGTTGTATCTCCCGGGTAGGTTGTCAGGAGTGCGCCGTGTGCCCAGCCGAGTTTAATCGCTTCTTCGGGAGGTTCGCCCGAAAGGAGGCCGAAGAAAAATCCGCTCGCAAAGCCGTCTCCGCCGCCGACGCGGTCGAGGATATCGAGCTCGCACGTGGGGGCGGTATAGGCCTTCCCCTCAACCCATGCGACGGCGCTCCAGCTATGCCTGTTTGTGGAATGAACGTCGCGCAGTGTGGTTGCAACAACCCTGATGTTGGGATATTTCCTGACGACCTTACCGATCATTTCCAGGAATGCCGAGGGATCGAGTTTCGATTTCGCAACGGTTTCAGGGCCGGATATTCCCAATCCTTTCTGCAGGTCCTCCTCGTTGCCGACGAGGACATCGACAAGTTCGACGATCCTGCCGACGACGCTCGCGGCCTTCTTCTCGCCCCCCCATATGCTCCAGAGTTTTTCGCGGAAGTTCAGGTCGAAGCTCACAATTGCGCCCGCCTTTTTGGCGGCTTTCATCCCATCGATGATCAGTTCCCCCGTGGTGGCTGAAAGCGAGGCGAATATCCCCCCGCTATGGAACCAGCGGACACCACCGGAGAAGATTTCCTTCCAGTCAAAATCCCCCGGTTTCAGCTGTGCTGCCGCCTCATTCGAACGGTTATAAAAGACCACGGGGGCGCGGACGCCCTGGCCGCGGTCGCTATAGACCGTGGCCATATTGGGGCCATTGACGCCGTTATGTTTGAAATGCTTATAGACCGGTTTCACGCCCATGGCCCTGACGCGTTCCGCGATCAGGTCGCCGATCGGATAGTCGACCATTGCGGTAACAACAGCGGTATTCATCCTGAAGCAATCCGAAAGGTTCGCCGCGACATTATACTCGCCGCCGCTGACATGGATTTTACATTCGGTGGCTTTCCTGAACGGAATAATTCCCGGGTCGAGCCGGTGCACAAGGGCACCGATGCTGACAAAATCGAAACCGCCTTCGGGGGGTATCTTAAAACCTTTTCTCATACGTTCTATTCTCCGTTAAATGATGGTGAACATGCAGCAGATCATTTCAAGTATCAGACCGAAATCCAAGACCTGTCAGCGTCGCCAGCAGATGTCTGCGATCCGGTGGAAGGCTCACGCTGAAGGCCGGGAACTCACGGCGCATGCGGTATCCCGACCGCAGTTTCATAAAATAGGCCTTCCCGGTATCGCGGGGATCCTGCGGCATGCGGCGTAAATCCGCGTCATCGCCCGTCACATCATAGGCCGTCCGGATGACGCTGCAGAGAAATTGCTCATCCGTGAGTTTCCGGTCGAAACCTGAAGTTTGCAGGCTGGTCGCCGCGTCATCAAACGAGGAAGGGTTCCAGGAGGAAGAAATCCCGAAATGCCCGCAAATGGCCCTGTGCACCATACGAAGGCCTGTGACCTTGCCTTCATATGAATACCCCGCGATATGGGGTGTACCGAGTGTGACCATGGAAAGAAGCTCCGTATCGATCTGCGGTTCATTCTCCCACACGTCGAGGATGGCATACGACAGATGCGAGTTCCGTATGGCCGCCTTCAGGGCCGTCGTATCGGCAACGGCGCCGCGGGATGTATTGACAAAAATTGTTCCCGGTTTCAGGCGTGCAAACCGTTCCCCGTCAAAGAGGTGAAAGGTCGGGTCCTGTCCCGTTGTGGTCAGTGGTGTGTGGAGTGTGATGATATCGCAATCCATCAGATCCTCGATATCCGCAAAACCCTCGGGTCCCTCCTTCCTGGCGCGGGGGGGGTCATTGAGGAACGCCTTCATTCCGAGCAACCGGGCAGCCTCTCTAATTTTGTTCCCGACATTGCCGACGCCGATGATCCCCAAGGTTTTCCCCCTCAGGGTAAGATTGAACTTACTGGTCAGATGGAGCATTGCGGCGGCAAAATATTCCTTGACGGCATTTGCGTTGCAGCCGGGTGCGCTGGCAAACGCGATCCCGCAGGAGGCCAGGTAATCGAGATCGACATGGTCGGTTCCGATAGTCGTGGTTCCGACAAATCCGACCCTGCTGCCGGCAAGGAGTGAACGGTTCACCCTGGTTTCCGAACGGACGACGAGGACATCCGCATTCCTGACGGCAACCGGAGTGATATCCGTTGTTGCGAGCCGCACGACATCGCCCATCTGGCTGAAGGCCTCCAGAGCGAGGGGGATGTTCCTGTCGACGACAAACGTCATCTCTCATTCATCCCAGTTGGTATGAAAGACCCCTTCCCTGTCCAGGCGGCGGTAGGTATGGGCGCCAAAATAATCCCGCTGTGCCTGCAGAAGGTTGGCCGGCAGGCGGTCCGAGCGGTACGCGTCATAGTAACTGAGTGAATCGGCCATTGCCAGGAGGGGAATACCGGCAAGGGCGGCGCTCTGGACGGTACGCCGCCACGGCTCCTGGAGCTGGACGAGCTTCTGTGCGAAGCTGGCATTCATCATGAGATTATCGAGTTTCGGATCGTTATGAAAGGCGATCTGAATCGGGACGAGCATTTTCGACCGGATGATGCAGCCGCCGCGCCAGAGTGAGGCGATGGAGTCGAGTCTGAGGGAATATTTATATTCGGCAGAGGCGGCCTGGAGGAGGGCAAGGCCCTGGGCATAGCTCACGATAATCGAGGCATGGAGGGCGTCGCGGATATCGCTCGTCGGGACGAAGGAATTCTGCGGCCTTAAGGGGCCCGAAAGCGTGCGCGATGCCGATTTTCTCTGTTCCTTGAAGCTCGACAGCATCCGTGATTCAACCGCCGCATTAATCGTGGGAATCGGGATACCAAGGTCGAAGGCATTCTGGGACATCCATTTGCCCGTCCCTTTCTGTTCAGCCGTATCGAGGATCAGGTCGACGAGGGGCATTTTTGATTCCGGATCCGTCTTCGAAAGGACCTTCGCGGTGATCTCGAAGAGATAGGAGCCCAATTCCTGTGTTTCGTTCCACTGGCGGAAGATATGTGCGATATCATGTGCGGACAGACCCGATCCTCTTTTGAGAAGGTCATACGTTTCGCAGATAATCTGCATGATGGCATATTCGATCCCGTTATGGACCATCTTGACATAATGGCCGGCGCCGCGGGGTCCGATATAGGCGACGCACGGCTCGCCGTTGACCTTTGCGGCGATTTTTGTCAGGACCGGGGCCAATGCATCATACGCCTGGATATCGCCGCCCGGCATAATCGACGGCCCCCGGAGGGCACCTTCTTCGCCGCCGGAGATGCCCGATCCGATAAAAAAGATCCCATCCCTGGCAAGGGCGGCCGTACGGCGTTCGGTATCCTGGAAGAACGAGTTGCCGCCGTCGAAGACGATATCCCCCTTTTCAAGAAACGGCCTGAGATGATCGATGACATCGTCGACAGGTTTTCCGGCATTCACGAGGAGGATGATGCGCCGTGGCTTTTCGAGCTGGCCGGCGAACGCCTCGATACTCTGGGCGCCCTGGATATGTTTGCCGGCGGCCTTTCCTTTCAGAAAATCGACCACCTTTGCAGTCTCGCGGTCGTACACCGCGACCGAAAAACCGTTCCGTTCAATATTCAGCGTCAGGTTCTGGCCCATCACGCCGACACCGACAAGACCCATATTCATTTTTTCCATAAAAGCCTTTCAAATCTTAGTCAGTAAATCGTCCTTTTGAAGCCCAGAGTCCGAGTGCGGGGTTGGAGATAAAAAACACCCTTTCCCCGTCCGGCATAACATTAAACCCGTCTCGGAGTTTTTCGGGATCATAGATCCCGATCATCCCCGCCAAATCGCCGTACCGGAAATTGACCTTCTCGATCTCGTCCTTCGGGATATTTCCGGTGCAGTAGGTGATCGTGAAACGGCCTTCGGAAGATCCATGGATGAGGTGGGCGGCTGCGCCGAGGCTCCGGCGGAGATCCTCATTTTTTGCGACAAGATCGAGAACAGCCGGGGTACCGCGGTAGCCGTA
>JAWOKN010000036.1:0-8812 GCA_033854175.1 Bacteroidota bacterium | reverse complement strand
CATTGCCGGTTATCGCACTGCGCTCGAAACAGTGGCAGTGGCAGATCGGTGGAACATGATCGGCTCACTGAGCACGCCTATTGCCGCCTCCTCGATTACCAGCGACCCGCCGGGAATGATCACGAGTACATTCTGGGAGTACAACGGTTCAGCCTATGTATCCTCTGATACCATCAGAACAGGGAAGGGGTACTGGGTAAAGGTTAATCAACCCGGAAAGCTGATCCTCTCCTCCGCTGGAGGCGGTTTGACAAAATCACTTTCTTCGCGCATCAGGATCGCAGCCACATCGGAATATCCTCCTCCACCGCCAGATGGGAACGGTATTGCAGAGAAGGCTATCCCAAAGGAGTTTACACTCGGCCAGAACTATCCGAACCCGTTCAACCCGTCGACAGAAATCAGATATCAACTACCCACGCCAGAATGGGTCACGTTGAAAGTATTTGACATACTCGGGCAGCTTGTCGTGACGTTGATGGATGAAGTGAAACCGCGAGGAGAGTACACAGCAGTATGGGATGCGCAAGGTATGCCAAGTGGGGTGTATTTCTATCGTCTCACTGCGGGGACTTTCACAGATACGAAGAAAATGTTATTGCTACGATAGGTGACCTACTAACTTGGGTTAACCTACTCCGTCTTATTGCGGACCGGGCTTTTTTTATCCACGACATTCGCGGTTCACGCTTGCCACAAATTCCTGTCCAAGCTTCTGTACTGTATAGCCTCACTTACATGTTCCGGTTTCATATCTGGTGAATGCGCGAGATCAGCAATGCTTCTTCCGACTTTAAGAATTCGGTCATACGCTCGTGCGGAGAGACCGAGTTTCGTAATGGCCATCTTAACTAATTCTTCTCCCGCAGCTTCGAGCTTACAGTACAGTTGAATCTCCCTCGTCTGTATATCCGCGTTACAGTGCATTCCCTTCCTTCATGCAAATCTTTTCATCTGGATCTCTCTTGCGGCGATTACACGTTCTCGAATCTTCTGTGAAGATTCTCCCTCTGCTTTGCTGCTGAGTTCTTTGTACTTAACGGCAGGAACCTCTATGTGAAGATCGATGCGATCAAGAAGTGGCCCGCTAATCTTCGCCATGTACTTCTGAATCTGTAACGGAGAGCATGTGCATTCCTTTGACGGATCAGTGAAGTTTCCGCAGAAACGGCGATGCGTTGCTGTGCCCGCTTTTAATCCGCAGGAAGGACGCGACGAGCACGAAGGGGATCAGCCGCGAAACATGATGTAAATGGCAAGAATCAGAATGAAAATGCTCGCGATGAGTATTCCGGCATACAGGATTCGTTCTATCACCTTCATCATCACGGTCACCGATGTGCATTTTTTGAGAAGCCGTTCAAAGTTGACTGGTCCGTAATGACTGGTTCGGTGCATTGTCGGATAGGTATGCCTGGTTGACAAAAGGGACCTGTATCCCCGCTGCTGCCCCCCAAAATTGCGGTCCCCTGATTGTTATTTTCCATGTCGATATCCTCATCCGGCCTCCGACCGGTGAACGCCTGATATCCATCCCTCCCCCGTATCGGCAATCGCTGATGGACCGACGTTCACCGCCGGGACCCGATGATGCCTAGAATTTGGCCCCGATGTACAACGCAAGTGTGTTGACCTCCGAGATGTTGTATTCGGCAGCCAAATCAAGCATCCAGACTGAATACGAAAGGCCGGCATATCCTTGCGTGATCAGTACGTTTTCATCGTCAAGGTTCACCTTCGCCGTCGTCACCTTAGCATGTGCAAAGTTCTCCCTGATGCCAATATAAGGGGTGAACATCGCAATCTTCTTGCTGGCCAGCGCTTCCGCACTGTAGATGCCCAGGTCAAAATCGGCAACACCGGTCAGCATGGTGAAGCTTCCCCGCACTGCGACCGAGGGGATCTGCCCGGATTCGCCGGAGAGCCTGTACTTGACTTCCCCGCCCGCCATTCCGTAATTGGCGTTCGGAGCCATGGTCCAGAATGCTCCGAGATCCAGATCGTCAGTTATACCCATCCCTGCACGAAGGGTCGGAATGGCTATCGCATCACCCAGCGGACAATCTTCATCGGGATGCACAAAGGTGTTGATCCAGGCAAGGTCGTGCTGGTCGACGGGCGTGGAGGATCTGTCGATCCCGACGGTGAACTTCATCGCGCCGAGCGGTTCGGCCGGCGCCAGCGATTTGAACGACGCTATCGAGCCGACCTGCGTCACGAAGGTCTTCCACTGCGCCTGCGTCAGTGAAGGGTCGATGACCATCGAACAGCTCTTGACGTTCCGGTCAATCCGCCAGTAGACGTCACTCCCCGTGCCCTGCCCGGGTGATTGGATAACGGCCATTGCGGCCATTATTGCCCCAACGAGTACCAATTTCAGCTTTTTCATATTTCCTCCAGATTTGTTGTGAAAAGATCAGTGAACTAGTATCTGAAGCAAATATACGGTCCCCCGGCAGGTGAATCGCTTCACCTTGCAGGTTGGTACCTCCTTTGGGGGTGCCACTTTATAAGCGGATACTCGGGTGGCTATTGTGCAGATTTTTGAGGGGTGCTCGCGTATTCGGAGGGGGTCCGGCCCGTAACTTTTTTAAAGTACCGGTTAAATGAGGTTTTTGAGCTGAATCCACAGTCGAGGGCCATCGAGAGGAGCGTGAACTGCTGGTTTTTCTGCATCGAAAGCATTTCCTTGAACTCTTCTATCCGGTAGGTGTTGACAAAGTCATAGAAATGTTTCTTTTCCCGCTGATTGATGACCTGCGAGAGGTAATTCGGATGTACGCTGAGTTTCGTCGCCAGTTCGTCGATCGACAGATCGCTTTTCCGGTAGAGTTTCTCCTCGGTCATGAGCCGGATTAACGCGCCGTGAAGTTCTCTGGAGGTGTCTTCATTCAGACCCGATTTTTGGTATTTTTCTTTTTGTTCACCCCCGGCGTCCTTTCGCGGTGCATCGACAAAGATCGACGACTGCCGTATCCCGAAAAATCCGATGACGAAAACCAATCCCACAACCCCCGTGAAGACCAGGGTGTCGTCATGAAACAGTATCACGAGCAGCCAGATGCAACCCAGACCGTAGGTCAGTATCCGCAACCAGCGGAGATTGATTTTGTCAAGATCCGAAAACTTGTCCCGGATTGCATTCCGGTGAATTTTGAGGAGGATGAGGGACCATCCCACATAGAAAATTCCGGAGAACCATACGAGGTAACTCCTGATGCTGTCGAATGTCTCGTATCCTGCCCCGTGATTCCGGTAAACGAATGCCTTTTGCTCGCCGGGGAGGGTAAAAAATGTTATGAGGTACACGTACATGGCGCCCGCCGGAATAAAATGGAACAGCAGGTAGATGCTTTTGCCGGGCCGCCGATCGGTCAGAGAGGAAACATACAGGTATAAAAACACTCCCTGGAGGAGCGGCAGGGGGATCTCGGTTCCGAACAGATAGGGATACCTGTAGATCTCTTGAGTGAAATACATGTAGAAGAGGAACAGATGGACAACAATCAGAAACATCCATACTGTCAGTATCCTGTCTGAGGCGGATTTGTTCTTCTTGAAGAGGAGTAAAACCTCAATCAGTACCGCGATGCCTATACCGGCTACGAAGATTATTCCCATGTGTGTAGGATTCCTGCGCTGAGAAATCGGCTCGAAATATCGGACGATTCAGTCAGAGAACATTGTCACAATATGGGGAATTTTGAGCTTATTGACAAGAGTCTGACCTCGCCCGGATCCGGGCTTGATTTTTTGTAAATAAATGGCTGATCCGGTATATTTAACCAAGTTACCTCAGGTTGCCCCCGTTGTGACTCTTTGGGACCTGATTGTGACGATCTCCCCCGGAGTCATCCTTTGTCATACGATAACAGCGTTTGGGAATGGAAAATAACAGTATTCCGACTCAGAATCATCCGGCTTTGAAGGGTATCCGCTCGACCCTGATCGGCATTATCGCGAACATCCTTCTTGCGGCGATCAAGGCCGCCGCAGGGATCCTGGGGAATTCCTATGCCCTCATCGCCGACGCGATCGAGTCGACAACCGATATCGTCAGCTCCATTGTGGTCTGGGCCGGACTGAAGATCTCTGCGTTGCCCCCCGATGAGGATCATCCCTACGGACACGGAAAGGCGGAGCCCCTGGCGGCCGTCGTCGTGGCACTGACCCTCGCTGTTGCCGCTATTGTCATTATCATCGAAAGTATACGGGAAATAGCACTGCCGCACCATACTCCGGCCCCCTTTACACTCGTCGTCCTTGTGCTCGTGGTCGCTGCGAAGGAGTCCCTCTACAGGTTTGTCTTCAGCGTCGGGGCGAGTGTCAATAGTACCGCCGTCAAGGGGGATGCCTGGCACCACCGGAGCGACGCCATTACGTCAGCGGCGGCGTTTGTCGGGATTTCGATTGCGCTGATCGGCGGGAAGGGCTATGAACAGGGCGACGATTGGGCTGCATTGTTCGCATCGGGGATTATTCTGATCAACGCCTATAGGATATTACGCCCGGCTGTCAATGAAGTGATGGATCTCGCACCCCCCGAAGAGGTTCATACCGCGATCCGCAATGCCGCCAAGCATGTGCCGGGGGTGATCTCACTGGAGAAGTGCTACGTCCGGAAAATGGGTTTCGCCTATTATGTCGACATCCACGTGACGGTTGATGGTTCGCTTTCCGTCCGCCACGGCCACGATATCGCGAGGCTGGTGAAGGATGCCATCCGTACTTCAAATCCACAGGTGAGCGACGTCCTGGTTCATATTGAGCCGTCGGATCTGATGAACGAGTGAGTTTCCGGATTCCCCTTTATTCCCCTATTCCTTGCGGTGGGGTGGGGCGATTTACTCCCCTGTGCCCTGATTCCTGGTCAAGGCAGTATTTATTTCACGATTGTCTCTGACCTTTGTGAGGTAGCCCTGCCGTATCTTCTCATCAGGGATGTTGCGCGCCCTCCGTTCCAGTCCGTCGTATGCCGATTGCAGGTACGTGCGCGCCTTCGCACTGTTTCCGAGTTTTGTGTGTACCTGGTGGAGGGCCCGGCAAACGTCGATCAGTACCGGCCGGGGATCGGTGTTCACGGTTTCATAGAGGAGCGCCGCGCCAACGGTGCCCCCCCGTCTTCGTGGGTCCACCGGAATGCAGGAATTTCGAGTGTCCGAAACCGGTGATTTTTAACCGGCCTTCTTGCGTGACCATGACGTTTTCACTCCGTGACGTACTTCAGTGTGTGGGTGCCGAGGGAGGTTCTTTGTGAATCCCTGTTTTGTGCAATGCGGATTTGTGATTCGTTGCCGGAATCGTTAATTTCCGGCCGTATCTTCACGTTCGAAGGTATGCCTTCAATACGGGGATGGGGGTCTTTTAACAATTGTGTGACAATGTCATGACAAGTCTTCCTGAGATCATGCCTATATTGCAATAAGAAGTTGCTGTTTTTTCATAATGTGGGAGATTGTGTATGGAATACGTGCGTCCTGGCAGTCTTGAAGTTGGCGTGAAGTCTGTGCGTGTGGAACCACATGGCTTCTTCGACATTGTTATCGAATCCGATAAAGCACTCCTCCCGATGCAGGTCAGTAATCTGGCGGAATTGATCTTTAAACCGCTTCCCGGCCGGAATGAGAAGTCCGATATCATTCTCGGATACTGCAACCACCGCTCAATTGCCATATCCTTACCCCGCCTTCGCTATATCGTCCTGCGCCTTTACGAGCAGTATCTGGTGAGGGGCATACGGCCCGGAGATACCGTTTTAATTTCCTGCCTCGGCGGCGATAACGAGCTCTTTACCGCCCTTCATTTCCTGGCCCTTACATCGTACGGCGCCAGGGTGTTCCTGCCGATGTTCATGGAGTTCGATGTCCTTACGGAATGGCTGGACCTGGTTCATTGCAGCTCGGTGATGATTTCCGAAATGGAGGTGCTGTCTCTGAGACAACACGAAAAGGAAAAGGGGAACCTTTCTCTCCTGAAGCAAACTGTCGAAGCACGCCATCTTCCGCTGTATGACCTTGTGGAGGATTTTAACCTTGTTGATCTTTTGACCCTCGGGTACGATGAGGCTGAATGCGACACAAGCGACGTCGTCCGCAGTGTGGAAAGCGGTACCACCACCTCCACCGAGGCGATGATTATTACCACGTCCGGTTCTTCGGGCAAATCAAAGCTCGTCCTCTATGAACAGGGGGCGTTTATCCGGAGCTGCCTGAGCTATCAGACTGCGGGTTTGTTCGAAACGGAAAAGCTTGGTGGACGCGCCTTTACACCGCTCTTCAGCCATATGATGGGTATCAGAACCTTTTTTAATGCCCTCTGGACCGGCTCCCCGGTCTGCCTTATCACGGCATCGCTCTTTCTCGAGGATCCGGAAATCGCACGCTACCTTCTCATTCAACTGAAACCCGAGTATATCATCGGCGGCCCGTCGGTCTATAACCTGCTCCTGGAGCTGATGCGGCATTACCCCGAGATCAAGGAGACCATCCATGGCAGCTTTAAGACGCTTGTCTCGTCCGGAGCCCCCCTCAATAACTCGACGATTCAGTCGTTTCAGAAAGTGTTCGGTAAACGGATGCATAATGCCCTCGGAACGACCGAGACACAGCAGGTCGCGAATACGATCCTCTATGATCATCCGGATGAACGCGATCTCGCTTCGCTCGGCGCACCACTTCCGGGTGTCGTGCTGGGATTGAAGAGGTTTTCCGATGAGGATGGTCTCTACAGCCTCTATGTAAAATCCCCGTTCGGGATGAAGGCCGTCATCAATGGGGTCGATTGCGGGGGAAATGGATGGCCGAGCGGTTTTTATAAGACCGGCGACATTGTCACGCTCGGAAAGGGCGACCGACTGTTTTATGCCGGGAGGGAGAATGTTGATTTCTTTAAGGACGGTTTCGGTGTGAAGATCCCCATCAGCTCGGTAAGGACCTACTACAGGCAGCTTTTCGGGAGAACGGAACATGTTGAATTTTATTCTGTCAATTCAAATCCCGGACTGGCCGCCCTGCTCTTTATCCAGAACCCGGCACTTCCCCGGGGGGCCGTCCTCGGCAAGGCGGTCATTGATGAGTATGCGGATTTGATCAGCGAGATCAATAACGGCCTCTATAGGAACCTGATGCCGTTTGAATTTCAACACCGCGCAATCCATCGTATTGCTGTTCTTAATGTGGATCCACCCAGGACGGTGAAGGGTAATGTCTCCAGGTATAAAATACAGTCCGAATTCGGCCCACTCGTCGAGCAGCTCTGCGATCCTTTCTCCTCAGATGTGGCTATCAAGGAGATCAGGGCCGACCGGTATGATTCGTTCACCAGATACCTTAATCCCTGGGTTGGCCAGCTTCTCCTGAATCTGGGCATCGATTACCATTACCACCGCGCGAAGAAGGATACACTTTTTGCCTATCTCAACGGGAGGGAGATCCCCGTCCTCGATATGCTGGGAGGATATGGATCAAACCTTATCGGCCATAATAACGATGAAATGAAATCGGCCGTGATCTCGTTTCTCGAACGGGATGAGGTCGCACTGTCCGACCAGGGGAGCAAACAGCGATATGCCGGCCTCCTGGCCGAGGAACTGAACAGGCTTGTCGGTGGTGCGACCGGGAAGGATTTTAGCGTCATGTTTGGCTCGACCGGCGCGGAGGCTGTCGAAATAGCCCTCCACCATGCGCTTTTTGAATGGAGGAAACGGATCGAGAAGATCGAACACCAGCAGTTCCAGCGGTACGGGGCGTCGGCGGAACGCCTCCTCGACGAGGTGTGGCTGAATAACAGAAGGATACTTTCTTCCTGCCCTGTCCATGTGATTACGTTGAAGAAGGCCTTTCACGGCAATTCCTCGGGGGCACGGGCACTCCTGGGCAACAGGAAAAAAAGGGTCTGTTTCAACAATATCCTCGGCATCCATGCTCTTCCCGTTGATGATGAATCAGCTGGCTGGGAGAGGGAACTCGAGGACAGTTGTTCGTCCGCGTTGCTGCATGTGAAGCTCGTGAAGTCGGAAAACGGCGGGTTCATTACCGAAGAGGTGGGCTTCTCTTCGATTATCGCCGCCATTGCAGAACCGGTGACCGGCGAAGGGGGGATCCGTGTCGTGAACAGGGATCTCCTGAAGAAACTGGCCCACCAGGATTATCCGCTTATTATGGATGAAATACAGTGCGGTCTCGGACGGACAGGCTCGCTTCTGGCCTCCGAAGGGATCAATGCGGATTATTATCTCTTTGCAAAAGCCCTCGGCGGTAATATTGAAAAAATCTCCGCTGTCCTCATCGCCAAATCCAGATTTAAGAACGAATTCGGGGAGTATTATTCCTCCACATTCGCCAACGGCGGACTGGCCTGCAAAACGGCTCTGACTGCCCTGTCGATCATCGAACGGGAAAATATCCCGCGACGGGCCGGGGATCTCGGTCATTACCTGAACGGGAGACTGAATGCCGTTCGTGCGAAATATCCGGATGCGATCGGGAAAATCACCGGAGCAGGCCTCATGCAGGGGATCTTCCTCCGCGATTGCGGGGCATCTCCCTCCACCTTCCTCCGGAATTTGTTTAAGGAGAAGTTGCTCGGTTATGTCTCGGCTGCCTACCTGCTGAAAAAATGGGCCGTCCGGACTCTTCCCAGCCTCTCCGCACCAAACGTCCTGCGCGTGGAACCCTCTGCCTTTATCACCAGAGAGGAGATTGATACGTTCGTCCGCGCCCTTGAAGATCTTGCCCGCGTGATTTCGGAGCTGAGGACATACGATCTGCTCAGGCCGATAATGGATGACGACAATTTTGACGATCAGAAGGGG
>JAWOKN010000035.1:0-6242 GCA_033854175.1 Bacteroidota bacterium | reverse complement strand
CGACATCGGTCACATGATTGACCTGGAGGGACCGGATATGACTCTGGTAAATCTGGTCAGCGAGCAGTTCCTCCCCGGCGGATTTCTGCCGGTTCATGAAATTCGCCCCGACGGCGATACCAAGGAGAATCAAAGCCGCTATGGCAACAGAACGCCACAGGGCGGGCACGCGGGCTTTGTACGATGGTTCCTGATACCTGACAGAACCTACAACCCGGGAGGACAGGCCGTCGGGGAGAGCATTATAGAGCCCTGCGTTCCGAACAACAGAGAGAAACGACCGCTGTTGTTCCACGATTTTCCGACAAGGGTCACATCCGCGCAGGTGCGTTTCGATGTCCGTACTCGTAACTATATCCAGTTCATCATCGATATAACCGTGGAGCAGCCTTCTGACGTCTGAGCAGTTCATGTCGTATCCTTTCCCCTCCCCTTTTCCGATAACAGACCCCGCAAATCCTTCTGGAGGCGGGTACGCGCCCGGGAGAGGCGCGACATGACCGTCCCCGACGGGATGCCGAGCATAGAGGCAATTTCCTTGTATGAAAACCCCTCGAGGTCGCGCAGGAGGATCACCTCGCGGAATTCGGCCGGTAGGTTTTCGACGGCCCCGCGCACGATCCGGTTGTCGATCTGTTGGTGGAGGATCTCCTCCTGGCCGGACGGTTCATCCCCCAGGTAATCATCGTCGAACGACACACTCTTCCGGTACATCCCATGTCGTTCCAGCCAGGTATAGCTGGTATTCCGGATGATTGACAGGAGCCAGGCACGCGCATTTCCGCCCCGAAAACTGTCAAGGGCTTTGAACGCCCGGAGGCACGATTCCTGGACGACATCCTCGGCGTCTTGCCGGTTGCCGACAAGCCAGGAGGCGAGGTTGAACGCCGCGCCGAGGTGCGGAAGAACCAGTGATTCAAACAGGCGATCTTTCCGGTCTATTTCAGAAAATGCGGACATACCCCTATAGAAAAGACCCGTGCAACGACATTTTTATTCCCGGAGGGATTTTATGGAATATTCCGGGCAATGGAGGAGTTTTCCATGTATAAGGCCCTTATGATGAACATGATAATCCTGATTTGTCCAATCAACAGACAGAAGGGGTGCAAGAATGAAGAACGGCATTATTCTTGAAAATCTCAATAACGACGGGATTGACCGGCGCGGATTCCTCAAATGCATGGCCTGGGCCGGGACGGGGGTTCTCTGGGTTATGAGCGGCGGCATCTTAAAATCGGCCGGTCTCAGCCAGATCATTGACAGCCGTACGGGGAGCGTGTCGGGAGGAGCCGGCATACAAAAGGGGGATTTCATGTTCGTCCAGATCAGCGACAGTCATATTGGATTTGCGAAGGACGCCAATCCGGACGTCATCGGCACACTCGGGGCGGCTGTGGCGAAAATCAATGCAATCCCAAACGCCCCATCCCTCGTGCTTCACACCGGGGATCTTTCGCATCTCTCCAAGGCATCCGAGTTTGACACGTTGGATCAGGTCCTCAGGGGTGTCAGGACGGAAAAGATCTTTTACGTTCCCGGGGAGCACGACGTCTTGACGGACAACGGCAAGCAATACCGGGACCGCTACGGGAAAGGGACGAAAGGGGACGGTTGGCACAGTTTCGATTCCCACGGTGTTCACTTCATCGGGCTGGTCAACGTGATGAACCTCAAGCCGGGGGGAATGGGGCTTCTCGGTACAGATCAACTGGCCTGGCTGGAGCGTGACCTCCGGGGCCAGTCGGCCAGCACGCCGATCGTCGTCTTCGCGCACATTCCCTTGTGGGCGGTATATCCCCAGTGGGGCTGGGGAACCGATGACGGGGCGCAGGCACTCTCCTATCTCAAGCGATTCGGCTCGGTATCGGTCCTCAACGGGCACATCCACCAGACGATGCAGAAGGTGGAGGGGAACATCACATTTCACACGGCGATGTCGACCGCATTTCCGCAGCCTGCGCCCGGGACCGCCGCCGGACCGGGTCCGATGAAAGTTCCCGCAGAAAACCTCCGGCAGCTTCTCGGGGTTACCGACGTCTATTACACCGAAACAAACCACACACTCGCCGTCATCGATGCACCGCTGGTGACAGCCCCTGTGCCGGCTCGGGAAGAGAGGATAAACAACGATTCCACGAGGCGTGATGTGCGCCCCTCCCCGGGAGGCAACGAGGTCAGCATCGACAATTTCAGTTTCACCCCCCAGCAGACTCAGGTGAAGGCGGGAACAACCGTCACATGGACCAACCGTGACGATATACCGCACACGGTGACGAGCGTGGACAAAATATTTTCATCGCCTCCGCTCGACACCGGGGGGACGTATTCATTCACATTCAGGCAGACGGGAAAGTACGACTACTACTGCTCCATCCACCCCCACATGACGGGATCGGTTGTCGTGAGGTAGAAAACCACGCAACCTTAACAAACGACGATACACTCGGCAGGCCCCAACCTGGCTGGTTGGGGCTTGCCGATCATCCGGTCCCGGGGATTGTCACTTCATCAACATCAACCTTTTTACATCCGTGAATGTACCTGCCACGATCTTATAGATATACACACCGCTTGACAGACCACGCCCGTCAAAGACAACCGTTTTATAACCCGGCATCTGCACACCGTTCACGAGGGTTGCCACCTCTCTCCCCACCAGATCGAACACTCTGAGGGTGACATGACTTTGTTTCGGCAACTGGTAACGAATTGTTGTCGCGGGATTGAACGGGTTGGGGTAATTTTGCTCCAGGACGTATTGCACCGGTAACAGTGTCCGGTCGGACACTCGGGTGATCGTCGTGTTCTGGGGGTCCCAGTAGTTATGACCCTGTGATCCAAACTGAAATTTCAGGTTCATATACCCCGGAAACGTGGATTTATTATAATTGACCACAAATGTATGCGGAAGGCTCCGGGCACCCGGAGCTATATTCCCCAGCATAAAACCTGCGGGATAAATACTCGCAACCCACGGATCCGCGGATGTAAGACTTACCCAAGCGGTGTCGATCGTGGCCGACTGACCTCTGTTGATGACATAGACCTCCACGCTGTAATAGGACGGATTATCATGATTCACGTAGACGACGCTGTCGAGCATCAGAGGACCGGCCGTTGTAAAATAGCCGAGGGAGTGGAATGTGAATGTTGAACTGTCCGCATGATCCCGGGTTTGCAGATTGACACTATAGAATTCTTCCCCCGGCGGGGGCTTCCACCATGTTCCCCAGAGGCCGTCGCCTGCCGAGCCGTCGTTATGGAGACCGTCGTCATAAAAAAGCGACGAGTCGATGATCACTCCGCCGGCCATATAGAAGGACTTTACGGGAAGGAGGATGGAGTCGGGCTCGTAGACCGACGCCGTGAGTCTGATGGTGTCGATACCGCTCGGGCGGGCATAATTCTTATCGATGACGACCTCGCGCGGGCCGGGAAGAGTTGCCTGCAGGAGCTGCGGTGCGACGAACCACGTCGCAGGGAGCACGGTGCTATTCGACAGCACGGCAACCGCGGTCCCGTTCATCGGAAAATAGACGACCTGCGAGGCATAACCCGGGAACCCTCCCACATGGCCCCAGAGGAGATGGTCGAGAAAGTTCATCTGCATGACACCGAGGCCGTAACCGGTGCCGGTCACATTCTCCGTTGCATAATCCATGATATTCCCAGGCACAGTCGTCGTGAGGAGCGTTTGGGCCGCCGGTGAGAGAACCTGGCCGCCGTAGAACGCCTCCGCCCACCTCGCCATATTTTCCGCCGTCGAATAGATATTGCCGACACACCAGAATGCACTCAATAACGCCGTATCGTAGATCGCGGAGATATCATAACCCGAGTACCAGGGGTGGGCCACGAGGGAAATCAGGGTGTCATCGAGGGGAAAATATGTCTGATCCAGATTCAAACTATCGAGTAAACGCTGATGGATCAGGTCAGGGATCGACGAACCTGCGACAGCCTGGATGATCATGCCGGAAAGGAGGTAGTTCGTACCGCTGTACACCGGCACATCAGGTGGTCCGGGAGGGGCGATAAATGTATGAAGGATATCCTCGGGAGTCCAGTACCGTTTTGTGTCCGCGCTCATGGAATCCCAGTACGACGGGAAATTGACATAATCGAAAATACCCGAGGTCATATTCAGAAGCTGCCGGATGGTGACGCTCCCCGGTATGTTGGGATACGTTGGAAGGTATTTCCCGAGCGAATCGTCGAGGGATACCTTCCCCTCCTCCACCATTTTGAGCATGAGGGCGGAAGTGAACCCCTTCGTATTACTGGCGATACTGAAGAGCATATCGGGTTTGATGCTGTCCCGGGGACTCACCGTGGAGAGACCCGAGACCCCCAGCCAGGTGCCTTTTCCCGGGATAAGCACGGCAGCGCTCAATCCCTGGATGCCGTAAACACTGCGGAGACTATCGAGGATCCGCTGTAAATTGCCCGCGACCGCGGGATCGAAATTCAGACTGCCGCTCCTGTCGGGTTTGATGATAAATCTACCCGCCGTAGAAGCCCCGGCCTGATTCTGAAGCAAGGATTGAAAGGATGGAGAACTTGCGCCACCTGCGGGATTGCGGTGGAAATCCCACTGGGCATTACCGAGATTGAAGGTTATGACAATGAAAAGTGTAACGACAAGAAATCGCATAATCCCTCCTCTGAAGATTGGACATGTTGGATAATTCTGCCCTGGTTCAGAAGAGGTAGAGATGGAAGCGTTGATCGGACGGAATTTCTGATTGGAGCGCTTTCAAGTCAGAACTGGTGAACCGGAAGCAAGAGGTTCTCCCTCACCATTCTCCGCACATGAACGCAGATAAAATATACCCAGCAATCGTGAAAATGTCAAATCCTCGCGTTGCCTCACGAGAAATCTTGTCAAACGTGTATCGTTGCCTCATGGGAAAATCTTGTCGAAATTAAGCCACAATTTTGGGTACTTTCCTCTGCGCAAACCATCATTTTGCCCACAGGAGGTATCCCATGGAGAAATCGACTCAAGGTTTGACCATGAACCAACGCAAGGCGGTTACCCGTCAGTTGGCACCCCGGTATCAACGTGCCACAAAGAAGGAGCGTAAGGCCATTCTGGATGAGTTTACGAACCTCACTGGCTATCATCGTACCTATGCCGCCTTTACCCTGCACAACTGGGGGTGTAAACGTGTTCTCACCGTCCGCGGCGTACGGACCATCTATGTCTTCGGTCAATCCCGTAAGCGCAAGCCCAGTCGACATTACCGCATCTACGACGCACGTATTATGCCGTCTCTGAAATTCTTCTGGGCACTCTTTACCGGCCTGTGTGGTAAACTTCTGGCACCCTTTATCCGAACCACACTCCACATTCTTGAACATTGCGAAGAACTTACCATCTCAGCTGAGATCAAGCACAAACTCCTTTCCATCAGTCCGGCAACGATTGATCGACTCTTGGCCCCTGAACGAAACAAACTCCGCCTCAAGGGACGCTCCACCACCAAACCCGGCACTCTGCTCAAACACCAGATACCCATCCGCACGTTCTCGGAATGGAACGAAAACAAGCCCGGTTTTGTCGAAACTGACCTCGTTGCCCACGACGGCGGGATACCCGACTCCGATGTCATCCACACACTCGACTTGACCGATGTGGCCACCACCTGGACAGAAACCCGCGCCCTGAAGACAAAAGCCCAACGTTGGGTCCTCGAGGCC
The DNA here is from genome assembly GCA_033854175.1 of Bacteroidota bacterium. Lineage (GTDB taxonomy): Bacteria > Bacteroidota > Ignavibacteria > UBA10030 > SZUA-254 > DATKPE01. The sequence continues at coordinate 536 of JAWOKN010000035.1, read as the reverse complement.
CTCCACGACATATCCGATGCTCTTCCCTTTGACATTCTGGGTATCGATTCGGACAATGGCGGAGAATTTATTAACAAGGAACTCTACCGCTATTGTATCGATCATCACATTACATTTACACGCAGTCGACCGTACCGTAAGAACGATAGTTGTTTCGTCGAACAGAAAAATTATTCCATCGTTCGTAAGACCGTTGGCTATTACCGTTTTGACTCTGACCAAGAACTCGTCCTTCTCCAGCAGCTCTATGCGGTCCTCAGGCTGTTCACCAACTTCTTCCTCCCCGTCATGAAACTTACCTCGAAGACCCGTAATGGCAGTAAGGTCAAGAAGACCTACGATCCCCCGGCAACCCCTTACGAGCGCGTCCTGAGGCACGCTGATATATCAGTCACCGTCAAACGACGACTCACTACCCAGTACCATCGACTCAACCCTGCCGATCTACGGCGGCGGATCTCGCAACTTCAAGAAAAACTTATTACCTTAGCCCAACAGAAAAACACTGCAACCGCTCAAAGAAGAAAAACACTTTT
>JAWOKN010000034.1:0-7377 GCA_033854175.1 Bacteroidota bacterium | reverse complement strand
TACCTGCTGAAAAAATGGGCCGTCCGGACTCTTCCCAGCCTCTCCGCACCAAACGTCCTGCGCGTGGAACCCTCTGCCTTTATTACCAGAGAGGAGATTGATACGTTCGTCCGCGCCCTTGAAGATCTTGCCCGCGTGATTTCGGAGCTGAGGACATACGATCTGCTCAGGCCGATAATGGATGACGACAATTTTGACGATCAGAAGGGGAAATTACCCCGGTGGGGCTGGCTCTATAATAAGATCGATGCCCCACAACCCGGATGCGTGAAGGTGGCCTTTATCGCGCATCTGACACATCCGATGGATGAACTCCGCCTGATTGAAAGGGATTTTTCGAAGGCCTCCGACACGGGCCTGAGAATCCTGCAGAAGAAACTGCAGGTCCTTATGGACCTGAAACCGCTTTTGCTCTTTTCGCAGAATCTCTTCCACGGCAAGATCCATTTCAGCTTCTATCTCCTGCCGATTGATACCGCGGAGCTCGAGAGATTGAACCGGAAAGGTAAGAGAAGACTGATTGTCAGTAAGATCCAGAAGATCATCGATAAGGCCGCGGAAGATGGTGTCAGTATCGTCAGCCTGGGGGCCTATACCTCCATCATCAGTAATAACGGGCTTTCGCTTGTGGAACCGAAGGGGTGCAGGATCATCACCGGCAATACTCTCACCGCCGCCTCGGGAATCCGGAGGATCGTCGATGAACTGAAAAAAAGGGAGGGAACCCCCTGGAGATTGGGCATTGTCGGCGCCGGAGGGAATATCGGATCAGCCATCGCCACGGCCCTCGTCGACTCGGGGATTGATTTTGAGAGGGTTTATCTCATCGGCAAGGGCAAGGAGAAACTCTCGAATGTTCTGAAGGATATGCCCGTCAACGGAGGGGATCACCACGGCATCATCGTGTCGACTGATCTTACGCTTCTCCGGAACTGTAATGTCATTCTCTCCTCGGCGAATACCAACGACCCAATTGTCTTCCCCCATCATATCAGCCCGGATTGTCAGGTCCTTGTTTCCGACCTGTCTGTCCCGCCTTCGCTTTCGGCGGACGTTCTCCGGATGCCCAATGTGACGCTTCTGAATTTTTCCTCGTATGTCAGGTTGCCCGAAGATCCCGGCTTTATTCTCTGCTCCTGCACGCCCAAGGGTACCTCCTACTGCTGCGCGGCTGAGCCGATGCTCCTTGCTCTGGAACCGGTCAACCTTTCGTTCAAGGGGAAACTGGATCCGGAGTGCATCCGCGAGATCACCCGGCTGGCGGAAAAATATCACCTCTTCGACGGGATCGAGGAGGGGACAAATTTTAAGACAGTTCTGAAATGAACAATCTTTTCGATTTCGGAATTTCCCAGGATGATGCCGATGTGGAAATCGCCGGCCTGGGTCTTCACGACGGTGACCGGCTCCTCTCGATTGCAAGCGCCGGGGAGGTGCCCCTGAATATCCTCGCGGGAAAAAATGTCACCATACGGGCCGTCGATGTGTCCCTCCCCCAGACGTACCTCTCGAGATTGAAACTGATCGCATCCCTGACCTTGGATCCCGGCGAGGCAGCAGCGTTTCTCGGCTTTACTCCGGCAACCGGGAAAAGACGGATCGCCCTTCTGCACAAGGCCGCTTCTCTCATGGAGCAGGACGAACGGTTGTTCTGGCAGTCCCATGCCGGTGCCGTTGAACGTGGTGTGATTTCTACCGCGCGGTTTGAACGCTATATGTCCCGCTTCTCAGGAGTGATGCTGATTCTTCTCGGAAGGAGGAAGGTCCTCGGGCTGATGGAACTCAATACGGTCCCCGAACAGGAGAGGTTCTTTGATGCACAGATGAACGTGAATATGCTGCGGAGGCTGTTTTCTTTTATGTTTCGCCCGGCCCGGTACAAAAACCGGGCGGTCGCCGAGCAGGGACTGCAGAACGCAGGCGCCGAGAATAAGGCGGATTTCTATCTCGGCAGGTTCAGACGGTTCTGCACCTCAACGCTGGCCAGGAAAAATTACTATCTCCAGTATTATCTCTTCCGGAGGGTCCTCTTTCCCGAGGCGCTCCCCGCGTATCTGTCGGATGAGGGGATGGAACGCGTGAGGAGGAACCGCGACAGGATAGAATTTGTCAACGAATCCTACCACATCGCCCTCGGCAGGAGCCGCGTGCATCAGTTCAATAAGTTCCATCTTTCCAATATCTGCGACTGGATGAACTGCGGCGATCTCGAAAGGCTCCTTGAGGCGATTGATGCCATGTCTGACCGGCCGTTCAAAATCCTTTCCCGTTACCTTCATACCGCCCATGCGGTTCCCCAATCCCTCCGGTCGAGGATGAAAGTCGATGCCGGAATCGAGGAGATGCTGCTTGCGGGCGACAAGTTTCCTTTTTATCACCTCGTCCCCATATCGTCTCTCTAGACCTCTATGGAATCTGCGTCATCTTTATATCGCGTGGAAAGTCTTCCGAGGTCGATGAACGCCCGGATGCTCGAGATCTTGAATGAGTCCCCTATGGATGCAGGCGGTACCCTGATAAGCTTTGAAAGAAATCCCGATATTTTCGCCCTGCCCGATTTGAAGTACGACGATCCGGTCTATACGGGCTTTTTCCGGAATAATGAACTAATGGGTTTTATGCTGGTGGGTTTCTATAAAGCCTACGTCAACGGCAAACCGGAGACTGTCTGCCATACATCGCATTTCCATGTCAAGAAGGAGGGGAGACAGAAGGGCTTTTACTACAGGGCTTCCAGGCTTATGTTCAGCGAGTCGGTGCGCGATGCGAGGATCGGCTATTCCCTGATGATGGCCGGAAATACGAGTGTGGAGAGCTTTATCGGCAGACGCCATGAACGGTATCCCGATATCCCCTTCTCACGGGTCATCCATCAGGGCGACGCCAGGAATATTGTCGTGACACTGAAAAAGAGGGAACCAGCGGGATTCACCGTCCGCAGTGCCACCGAGGCCGATGTCGATGCCATTGTTGACCTTCTTCAAAAGGAATTTACCGGCCGGCTCTTTGCCCCCTATGTCGACAGGGAGGTGTTCGTGAAGAATCTTTCCCGGCGTCCGGATTTCGGCATCGGAAATTATTATGTAGCGGAGGTCCATAAGCGCATTGTGGGGGTCTGCGCAGCCTGGGACTGCTCCTCGTTGAAACAGCTCAGGATTTTGCGCTACGGCGGCCGGATGAGGTGGGTGAAACGGCTTTTTGACCTTCTCTCGCTTTTTCATATCGCCCCGCGCCTCCCGCAGGAGGGCGGGATGTTCAGGGAGATGTATGTCACCGATTGTGCCGTCGAACAGAGGGATCCCGCCATCATGCGGGCCCTCCTTGTCCGGGTTTATAACGATTGTAAGGACCGTGATTATCATATGGTCGTCTTCGGCAGCTGCTCCGGAGATCCGATCCTGAATGCCGTCAGGGGGTTCGTGAATGTTTCCCTGAAATCCAACCTTGTCCTCGGCTCGAAGGATTCGTCGCTCCTTGAGAACGGAGCGATCGACACATCTCTCCCATATATCGATTGTGCACTCTTATGATTTCTCGTCCGATACAGCCGGCGGAGGTGCGATGATTCCCCTTGTCCGTAGGATGCTGATGTCCGAGCGTTCCCGCCTGGCGATCACCGTCTCGGCGGTCGCGATTATGGTGATGCAGATGCTCTTCCTGGGTGGGATCTACCAGGGGGTCAAATTGGGCGCGATCGGCTATGTGGCGCATTCCCCCGCGGATCTCTGGGTCTGCCAGAATAATTCCCGGAATCTCCTCAGGAGTACCTCCTTCATCCGTCAGATCACCTTGAACGATATCTCACGCCTGAAGGGGGTGGAACGCGCAGAGGGTATCCTGAAGGTGATCGCCACAGCCCGGATTCACGGGAAGGAGGAAACGATGTTTGTCTTCGGTCTTCCCCCGGAGGCGTCACTCAGCTCCCCACCAATGGTCACGGGCACCAGCGTCCCCGGCGAGGGGGAAATTGTCCTCGACCGCTCGTTCGCCCGGAAATATTCACTCACGGTCGGCGATTCCATCACCCTGCAGCATGACTCGTACCGTGTCTCCGGCATCAGCCGGGAGACGAACGCGACCGTCACCCAGTATTCGTTCGTGAGCCTGATGGATGCACAACAGCTGCTGGGGTTTGCCGGCATTGTCAGCTTTATCCCGATCCGCGTCGATCCGCACGCTGACGCCCAGGCCCTGGCCGATACGATCCGCACCCGCTATCCCGCCCTCTCCGTCTTTGATAGGGCGACGTTTATGGAGAATACCTTGCGCGAAATGCAGGCCGGCGTCCTGCCGCTTTTCTGGACGATACTCGTCCTCGGAGTCCTTTCCGGTATCCTGGTGATCACGCTGATGTTCTATCAGTCGGTCCTCGAGATGAGGACCGATTATGCTCTCATGATGGCGATCGGCGCCCGCTCGTCATTCCTGACCTCCCTTGTCCTGAAACAGACGCTTGCGGTCACTCTGGTCGGGTTTCTCGGCGGTGCGCTCCTCGATCTTTTCCTTGCACCTGTCCTGGAAAATCTCGTGCCGGCCCTGAATATCGTCAGCAGGTGGGAGGATGTCCTGTTTGTCCTGGCCGCATCCCTCGGCGTCGGATCGGCCGGTTCGGTCTTCCCGATCAGGAAATTGCGGGGCATCTACCCCGCGGAGGTGTTCAGGGTGTGAATACCCAGCCCATCCCCGTCGTCAGCGTCGCAAACCTGACGAAGATTTACCGCACCGATTCGGGCCCTCAACGCCGCGCCGTCGATGACGTCAGTTTTCAGATCGGCGAAGGCGAATTTGTCCTTGTCAAAGGTCCGAGCGGGAGCGGCAAGACAACGCTTCTGTCCATGATCGGTTGCCTGATGCAGCCGACATCGGGAATCATCTCTATCCGCGGAACGGATGTGCTCGGTATGGATAAGGAACAGCTTACCCAGTTCCGGCTGAAACATATCGGGTTCGTCTTCCAGGGGTTCCGGCTCGTGGAGTACCTGACTGTCCTCGAAAATGTCCTCCTCCCGATGGCCCTGAACGGGACCGGCAGGGCTGCCGCGATCGAAAGGGGAGCGAAACTCCTCGCCGAAGTGGGGCTCGCCGACCGGTCGCACTCTGTCGCAAAGGAGCTGAGCGGCGGCGAGCAGCAGCGCGTGGCCGTCGCGAGGGCACTGGCGAATAATCCGTTCCTTATCCTCGCCGACGAGCCGACCGGCAGCCTCGATTCGGCAGGCGGCCGGGATGTGATCAGGTTGCTCGCCAGACTCACCGCCAAGAGGGAAACTACCGTTGTTGTCGTCAGCCACGATGAACGGATCGTCCCGCATGCCGACAGACTTCTGGTCATGGAAGACGGCCGGATATCCTGAGGCGGCGGCCATAGATAAAAAAAGCCGGATACCTCGCGATACCCGGCTTTGAACGTCACTTCAGAAGTTATTTTGTCAGGAGCATCCTGCCCGTGAGGACGTTTGATCCGGTTATGAGCCGGTAATAATAAACACCGCTGGCCATACGACTTGCGTCAAATTGTACCTCGTGCAGACCCGCGGATTGTACCTCGTTCACCAGCGTTGCAACTTCCCGGCCAAGCATGTCATAGACGACAAGCGATGCCCTGGCGCTTCCTGCCAGTGTATAGCTGATCGTCGTGGTCGGATTGAAGGGATTCGGGTAGTTGCCCCGGAGTGCAAAAACTGCCGGCTGGGCCTCCACAGTGCTGCTCTGGAGGTGCGCCACGGGAGCCGCGACGGTGTATGCCGCCGAATTGATGTGGGTCGCCCACGCACCGTTCGATTGCGACCAGCCGCCGAACATCCACACGGCACCGGTGACACTGTAATCGTTTGCGATTCCGCTGTAATCTCCCCAGCGTCCGTCCGTGACCGTTCCGGCACCGGCGCGTACCAGCGCGCCTGTCTCAAATCCGGTTTCCCCGATCCCCTTGTTGATCCCCGTGCTGTAGATCGAGGCGTACTGCGTCGAGCTCGACTGACCATAGGTCATGAATACGTTGCCCGACGGGTCAACCGTTACGGCGGGATAGTACCGGTCAATACCGCTCGAAAAATAGGAAATGTCCGAAAGTTTGACGCCGCTCGTCGATACTTCGAGGTAACGGCAGCCTGCCCCCTGCGTGCGGCGGTTTGTACCGTATTTTTCGGTAAACCCTGTGTAGATGACACCGTTCTGCATCACGACATCCTGCGTGCGGCAGTCACCGTCGTTGACAGAGCTTCCACCGGGTTGACGGCCGTTCGGAGGCACTGCGTAGGTTCCAACGGTGACCGTCGCCACCCGCGTCAGCGTGGGTGATGCCGGGGCATTGTCGATCCGCCATAAGGTTACGAAGCTTCCTCCGCCCGGGACGGTGTTGAGGAGATACTCGGAGGCGCTCGATGAGAGCATTCTTCCGGCTTTGACCGTGAAGGCCGAGGTTCCATTCGCATTCGTGAGATTGATGAAGTCTGTCCATGTGGCCGTGGCCCCGGAATAGAGTTGCGCCTTGCTCAACACACGCACTTTGGAATATTTGTACGAGTTTGAAAAGGAATACTGATTCGCCCCGATGTAAACGGCGCCGGTGTCGTACCCGAGACTCGGAAAGTCTCCCCAGTTGCTGGTTTGTGTCTGACCGTCAAGCGTCCAGTTCAGATGATACTTGTACCATGCGCCCGTCGGATCGCTCGTCACCGAAACCGCAATGTTCATGTACGCCAGCGGATTCGATTCCTGGTCCGAAAGGAGGACGAAGTGCCCCGCGGCGGCATCATAAAAGCATTTTTGGTCGAAAGAGACACCTGCATCGGTCGGGTAAAAATCATTGCCGCTGCCGGGATCAGTGCTGTATTGCGCGATGAACGCCCCAGACCGGGAATAGACCGTAATCTGGGCGTTCGTCGTTACGACGATGTGATTTGGTCCGACCGCAATCGCTGCATCGTAGGGGATCCATCCGTTCTGCCCTACTGCATCGAACGATGTGCCGCTGCTCGGTGCCTGAAGTGTGCTGCTTCCGGTGGGGGATGTCCCGCCAAGCTGAACAGTGGGGGAGATGTTGGAAAACTTTACATCCTCCTCGTGTCCTGTTACACTGAGATACCCTGGCGGCATCTGTGTGCGGGCACTGCTGCTGATTCCGGCCCCGACGTTCACGGGCTGGAATATTGTCGGTGCGACTCCGGTTGCCGGCCCCGGAAGACCGTTCCCCTGACCTGCCAGGAGCAGGCTGCAGGAACAGTATACGGCAAGAAGAACAAAGAATGCTCTTGTCATGGACAAGCTCCTTTAATTTGGTGATAAGATGATTGGTTTAAGAACGACGTTACTCTGATTCGCTGATATCCCGTAAAGGTTTAATATAGAAGAATCCCTGATTATGTCAATACCTCGGGT
>JAWOKN010000033.1:0-6187 GCA_033854175.1 Bacteroidota bacterium | reverse complement strand
CTCGTCGTAGGGGGAGATATTAGTGTTTTGGTTTACCTGGGTTTATCACATCATCGGACAACTTGTGGCAACGCTCTTCCGGGGATTTGGAGCACCGGGAAACAAAAGTGTTGTATGGAACGCTGCGTCGGTTGCAGGTGGCGGCTATTTTACCGGCTGAAAGGGAGTACGTTTTCCTCCACACGGGAAATGATGCTGACCTGTTAAAGACCAGTGGAAGAATTACCGGCACCCCGGGGGGGGGGCAATACCGCAGGTAGGGTGGGGGGTCAGTAGTTAAAATACCGCTTCACATAGGTGATGTTGAAGCTGCCGTTCTGTAGCTCGACGGTCGTGGTGTCGCTCGGATCGGTATCATACAGCTGGCCGCTGAAGGTTCCTTTGATCCTGTGTGCACAGGTGTCAAGAGACGTCACGGTGAAAGTCCCTGATGTTGCTCCGAACAATGAGAGGATATGCACACTGTCGGTCAAAAGGAACGTGACATAGCCGAATTTCAGGGAAGGGTGGAGGCCTGTTTTGACGAGTTGGTAGACACCAGTATCCAGCCGGCCGGCCATATTTACGAGCTGGATGGCGATGACCTTCTCATTAATACCGCTGTTTGTGTATCGATGGATGTACGCGCATAATTCTCCGCTGATCTTCTGACCGCCCAGAGTGGTATCGAACCGGAATCCTCCGGCGCCCTGGCTTGAGATCGTATCGTTGAGGAAATCGGCGCTGGGTTTGTACGATCCGGTGTCATCAAACGTCCCTCCCGCCCCGGCGATATAGCAATTAAAAGTCCCTTTGCCATAGATGATGGTTGGATCAGTCGGGCAGGGATTGTCGGATCCCCCGTTTTGTTTGCAGCTCTCCCTCAGAAAACTGAAACTCATCACAAACAGGATCAGGCCTACTCTGAGAGATTTTTGAGTATTCATGGTCTGTATGCGGGTATATGACGCCGTCCTTATTTCAGGTACAACATTTTTTTGGTGTCGGTAAAATGCATACCCTTGCCGGTAACCGTCGATGCTTCCATTCTGTAGAAATAGACCCCGGTCGGCATATCCGGCTGCCAGTCGACGGAATGTACACCTTCGTCAATGACCCCGTCGAACAGTGAGGCGATCCGCTGACCGAGAATGTTGTACACGGTGATGGTGAGATTGCTCCGCTGTGGGATCGCAAACGATATCCTCGTGGATGGATTGAAGGGGTTCGGCGTGTTCTGGAACAGGGCAAAACTTTTCGGAACCTGCCCGGATCCTTCCACAGACTGGGCCACAAGGACGAGTAGTGAAATGTTCGCACCCGTTATCTTCTGGAACCCCCTGGCAGACGTCAGACGGATGATCTCCGTGTTTGTGGCGGGATCGACCAATGAATAGCTGTACTTCGTATAATCGCGGATAGTCCAGGATACTGTGAGGGGGGAAGATCCCGACTGGATATTAATAAGAGATGTCGATGACTGTGCATTGAGTTCCGCAGCCTGTGTCCCGCTGTGAAACCGGACATCGAAAGCGCCTGCGGGGGGAATCGGGGGAAGGACAGATGTCCGGAGAACGGCCGCGTCCATGGTGTCGCTGAAATAGAGGGTCTCCCTACCACCGTCGCCATTTGAGAAGGTTAATGAGTTGAGCGATGGGGACGCAGAGAGTAGGGCTGACGGCGAGAAGGGGACATTTCCGGGTGTCGCCGCCGATGTCGTGACGATGAGGGTTCCGGGCAGGTCGGTCCGCATCCAGTAACCTTTCCCCGGCGCAAGGATACCCGTGGTGAAGTAACCGTTATCGTATCCAAAGATACTCGATGAAACGATTCCGGGGGGTTCGGTCACCATGGAGGCGACAGGAATTGTGTCGCTCAGATTACCGATCAAGTTCCATCCCTGGTCCAGGGCGATGGTATCCGCCGGAATTTTGAATCCTGACATCCAGAGTGTCTGAGCCGTCGAGAATCTGATCCAGTATCCTATCCCCGGATGGAGTGTATCGTTGACTGAATACCCTGACGCGACGCGGAAGCTGAACGCGCTGGATATTGCCGATGGATAGAGATTAGGGAGAGACATGTCCGTCGTGCTTAACGGCGCCGAGAGGATATTCCAGCCCCCATCGATCTGATAGCCGAAGAAATTGCCGCCCTGGGGTTCAAATGTATTTCCCAGAAGGGTTCCGTAGTCGCCTGCGGCAATCACGAGGCCGCTGCCGTTTGTGGTGACGCCGAAAAGGCTGTTATTTGTTCTGCTGTACTGGGACAGCCAGTTGGCTCCTCCGTCTGCGGTCGCAAGGACAGTTCCCAGGTCCCCCACGGCGACAGCCTCCGATGGCGCGAGTGTCGTGACCGAATAGAGGGAGACGGTGACGCCGGAGTTCTGCGTGGCCCAATTCACTCCCCCGTTGGTCGTGTGAAGGATTGCGCCCGAATCCCCGACCGCCCAGCCGTTATTGATGTCAGAAAATGCGCACCAGAAGAGATTCTGAACCGTTCCGCTCGTCTGCTGCGTCCAGGTTGCTCCGCCGTCGGTGGAATGGGTGATGTAGCCGTTTGCGCCGACCGCCCATCCCTCTGCCGATGTGGGAAAACTGATGCCAAAAAGAACTTTTGGAACACCCGTGTACTGGGTATGCCATGTGTTCCCGCTGTCGACGGAATTCAGGATTATGCCTGTGTAATTTGTGAATTCACCCCCGACGATCCAGCCCGTCAAAGGATCGGCAAACGAGATGCCGAACAGCGAATGTGTGACCCCGCTTGTCTGGGTGTTCCATGTCGCTCCGTCGGTTGTTCTCAGGATTAATCCTGCGTCGCCGACCGCCCAGCCGTGCAATGCATCGGTGAACTTGACTCCGTAACAGGACGAAGAGGGGACAGGGGATGTCTGCAGAGCCCAGGAAACGCCGGCATTGGTCGTTCTCATGATGAGTCCCGTCTGGCCGACGCCGACGCCGACATTGTTCGTTGGCATATCGATCCAGTTCACGCTCAGCCGTGTTCCGTTGTCGAGTGGATACCAGGATGCGCCTCCGTTCGTCGTTTTTTCAAGCCGCCCCAGTTCGCCCGCTAACCAGAGCCTTCCGCCGAAGCGGGTAATTCCGTTAAAGTTGCTTCCGTCACCGAGTGTGGACCGTGACCACGAAGATCCGCCGTTGATGGTCCGGTAGACGTTCCCTGCATCACCGACGATCCAGCCGACGAGGGAGTTTTGCATGATAATCTTGTTGAGGTTGATCGTATCGCCGGTGGACAGTGGTGTCCAGGTAAGCCCGTGATCGTTGGTCTGGTAAAGGGCTCCCTGTGCGCCGACGACGAATCCGTTGGCGGTGTCGAGGAAAAATACATCGGAAAAAATAGTCGTGCCTGTTCCGACCGTCCGGCCGGTCCAGTTTGCACCTCCGTCGGATGTGTGGAGGATCCTGCCGTTGCTTCCCACGGCCCAGCCTTCCGTCGCGGACAGAAATGCGAGTCCGTTGATGCTTCCGGTTACGCTCTGATGTTGCATGGACCAGTGGACCCCTCCGTTGGAGGTATGGAGGATGATTTCGCCGTCGCCGGCGGCCCAGCCGTTGAGTGAATCAAGGAAGACGACGTCGTTCAAACCGCTGCTGATGCCGCTCGTCTGATCGAGCCAGTCGTCACCGCCGTCAGTCGTATAGACAATTGTCCCGTTATCCCCCACCGCCCAGCCGATGTCCCCTGAGAACATCGAAATGCCAAGGATATTATCCGTTTCGCCATACATCTGTTCGTACCATTTTGTTCCACCGGAGGTGGTATGGATGATGGTTCCGTCTTCCCCTACGGCCCAGCCGTAGACCGTGTCAAGAAACAGGACGGAAAGAAGTGTGTTCCCCTGTGGTACCGGAGTTTGCCATGCCCATTGGGCAAGGCTCGTGACCGGCTGGCAGAGGAGCAAAAACCCGGCGCAGGTAACAAGAACGATATGTTTCATACGACGTGATGTTAAAATTGTTGAAAGGAACGCGAGGTGAAGCTATAGAAATATACAGATTCCGATTTCGAAACTCAACGTGGGTTTCTCTGATTTACATTAATTTTTTATGATTTTTCAGTTACGGGGGCGTGGTTATCTCAATAAACATCTTTCAACGCATCCCTCCTCAACCACGGGCCTGTTCAGAAGACAAATTCGAGACCTGCCAGGATGACGGTTTTATCAAAGTCGTAAAAGGGTTCGTTCGACATGTTGCGGATATAATGAAATTCGATCGTGAGGGTGAACGGATGATCGGTGATCACGGGGATCGGCCGGGTGAAGATCAATGCGGTTTCGTAGCGCTGGTCGTCGCGGTTTGATGCGATCGTGTCGCCGGCCAGACTGGTCGCCGGGGAGGTGAACGTTTTTTGCTTCATCATGCCGTCAACCTCCAGAGAGATGTCGAACGGAATTTTTTGTCTCAGCTGAACGAGCACCTGCGGTCCGGAATAGGTGAAATGGTCGTCAAAGATTTCACTCTCGGTGGTAATGTCCTGAAACGATCCCGGGTGGGTTTCGATTTCGTTCTGTACCCGCTCGGGAATCAGACGGGCGGTGGTTGATGGCGTCGCGTAGGCTGTGAATTCAATGTTCATATCGGTCTGCCTCGAAAATGTTTTGTGCCAGGCGACACCTATCGATGCCTGATCAACCGAGGGAGATGTGAAGTTGTATGTCAATGTCCTGGATTTACCGGCAGTCGGGCTGCCGCTGTTCCCCTTCCCGTGCCCGACCTCATGGCCGTAGCCGTTACTTCCCGGAACGGAATCATTGAACGTAAAGGTGTAGCTCGACGTCTGGGTGTAAATTTTGTGGCCGTAGGATCCGGTGACACCGATCCATCCGAGCTGATCGAGCCAGAGGCCGAGGGTGACGCTGCCGGTGTGTTGAACATTTGTCAGTGTCTGAAGGTTCTGATACAGGTGATACGAGAACGTGTATCCGGGCCTGAGGCTCACGGTCGCACCCACAGGCTGGCGGAAGATGACCGATGCAGCAGCGCCGGCGTTGTCATATTCCGAGAACTCGGTCTTGTTGAACTGGGACGTCCCCGCGACGAGTCCGTACAGGTACTGATCCAGACTGTCAGAATGCTGTACAGGGTCCGGGGCCGGGGCCGGAGGATCCGGCTTTTGAATCCCGGTTGAAGCAGAATCTTCCCCGTCGGATGTCGAGTCCGATTCTGTTTCCTCCCCGTCTTCATCGTCCTTTTGAAAATGATAAAACGTATTGAGGAACAGGCTGTGGATATTATAATTTCGGACCCCCAGGTCGTTATACAGTAAAAGGGATCCATAATAGGCAAGCGCAATGTTCGACTGGTCGAAGTCCCAGTCTTTCGATGCATTGAGATTGAGTGCTGTGACCTGATCCTTGATGGGTGCATACGTGTCAAAAACATTTTCGTCATGCATCGTCAGGACGCCGGCATTCACTGTTTGCGAACGGCCATACGTCGGTAACAAAAGAAGAAGGCTCAGTACGGTTATGTGCCTTATCTGTCTGGTGATCACTCGGGATTGCCCTTCTTGAGGAAAGATCATCTATTTAAACTTGTAAAAATTTTCCTCAAAGGCAAATGCCGTTTGACAAATTCAACGTATTGGACTGATTTTAATAAAAATTAATGATTGGGCATTTCACCATGAAATTGGCCGTCATTCGCCGATTTTCGGACCCAAGCCGGGATGTGAAATTTCGGGATTTTGGCGGCATCCCGCTCCTGGCGACCCGGTCACTTGGGGCGGGGGGGGGGGCCGATATCGGGGTGCGGTATCTGAGACCCACCCGGTTTATTTCTCAACAAGCCCATCTTTTGGATTTCCGATGGATGCTTGACAATCCTGACCTCACGAGGTATATTAAAGTATCAATTTTCTCGCCACATTGATTGATGGCCGGTTGGAGCGATCCGACGTAGAACCCACCTCACCGGATAGGATGGTCGGCCGATTCATCATGAGCTGGAGTGGTACACAGTTCTCAATCATTCAATCATTATGAGAAAGGAGGGACGTATGAAACGTTCGCTCTTCGTTCTTTTTCTTCTCCTGGCTATGACGGCGATTGCAGCAGCCCAGTGGTCCTCGGATCCGTCCGTCAATACCCCCGTTTGCACCGCACCCGACCAACAGACTCAGCCGCAGGTGATTTCCGACGGTCTCGGTGGCGCCATTATCGTCTGGCAGGATCTGCGTG
>JAWOKN010000032.1:0-14939 GCA_033854175.1 Bacteroidota bacterium | reverse complement strand
GTTGTGCAGGAATCATCGACGGTCATTAATCCTCCGGAAAAACCGAGTAGTCCCGGTATATACCCGCTTTCAAGGTTTGTACCACTCACTCCCATCGCCGCAATGGCAGGCTGGCCGATGGAGACCTTCAGTGTGAGGCTTCCTGTTGCGGATATTCCCCCTCCGTTGTCAACGACGTGCCATGGCTGGAGGATCTGCGCATGGACCGCAATGTTGAGGAACATCAGGGAGACTAATGGAAGCTGGATCAAATTTTTCATGGGAACTCCCCGCTGGTGTGTAATGGTGGTCGATGATGCGGTCCGGGGTTGAAACTCTCCCCGGTTCCTGCGTTCACTGTGTCCCTGTTGTTCATTTCATGACTCTCCACTCAAAAAGGATGTGGATTTCAGCCAGGGCGCCGATCCGCAGGGTTTTTGTTTTTTTTTGTCGCGGAACCGCGAAGTTTCCCCTGGCCGCCGTTTTTCCCGCTCGCCGGTTTCCAGAAGAAGGTGCTCTCGGGACTGCAGTATCCCTGCCGCGCTCCTTCCCCGAAAAAGAGGATTCTCTTTGATGTGTTCTTCATCCTGGATGAGACTGAAACTCCATAAGTACGCCCGTTCGAATATCAACACCTCCACAACCGGAAGAACTATGTCCGGAGTGATAACCCCCGATCAAGCCTGTTCCCGATCTGATCGCTGTTTTTTGAGCTTTCCGACTGGCAGGGGTGATATTTTCTCCGGGCGATACATCCTTCGATTGAAGGATGTTGCTGCCCCGGTTGCCGGGGGAGTGTGTTTCCTGCCCCGCAACCCGACGCCGTTTGTACAATATAAACGGGCCGGAAGGATGGAACAATCACGCATTTGCGGGATGGGGGTTGATTGTCTCTCCGCTTTTTTGTAGGTTTGTGAAGGGAAAATCATCCCCCGAGCGCCGATCAGGCGCCTGTCAATGAGGCTGTTCCTTATCATGAATTTGAAGTCATCGTTCTTGTATAGTGCTCTCTTCCTGTGCCTTCTCGCATCGCGCGCGTCGGCACAACACCAGACGTTTCCACTCCTCGATAAATACCTCGTGAACTCCGAACTGATCCCTTCCCCGAATTTTGGCGTCATTAATGCCATCGTCCGCGATGACCGCGGTTTTTTCTGGTTTGCAACCTCGAAGGGTTTGTGCAGGTACGACGGATACCAGATGCGTATCGTCCCTGTCGGATCACACCGGGATGATCTGCCGCCCACCATCATAACGATGATCTCGCTCGATACCAGTTCCCTGCTTCTGGTAACGAAGAATGGCCTCATCACATACAATCTGAGGGCCGAACAATCCTCTCCGTTTCTTCCGGATATCGACTTTTCGGATAGCAAAATCACATCCGTCGTCAGGGATTCACCCGATGTCGTCTGGATCGGTACGGGCAAAAAGGGGCTCTTCGGGTATGATCGTATAAACCGGACCGTCCGGCATTTTACCGTGCACAACGGCCTGAGTGATAACCGTATTACCACTCTCTGCCCCGATCACCTCGGAAGACTCTGGATCGGTACCGTGTCAGGCGGACTCGACCTCCTCGAGCCTGCGACAGGACGCATCCACACATTCCGATCAAACCCCTCAGATCAGCATTCTCTCTGGTCAGACCATATTTTTACCCTCTGTGAGATGGAGAACGGGGATGTCTGGATCGGTACCGATGCGGGGTTGAATGTTCTTGCCGGCGGGTCAGACCCGGTGCAACGCCTCCATATCCAGTCGTATATGAAAAGTCCTGTCAGGGCCGTCGCCAGAGACAAGACGGGCAGGGTCTGGATTGGTGCCTCCGATATCGGTCTGCTTTCATATTTTGATCATACCTTTACCCGGCTGGCCATCCCGGGCAGCATCGCCCATGCCCTGAATGCTATTGGTACATTGTATCCCTACCAGGCCGATTCCAGCGGGTCATCACTTCTTCTCTGGGTCGGAACTCGGAGTGGTGTCGTCAGGGTGTCGATCCTTAAAAATCCCTTCACCAACCATATCCGTGACCGCCATGACCTCCCTTTGAACCTTGGTGCCGTGCTTTCAATGTGCAGGGCCCATGATTCGACCCTCTGGCTCGGATTGTGGGGCGGCGGTCTGGAAAGACTCCGGATGATCCACGGATCGTACAAACGGACCGGTCACTTCGAGCGGATGCCCCACAATCCTGCCTCCCTGCCGGATAATAATGTCGAGACCATTTTGGAAGACCGCGACGGTGCTGTGTGGATCGGTACACCGTCCGGCCTGGCCCTTCTTGACCCCCGGACGAACACGATCCGCGTGGCCCGACATCGGGACGGCGATTCGATGAGCATCATCAGCAATGATATCGGAAACATTCACGAGGATCATTCGGGCACTGTCTGGATCGGTACAAAGGCCGGACTCTCCCGCGTAATCCGCGAAAATCCCCTCCGCTTCAGGAATTATCGTGTCGCCCCTCCAGGGTCGTCCGGTGAGTGGGGGAATATGGTCTCCGATCTCCTGGAAGACCGGTTTTCACGTCTCTGGGTGACGACGTATGGAAATGGAATCAACAGGCTCGGGGACGATGGATCCTTTACCCGGATCCTCAATCCGGAAGATCCGACAGGAAACAGGGAGAACTGGATTTATACGATCATCGAGGATCCCAGGGGATTGTTCTGGCTCAGTACCCAGGCCGGACTTGTGTCGTTTGACCCTTCCTCGGGCGCGTTCCAGCACTACCAGATCGATCAGCTGCATGACGCACATATTTTCGGCATCACCATGGACCGGAACAATAACCTGTGGCTCTCGACCGGTATCGGCCTGGCCCGGTTTGATCCCCGAAACCGCTCGTTTCTCCCCTATGATGAATCCCACGGCATGCCGTTCCGTGAACTGACATCCGGATTCCTCACCGCTCACGACGGCAAATTGACGGTCGGCGGACTCGACGGCTTCTCTGAATTTTATCCAGATAGCATATCCGTCTCGGCACATCCCCCCGCACTCGCAATCACGAGTTTTTCCGTCTTCGGCAAGGAGGTTCCCGCAGCCACCACCGCACCAGGTACAATTACCCTCGCCTATGACCAGAATTTCTTTTCCTTCTCGTTCGCCGCGCTCGATTACACCAACCCGCTCCATAACAGGTTTGCCTATAAAATGATCGGCGTCGACCATGACTGGATCGATGCCGGAACCCGCAATTACGCATCGTATACCAATCTGGATCCCGGACATTATACCTTCCTCGTCAAAGGATGCAACAGCGATAATGTCTGGAATGAGGAAGGTACCTCTATCGCAATCACGATCGTCCCGCCCTACTGGCGGACATGGTGGTTCCGCCTTCTCATGATCACACTCGTCCTTGCCACCGTCTATTCCGCCTACCGGGTGCGCCTGCGCAGAATCCTGGAGGTGGAACGGCTCCGCCTCCGCATTGCCGATGATCTCCACGACGACGTCGGGAGTAACCTGAGCACAATCGCCATGGTGTCGAGATCGGTCCAGCACGTACCGGATATCCCCCCGGCCATCAGACATAAACTCGCGGAAATTTATGATATCGCCGTCACGACCTCAGAGGGGATGAAGGATATTGTCTGGTTTATCAAACCCCGCAATGATACGCTCGACAACCTCCTTCTCCGCATGAAGGATACCGCGTCATCCCTCCTCCGCGACCTTGAACACCGCTTTTATGCGCCGGATAATCTGGGCGATGTCAGGATCTCTCTCGATGTCAAGAGGAGCTTTTACCTCGGATTCAAGGAGATTCTGACGAATATCGTGAAACATGCAGGCGCCGACAGGATTGAAATCCATATCCGGCACGACAACGGCACTCTCAGCATGATCGTGAGCGATAACGGCCGGGGATTTGTTTTTCCCTCCCCCCCCGGACCGGCCGGACGCGGCAACGGCCTCGAGAGCCTCCGGACCCGGGCCGAAAAACTGGGGGGAGCGTGCGAAATCACCTCCCGGCCCGATCTGGGCACGATTGTGAAATTTTCGGGGAAAGTATGAAAAACCGGAGATCAGATTCCCGCAAAGGCGGGATTGCCATGAATCCCGCCGTGAGATATATTGATACTATGAACGACCAGCTTCCTTCTCCCCTTGATGAGACGAGGTTTTTCTGGCTCGTTGAGGATAATACACGGTTTCGCTCGGGCGTCAGGGACCTCATCGATGAGACCCAGGGCCTGAAGTGCAGCCTCGCCGTTTCATCCTGCGAGGAGGCGCTCGCACACCTCGAGTCGGATGACCCGCCTGATTTTCTCCTCATGGATATCGGACTTCCGGGTCTGGATGGTATCGAAGGCCTTCGCCGGATTAAATCCGTTTCCCCCTCCGTCCAGGTCATCATGCTCACGGTCTTTGATGACAGCGACAAGATTTTCCGCGCAATCTGCGCGGGCGCATCAGGCTACCTCCTCAAAAGCGCACCTCCGGATGAGATTATCCGTTCGCTCATGGATATCCTCAAAGGCGGCGCCCCCATGAACGCCCAGATCGCCCGCAAGGTGCTCGATATGTTCACCGATATCGCAGCCCCGAAAGGGGATTATAAAATCACCGGTATGGAACGGGAGATTCTCCACCTCCTGGTGAAGGGGGATCCAAAGAAACAGATCGCCCACGACCTCGGCATCAGCTTTCATACCGTCGATACCCACCTCAGGAATATCTACGCCAAACTCCAGGTGCATAGCCGGAGCGAAGCCGTCGCAAAGGCGCTCAAGGACAGAATTTTGTAGCCTCATCCATCCACCCATCCCTCCCCAAAGCGGTCCTGGATCTTCAGGTGATCCGGACGTATCCTGTTGCTTGCTCTTCATCCTTTTGTTTAGTACAATGCGCAGGCGCGTTCTGAAAAACGGGGTTGCCTCACACGCGCGATTTCGGTATATGATGACCGGTATCAAACGATTCTTTCGCCTTCAGGAACTTGAGACCTCGGTGAAAAGGGAGGTCGTCGCGGGCATTACGACGTTCGTGACGATGGCCTATATCATTGTCGTCAATCCGAAAATCCTCGAGGCTGCGGGGATGCCGTTCGGTCCGTCAATGGTGGCCACCATCCTGAGCGCCGCGTTCGGATCCCTTCTGATGGGCATCTATGCGAAGCAGCCGTTCGCCATAGCCCCGTATATGGGGGAAAATGCGTTTATTGCCTATACGGTCGTGAAGGTGATGGGCTATTCCTGGCAGACTGCTCTTGGTGCGATATTCTTCAGCGGCATTGTTTTTGTCATCCTGACGGTTTTCAAAATCCGGAGCTGGCTCGCCGAGGCGATCCCCGATTGCCTCAAGATCGGGTTCTCCGTCGGTATCGGGCTCTTTCTCGCCTTCGTCGGTATGAACGAGGCCGGGATCGTACAATTGGGCTCCGCCGGTGCCCCGGTCCATGTCGGAAACCTGGTCAGACCCGAAACCCTTCTGGCTGTTCTCGGATTTGTCGTGATGGCATTTCTCATGATCAGGAGGATCAACGGCGCGATGATCATCGGCATCCTCGCCATTACCATTGCCGGCTTTATTGCCGGGGTCACCCCGCTGCCCGAACGCTGGGTGAGCCTGCCGCCGGATCTATCACCCATCGCGCTCAAACTCGATGTCGCGGGCGCGCTTACCTGGGGAATGTTCTCCGTCGTCCTTACCGTGTTCGTCATGGCATTCCTCGATACCATCGGAACCCTGATCGGGCTCGGATATCGGGCCGGCATCCTGAACAGCCGGGGGAGTCTCCCGGAGATTGAAAAACCGATGATGTGCGACGCGATCACCACCACCATAGCCCCCTTGCTCGGGACGACAACATCGGGTGCGTTTATCGAATCGGCGACAGGTATCGCCGCGGGAGGGAAATCAGGCCTGACGGCGGTCGTGACGGGAGTCTTGTTCCTGTCCGCGCTCTTCCTTGCACCCTTTCTGACGATGGTCCCGGCGTTTGCCTATGGACCGTCCCTGATCGTCGTCGGCGTGCTGATGATCGCGCCGGTCTCGCGCCTGAAATTCGAGGATCTCTCGGAATCCATCCCGGCCTTCTGCGTCCTTACACTTATGAGCTTCACCTATAACATCGGGATCGGAATGGCCGCAGGCTTTGTCGTCTACCCGGTCTTCAAAGTCCTGTCGGGGAAACATGCCGACATCCGGCCCGGTGCCTGGGTTCTGGCAGGGCTTTCAATGCTGTTTTATCTGTTCTATCCCTATTGAATGAGGGTTGTACGTCGGGGGATTGTTCATCGGACCGGAATGAGGTTCTCTCCTATTGCCTTTTCCAGCGCAAACCGGCTGATGACGTAATTCCGCAGGGCGTCGAGATGCGTGAGCTCCGCCTCGGCAAGCGCCGTCTGCGCGTCAATGAGATCGAGATTGGTGATGACACCGCTTTCATACCGCACGTTCGCCATCGTCAGGGCCTGCGTCGCCTGCTCGATCTGCAGCGTCGTGGTTTCGATTTTCTCCGCGCTTGTCCGCAGTTCGGAAACCGCCTGCTGGACTTCCATTTCAACCTGATGCACGGTGTTCCGCGTCTGCTCGCGCGCCGCAAGGACCTTCGCCTGGGCTTCTTCTTCCTGATGCCTGGTCTTGAAGCCGTTGAAGATTGGTATGTTCGCCTCTACCGCTGCAACCCAGTTGCCGCGTAAGACGTCAATGTCCGGGAAAAGACCGTTTTTCAGACCATAGGCGAGATCGACCTTCAGCTCGGGTCTGTCACCGATGGATGCCGCCTTCCTCTCCGCCTCCGCCATCTGCTCCTGGTCGCGCGATTGGAGAATCTCCAGCCGGCGGTCCCTCGCCAGAAGGAGAAGGGAATCGGTGTTCAGCGCCAGCGGCTCCGCATCGAACGATCCGAGAAGCTTCACCGGGGCGTCAGGCCCCGCTCCGAGCAGCCTCCGGAATGTCGCCTCTTCCTTCTGAAGCGCGTTCTGGACATCGGCACGCCGGTTCTGCTCCGCCGCAATGCGGACCTCTGTGGTCAGTACGTCGAAATCGGTCGCAACCCCGCTCTGCGCCTTCTTTTGCGTCACCAGAAGATGGTCGTTGAGGGCGTCGATCTGCTGGCTCTTGACGACGAGATCCTGACGGAGAAAGAGTATCGTGTAAAATGATTGCGCAGTCCGGTAGGCCAGGTCGGCCCGCAGGAGATCGACCCGCTTGCTGTTCGACTCCACGTTCCATTCGTTGATCTCCACCGAAGCCGACCTTTTGCCGAAATCATAAATTGTCTGCCGCAGCGAAATGTGCTCGTCATAATTGTCCTCCGGAAACATCTGGAAGATTCCCAGCCCGGGAAATGTCACCTCACCGACGGGATGGAGCCGTGCGTAGGTCAGGTCGATGTCGCTCGTGGGGTAGTAGCCGCTCCTGGATTGCTCGACCCGCGCCAGCGACGCATCCACCGTTGCCGATGCCTGGCGGACCAGGGGATGATTCCTGACAACCTGGAGTATGGCGTCCTGAATGGTGAGCGAATCGCGCGTCTGGGCCAGAATGGATGAGGAGATGACGCCGAGGATGAAGATGACGATGATGATCTGTTTCATGTGTTCCCCAATTGATGTACGGTGTTATTCCAGTGACGACGGTTTCTCGGCGCGGTGGCTCGCCCTGACCCGGAGGATGAGTATCGGAACGGCCCCGATGATCGTGATCGCCGCCGCAATGAGAAAGTCATCGTTGATGGCATCGATGAATGCCTGGTTCCCGATGTGGGAGACCAGGAGCGCATTGGCCCGCATCGCCGCCACCCCCAGGGGGCCACCCGTCACCTGCTGCGCGAAATGCTGCGTCGTGGCGATGACATGCCGGTATGCAGGGGAGTAGATGTCCACCGCCTGGCCGTAGAGCGACATGTGATAAATGGTCCGCTGCGTCAGGAGGGTCCCCAGTATCGCGATGCCGAAACTTCCCCCGATCTGACGGATGACGTTGAACAGACCCGATGCCTGCGCCATCATGTTTCTTGATATCCCCGATAAGGCAATGGTGCTTAAGGGCGTGAAGACCAGTCCCATCCCGACACCGCGGAGGTAGAGCGATATCATGATCTGCTGCGACTCGCTGTATTGGGAGAGAAATCCGTTCAGATAGAGACTTACCCCGAGGAACAGAAATCCCAGGACAGCCGGTATCTTCGGATTGACCCTGTCCGAGAGGATGCCGGCCAGAGGGGAGAGGATCCCCTGGATGATCCCGACAGGCAGAAAGACCGACCCTGCCTGGAATGCCGTGTACCCGAGCGAATCCTGGAGGTAGAGCGGAAGCAGAAATGTGCTTCCGAACATCCCCAGACCGAAGATGAAGAGCACCGAGTTTGCCACGGCAAAATTGAAGTTCCCCAGAAGCCGGAGTTCAATCAAAGGGTGCCTGACGGTGAATTCCGTGATCAGAAAGACGACGAGCGCCACCGCGGATATCGCAAAACATGTCAGGATGAAATTGGAGGTCCAGCCGCCTGCGTTCCATTCGGCGTTGGCATCCGAAAGCGCCAGAAGGAGGAAGGTGAGGAAGGTGGCGACAGAAATAAAACCGATGATGTCGAATGACCGGACATGCTCGGTCTTGTATTCACGCTGAATGACGAGCGTCGCGACCATCCCGACGATCCCTATCGGCACGTTGACATCGAATATGGACTGCCAGTCGAGATGGTCAATGAGATACCCTCCGATCATCGGCCCGAGCGATACCGAGGCGGCTGCCGATATGGCCCAGAACCCGAGCGCAATGCCGCGCTTTTCAGGAGGGAATTCCCGCGTCACGATCGCCATCCCCACCGGCATCAGAAATCCCGCACCCGCCCCCTGGATGATCCGTGACGTGATGAGCGCGTTCTCGTTCCACGCCAGCCCGCACAGGAACGATCCGACCGTGAATAAACCGAGCGACAAAAGGTATGTCCGCTTGTAGCCGAAATGATCCGCCACCCACCCGGATGTCGGGAGCATCACCGCGAAAACCAGGAGATATGCCGTCAGAACCCACTTGATGGTGTCGATGTCGACACCGAAGGAGGCCATGATCTTGGGCAGACCGACGTTCACGATTGTCGCATCGAGAACAGCCATGAATGTGCCGATCATGACGTTGGCCAGCACCCACCATTTGTAGGAGGCGTGCTCGTGATGGAGCGACTCGTACCGCCCGATCAGCTTCTTCCGGATGATGTGATGGGGTGATTTCAGCATGGTTATTTGATTTTGACCTTGACTTCCACCGACATCCCGGGGAGAAGAGCCGTGTGCTTCGGATCGGGATTGGTGATCGAGATCTTGACCGGCACCCGCTGGGTGACTTTGGTGAAGTTCCCGGATGCGTTGTTCGGGGGGATGAGCGAAAATTCACTTGCCGTGTTCGATCCGAGCTGAATGACCTTCCCGTAAAACGTACGGCCCGAATAGGTGTCGACCGAGATCTCCACATCGTCGTTGAGCATGAGGGTGGAGAGCTTCGTTTCTTCGAAGTTCGCCGTCACCCAGATGTTCTTCAGATCGTAGATGGTGTAGATCGGCTGCGCCGGCTGAACGACATCCCCCACGAGCACCCAGCGCTTTGAGATGACACCGTCGATGGGCGAGGCGATCGTCATGTTGAGAAGGTTCGTTTCAACCACCCCCAGCTGCGCCCTGGCACTCCCGACCTGGGCGACGGCAATGGTCTGCTGCGCCTGGGCAAGCTCGCGCGCCTTCACGGCATGGTCGTATTCTTCCTGCGAAATGACCTTGTTCCTGAACTGTGTCTCCGCCCGCTTCAGGTCGTCCGAGGCTTTTTCGAGATTGACCTTCGCAAGGATGACGTTCTGCTCGGCCGAAACGAGCGCAGCCTTTGCCTGGGTTTCCTGCGCGCGGAGCTCGGCGTCGTCAAGACGGACGATGACCTCGCCCTGCCTCACGGAGTCCCCCTCGTCAGCCGCGAGATAGGTGATGCGCCCGAGCATTTTCGTGCTGACCGAGACCCTGTTTGCATCGATGTAGGCGTCATCCGTTGAATTGTATTCGCGGAGGTTGACGTACCAGTACCACCACACGGCCACCCCGGCTATGATGATGATGAAAACGGGAATGACGATGCGCATCCGCCTGTAGAGGGGTACTTCGTCGATTGCCTCATCCTCGCCGTTGGAACTGTCAGGGACCGGGGGTTGAGGAGTGGATGCCGTTGCGGGCCGGTTTAAAGGTGTGTCACTCATGCTGTTATTGTCTCCTCTTGTTATTCTGAATTCCTGATAAAAATAAAGCCGTGAAGAGGCGGATTTCCTGGTCGAGATCCGCCGGCTCACGCCCTTGCGGATTGCCGTAGAGGCCGCTCAGAAGCGTCAGCCCCTTGATCGCGCGGATGAACAGACGGGCATGCGCGCCTGCGTCGTGAAGCGCCAGCTCCGATGACCGGACCCCCTCATCGAGGATCCGGCGGACCAGCTGACATTCTTTCCGGTCGAATTGCTGGAACAGGTCGTGGAAATGCGGTTTGAGCTTGCGCCATGCATCGTAATCGAGCTGACCGAGACCGAGCAGATGCTGGATGTAGAGATGCCGCTCGCGGACATACCGCGTGAGCTTGTCATGCGCCGGTACGGCCTCACCGAGGAGCTTCTCGATCTTTTCGATGAAGGATACCTGCTCCTCCTGTATAACCGCCTCGAAGATCTTTTCTTTCGTGGGGAAATAGTAGTAGACCGCCCCCTTGACCATCCCGATGTCCCGCGCGATCTCGTCCATGGTGACATGGGAGAAACCGTAACGTGCCAGACGTTCCCGCGCAACCCTGAGAATTGCCGTCACCTTTTCACCAGCCGGTGTGGCGACGGAGGGGGAGGAGGGTTTGACTATTTGACTCATATAGTCAAATATATAAAATATCATGCTGAAAGGCAAATGCCGACTTGATTCTGCCGCCTGCATGCTTTTACCCGTTTGGGCGGACGTAGAATAGATATTTACACGTAAAGTCCGTGTAACGATGCCCGGGACTATCCTTAATCCGGTAAGTAATCGAAGGTGATGCCATGGGGATATCTCTGGTGTAAATTTTTTCAACAGGTGGGAATCCCGGGATCATTCTTCTGATGAATGAAAATTTTGTTTGAAGATTGTTATTGACAATAATATCAGACATTTCTATCTTACATCTCGGTCAAGGATCGAGGCCGTGCGGTCGATGACTTCCTGATCCGCACGTTCCGCAATTCTCCTGATTGAATCCGGAAGCTGTTCTGAATCATTAATAAGTACGGCTGGTGATGAACCCGCCGGTTTTGCGTTCTTCATCCATTTTCAAAGGGGGTTGTATGAGTACTCTGTACAAGGTGTTCCGCCGCGCAGGCATCGCCGTTGTTTTTGTCGCAGGCACCATAACCGCTTTTTCCCAATGGTCACATGATCCTTCTCTGAACACTCCAGTCTCCACCGCGCCGAACTCACGGAATTATCCCGTATGCACAACCGACGATTCAGGCGGCGCTATCATCACCTGGCTCGATTCCCGGTCCGGTGTCGGCCATATTTATGCTCAGCGGATCAGTCATACGGGGGTGACCAGGTGGACCCACGACGGTGTGGCGATCTGCACGGCTGCAAATGGTCAGCTCACCCCGACCATCGTGAGCGATAATCAGGGCGGTGCCATCATCACATGGCCCGACTACCGCAGCGGCACGAATTATGACATCTACGCCCAGCGCGTCAACAGCGCCGGCGCCGTGCAGTGGACGGCAAACGGCGTGGCGATCTGTACCGCCAGCGGCGATCAATTCTCCCAGGTCGTCACGAGCGATGATTCGGGCGGCGCAATCATCACCTGGACGGATACCCGCAACGGGAATGATGACATCTTTGCCCAGCGGATCAACGGCTCCGGAACTGTCCAGTGGACAGCCGACGGCATCCCCGTCTGCACGATCGTCAATACTCAGACCGCACCCCAGATCATCAGGGATGGTTCCGGAGGCGCCGTGGTTGTATGGCAGGATCTCCGTAATACGATCGATTGGGATCTCTACGCCCAGCGGATCAGTAACGCCGGCGCCGCACAGTGGACCACCAATGGCGTTCCCGTCTGTACAGTGGCGTTTGACCAGATCAATCCGATGCTTGCCAGCGATGACTCCGGAGGGACGATTTGCACATGGCAGGATTACCGCAGCAATACCACCTATCATATCTATGCCCAGCGCTTGAATGGTTCCGGCACTGCGCAGTGGGCGAGTAATGGTATACCCGTCTGCATGGCCCTGAATGGTCAGCAGAATCCGACGATAGCCCGTGATAATGCCGGGGGCGCGATCATTACGTGGGAGGATATCCGCAACGGCACGAACTATGAAATTTATGCACAGCGAATCACCGGCGCCGGTTCACCCCAGTGGGTCGGCGACGGGATCGCCATCACCTCCGTCGGATCGGACCAGCTCGTACCCGTCATCTCGGCTGACGGATCGGGGGGAGCCGTTATCACATGGATGGGATATCGGGGGGGGCCGGACGTGAATATCTATTCCCAGCGGATCAATAACGACGGTTCGGCGCGATGGAGTACCAACGGTGTTGCCGTTTGTACTGCGCCGAATAACCAGATTAATCAGGCTGCCGTGGGCGACGGCACAGGAGGCGCCATCATCACCTGGGCCGATCCCCGCACCGGTAATTATAATATCTTCGCTCAAAGAGTCGATAATATCGGATACCTGGGCTGGAATAATCCGCACATCTCGTTTGTCCGGGACGTCCCCGCAGATCAGGGCGGAAAAGTGAATCTTTCGTTTGATGCGTCGTCCTATGACCAGTATCCCTATCAGTTCGTTACCTCATACTCGGTGTGGCGCGGCGTTTCAGCCCCCGTCGACGTGCCGTCGAACGTTTCGGGCGTATTCAAGAACTCCTCGGGGAAGACCTATCGCAGAATTACGAATGCGACAGGAAGCACCTATTGGGAAATGGTCGGGAGCGTGGGGAGCCACTATCTCCTGAATTATAATCTCACCGCACCGACCCAGAACGACTCCGACCCGACGGGTACCCACGTGACGAAATTCTTTGTATCGGCACAGACCTGGGACCCCTTCACGTTCTGGGATTCCAATGTCGACAGCGGATATTCGGTCGATAACCTCCCACCCGCACCCGTCCAGGCCGTCTCCGCACAGCCCCAGACGGCCTCCGTCCTTGTCCACTGGTCGCCCGATCTGGCCGATTCCGATGTGGGCTCCTATGAGGTTCATCGCTCGACGACAAGCCTGTTTACCCCCGGCCCTTCGACAAAAATCGGCCAGACGCAGGATACACTCCTTGTCGATGCCTCACCCGTCGGCAATGCCGTGAATTATTACCGGATTATTACGGTCGATATTCACGGCAATAAAAGCACCCCTTCTCCCCAGGCTGCCGCAGGGACCCAGAGCACCCAGGTCTATCCACTCAATGACAAGTGGAATATGATCTCTGTCCCCCTTGTCGTGGGCAATTTCTCCAAAACGTTCCTTTATCCGACCGCAACCTCCCCTGCCTTTGCCTATCAGGGGAGCTATGTCCCGGAACCGACACTGGCGAATGGTACCGGCTATTGGCTCTACTTTAACGGCTCACAAAGCGTCTCGATGACGGGATTTCTCCTGGGCCTGGATACCGTGCATGTGAATACAGGCTGGAATATGATCGGATCGGTCTCCTCGTCCGTCCCTGTCTCGAATATCACCTCGATCCCGGGAGGTCTTGTGACCTCGCCCTTTTTCGGATTTAACGGGTCCTATGTTGTCAGTTCCACGATCGATCCGGGAAAGGCCTACTGGGTGAAGGTGACCCAGCCCGGAATCCTGATCCTTTCCTCCGCCGCCCAATCCGCCGATGGGGGAATTGTCATCCAGCCGGTATCGGAGCTTCCTCCGCCTCCTCCCGATGCCAGTATTTCAGACCTCGCGGGTATCCCCGCACGGTTTGCACTTGACCAGAATTATCCCAACCCGTTCAACCCCTCGACTTTGATCCGCTACCAGCTCTCCCAGTCAGGCTGGGTGACGCTGAAGGTCTATGATATGCTCGGCCGGGAGGTCACGACGCTTGTCAATGAGTACCAGGAGGCGGGGTATAAGTCGGTGACCGCCAGCATGAATGCACTCCCGAGCGGTATGTATGTCTACCGTATCACTTCGGGGTCCTTCACGGATATGAAGAAGATGATACTTCTCAAATGAGCGCCGAGCTAAGGTGCTGATGTTCTTGTTCCGTGAAAGTCGGAACTATGGTAAGAGCTTATCAACCATATAGCAAGAGGTGGTCGTTAGCCGAAATGCGAAGCGATAAGCCACCCGACAATGCGCCCTGGAAAAGGGGTGCTATGCGAAGGAGCGGGTTGTAACGAAAGTGAACTCATAAGTAGCCTCGTAAAGACCATAGACAGAGAGAGATGAACCTCTATTTGATAGGTGAAATCAGTAATGGTGGTTCAATGGATAGGCACAATGAGCCACCATTCTCTCCGGGGTATCAGAGATGACACGCTCCGAAAGACATCAGTGCAACTCGGGAAGCCCTCCTCTCGGCTGGAAAAGGTCCGGAAAGAAGGGACACAGCAGGAGACAGCATCTATAAGGAAACGAAAGGGTGCTGACGAGAGAGGGAATCGGACACCGAAATAGTACCTGTGATGAAGATGAAGCATAACATCTTCGGAGGGAAGGGCGGTGACTTGAACATGCGTTACTCAAAGAGTGGACGGAGAAGGCGATTGCCGGGAACGGCTGTTAACGCCAGTAGTATTCTCCGGGATGCTTGGCGGTAACTATGCCGGTGAACGAACGGAAGTTTACCGGAGGAGTGTTCTCGGAGAGCCGTATGAGGGAAAACCTCACGTACGGAATCGACGAGGGGACGGTGGAAACCTAACCGGCCTGCTATAGACACTGTTTCATCATGTTGCAAGTGGTGAATCAAGGAGATAGCCGATACAGT
>JAWOKN010000031.1:0-5693 GCA_033854175.1 Bacteroidota bacterium | reverse complement strand
TCACATTCAAAACGCCCGATTTTCATATATCATCCACCTATCCGGGGGATGGTCAGACCGATGTCCCCCCGTCTGTTTGGATCGACGTCATGCTCAATGGATTCATCGACACTGCAAGCGTACCCGTGTGCTTCAGCCTCGTTGACCGCAATAATATCGTTGTCTCCGGTACTTTCGGTTATTATGGTCACGGATTCTACTTTGAACCCTCCGCTGCCCTCATGAAGAGTATGGACTATAGTGTAACAATCACAACCGGCATTCACACACCCGAGGGAATTCATCTGAAAGCTGCACACACATTTTCATTTAAAACCGGAACCTGATAAAATCTGGTGAATAACCATTGGCATTCCGTGCGAAAGATGGGAGAAGAACGATGCTGGGGAGGCGATGGAGATCAGTCCTGGGGGGTTTTGTCGGGAATTCCGGTGACTTTTATATACTTCCCGTTCAGGTTACTCACCGGTTCAATCGTGAGGAAACGGATTTTTTCCCAGAGCACCTGCTCCGAGTCTTCGTAGGCGAAGCATTCTTCATCCTGATAGATGTCGGCTCCTGAAATATACCGGTAATTTTTTATCCGGGCATCATCCGTGATGTGTTGGGGGGTTCCAAGATACGCAATCCTGATCCGGGAATTTTTCCCCTGCAAATGTTGATACCAATCCCCGATCCTGGGCCGGTCGGATGAACAGCCTGATATCAAGAATACGACGGAAATCAGGAGAAGGTGTCTAAGCCACTGATTCCGGCCAAACAAATTGAGACGTGCACGTGTCTGATTGTTTCTCTGATTTGGCATATGGAAAATATACGGAATTTTCCGGAATGTGGTGCAGCCGAACCAGGCTCACTAATGACCCATTCGACCGGCACACCGATGGACATGCGGAACCATCAGAGGACTTTCCCCCTTCTCAGTTCGAGGATGCCACCTGCAACTTGGGGAACTTATGCGCCAGCAATCCAATGTCCGCAAAGGCGAGGTGCGGTCGTCGGATATCCTGTTTCTCAAGCCTGTAATACATGATGGCATAAGGATCCTCGACGTGCCCGAAACCGAGTGCGTGCCCCAGTTCATGTATGAGGGTGATTTTCAGGTCTGCTTCATCATCAAACTCATAAATATTGATCTCGCGTCCGTTGAAGAATCCCTTCTCGAACTCCCGCGAACCGACGAATCTTCCATTATAATTGGCAATCTGAAGATTGTATCTGTTGATCAGATCGTTGACCTGCTTTCCAAGCTGGTTCACGTTTGCGATCACCTCATTGAGGGCATCCTGTTCTTCTGCCAGGCTTCCGGCCGCCTTTTTGAGTTCCGCAGCTTCCTTCTGCAGCGTCGCATACACATCCGGCGGCGCTCCTCCCCGGCGATTCCAGTCAGCAACCTCCGCTTCATGCCTGGCAATCCTTCTGTTGTAAACGAATACAAGATCATTGAACTGGGATTCAAGATCGTTCTTGTGCTCCAGCGCGGCTTCATATTCCTGCTTCATTTGATTGAACGACTTACCGGTAGCCGTGATCTGGGCCCGGAGACGTTTTTCGTAGTCCCTTCGTTGCTGCCGGTCATCATAAATCAGATTAATCCTGAAAACCGCGGTCGAATCGTACCGGAAGAGCGACAAACCTACCGGGGCTTCCCAGAGAACTTTTGCCCGGCTGATCACATCCAGCAATTCCTGTCGCGTGATGCCGAATCTAGGATCGACCGTTCCGAGACTGTACTTCATGGGATAGTCTATCGACTGAAGAACAACCGGCTGCTCCGGCCGCGTCCGGATAACATTTTCGGCAGCAGGCGGGTTATTGGCGGGATGGGCAACAAGCCGCTGTTCAGGGGCATTCTGGGGGGCAAGGTAAAAAGACACCGAAAGAATAATCCCGACAGTGGCAAGGGCTATAGTCCCCCAATTAAGGTAGTAGAAAAAGGAGCCCCGGGAATTTTTCTTCCAATCTGCGTCTGACATCGGGGATACCCCCTGGACGACTGAATCTTCACGGCCTGTTGGAGGCTCCTCGGTGTTGATCGTCAAAACCCGCTGGCAGGTATTACAGCGGATTTCTCTGCCAGTGTGTTCGCGCTCAATAGTATACATTTCCCCACACTCGCAGCGGGCGGTCATCAAACCCTGACGCGCGTCCACTTTTGCCGGATCGGGAATTTTTTGACTATTCAGTTCTTTTTTCATGCCGGATAGATCTCCGGTAATCGTCAGTTCTACCGCCCATTTACACGCTTTTCCAGAATAAAATATATCCGGCTTAAAATGGAACTTCAACCACTAATAGACGCAGGACACACCCCCGGAGTAGTGTAAATTACACTTAAAAACAGCAAAATCAGTTGGAAATAAGGGGCGTTTTTCGTACCATGTTATGAGATCTCTCCCCCCCGCACATGACAGACACCCGTCAGGTGTGGTTCTGTTGGTAATTTTGCAACCAAAGTGTACAGCGGATTATTAGTTTTATTCTCACCTTGAAAGACTTGCCAAAATAAATTATTACGAACATGTTCCTGGAATCCTCATGAAAGAATCGCTTTTCGATAAAAATACGACCGGCCTGGTTGTGATCGATCTGCAAAAGGGGATCGCTGGTATCCCGACCGAACCACATCCGGCAAGCGTCGTTGTCGCAAATGCCGCAAAACTTGCCCGGGCATTCCGAAAAAACGGAATGCCGGTATTTCTCGTGCGGGTCACGCCTTCACCGGACGGCAAGGACGGACTCAAACCTCTTGCCGACACACCCCCGATGAATATTCAAAGACAGGCAGATTGGGCTGATATCGTTCCGGAACTCGGTCCCCAGCCGGGAGACTTTATAATCACAAAACGGCAATGGGGCGCATTTTACGGGACAGAGCTCGATCTGCAATTACGGAGAAGAAAAATCGACACAATTGTTCTTTGCGGAATTTCCACAAACATCGGCGTGGAAAGCACCGCCCGGTTCGCATACGAATATGGCTACCAGCAAATCTTTGTGGAAGATGCCTCCAGCGCCCGTTCAAGGGATGAGCACGACCACGCGATGAAAACCACGTTCGCGAGGATGGGGAGAATCCGGAAAACAGCGGAACTTCTGGACATCCTGGAATAGTTATGGGCGGAACTGATCTTGTCTCCGTTGTCGGTCTCACGAAGCGGTTTAAAGATTTTCCCGCCGTGGACAGCATTTCGTTCAGTGTACGGGATGGGGAAATGTTCGCCTTCCTGGGACCGAACGGCGCCGGGAAAACAACAACCATCAAAATGCTCATCACTCTCCTTACTCCGACAAGCGGAGAAGGAACTGTCTGTGGCTACAGCATCACCCGAAAGCCTGCAGATGTCCGGCGCGTCATAGGATACGTCCCGCAGCTGATATCCGTTGACGGGACACTGACAGCGTATGAAAATCTCACCCTCATGGCACAGCTTTACGATACCCCGCGCGCCGAGCGACAGACGCGTGTGGAGCAGGTGCTCGAGTTCCTCAAGCTGAAAGAGCATGCCAACGCACTCGTCCGGACATTTTCAGGTGGTATGATCAGGAACCTCGAAGTTGGTCAGGCCATGGTCCACCACCCGAGGGTGCTGTTTCTGGATGAACCGACGACCGGACTCGATCCGGTTGCAAGGCAAAATGTCTGGGACCGCCTCCGCGAACTCCGCACACAGTTTGGAACCACCATCTTCTTTTCGACACACAACATGGAAGAAGCAGCCGACGTCGCCGACCGGGTGGCAATCATGAACGCAGGAAAAATTATCGCCATCGGCACGGTCGATGAGCTTATTCAAAGGACCGGGAAAAAGGATTCCACGCTCGAGGACGCATTCATCTTCCTGACCGGCAATGCGCTCCGGGAAACTTCAAGCTTTCGCGAAACACGCCGTGCTCGGCAAACCGAACGACGTCTGGGATAAGGATTCGTCATGATACAGGTATTAAAAAAATCATTTGTGATGGCTGAAATGGAAGTTCGCAAGCTCTTCCACGACCCGACAGAGCTCATGAGCCGGGCCATTCAACCGATCCTCTGGCTCGGCATTTTCGGCGAGGCACTTTCCAAGGTGCGCGCGATACCCACGGGTGAGTACACATATCTCCAGTTCATCACACCCGGCATTCTCACGCAATCGATAACATTCGTTGCCATTTTTTACGGCCTCAATATTATCTGGGAACGCGATCTGGGCCTTCTCCAGAAATTTCTGGTGACTCCCACTCCGCGCATCGCGCTCGTTTGGGGGAAAATGATTTCAGCTGGCATCCGAGGTCTCTCCCAGGCGGTAATTGTATTTCTATTTGCCCTCCTGCTTGGCATAAAACTGAATTTTTCACTATTCTCCATTTTTGGAGTCTTTATCATCACGATGTTCGGGGCGAGTGTCTTCTCCGGTCTGTCAATGATCATCGCCTCCATCGTGAAGACGCGTGAACGATTTATGGGGATCGGCCAGGTGATAACCCTTCCACTTTTTTTCGCTTCCAATGCAATCTACCCGCTGGATATTATGCCGCAATGGCTCCGGGTGGTATCGACCATCAACCCTCTCAGTTACATGGTGGAAGGACTGCGTGCGTTACTTGTCTCCGGGAATATTGCAACGCTTCCGCTCGATCTCACGGTCCTCGTCATCACTGCCGTTCTCATCTCTGGGCTGAGTGCATATATGTATCCGAAAGTGGTACTATAATATTATTCCACAATTTATCATGTACGGTGTGGGGGAAAGTGGATTGTTAGCAGGAGAACAGAGTTGATATAAAGGGTTGATTTAACAGCAAGAGTTTTGTAAATTGAGCCAGATCAACACCGGATATAAGCGCCCATAGCTCAATTGGATAGAGCGGCAGCCTACGGAGCTGTAGGTTGGGGGTTCAACTCCCTCTGGGCGCACTAAACTTCGCCAATTCTTGTGTGACATCTGTCAAAAAGGCGAAAAATCCTACCAAAGCTTATCATCGTCGGCAAATCGACAGCATTCTTAAGTGTTCCCAATAAGGATATAACTACATTCCATGGCGGTACATAAATCGAAGGCAGGTCAGTACTACATCCCGCCGCAGACGGGGAGATTGTGCTGGAGTAAAAGAACAGGGAGGTACCTTGCTTTTAGAAATTTCGGCTGTAGGTTCAGTGAGGAAATGTTTGGCTTGGAGTTAATTGGAGAAGTGGGTCGGTATGACCTCGGCAAGTATGTAATCACCTGAATGGAGGATATTAATTACTAACGAGCAGGATCGAACTTTGATAGTTAACGAAAATGCAGATCACCCCAATCATTTCCGCAGAGATTGTCTTTTCCTCCCTTGTCCGATGGAGTCTGCCGCACGCAGTGCATCAAGAATGGTCATCGCGCTCATTACTCCCGCTTCGTGGTGAACAGGTTGACCCGGGGCGCAGGCATTTTCAGCAACCTTCATCAATTGTGATCGGTCGGCGTCCCTGAGACCGATGTCCGAGAGCGTGGTCGGCAACCCGACATCCTCACAAAAAGAATAGACTGCGCCAACTTCATCCGATGGTGCGTTTGCAAGCTGAAGGCCGGCGAGAACACCGAAGGCAACCTTTTCGCCATGGTAGAATGAATGGGTCTCTTTCAGAGCGGTAAAACCATTGTGAATGGAATGCGCCGCTGCCAAACCAGCGCTTTCGAATCCGATCCCGCTCAATAGTGTATTCGCCTCGA
>JAWOKN010000030.1:0-86171 GCA_033854175.1 Bacteroidota bacterium | reverse complement strand
TGATTATGGAGATGAATAAATTCGGCCATGAGTACAACAGGTGCAAAAGTCTGACTTCAAAATATAATATTTTTTGATCCACACCAAAGAAACTGCCCCTCACCCTCCCCCACTCACAACGCCTGACATGAATGACAACAGGCCTCCAGGGGCGATCCCGCACCAAATTTCCTGCTGCCGGATCAGAACCATCCGCCCGTCATATCCGGGGAACGGCCGGCGTCCATGAGCCTGAATTGAGCGCCCCCCCATCCCCCGGGACGGGCACAGGACGGTCATGATGCAAGATAACTATCCACAAACGCAAGAACCTTGCCTGTTTCCAGGATCGTCCGCTTGCCTGAATTTCTCTCCTTGATTTCGACCTTGCCATGCGTGACATTCTTCTCCCCGACGATGATCTGGAGAGGCATACCCATGAGATCGGCATCCTTGAATTTGAAACCGGGATTGACATCAGGCCTGTCGTCATAGAGAACGTCAATCAGGGATTCCTGAAGTTTCTCGTAGAGCCCCTCGGCGGTCTTTACAACCGCAGGATTGCTGGAGTTGATCAGGAGCAGGTGGACATGAAACGGCGTCAGCGCCTTGCTCCAGATGATACCATGGGCATCGTGATTTTGCTCAATAAGGCATGCGATGATCCGTTCAACCCCTATCCCGTAACTCCCCATAATGACGGGCTTCTCCTTGCCGTCGGAGTTCAGGAAATAGGCATGAAGCGCATCGGCGTACTTTGTACCCAGCTTGAAAATGTGCCCGAGCTCGATTGCATGAACAATACGGAGCGCTTTTCCGCAGTTACTGCACGACTCTCCTGCCTGGACGGTACGGAGATCATGGTATCCGTCGATCTTGACGTCGCGCCGTAAATCGATGTGCGCGATGTGGTAATCGTTTTTATTCGCACCGCTGATAAGCTCGTTTGCACCCTCAAGCCTCTTGTCGGCAATGATCGTGAAGCCGTTGAGCCCGACAGGACCGATGGATCCCGCGTCCGCTCCCGTAAGCATCCTCAGCTCGTCGGGATGGGACGGCCTGACATCGGCGCCGAGCGAAGCCTGGAGTTTTGCTTCGTTGAGCTGATCATTACCGACCATCAGGATGAGTACCGGTGTCGTGTCCTTCATGTAAATCAGCGATTTCGCGAGCTTCCGTTCATCGACGTTGAGAAAGACCCTGAGTTCGTCGATGGTCCTTACGTTCGGGGTGTGAATATCCTCCAGCGGCTGGCTCGTCTCGGAGTGAGGCAACATTTCCATTCGCGAGGTTGCCACTTCGAGATTTGCCGCATATCCGCACCCGTCGCACACCACACAGGTATCTTCTCCGGCTTCGGATTCGATCATGAATTCCTGCGATGCGGTGCCGCCCATGGCACCACTTGACGCGCCGACGACGAAAAACTTCAGGCCCGCACGCGTAAAGATGTTCCTGTAGGCCTGGGCATGCAACTCATAGCTTTTATCAAGCCCCTCCCAGGTCGCATCCAGGCTGTAGGAATCCTTCATCAAAAACTGCCTGCCCCGGATGACCCCCGATCGCGGCCGCGGTTCATTCCGGAATTTCGTCTGGATCTGATACCATATCTGCGGCAATTCCCTGTACGAATTGATGTGCATCTTGGCGATGTAACAGATGACCTCCTCATGCGTCGGAGCAAGAACCAGAGGCCTGTTTTTCAGGTGAAACATCGTGTCGCCAAACGCCCTGACCCGGTCCGTCTGCTCCCAGAGCTCCAGGGGATTCAGGGCAGGGAGGTGAAATTCCTGTCCCCCGATCGCATCCATCTCATCCCGGATGATCTCCATGACTTTCTTGAGCAGCTTGTAACCCAGCGGGAGAAATGAATATACCCCGGCCCCGAGCGGCCGGATCATCCCGGCACGGATCATCAACTGGTGGCTGGGTATTACTGCATCGGATGGGACTTCCTTCACCGTCGGAACGAAATACTTTGTCAGCCGCATGAGATCATTACAAATTGTTCGAGATTCAACTGATTATGGAACAAATGAACAGCCTGGTTTCACGAGAGATGGCATACCCCGCAAGGACACATCATAGTACCCCCGGGCAGAGTCGAACTGCCGACCAACGGTTTAGGAAACCGCTGCTCTATCCATACTGAGCTACGGGGGCGTGCATGAGGTCTATCCCGCCGTTTCACCATACCGTGGAGATTTCCGTACACCCCGTGCCCCGCGGGGACCCGCCGGTATCTCCAAAAATAAACACCGAGCGAACGCGGGCTCTAACCCCCTTCAACACTCGGTGTTCCCCTTCTTGTGAACGGTACAATTGTCCGGCTGTTGTTAGAGTCGCGTTCTTGAAGCTGATCAGAATTTACGAAACTTTAGATGGTTAATCAACTATAAAAAAGAAAGTCAAGAAAAAACAGTTTTCTTTTAACGGAGAGAGGCTTTCGTTTTCTGACTTTCCGTCACACTTTCGTGTTTTGTTATAACTATTCGTAAATCATTCCCAAAGCCTGTAAAGTCTTCCTTTGTGCGAGTGCGTGTCTATTCAACTATGTGAGCTCTCATACTGGGCTACGGCAAATTCGAGTATACACGGGAGGGGGTTAACCAAGCTGCTGGCATCTACCCGCTGATAGTAGCCGAGTGTGCATTGATTAACTTGAACTCTCCCTCCAACCTCCAGACCCATCCACGACTGGGGATCTTTTTACCCTTCACGAATAATCTGCGTACAACACATGAAAGTATACCGGCAATATGGAAGACTCTATTATTTGATTTTCTGTTCTCTCTCCTTACAACGATTCGGATCGTAATG
This sequence comes from Bacteroidota bacterium, assembly GCA_033854175.1. Taxonomy (GTDB): domain Bacteria; phylum Bacteroidota; class Ignavibacteria; order UBA10030; family SZUA-254; genus DATKPE01. The sequence continues at coordinate 83,372 of JAWOKN010000030.1, read as the reverse complement.
CATCCCGCTCTTTAGAATCCCATAGCTGACCCGTGCGATGTAGCGAGCAACAGCGTGCTGTGCATTGTGTTCGGCTACACCTTTCTCTAAGAGATAATCATAATACTGACGGAACGGGCTGTTCCCCTTTAGACTTGCCATAGAAGCAGTCCTATATACTGATTTAAGAACCCTGCTATACCTCGGTCTTCGACGACCATAACTGCGTCCGCCGCTAAGCTTCTCATGTTTAACCAGCCCACAGTAACTCAGGTATTTCCCTGCATACGGAAACCGCCGCGCATCCACTACAGTAGCTACGATCTTGACTGCCCCGATTGGACCTATGCCTGGGATTTCATCTTGATACCGTACAAGTTTGTCGCTTCGACAATATTTCTGGAATCGTCGCACGTATTCTTCTTTGTTCTGGCGATACAATTCGATGCTTTTATCAATCATTTCAACAATAAACTCCGCACTCTTTCCTCTATTCCTGTGATCCCGCTCCAGGGCATCCTTCTGGTTCAGATTGCGCACCCCGGCACGCACAACATCCTCATACGCACTGACCAGTGCCCGAAGCTCATATGTGGCGCTATCACTGTGATAAACCTCCTTCAACAATCCCCCCTTAAGCAATTCGCAGAGTTTCCCAGCATCGATCTTGTCTGTCTTCGGACCGTGACACAACAACCTGTTGTGAAATGGTTCACAGATCACAATGCGGTCTGCAGAACTGAGCAGCTCCAAGTACAACCAGTGTGCGCTCCCTGATTCCTCAAATGTGATTATCTTCTTCCCCTTCAACAATGATAGATATTTTTTGAGCTCCGTTATATCACTCTCGCGCTCAAAAACACACGGCGTTTCATTCCTCTGTGTCAGGTGAGCGATAGCCATATTCATCATCGACCAGTCGATCGCGACATAATGATCATATGCCCTGGTCTCCGATTTGCCCTTGGTGTTTGTTTGTGTTAACTTTTGTTTAAGCATTAAAGGTCTCCTTTCGTTGGTTTGTTGTGGTTTTGGTCAGCCGTAAATTACGGATAACTTCAATACCACGAAAGTGGGACCTTTTTTAATTTACCAAGCACACCGCGGCCGCCGCCGCTGCCGCCGGCCTTCCATGCGGATCGTCTGTCCATCCCGCCATCTAGACCCAGCCCAAGTGCCAATATGTCCAGAGGATCAGCACCCCGACGATCGTCGTCAAAATCGTGATCGGCACTCCCAGCCTGAGAAAGTCCCGGAACCCCACTCTGACCTTGTGCCGCGCACTCTGCGCAACGATGACATTCGCCACACTGCCGAGCAGTGTCAGATTTCCCGCGAACGTGCTCGTCAGAGCAAGCACGAGCCAGATAAACCGGGGATCGCTCATCTGTTGTACCCATTGGCTGATTATCAGGACAAAAGGAACATTGGAAAAGATATTACTTCCGATTAACGTCCCGACACTGATCTGAAAGATGCTCAGCGAGTCTACCGTCGTTCCCAACGCCCGTACCCAGTCATGCACCAGATGGCCTTCCACCCTGACAAAACCGTCCACCACAACAAAAAGCCCCGAAAAAAACAAGAGCAATGACCAGTCCACAGCTTCCAACGCCTCACGGGTCGGCCGGCGGATCCATACCAGAAGAAGAGTCCCTGACGCAACGGCGGCGAAATCCATCGGAGCCCCGATGCAGAACGCTCCGATCAGGGCGATGAGCATGACAGTCCCTTTGACCGCACTGTCACGGTTTATGGTCTCCGATGAGGGGGCTTGTTGCCTGGAAATCCTTATCTGTCCGAACGACCGGCGGTAAAAAACGGATAGAATCAACCAGTTGAGCCCCAGACAGATCACCCCGACAGGAACCATGCGCAGCGCGAACCCTGACCAACTCCAGCCCGAGGCGTGCCCGATGATGACATTCTGAGGATTGCCGGTGAGCGTCATGACGCTTCCGATGTTCGCACTCGTCGCAAGCGCGAGGAGAAACGGGATCTCGGATATTCCCGCCTGCTCCGTGATCTCCAGAAGAATCGGCGTGCCCAGGAGACAGACCGTATCATTCAGCACCGCCGCGGAGGCAAAACCGGCGGTAAAGACAACGATCGCCATGAGCATCCGGGGACTTGTGCTTCGATGCAATACTCTGACCGCTAGATACCCCGGAAGACCGCTCTGCATGAGAATCACGACCAGGAGCATCATGCCAAAAAGTACGGCAAGTGTATGAATATCCATCGCCGCAGCCGCTTCCGCACGCGTTATGGAGCCGCTCATGACCATCAGTACGGCACCGAGAAGCGCGGCAGAGGGCCGGTCGAGCCGGCGCGGACCATGCTCACCGAGCGAGATCAGAACATATGTCAGCAAAAATATTACCGTCGCGGCAGACAAGTGCCGAGCCCCTCTCTATGCTTGTTTCACAACTGATTCTCCGTCCGGAACCACCGTGAGAATGAATGGCCATAAGTGTACAAATCTTTTTCGATACGCCCAAATTCCCGAAAGGGATTCTCCCTTCGCCAGCCGGTTGAAACGGCCCGGCACGAGTGTCCGTTCTGCGATAAAATCCGTTTTCCACATTAAGGCCCCTTTACAGGCCGGGGGCCTGAATCCTCACCATGTGATGACAAGGGCCTACTGATATCACGGGGAGAGAATCTTACGCTACCGGCTTTTTTCGGGGGGAGGCATGACAAGACAAAAAAAACCTCAACCATTTCTGGTCGAGGCTTTCTCCAATCCACCATGATTCTAACAAATTCAAATTACTTAAAAAATCTTCTCCGTTCATCCTGGCTGTGATTGAACTCACATCAGAAAAAAACCGGGTAACAGATAAAAACCCCACCCGCGCGGGTGGGGTTTGTTTGTCCCCTTCTGTGCCTATAGCGTGGTGAGTTGTTGAAGCTTATCCCTTCCCAATAAGCCCTCAGCCGCGCTACATATTAAATACAGATGTAGATGCAAAAAGTTGCAAAGTTGCACCCGTTGTTTCAGGTCACCGGCAAGCAAAATTGCCGGGAAACGGCCTGAAAATGTCCTTATCGGAGGAGGATCATTTTTTTTGTCAGTGAGGACGATCCCGCGGAGAGTCTGTAGAAGTATATGCCTGAACTATTGTGACCGCCGGAAAAGATTTCTGAATATTCTCCGGGCGGCCGGATGCCATCGACTATCACCTGAACCACCCTTCCCGAGAGGTCAATAACCTCCAGACGCACATGCTCCCTCCTTGCGAGTGAAAAAGATATGATCGTCGTGGGATTGAACGGATTCGGGTAATTCTGGTCAAGTGTAAAGAACCGCGGGGGTGTATTGATCCTGTCATACACAGCCGTTACCGTGCCCGAATATTTTCCGATGGCCCGCGCAGATGTGCCCTGACCGTTGGAGAAACCCGCAAACCAGCCATGGGCCTGATCGGAAAAGTGTATCCGCGCAATGGTGACGGAATCAAGATACAGTTCCCTCCGCCAGTGAAACCCTGCGTCTGTCGTGTGGTAGACCACATTACCCGCCGCAACGTAACTTGCAGGGAGAAGAGTGTCACCAGCCATCCAGCCTTCAACGGGATTCAGGAAGGTCACCGTTCTCAGAATCACACCGTTGAAGGTTCCGGGAAGCTGACTCCAGGTCTGGCCGGCATTGGTGGTCGAATAGATGACGCTGACATCGGTGGAGCCATTCGAATAGACGTGTAGGAGGTAACCCGTACTGTCGGACGGGAACGATATGCCGAAAAGGTACGTGAAAGAACGGTTGTTCATGTTTGTCCACGTCACACCATCGGCGGAATGGAGTAGAATGGTATCGCTCGCAACCCATCCGTCAGTTCCGGACGAAAACGACATATCCGCGACAGGATAACCGGGGAGAATCTGCGGACCAACCGGGTTCCAGGTCAATCCCCCGTCCGTGGTATGGTGAATTTTTGATGCGACCGTATCGCTCAATAACCATCCGTTTTGCGCATCCGTGAAATACAGACGCTTCCAGGGGAGGACGTCGGAGGTCGGACGTGAAGTCCAGTTGGCCCCGCCATTTGTTGTTTTCAGAAATGCCCCCGCCGCGCCCGCTGCAAAACCTGTATTCCGGTCGATAAAATAAACTGCATAGAGGTTTCTGATGATCGGAGATGTCTGGTTCGCCCAGCTCAGGCCACCGTTTGTGCTCCGCATGATTTTTCCCGAGTCACCCACAGCCCAGCCATACGAGGTGTCCGGGAAGAATATGTCCCGGCAGATTCCGCTGCCATAGGTCTTCACAGACCATGAACCGGTCTGCCCGTGGAGAGAGGCAAAGTGTAAAAAAACGGATAAAACAAGCAGGCTCAATTTACGCATATTCTTGCAACTCGCTCATAACGTTCATTTGCCGGAGCAAAACAGCAGAATGTGACCGACGGTCCCTCACATTTCATGAACCATCTCCGGATGTTGTGATGTGGTTCACATCCGTAAAGCATCCCCCTTTGTACAATGAAGATGCAGCCCCCCTACACGCAGCTAACTTCACAGCATAAAATTCATATGGCAAACGAGGAATTAGATATTCCTCAGGAAACCAACCGGTCATCACCCCTCGCACGGGTACGGGCGAGTATCTGGGTGATCATCGGCTATTCCTTCTGGATCGGTTTTTTCCTCGGTGCAATCATCATGCACGCGATGGCAAAATAACATCATTCAACCTGCCGGGGTCCTCTCAGCCCATCGTACCACACCGGAAGGGGACCGACAATGGATCTCCTAGTTCAATGAGCGAAGCCGCTCAATCTCATTCGCGAGCTGGATCCTTCCCAGATCGGTCGATATATTGGGTGTAAAAATCAGCGAATCGCGCGCGTCAAGCCTCTGGACTTCAAACAAACTTGAATCGAATTTCGCCAGTGCAAAATAATCCTCCGCCCGCAGAATAAGGAGATCAGCGGAATTGACGGAGACATCACGCGTGAAGATCCATGTCGAATCCGCCTCCAGGACATGCCCTGCCCAGTATGCGGAAAGTGAATAATTCTTCTGCACATTCGATACGAGGGCAAATCCGGCCTCGAATTGTTCCTGCAGCGGCTGATTCGTAGAGATGTAGGGATACCCGGACGTGAACTGGTTGATGGCCGCCCCCATCTGGTTCAGTTTTGCATTCGACCAGCCGGCCCCGTTATAGGCATCGGCAAAACCTGCCTGCGTCTGAATCGCCTTCGTAAACGAGTTCAGCGCGCTCTGATAATTTTTCTGTTTGTACGACTGCCAGCCCTGAGCCACCAGCTGTGAGGCGGTCGGCGGCGGCGGCGGACCCCCGCCGCTGTTTGAGCAGGAAACAACCCCCCAGACCATCCCGCCAACCAAAAGAACTATCATGACTTTCTTCATACGAGATCCTTATTTAAGCAGAAGCATTTTTTGTGATGAAGTGTAGAGGATATCATTCCCGCGCGTTACCTCAAGACGATAGACATAAAGACCGCTCGACAGAACTCCGCCGTTCATGTTCCGCCCGTCCCAGGAGATTTCATGAATCCCGGCTGTCTGGTATTCATCGAGCAGAACCTGAACCTGCTGCCCGAGGATGTCGAACACCCGCAGCCTGACACGCCCGTCCGATGGCATCGCAAACCGGATTTTCGTCTCGGGATTAAAGGGATTCGGATAATTCTGATACAGGGCAAAATTTTCGGGAATGAGGTGGGTCTGGGAATGCGTGTCCAGCCCGAGCGCAAACTCACCGAGAGAGGTTACTGTTGCCTGAATCGTTTTCTCCCGGGGATTGATCCAGCTGTCCAGGGGCACCCATTGGCTGCCGCTGCGCCGGAATATGTGGAGATAATTTTCCTTCCCGCTGAATTGCCGGAGATCCTGGTAGTAAATGCTCACCGTAAGCGGGGCGCTGAAATTCTTTTCAGGTCCGAAGGAATATGTCCGGGAATAAAATGCCTGATCCGAAATCTGCTTATCATTCGCATAAACTATAAAGTACGTCTCCTCGTCCACCGCAGCCGGCGGAATCGACAGAAACGCCCTGTGTTCAGGATCCTGGACCGTCTGCGCCAGACCCGGTTTTGCCAGACTGGTCTGGAATGTCCGGTCGACAACGGTATCGAAGCCGCCCGCGGTCTGGGCAGTCACCTCGATGGTCTTCGTTCCGCCGGAGCTAAATTGATATGATCCCTTATAGATCAGCGCACTGTCCGAGATCTTCACAAGAGGGATCGTGTCGAGGTTCGCAGTCCCGTTGTTCAGCGTCATCGTCGGCACAGCCGCAAGAACGGAATCCGTCGCGAGATAGATATCCGCATAACTGGTGAACGCAGGATTCTGATGGATGGAGATGGAAAACTGAGGCCGGCCGAAAATGAGGCTGAGGAGGCTTGCCCATTTTGTCTCGGCTGCATCAGCATGAGCCTGAAACGCTGTCAGACCGTATCCCCCGACAAGGGCAAAGCCCACCGTTTGCGTTGAACCGATCGGGATGGTGTACGGACCGCTTGAAACCACAAAATCGATGTCGTTCCGGCTTGTCATGAGATGAATCCCGCTCGTCATCCATGACCATTTTTGCGCCCTGGTCCCATTGGCAGAATCGATCGTCAGGCCGTAATATCCCCCCGTTCCGGTCAGCGCGCGGACTCCGCAGTATGTGGTCGTCAGCGTGGTATCGTACCAGGCGTATCCCATCTTCCGCACCGTATCGAAGGATGTTTTGTTGTTATTGTAATAATCGCTCGGCGCCGTCCCGGGAGGCAGCATATCCCAGTCGGTAAAAAGTCCCGTGTAGAGGTTGGAGATGTTGGCCCCGGAGATGTTTTTAATATCGTACCGCACGAGCACAAAATCCCTGTCGGCGGGGGTTGTGTAGTCGTAGGAGGACATCGCGACCGAGAGTCCGATCCTGTTCCCCAGGGCTGCATTGCTGTCAGAAAACGTGGTCGATCCGTCCTGGTCCGAATACACGCCGGGCGCCTGAAGGGTGTATATCCCGCGTGAAATAAAATCGGCGTCCTGGTTACCCACATCGTTGCGCACGACATCGACGAGGTTCGTGGCCGAGTAGCCGATCATCAATCCCCCCTCGAATAGCTGATTCCCGCCGTTGTAGACAAAACCAACCCCCTGGGTATTGTTCGGAAAATCGTTCCAGCCGATCCTCCCGTTGTGGGTGAATGTCACACTCACGTTGTTGACCGACTGTGTCGCATAGGAAGGATTCACAATAAGAGGGATGGTCTGATAATCGCTGTACACCCCGTCAGAAAAATTATATGTCAGGAGAACGATATGGTCGGGCTGAACGCTGGGTTTTACAAAAATCTGAAAGACCGGGCCGTTCACCGCAACGCTTTGCAGTGTGGCAATGCTGCCAAGAGGATACGATCCCTGAAGTATCTGGACTGTGGTATCGTTCGTCAACAGGTTCACAGCCGCAGCGGAACTCGTGGCCTGAAGGTAATTCGTAAAGGTGGTGACGAGATTGATTGTTTCGTTCGGTTCGGGCACATGATTGTTGTTTCCACCAGCCGAATCGTCAACTGCAACCGCCGTAACGCGGATGGCCGGAGACGACCCCGTTACCGCCCGCATGGCATTGATGCGGCCCTTGCCCAACTGCTGGTAATAGCCTGCATTGAGCCCGCTGATGTCATCGCAGGTCACACGGATCTGTTCCCCGATCTGAGTCGCGGTGTAACTCGGGAAAACCGCCTTCACCAAACCCGCCAGACCGGTGACGTGCGGGGCGGCCATGGACGTCCCGATCGCATATGCGTAGGTGTTCGGATAAAACGTGCTCAGGATATCCCCGTTTGCGTGGGAATCACCCCCGGGGGCGCAGAGGTCGATGGTATAGCCGTACTGGGAATAGGATGCCTTGATGTCGATGAGATTGGTTGAGGTGACCGAGATGACATTGTCGTAGCCGGCCGGATAGCTGATGTCATTTCCGCCGCTGTTCCCGGCAGCGGCGACCACCAGAGCACCCGCCTGTGTGGCGTAATTGACGACATCCTGCTCGTATTGTGAATACCCCGCTCCGCCCCAGCTGCAATTGATTGCGGTCGCACCCCTATCCGCAGCGTAGACGATGCCGGGGAATCCTTCGATGATCGACGCCGAGCCCGTAGACCCGAAATCGTTGTCGGCACCGGCCTTCACCGGCAGTATTCTGCATTTGAATCCGACGCCTGCAACACCGGTGACATTGTTTGTGGCCGCGGCCGCCAGCCCTGCGACATGCGTTCCATGAGTGTTGTTCGAACCGGTCGGTTCCGGATTGTTGTCCTGTGTCGGATTATTGACATCCGCACCCGCAAAGTCCCATCCGTGCCAGTCGTCAACATACCCGTCACCGTCGTCATCGATACCGTTAAAACGCTTGTCATGTCCCTGTGCGTCGAGACCCATTTCCCCTGGATTGTACCAGATGTTCGTAATGAGGTCGGGATGATCCCATTGGACTGCATTGTCGACAATCGCGATGATGATGTTCGTGTCCCCCTGCGTCACGTTCCATGCACTGTCGGCCTTGATCTTCTTCAATGCCCACTGATTCGGAAACAACGAATCGCTCGGTGTGAATGTGGGATTTGCATCCACCTCGTAGATAAACCAGGGTTCTGCATACTCAACCTCCGGCCGCCCCGAAAGTTCCTTGGCAACCGTAAACGGGTCACTGTTCTGCGAATACCGCAGAAGATAAAATCTGGTGAGGTCAACCCGGTCGGGATTCGCGGGTGTGACATGATGGGGGAAAATTTCCCCTATCGATTGCACGCCGAATTTCCCTGCAAACTGGTCGAGGCTGGAAACACCGAACGATTGTGCGGCTTTTGATAACCGCATCGGTCGCAACTTGACGATCACGCGGCCTGGCAAATAACGGCTGTTTGCGGGTGTTTTCATCTGAACGGCCCCCACACGGGATTTCGCATACGGAGCGGGGAAGAGGTCGTGTTTCACACCGGATTTCAAAGATCCGGCAAGAAGGAGAAGGACAAAAAGTGCGGCGATCCGACGATATCTGGGCATAATATTGCCTGTTAGTGTGAAAATCGTGTCATGAAAAATGGGTATCTGATCTAAATTATAAAAATTTTAATCGAAGGCAAATCAGTTCCGGTAAAGGCCCTTCCTGAAAATATACTCCTCGACGGAGCGGGGGACCAGATAGCGGATGGAATGGTTCATTTTCACTTTCCTCCGGATTTCAGAACTGGAGATGTGTACCTGCGGAACCTTGACAAATGTGGAGATTCTTGCAAATTCATTCTTTGACGGGGGAGGAACGAACCCGGGCCTGTTCATCACCACAAGTTGGACCCTGTCGAGGATCTCTCCGGGCGACTTCCAGGACGGGAATTCCAGGAAATTGTCCGATCCGATGATCAGGGAGAGCTTCGCCCCCGGATAGAGCCCTTCGAGGGCGCGGATGGTGTCGATGGTGTAGGAAATGCCGGGCCGGCGGAGTTCGAGATCACTCACTTCGAACTCGCTCGTATGTTCGATCGCAAGACAGATCATCTGCAACCTGTCGTCGGCAGAAGCCAGCGACACGCCGAATTTGTTCGGAGGCTGACACGACGGAATAAAAAGGACCTTGTCAAGGTGCAGCTGGTCGCGCACGGATTCGACGACGATCAGATGGCCGATATGTGGCGGATTAAACGTCCCGCCGTAAATCCCCAGGTTCATTGTCCGTGTTTCCGGTTTTTGTACTTCTTGTCGAAGAATTTAAACACCGTCGCCGAATGCTTTGGATAGATGGGATCGCTTTCATCCATTCCGGCGATGAGCTCCCGCAGCGTCGCAAGCTGATATCCAGAGGTCAGGGGAAGAATCGGCTGTACCGGACAGACGATGACGTTCTGACTGCAGACGTGCGAGAGCATCCCAAACGGTTTGTTGAAGAGCTCCTGACCCCCCTCATGGAAAAAGGCATGAAACGGCGATCTCAGTCCGAGAAAAAAACACTCCCCGTCAAAAGTCTGACCGATCACAATTTTCTCCTCCTCGGATCCCAGATGGGAAAATGTTTTCAGGAAAAGCTGCGGGGAAAGAAGCGGATAATTTTCAAAAACAAGGATCAGACGCTGATACGGCTGCGAGGTAATGAACTCCCCGAGAACCGTATGATTCAAAGGCTTGGCCGTTTCGGGAAGTTCGATGTACCGGACAATGTCACCGAACTCGCGGAGAAACTCATCCGACGGGCGCGCCGAAGAATGGTAGACGAGAACAACGTCGGCACCACCGACCTGACACGCCTGTTCGATGAGATCACCCATAAGCGCATTGGAAAGCCTATCGAGATCATCCCAGGGCAGGGCCGCATACGGCTCGTCACCCCCCGTGCGCTGAAGCTCCGGCTGCTTCGCGAAAATCATTATCGCGAAATGCCGGCTCCCACCCCGTTCGGTGCGATGCGCTGCACTCATGCCGGCACGACGGGCGTGGTGGTGCTGTGAAAAATCATCCGGACTCTCGTGTTCATGTTCAAACCATCGTGATAAGGCAATATACAGAAATCCCTTTACACGATGCAACTTGCTTCAAACCCGGATTCTCCCTGACCGCTCCGGTTCAAGCTCTGAGCCTGCAGCCGCCCCGTCACGCATCCGCATCAGACTCCGCCCCCCTTCCGCGCAAGAAGAGATTCGTAGAGTGCCATTGTCCTCCGGCCGGTTTCGAGCCAGGTAAACTGGCCTGATCTCGAAATCCCTTTCGCGGCACATTCGGTCCGGAGGGAGGCGTCGGCAAACACACGCTCGAGCACCGCAGCCAGGGATTCCACGTTCTTCCTTTCAAAAACCATGGCCGCCCCTCCCGCCACTTCAGTCAGGGCGGGTGCATCCGAAATAATCACCGGGGTGCCGCAGGCCATCGCCTCAATGAGCGGCAGACCGAACCCCTCATACTCGGACGGGAGGACCACACAATCTGCCGAACGAAAAGCCGCGCGGACCTCCCCCGGCCCAATCTTCCCCAGATCGTGTATTTCCGGACCGAGCCCCAGATCGGCCAGAAGACGCACCAGTTCGGGATTCTCCCTGAGACGCTCGCCGACAAACACGAGGTCGATCTCCTGCCGCATCGTGAATCGGGCGAAGGCGGTCAGGAGCACAGGTATGTTCTTGTGCGGCTTCAGACTGCCGGCGTAGAGGATAAAGGGTTTTGCCAGACCAAACTTTTTCCCGAACGACGAGGTGATGTTGTCACCGGAGCGGGGAAGAAATCCTGCGTCAACGCCGAGCGGGATGACGTGAATCTTACCCCCGGCACCGGGGTAGCGGCTGAGAAGTTCGCCCTTCATGAATTCCGTGAGGACGATGACGGCATCGGCCGCAGCCACGGCATGACGCAACACGAACCGGGCATACTCCCGCTGGAGCGGCGTGAAATATTCGGACAGCTCAGTGTGGATCAGGTCATGCACCGAAACGACTGCCGGGACAGAGAGATGGAAGGGGAGAGTGTAATGCGGTTCATGAAACAGCTCGATCCGGTCCCGGCGCACACGGCGGGCGAACAGGAACAACTCGGCAAGGGAGTATTTTTTGAACGGCACCGGAACAATCCTCCATCCCCGGCCAACCGGCATGGACGCCAAATCCGATGGAGTGACATAGAGGACAAGATCAAACCTTCCGGGATTTTTCCCCACCTCGTCAACGAGGTTCTCGATATACGTTCCGATCCCGAAATCAAAATATTTACGGGCGTCAATGCCGATGAGGGACACAACGGATCCTTCCTTCCAGCGACGATCCGGACTGACCCGGGAAATGCACCGGGTGCAGTTCGCTGAACCTTTCATTGATCTTGCCGCCTCGAGAGCTATGCGACGGGGTCACGTACCGAAGCGGGAATTTTTTTCACCCTCACCTGCCTGAGCCGCCGCTGGCTTTTCTTCATGACGGTAAACTGGAGGTTGGCGTACCGTATCTCCTCGTTCATCTCCGGTATTTTGCCGGTAACTTTCGAGAGAAAGCCGTTGAGGGTTTCATACCCTTCCTCTTCCGGTATCGCACCGTTGAACTTGTCGTTGAAATCCTTGATGGTGATCCGCGCATTGACGAGCGCGGAACCGTCGGAGGATTGCTCCACATCCTTGAGCACCTCGTCATACTCGTCGTGAATTTCCCCGACGATTTCCTCGAGGATGTCCTCCATCGTGATGATTCCCTGCGTCCCCCCGAATTCATCGATGACGACGGCCATCGCGATCTTCCGTTCCTGCATCTCGCGCATCAACTGGCTGATCTTGATCACATCGGGGACAAAATATGCGGGCCTGATGATGTCCTGAAGGACGATCAGATCCCTGTGCTCGAGCATGCTGATCAGATCCTTCGAGTAGATGATGCCGAGGATGTTGTCGAGCGAATCCCGGTATACCGGAATCCTCGAGTATCCTTCTTCCGTCACAATGCGGATGAGCTTTTCCCTCGGCGTGGTGTCTTCGATCGCGATCACCTCTGTCCGGGGAACCATGATTTCCTTCGCAGTCGTCGTGGAGAACTCGAAGATCCTCGCCATCAGCTCCTGTTCGGTCTTATTCAGAAGCCCCCTTTTCGCCCCCTCGGTGACGATCGATTCAAGCTCCTCGGGAGAGTGAATAAGTTCCTGCGTTTTTACCGGCTCGACACCGAGTGACCGGAGAATGAGGTTCGAGGACCGATTCAAAACCCATATGCACGGCCGGAACATCCGGTAGAATACCTGAATCGGCAGCGAGACTGCCATCGCGGTCTGCTCGGGATGCCGGATGGCGATGTATTTCGGACCGAGCTCCCCGAGGATGATGTGGAGAAAGGTCAGGATCCCGAAACTGACCACAAAGGAGATGGCGTGGACCGTGGTGTCATTCAGAACACCCACCCACCCGAGGGGATCCCGAAACATCTCCGCCAAAAGCGGCTCCCCCACCCATCCCAGACCGAGACTCGAAAGCGTTACCCCTAACTGGGTGGCCGAGAGATAGGCATCCATGTGCTCCGTAATATGTTTGGCGACGCCTGCCCCCCGGCGCCCTTTTTGTAAAAAAAACTCAAGTCGCGCGACCCGAACCTTGACAATGGAGAACTCCGAGGCGACGAAAAAACCGTTCGCAAACACTAAAAGGAGTATAAAGATGATGTTACCGAGGACCTGGGAGGCCATGATGGGGATTAATCGCGGTTTGGATGCGGATATGGAGTTCGCATGGTTATAATGTACGGGAATTGCCGAAGGTTGTCAACTCGTTGCTTTTTATCATTTTAGGGGGCCTTTGGTGGGATATGGGGGCGCCCCGGGAGATCACCACCATCCTTGAAACGCCGCCGGTCGGTTCCATCCGGAATCCTCGGGGATACACTTCTAATAGGTAACTTCCTCCAACACGAGACCCCGTGCGGGTGCGGACTGCCCTGCATCGCTCCGCTCTCCCTGCCTCAAGAGCCGATCGTACTCGTCCATGGTAAGATGACCGCGCGCGACATCCACCATCGTTCCCACCAGTCCACGGACCATCCCGTGCAGGAATCGGTTCGCCGTGATTCTGAACTTCAGCACTTCACACTCAACCGACCAGAAAGCCTCGCTCACCGCGCAGAAATAATGGTTGACATCGGGCTGCACTCTGCAAAATGAACGGAATGAACGCGTCCCGACAATGGAGCCCGCCGCCCGGTCAAGCTGCGCGGTCTCCAGCCGGTGAGGGACGTACCATGCATACTTCCTGAGGAGGGCGGACGGGACAAGGGTAATCGTGTATGAATAAGACCGGGATTTTGCACTGAACCGGGCATGAAAATCGAGCGGGACTTCTTCAGCCCGCCGGACGATGATATCTTCCGGTAGCGTTCCGTTTAACCCGCCCAGGATTCTAAACGGATCGAGAAATGTTGAGGTCGTAAAATGAGCCACCTGCCCCCGAGCGTGGACGCCGGCGTCAGTTCTTCCGGCGCCGTGAACGACAATGCGCTCCTGAAGGATCCTTGAGAGCGATTTCTCGATCTCCTCCTGAACCGTCGGGGCATTTTCCTGGCGCTGCCAGCCCGCATACCGCGATCCATCGTATTCGATTGTCAGTTTGATATTCCGCACAGGCAAAGATCCTCAGGTCAAAACATGCCCCGGCCGACTACCACACCGGGAGGGCATCCGGCAAGACCGGTGGAACGTTCGCAATGCGGGTGACCTCTGTGCTGTAGGGTATGGATTCTCCCCCACCCCGGGATCCTCCCCCCGCACGACCGGCCGTAGGCGATTAGAATGAACGTATCAGTGTTAAACGGATCCCCTTCGGTGAGGATAAGCCACCGATGACATCGGCGTGAAGATCAAACGCGTTTCCCTGCGAGATGTTCCTATTATGACGGATGGCCGTACGAACAGCATCGACGATGCTGATGAGGTGGTTCACGGCAATGGCCGCAGCAACGAACCGCGTGTCGTTGAACCGTTCATCACTCGAAACCTTCAACTCACGATAGGTATTTCTGTTGGCGGAGTTGTCCCATTGCCAGTAATAACCAGCGTTGGGATCGAAGGTATTGACATCCCTTTCCCGGAGAATCTCCTGATTGTAGGCGTAGACATTATCAAAATCCCCGAGGGCATTGAAATAGGTGTCATCCTTGCCGGCGATATTCGCGCCGGCATGCACGACGGCAAAGTTCCGTGCATCATCCTGCAACCAATTCGCGTAACGGTCGAACCCGAGCAACGTGACGATGAGCCCCCCCTCGACGATCGTCAGATATTTTCCGAAACTGTAATCCCCCGCATACAATTCCCCCATCCCGGGGAGCAAAAACGAGTAGAGGGCGGCCAGCGAGACGCTCTTGGTGTCATCACCGGGCTGCTGATCGGGAAAGAGGGCGATCGGGGTTGGCTCAGGATCCTGAAGCGAGGAGGTCCCCTCATTCAGGAGCCGGGGCCGCGGATCCCGGACAATATCCTTGAGCTGACAACTGACGGAGCAGGCACAGATGAGGGTGAGGAGAAGGAGTTTGTTCATACGAATTCCTGCGATGATGGACGATAGTTGGCCGAATGTGACCTTGCCGCGAAAGATGCTTCCAGCTCTCCGCTTGGAACATCCCGGTCGTGAACCCGAACCTTCCCGAGGCACGTGTCGCCGTCAATACCGAAGATGTGTGTGAAGTGTATTTCATTCTGCCTGACAGACGGATCGGCCGTCTCCACCCGGATGTAGTGAGGCGTAAGCCCGCTCCGCGGGCTTTCTTCCGTACCGCTCTCATACAGAACCGGAAGTGTCCGGCCGAGAAACGACGACATGAACGCATGCCGCTTCCGCCGTCCCAGGATCCTCAGAATCTCGCTCCGCTCATGCCGGATCCTCGGTTCAACCGGCGAAGGAAGGGAGGAGGCCGCGGTCCCGGGCCGTTCGGAATAGGTGAAAACATGGAGGTAGGACACGGGAAGATCCGATAAAAATTCGGCTGTCTCCTGAAAGAGCTGATCCGATTCACCGGGAAATCCGGTGATGACATCCGCCCCGATGGCTGCATCGGGGTTTGCGGATTTGATCGAAGCGACGAGATCCGCATAGAGCTGCCGCCGGTACCGTCGGTGCATTTTGCCGAGGATCATATCACTCCCGCTCTGGAGCGGGATGTGAAAATGAGGGCAGAAGGTGTCCGACTGGCACATGTATTCAACCATCTCAGCCGAGAGCAAATTTGGTTCGATAGAACTGATGCGGATTCGGCCGATCCCATCGACCTCACCGAGCTCCTTCATAAGCCGGAACAAACTGGTGCCCGAATTCTTCCCGTAGTCGCCGACATTGACTCCTGTGAGAACGATCTCCCTGTATCCCTGCCGGGTGAGAAATTCGGCCTGCCTCACGACCTCCGCCACAGCCAGGCTTCTGCTTTGACCCCGCGCTCCCGGTATCGTGCAGAATGCGCAGGAATAATCACATCCATCCTGTATTTTCAAGAAGGCACGCGTTCGCCCCCCCACATCGGCGGAAAATGCCGGTTCAATCTCCACCGCCTCGTCAATGCAGGATACAAAAATTTCCGGGACCGCCTTCTTGACAAAATGCCGTTCACGTTCAAAAATATGGAACTTCTCATGGGATCCGAGTATGAGATCCACACCCTCGATACGGCGCACGTCATCGGGTCTGAGCTGGGCGTAGCATCCGGTGACGATGATAAATGCATCGGGGGCCTGGCGGAGGATCCTCCGGATGATCTGACGGCATTCCCTGTCCGCCCGGTCGGTGACACTGCAGGTATTGACCACATAGACATCGGCTGGCCGGGAGAAATCCACGATCCCAAAACCGTGCGACATGAACTGCCGTCCGACGGTACTCGTCTCGGCGAAATTCAGTTTACATCCCAGTGTGTGGAGTGCGACGTTCTTCATGCTGTAAAATACAAAGAGTTGCCCGCAAAGACAACTCTTTGTTCTACAATCCCGTTACCGGACATCTCTTAAATCATGAAGTC
This sequence comes from Bacteroidota bacterium, assembly GCA_033854175.1. GTDB lineage: Bacteria > Bacteroidota > Ignavibacteria > UBA10030 > SZUA-254 > DATKPE01. The sequence continues at coordinate 66,924 of JAWOKN010000030.1, read as the reverse complement.
GGAAGTCGGAGGCTGGTCGTTGAGGATTTCCGGCGGCAGTTCGACAGGCTTGCCGGAAACATTCGCGACATCTTTCAGGGTCATCGGCGGAAGCTTGTGCTTCGAGACGTACTCATCGATGATCTTCTGCTCCTTCCCCTTCAGGAATTCGACGGCGGAAAGGACAATCTTTTTGCTGTCCTTGTCAAACTCCACCACCTTCAGCGGGAGATTGTCACCGACGTGGAACATTTCGCCGATATTTTTAATCTGGGACATCGAAAGCTGGGACACCGGGACAAAGCCGTCCACCCCGTAGGGTAATTCCACGATGACCCCCTTTTCGATGATGCGGACGATCTTGCCTTCCGTTTCGGTCCCCGGTTTGTACGATTCAGCGAACGCATCCCACGGATTCTCCTTCACCTGCTTGTGCCCGAGGGAGATCCGCCGCTGTTCAACATCGACACCAAGAATGACGACCTCAAGCTTGTCCCCTTTTTTCACGACTTCCCCCGGATGGCGTATTTTTTTCGTCCAGGAAAGATCGGAGATATGAACCAGTCCATCAACGCCCTCCTCCAGCTCGACGAAGACGCCGAAATTCGTGAGGTTCCTGACTATCCCCGTGTGTTTCGAGTTTACAGGATATTTCGCCAGCAGGTTCAGCCAGGGATCCGGTTCAAGCTGCTTCATGCCGAGTGAGATCTTCTTGTTATCCTTGTCGAGGCTGAGGATGATGGCATCGACCATCTGCCCCATGGAGACAACCTGCGAGGGGTGTTTGATGTGCTGCGTCCAGCTCATTTCCGAGATGTGGATGAGACCCTCGATCCCTTTCTCGATTTCAATGAATGCGCCATAATCGGCAAGGGACACGACTTTCCCCGTGACCTTGGTTCCGACGGGGTATTTTGTCTCAATATTCTCCCACGGATGTGGCTGCAGCTGCTTCAGGCCAAGAGAAATCCTCTTCTTCGCCTCGTCAAAATCGATGACCACAACATTGATTGTCTGGTCGAGTTTCACCACCTCGGAGGGATGATTGACACGGCCCCAGGAGAGGTCGGTGATGTGAATAAGTCCGTCCACACCGCCGAGGTCGACGAAAACACCGAAGTCCGTTATCGCCTTGACGTTCCCTTCAAGGACCTGGCCTTTCTCGAGACTGTTCAGGATCGCATTCCGCTGTTCCTGCATTTCAGCCTCGATAAGTACCTTGTGGCTCACAACCACGTTTTCATTGGGGTGGTTGATTTTCGCGACCCGGAATTCCATGGTTTTCCCGATGTACTGATCGAAGTCGCGCACCGGTTTGACGTCGATTTGTGAGCCCGGGAGGAACGCATCAAGACCCATGAGGTCGACCACGAGGCCCCCTTTTATCCGCCGGGTGATCTTCCCCTGCAGCACCTCACCGGTATCGAACGCCCGGACAATGCGCTCCCAGGTCCTGACAAAATCGGCGTGCTTCCGGGATAATACGAGCTGCCCCTCTTTATTTTCCACACTTTCAAGAAAAACCTCCACCTCATCGCCCGGTTTTAACTCATCAATATTGGGAAACTCGGTCAGGGGAACAATCCCCTCCGATTTGAAACCGATATCGATCGCAACCCCGTTGCCGGTTATTGCGACAACCTTCCCCTTGACGATCTCTCCTTCATGGATGTTGGTGAAGGTCCTGTCGTACAGATGAGCAAGGTTCTTGTATTCCTCCTCGGAATATTCCCGCTCCTCGATACCGGAAAAATTAAACTTCATTGCATCCCGCTTCTGCGGAATCCGCTGATCCGACGAAATCGACAGATCCTTTGGCGATGATGAAGTGGGAAAATTTTCAATCTTTTGAGCAGCCATTACATCTCCTTACGGTGAACCGGGATCGGCTGACACAAATCCCGACTCGACATTCTCTCTCGTCCGCGACCGCAAGTCATCGAAGAGGCCTCTGGACGATGAAGAACAGTTGTTGGTGTATGAACAGCACGAATTAGGATGACTTAAAACTTCATGCATGGATGAGGGAAGGGATCGTCTCTTCAATATGCTTCTTGATCCGCTCCATCAGCCACTGGGGGGTAGAAGTGGCACCGCTGATGCCAACCTTTTCTACACCGGCAAACCATTCGGTCTGCAATTCAGATTCACTCTCGACGAAGTAGGTGCGGGGATTCGCTTCCTGACAAATATGGTAGAGCACCTTTCCGTTGGAACTGTTGCGCCCGGCGACAAAAATCATGATGTCGTTCTGCTGGGCAAACTCACGGAGCTTTTTATCACGCCCCGACACCTGTCCGCAAATTGTATCCTTGGCGTGAAATTCCACTGCTTCTTCCTCAAACGTCCCGACGACAAAATCCTTGATCCGTTTCTGAAATTCCTCCTTCAACCGGTGAAACGTCTGCTTGTCCATCGTCGTCTGGGAAAAGAGCACGGTCTTTTTCGTCAGATCGACCCTGGAAATTTCTTCCAGGGACTTTATCACAATCGCTTCGCCGTTGGTCTGACCAACGAGGCCCACGACTTCGGCGTGATCGCGTTTCCCGTAGATGACAACCTGGTAACCCCGTTCATAAAACTTCCTGATCCGTTCCTGAACTTTCCAGACGACCGGACAGGTGGCGTCGATGAGGGTGATGCCAAGCTCTTCGGCCCGCTTGTAGGTCGACGGTGGTTCACCATGGGCACGGATGAGCACTTTTGCTCCCCGATGCTTCTCGAGCTCGGCGAGGGAGACCGTCTTGAGACCCTCCTTTTTGAGCCGTTCGATCTCCATCGGGTTGTGGATAATATCACCGAGGACATGAAGCGGGGTATCCGCGGAATTTGACCGCAGCTCCGCCTCGGCGATATCAATGGTTCGAATCACGCCCCAGCAGAATCCCGCACTTTTATCGACCGTCACCGTCATTCGTATCTGCGGAGTACTTCTCCAACCTTCTCCAGAATCGTGTTTACCTGCTCATCAATGGTTAATTCCGTCGTATCGAGGACGAATGCATCGTCGGCTTGTTTCAAAGGACTGATATTTCTTTGTGAATCTTTCTGATCACGAACGAGAATTTCTTTTTCAAGCTGACGGACATCAACGTTGATCCCTTGCTGCTGCAGGTCTTTCCGCCGCCGCTGCGCCCGGCGGCCGACTTCGGCCACCATAAAAATCTTTACGTCGGCGTTCGGGAACACCACCGTTCCGATATCCCGCCCTTCCACCACGATACCGCCCGATTCACCCATCCTCCGCTGTTCCCTGACCATCGAGTCACGGACACAGGGGAGGGCACTGACAGCACTGACAGCATTGGTGACCGAGGGACTCCGGATTGCACTCGTCACATCCCTGCCGTCAAGCGTGATCCGCATCTGCGCGCCCTTCACGTGAATCCGGATTTCCGTCCGGTCGGCAAGGGCCGCGATCCTGTCGTTGTCACGAGGATCGATCTGTTTTTCAAGGACCTTCAGCGTCATCGCCCGGTACATTGCCCCCGTATCGATGTAAACGTAGCCCAACTTCTCGGCTACTAATCTCGCTGTGGTGCTCTTCCCCGAGGCAGCCGGACCATCGATGGCAATGACGAGTTTCTTCAATGGGTCAGTAATGGTGGAGCTTTTTAGCTTATTAATATACACATTTCCCGTTTTGGAATCAATAGCCGGGTAATTCAAAAAATTGCTATCTTTGTGTCAAAAATGCGAAAATTAACGCACGACGAAATTGCAGAGCGCCGGTTTTCACTCGAAAAACTGAAAACCGAGGAGAGATTCCCCCTCATTGTGCTGCTGGACAATATCAGGAGCCTCTATAACGTCGGTTCAATTTTCCGCACCGCCGACGGCGCCCGCGTCCGCAGACTCTATCTTTGCGGGTATACCCCCTTCCCCCCCAGGAGGGAAATTGAAAAAACCGCGCTCGGTGCCACTTCCTCCGTCCCCTGGGAGTACGTCAAGGATCCCATGACCGCCCTCCGGTCGCTGAAGGAACAGCAGGTGGAAATATGCGTGCTGGAACAGACCGATTCCAGTACCCCCTTTTACACACCCCGCCCTCGATCTCACCCCCTCTGTCTGGTCGTCGGCAACGAAATAACCGGCGTGTCAAAAGAGATCATCTCGATCGCCGACAGCGCCATCGAAATCCCGATGTACGGGATGAAACAGTCGCTGAATGCGGCTGTGGCACTCGGTATCGCACTCTTCGCGCTTCTCGGCAATTATATCAACCCGGCAGGCGTCAGCGGGAAGCAACCTTTGTCTGATCGATGATCTCCCTGATCCGGCGATGGATATCCTCGGCAACGTACGGCTTCTGAATAAAATCCATTGCCCCGGCCTTGAGCATGTCCATTTTCAGGTTCGGATCGAAATATCCGCTTGCGAGAATCGCAGCGACACCGGGATGGATTTCCCTCATCTTCTGGAACATCTCCCACCCTCCGAGCCGCGGCAACCCCATGTCGGACAGCACAAGCGCGATTTCCTTCACGTGCTGTTTGTACACCTCAAGACCCTCAACACCGTCCCCGGCCGTCAGAACATGATACCCCCGCTCCTCCAGAACACTCTTTAACAATTCCCGCAGCAACTCCTCGTCCTCGACGATCAGGATCATTTCATTCCCTCCCTCGGCCACCGTTTCCGCGGCCACACTCTTTGCCGGTTTGTCCGCGGCAACCGGCTGTACCGGGAAAAAGAGACTGAATGTGGTCCCCCGCCCCCGTTCACTCTCCACATCCACGAAGCCGTGATGGCTGTTGACAACACCGTAGACCACCGCCAGTCCCAGACCTGTCCCTTTCCCGAGCCCCTTCGTTGTGAAGAACGGTTCGAACATCCTCAGACGCGTCGCCTCGTCCATGCCGACACCCGTATCCCTGACCTTGATACATATGTACTCACCCGCGTCCGCCGCCGGAAAACGCTTCTGAAGGGAATGCCCCGGCAGGACGCCGGATTCAATGTACAGCGTTCCCGTCCCCTTCCCCCCGTATCCCTCGCTCATCGCATCGCGGGAATTCACCGAGAGATTCAAAAGAGCCTGATGGAGCTGGGATGAATCCGCGATGATGTCCGGGAGCTCCGGGGCGAGCGTGGGAACAATCGCAATGGTCTTCGGGAACGTTTCCTCGAGCATCCTGACCAGCTCCCTGATCGTCACGTTGACATTAACGGATTCGAAGAGAGGATTTTCCCTCCGCGCAAACGTCAGAAGCTGACGGACAAGGCTTGCTCCCCTGTCCACGGTCTTTTTGATGATCTCGAGACTCTGCCTCGCATTCGGCGATCCCAGATTTCCGTCTTCAAGAAGCGTCGTGTAACCGAGGATGATGCCCAGCAGATTGTTGAAATCATGCGCGATGCCCCCGGCCAGCGTGCCGATCCCCTCCATTTTCTGAGCCTGCCGGAGTTCCTCTTCAAGCATCTTCCGTTCGGTGATGTCCCGCAAGAATCTCCGGTAGGACGTTATCTTCCCCTGATCGTCCCTGACCGCGGATGCGGTCTCCACGACAACGCGTTCCTGCCCGTCCTTCCGGGTGAGGATGAACTCGTAATCCAGGACAAAGCCCTGGCGCTCCAGATTATACCAGTATTTTTTCCGGTCCTGCGATCGGAAATAGAGATCCCTCCCGTCCGCCGCCCGGAAAAATTCATCCTTCGAGTTGTACCCGAACAGTTCGACACCCGACTGATTCACATCCAGCAACCTCCCGTCCTGGGTGCAGAGGAGTATCCCGTCATGCGATTCTTCAAACAGGTTCCGGTATTTCTCTTCCGACACTTTCATGAGATTTTCAGCGTCCTTCTTTGCGGTGATATCCCGCTGAATCCCCCAGGCGTGATAGAGGGTGCTGCCCTCGATTGTCCCGATGAGGTTGTGGAGATAACACCGTTTACCGCCATCGGCCGTCGAACGGCAGGCTTCATATTCGATGAGGCGGTAACCCGACCGTATGAACGCGTTGAAGAAATCCCTCCCCGCCCCCTCGTTGTCCCGGAACAATTCATTCAGACGCATTCCGACAATCTTGTTCGCCGTCGGGACGCCGTAGAGACGCGCCATGGCATTGTTGCATTCGGCGAGATATCCGTAACGGAACAACTCCTCAATCTGCTCCTCCTCGGAGAGATCAACCGCAATAGGTTTCTCGATTTCCAGCCGCCATATCCCCTCCGAACTCTGATCCACAAAGGCACGGTAGCGCTCCTCGCTTTTCCTGAGGGCCTGGTCGATCCGTGTGCGCTCGATCGCTTTCGCGATTTCGGACGAAACAAATTCCAGAATCTGCTGCTCCGACTCGCCATAGACCGATGCGTCGGTATAATGCTGCACCGTCATGACCCCGATTGGCTTGTTCTCGACGATGAGGGGGACACCAAGCCAGATCGGCGAGGGTACGCCGACAAGTTCCGCCTCCCCCCGGCGCTCCAATTCCGCCTGTGTCGCACTCGTGCACAACAACGGTTTTCCGGTTTTGAGAACATACTCCGTGAGACCTTTCCCGAAAGGACGCGGCGGATCGGGGGAATCGACCTCATCCACAAAGTAGGGGAAACTGATCATCCCCGACACCTCATCGTACAACGCAATGTAAAAATTCGTCGCGGGCATGATCGTCCCGATGATCTCATGCACCCGACGGTAAAGTTCGTCAAGCGTCGAGACCCGCTCCGCCGCGCGGGCGATCCTGTAGACGGCCGATTGGATCCGCTGCGATTGCCGCTGGGCCGTGATGTCGCGTGCCACCCCGACGAGCGCAACCGGCTCGCCACCCTCGCCCCGCACCACCGATGTCCGCAGTTCAATGGGGAACTCCGATCCGTCTTTCCGCCGGTTGTACAGTTCGCCGGTCCAGCCTCCCAGCAACGACTTATCCTGGATTTCCTGCCTGAGCTCCTTCGGGGTCTGGAGCGAATCGATAATCAGGATATTTTTCCCTATAAGCTCCGGTTCCTGATACCCGTACGTCATGCAGAATGCAGAGTTCACAAACAGTATCGTCCCCTCGAGATCGCACAGGCAGAAGGCATCACGCGTGCAGTCGAGTGCATAGGCGAGCAGCCGCTCCTTCGATTCCGCATTGCGCAGATCTGTTCCATCACGGCCTACCATGACACACCGTGGTTCACCCCGGCTATCAACGATGGCAGCAAGATTCGCTTCGATATACCGGATGGCGTCGTCATGAACGATCCGATACCTGACATGTCCACGCTCCCCCGTCCGGATCACACGTTCCACGGCCGAACGGAGTTGTTCGCGATCCCCCGCATGGAGGCGCTCAAAGAGGTTCTCCCCCGGCTTCCCGAACGCCCTCGTACAGGAAGGGCTGCTGTAATGCCTCCTCCCTCCGGAGTCGACAATTTCAATGAAATCGAGGACATGATCGAGGATGGCCGGGAAAAAGGATTCCGGCGCTGAATCATGTGAACTCAGGTCATGCTCATTCATGATACTCTTACTCAGTATTCGTGAGAATGTAGTTGATACTGCCGGGGAAATGTACAAAAGATTTCGTCACCCATCAAGACCGCCGCAAGCGGGCGGGGCCCCTTGCCGCAGGGTGGCCTTATCGGCTCCGGGAAGGTTGAGCCGGGTTCTCCTTCACGGCTTTGTCAGTACTCGAGATCGTGGGCGAGAGTATAGTATTCCTCTTTCTCGTGCGTGTGGATGCGGACGACACCGGCACGGACAAGCCGGACCAGCGTCCGCGATGCGCGGCGGTCACTGATATTGACCAGCCGGCCAAATTCCCTGAGCGTGATGCGCTGGTGTTTATCCAGATACTGAAATAGCCGCTTCTCGTTCTCCCCGATGCTGAGGCGAAGCGGATCGGCCGATGGGTTTTCGTCCTCCAGAATCTTGATAACCTCCCTCGAAGCCATCATCGTGTTGTCGTTGACCCTGATGTACACCCGGGTGTTCTCCCCGTTGGTCCGGTCGTGTTCCCCGAGAAAATAATGCGGTTTGGTCTTACTTTCGGGGACGTGGCAGACAATAACGTCGCGCCCGTCGAAGGGTACAATGTCAATCGTGGGGAGGATGGGCGGATCGCAAAAATCGCGGCCCGCGATTTCAATAAGCTCGACCTCGGATTTTTCACTTTCCACACCCACGATCGAGCCGTCGTCATCAATCCCGAAAAGAATCGTTCCGCCGCGGGTGTTTGCGAACGAAATCAGGGTCCGGGCGATTTTCTCGGGAGAGGAGATGCGCCGTTTGAATTCTATTTCAAAGCCCTCCCCCTCCTCAATGAGATTCTTGACATCATGAAAGTTCATCGCGTGTAACCTTTTGTGAATCCAGATACGTTTGCAGGATCACCGCCGCCGCCATTTCGTCAACAGCGCTTTTCTTCCGCCTCTCCTTCTTCCGGACCCCCATGGATCTCAACGTCTGGGTGGCGGTCTTCGAGGAAAATCGTTCATCGACGGTGATAACAGGACACGAAATCTGCCGGCGCAACAGATCGACAAAGCCATCAACCTCCTGAGCCTTGGCTCCGGCGGTCCCCTTCAGTGTGTAGGGATAACCGACGATGACGGCTTCGGCATCGTAGTCTGCCACGAGCCTCCGGATCTCATCTATCAGTCGGGGTGAATGTGCGAGAACCGTCACTCCACGCGCAATGACCTGCAGCGGGTCGCTGACCGCTATCCCGATCCTCCGCGAACCATAATCAACACCGAGTAATCTCTTCTTCAACCGGCAATTCTCCCTCAAAAAAAAATCACGACCGGATGGAATTCCGCGTCATCGCCTGCCCGTCGAGGGGACGGGTGAGGAATCCCTTCAAGAATTTTCCCGGCCTGAAATGCGTCTTTCTCCTCCGCGGGACGTAGATAATTTCGCCCGACCGCGGATTCCGCGCCTTGGGTTTCGGCTTTGTCTGCTTGATCTCGAACACGCCGAACTCCCTGATCTCAATCCGCAGTTCCGGATTTGCGGAAAGCATCGTATCCCGCAGCGCATCGAAGGTGCATTCCACCCAGCGCGAGCATTCGACGAGATTGTGTCCCGTCATCTCGGCGACGCGCTTGATGATGTCCCTTTTCGTGTACGTTTTGACACGCGGTGATTGTTGGGTCATGGTCTCTCTCTCCTTGATTACTCTAGCAATCGCTCGGCTCTGAAGACGCCTTTTATTTTCCGAAGTTTTTCGATGATGCGCTCGAGATGTTCGGTGTTTTTGACACCGATGATGATGGTTCCCTCAAACAGCGAATCTCTCGTATCGATTTTTACACCGCGGATGTTGGTATTTTGATACGTCGAAATCGCATGCGTCACATCATTCAGCATCCCCGTTCTGTCCTCGCCGGAGAGGTGAATTGCGGCTGCATAGTCGACACCGTTCGATACCGGCCAGCCAACCTCGACGATGCGATGCGGATCCTGTCCCATCAGGTTCTTGAGGTTCCTGCACTCCTTGAGATGGATTTTCACGCCCTCGCCTTGTGTAATATATCCGACGATCTCGTCACCCGGGATCGGGTTGCAGCATTTGGCGTAACTGTGCATAAAATTGTCGTGCGCACCGAACAGTGTGATCCCCCGCGTGATCGTGCGTGCGGTGTTGATGAACTTGTCGAAAATCCCCTCCCCCTTGGGTTCCTCCACACTACCGGTCACGGGGTGCTTCAGCTTCAATTCGATCTCACTGATGATCGCATCGGGTGAAATTTCCCCCCGCTGGATTTTGAGATATAACTCCCTGAGATCACTGATCCGGAGTTCCGCGATCAACTTCGTGAGATCGTCGTCGTTGATGTGCAGTTTCGACTTCTTGAGCCGCTTTTCCCAGTGGTCACGGCCCATGTCGATCTCTTTCCGCTCTTCTTCCTTCACCCATTTCCGGACCTGCGCCTTCGCCTTGTGGGTGACGACAAACTTCTCCCAGTCGGCTTTCGGCGTCTGATGCTTCGAGGTGATGATTTCCACCTGGTCACCGCTCCTCAAGGGGGTCTCGAGGGATACGATCCTCCCGTTCACCTTGGCGCTCAGACAGTGGAACCCGACGTTGGAATGGACCGCAAAGGCGAAATCCACCGTCGTCGCCCCCTGCGGAAGGATCTTGAGCTCTCCCTTTGGCGTGAAGACGTAGATCTCATCCTGATAGAGATTGAGCTTGAAGCTTTCCATCAGCTGGGAATCAAGAGAATCGTCGTCGGCGTGTTCGAAAATTTCCCTCACCCAGCTTATCCAGTTCTCCAGCTCTTCATCAAGCGTCGAGAGATTTTCCTTGTAACGCCAGTGCGCGGCAACACCCTTCTCGGCGATCTCATGCATCCCGCGGGTGCGGATCTGCACCTCCACCTTTTTCCCCTCCGGACCGAAAACGGTAGCGTGAATCGACTGGTATCCGTTTTTCTTCGGAACGGAGATGTAGTTCTTGAACCGCTCGGGGAGGGGGATATAAATCGCGGAAAGGAGGCCATAGACGATGAAACAGTCATTCACATTCTCGGTATCGATGATGATACGGACCGCAAAAAGATCGTAAATTTCATCCAGCGGTTTTCCACGGTTCAGCATCTTGTTGTAAATGCTGAAAAGGTGTTTCGGCCGCCCCTCGATCTCAAACTGCATCCCCTCCTCGCGCAGCCTTTTTTCCACGGGCTGGATGAACTTTTTGATGTAGACTTCGCGTTCCCGCCTGCGCGATTTCAGCTGCCTGGCGATATCCTCATACTCCTCGGAATGAAGGTATTTGAAGGCGAGATCCTCGAGCTCCCATTTAATCTTCGCCAACCCGAACCGGTGGGCGAATGGCGCGTAGATATCCAAAGTCTCCCTCGACATGCGTATCTGCCGCTCCTTCGGGAGGTATTCGAGCGTCCGCATGTTGTGGAGTCTGTCGGCGAACTTGATCAGCATGACCCTGATATCATTGACCATCGAGAGGAGAAGCTTGCGGTAGCTCTCGGCCTGCGTAATTTCATGGCTCCTGAAGATGTCGGAGATTTTTGTCGCACCGTCGACAATGTTCGCAATCGTATCGCCGAACTCCTGCCGGATATCCTTTATCGTAAAATCGGTGTCCTCGGCGACATCATGCATCAGTGCACTTGCCACCGATATGTCATCCAAAGGGATCTCCTTGGCGACAACCATCGCGACCTCGTACGGATGGTTAAAAAACGGATCACCGGAGGCACGAATGTCGTTTTTGTGCGCTTCTACGCTGAACTCGAATGCTCGCCGGATTAAATCCTCGTTGACATTGCGAAGGTTTTTTCGGCAGACAGTGAGCAAATCATCGAGCTTCTTCTTATATATTCCATTTCGAGTACTCATGCCCACATAGTATCACGTGGCGGGAAAGGATAACTGTATATAATCGAATTACTTATCCTGTTAAAATATACAAGAGCTTTATCTGAATGTCAATTTTTCACCACCCGGCGGGCGACAACCGCAGCTCGGCTGCTCCTCTCCGGTGCGGGCTGATACCTGGATTACTGGCTACCGAGCATGTGAATCTGCCAGAGATCATGATTTGAACGGTGCAGAAGCGGCGCCAGCGCAAGGTAGCCCGTTCGGCCGATGTTCTTCTGAAGGTACTGCATCTCGGTAAAGTTTGCCCGGACCTCCTCCGATGGTGCCGCGGAAAATCCCTGCTCCTTCATCAAAAGAATCCCTTTCGCGCGGATCGATAGCTCGAGATGAATCCTCAAAAGACAGAGCATGTCTGCGATGATTTCACCCGGAAAATGCTCCTGCAGGGAACGGAAATAATTCCCCAGATTCGTGTCAGGAAGGTTACCGGAGAGGACCATATCAAGCAGATCCACATCCATGTCAAATCCCGCACCGAGCCATGCACGTGTCGATTTCTCGCTTTTTTGAAATATCAGCACGATCAGGAGGGGGAAAACGATCAAAAGGAGAATCGTCGAGGCTACCGGAGGGAGGATGAACAGATTATAGACAGAATGGATGATGATGACCGCAACCAAACCGGGGAGAAACGTCGTCCACCGCACCGTCTTCATGCGGGACGTGAGCTGCTGAGATATGATACCGAAAATCGCCGTGCTGCCTCCGTGCATGATGGCGGTGCCAAAACCCCGGATAACCCACAGGAGAATATTCTGGGAGGTCAGAGCCTCAAGATAGATCAGGTTTTCGATAAGCGAAAATCCTGCCCCGACGGCAAACCCGTTGATCGCACCATCGACCATGAATCCGACTCTCTTACCCCGGATCAGATAGATGACGTAGAGGGACTTCAGCGTTTCTTCAACAATGGGAGCAAGAAGCCGGTAATCCCCGGCCGGGATGAGACTCACAAGGTGCGCGCATACCGCTGCAATGATTCCGGAGAGAATGGAGATGAGAACCCGGCGCAAGGGGATGAGTTTGAATGTATCAAGGAAGATGAGCGCTGCTAAAAAGACGAATACGGGCAACAGGCTTACCGCGATTGCACCCGGCGAGTGGGCCGCAAAAAGGCTCAGGTCCATCACGCTGCCCCCCGGATTTCCGCCACTTTACGGAAATCCGTTCCGCGCAATTCACTCCGAATTCCGGCCCGGTGCACAACGGGCTGATTCAATGGGCAAACTTCAGGCATAAAACGACACGACACAGAAAACGACAATACAAAAAAACCCATCCCTCGCTCTGCAGCACTCGCCGGTGGGGCATCGCTTGGGATGAGCCCGGTGAAAATCCGCCGTCCGGGGACTATGGGGAATTCAGACTCCCGGGGTTGAACCTATCCCGCCTTTACACCTGCGATGGGAACTTCGCTCTGCCAAATGATCTTTCCACCATCGTTGAGTTCCGCGTTCAAACCGGTCTTGTGGGTGCTCTTCCTGTAAAAAACCACCGTGTAGGTGTTTTCACCCTGATGCTGGATATCCACACCGTTAAGAGTCGAGCTCATGGGAAATTCTGTTGCATTCTTTCTGGAAATGGAGAAGAGCGCCGCCTGCTGATCATCAAACTTCAGATGGACATCCAACCGTGCGGGCGTGCGGAGACTGAGAACTGCGACAATGTAATCGTCTGCGGAGCGAACGACCAGCGATCCTTCCACCGATGGAGCAAGTATCGGACTCTCCCCTTCGATTTTCCAGTTCTTGACAAGATCCGCGGTACTGATGCTTCCTGATATTTCTGCCGGGGTGATGCTTTCCGTATGAATACTCATCACCGATATGTAGCCAAAAATACCGATGATCAAACCGGCACAGACAGCCGCGACATATGCAAACCGTACTGTCCTTGTCGGGAACAATGTTTCCAGAATTGAAAATTTCGCTCTGTGCCTGGCAGAAACCGTGCTCATCCGGACGGAGTTCAGGATTGATTGTTCCAGATGCGCCGGGGGTTCGACAAAGGGGGCATGGTTGAGGATGCCGGCCAGTTCCCTCATTTCATGAAGGTATTTCCGCCCTTCCTGGCTGCCGGCGAGATAATCGTCCAGGATCTTTCGCTCCTTATCGGTGAGCGAACCGTCGAGTTCACCGTGGAGCAATGCAAGCATCTTCTCGTCAATCATTCCATCCCCTGCTTTCTAACGAGAATATCCCGCAACTGCTCGCGTGCCGTAAAAAGCCGCGACTTTACAGTTTTCTCGGGAAGATCCAGAATGAATCCTATCTCGTTGTATGATAAATTATGAAAATGTCTCAACACGATGACCACCCTGTAATCCAGTTGAAGGCTCCAGACCGCCTCCTGCACCATTTCGGAGGCTTCCACATGCTGGTATGCATTTTCGGGCGTTTCTGAATCTGTAAGTGTGTCGATTTCAACTTTTTTATCCTCTTTCTGACGGTCGAGGAAGTTTAATGTTTCATTCAGTGCTATTCTGTAGAGCCAGCTGAAAAACTTGTACTTTGCGTTGAACGACTTTAAGTTCTCATAAACCTTGACAAACACCGTCTGCGTGATATCATAGGCATCGTCACAATCGACACCCATGCGCAGTGTGACATTGTAGATTGTCTTGTAATACCTGCCGACGATCGCTTCAAACGCCTTTGTGTCACCCCGCAGCGTCTGACGAACCGCATCGGTATCGTTCATGTCTATCATAAATACAGCCGGAAATCAAAAAAGTTGGCAGGAGCATCCCCCGGAACGGCCATTTTCCTCAAAAATCGGGATTGTGCCATGTTCAGCCCATTTCGAACAACTTGTCGAAGCCTGCATAGCGGAAAACGTCCTTGATATGGGGATTTGCATTGATCAGCTTCAGCTTCGCCCCGCTATGGGAGAGCCTTTTTTGTGTCATTAAGAGGACCCCGAGTCCTGCACTCGAGATATACTCGAGTTCAGCCATATCGACAATGCAATTCTGGTTGATCTGATTAAAAATTGATGTCGCATATTCTACCTGCGAGGCATCAAATCGCCCCCGCAGGTGGAGCCCACTTTCCCCTTTTCGTTCAGCCGTTAGCATCCGCGTCCTCAATTTTTTTCTTTATGATAATTTTATTCTGCCGGTTAACATATGTATAATCGAGGGAATCGGCCAGCTGCCGTACCAGGTGAATTCCCAGCCCGCCGACCTTCCGCTCCTCCAGACCCCTGGAGACGTCGACATCCGGCGTTCGTGTGATATCGAAGGGATCCGCATCGGTATCGACGAGCGTCAGCACCAGTTCTCCGGGCCGGTGTTCCAGCGAGATCGTCACCTCCGCCCTGCTTTTGGAATTGTATTTCACCATGTTGGTGAAGATTTCCTCGACGGTAAAATCCATGAAAAACAACGGACCATCCTTCAGTTTGTGTTCGAGCCCGAAAACACGGATAAAAGAAAAAATCTCCTCCAATGATTCAAGTTTCCGCGGAAATGCCCGTTCCATGCATCCTCACCGGGCTGGTGAACTTCTAGTGTTTCTGGACCGAACCTGAGGAAGACAGCCCCACCGCCATCGACACCAGATACGTGCCACGACAACATCACGAACTAGCTCCGAAACTCTGTGAGTCCCTCCGGGTGACCCGAGATCAGTGAAAGTTTGCAATGGCTTCTTCTTTTGTTGCGTAAACCTTGAAAATGCTGTTGAGCTTTGTTACCGACAGTAAAAACTTCACGTTATCGGTCGGAGCAAGCAAGACCAGATCTCCTCCACACTTCCTGAGGGTTGTCATGCAGGAGACCAGCGATCCCAGGCCACAGCTGTTCATATGGTGGACATTCCTGAGATCGATGACGATGAATTTCTTCCCCGCGGAAATGTCTCGCAGGATGGTATCTCGAATGGTGGGTTTCTCATCCTCACAAAGGAAATCACCCTGAACCGTAAGGATGGTATATGTTGCCTGAGACTGTTCCAGGATCTCCATATCGGTTCCCCTTATAGAATAATTAGAACAGGTTGGGCGCTCTCCGACACACACGCTCAACCGCTAGACGCTGTCCGTTTTTTTGATTCTCCCCATCCCCTCTCATGCGTAAAATTTAGATATATTACCAATCATAATCAACGGTCATCCTGCATTATTTTCCCCTTCATTCCGCGGTCCCGAACATCCTGTCCCCGGCATCCCCCAATCCCGGCATGATGTATCCCTTCGTATTCAGCTGCCGGTCAAGAGAACACGTGTATATCCTCACTTCAGGATGGCGCTTCTGGAAGGTCCGGACACCTTCCGGGGCGGCGACGAGACTCACAAATCTGATGTTTTTTGCGCCTTTCTCCTTCAGGACCGACACTGCGGAGGTTGCACTGCCACCGGTGGCAAGCATCGGATCCAGGAGAATGACAAGCGATTTTCCCAGCTTGCGGGGGAATTTGAGATAATAATCGACCGGCCGTAACGTGACCTCATCGCGGTAGAGTCCTATATGCCCCACGCGTGCATCGGGGAGGACTTCGACAAAACCACCCACTAGACCCAACCCCGCCCGGAGAATCGGAACGAGGATGACGTTCTCGCTGATGACGAATCCCTCGGTTTTCTCAAGGGGAGTCACTATCCGGAGCTTCTGCACCTGAAGATCTCGCGTAACTTCATATGCCATCACACTGGCTGTCCTTCTCAGCACGGCACGGAACAAATTGCTGGGGGTACGCTTGTCCCGGAGGATCGTCAAATCCCTTTTAATGAGCGGATGATCAATAATGATGAGGTTTTTCATGTTCTAAGGAGGGTATGGTGAGAGGTATCATGGTTGAAGCAGTCTTCGGCGAAGAGTATCAATCATTCAGACCTTTTTCCTTGCCTGATTTGCAGCAATGATCAGGGGGTCCCAGAGGGGCGCATACGGGGGTGTGTAGACCAGATCAAGCCGGCTCAGATCGTCAAGTGTCAACCGGTGCCGGATCGCAACACTGAGAACATCCGCTCGGAGCACCGCCCCCTCACCCCCGCAAAGATTGGCACCAAGGAGACGGCCCGACGTGTGATCAAAGATCAGATGAACGCTCATCTTTTCGGCCCCGGGATACAATCCGACCTTCCCGAAAGCCGTTATCTCCTCCGTCGCGACGGCAAATCCCGCCTTCCGGGCCTCATCACTGCTGAGACCGACGTGCGCGACGGCCAGGTCGAAGATCTTTACGGCGATTGCCCGGACGACAGGAGGCATCAGCCTTCTTCCCCCTGCCGCATTTTCACCTGCGACCCAGCCCGTCTTACTTGCCAGCGTCGCCAAAGGGAGCATCATGGTCTTGCCCGTCACGGCGCTTTTTACCTCGCAGCAGTCTCCTGCCGCAAAGATATCCTCGAGGGACGTCTGCTGCCTGCTGTCGGTAAGAATACCACCCAGAGGGCCGAGGCGTATGCCGGCACTCCGGGCGAGTGCGACGTTGGGTTCCACACCGGTGGAAAGAAGGACGATGTCGGACTCGAACGTCCCCCGGTTTGTCACGACATGACGCACCCGCTCATGCTTGTCGGTGACAAAGGCCTCCACGCTCACTCCCGGTATGAACGTCACGGAATGCTTTTCAAGCTCGCCCAGGATTTTTTCCCTCGCCTCCTTCTCCAGCCCCCCCATCGGAAGGGGTGAACGGTGGAGCATGGTGACCTCCAGTCCCCGCGACCGGAATGCCTCGGCCATCTCTAATCCCACATAACCAGCTCCGACGATAACGGCCTGCGACGGTTTCTCCTTGCCGAGATAGCCGAGGATCCCGACAGCATCGCTCCGGGAATGAAGATGAAATACATTCCGCGCATCCTCGTGCTCAATGTCCAAACGTCGGGGGGTCGTGCCCGTGGCGAGGATGAGCCTGTCGTAGGGGTAGTCAGCGCCCGTCTGATGCCGGAGATCCCTGACAGCGATGCTTTTCCTCGACGGATGAATTTTTTCCACGATATGCAAAATCCGCGCATCGACCCTTTTCTCCTCCTTCATCCGCTGGGGGGTGTAGATGACCAGTTTCTCCTCCTCCGCCAGAATTCCCCCGATGCAATACGGGGATTCGCAGATACCATATGATATGGTATCGCCGGCTTCAAACAAGGTGACCTCGGCATCCGGATTACTCCGCGCCGCTTTCGCCGCCGCGCTTGGACCCGCAGCCAGCCCACCGACGACAAGTATGCGCCGCTTCTTCATCAGAGTCTCATGTTCATGAATAAAGGCAACAGTTTTCCATGGCCGCCGTCGTCATGAATTCTTCCGCCTGAACAGAACGACGATCGGAACACCGGTGAATCCGAAGTTTTCGCGTATTTTCTTCTCCAGAAAGCGTTTGTAGCGGTCCTCGATCAGTGTTGGCTCGTTCGTGAAAAAAACAAAAGTCGGCGGATCAACCTTCACCTGGGTGACGTAATTGATCTTGATCTCCTTTCCCCTGACCGCAGCCGGAGAGGTCATGGCAATTTCCCGGAGGAGCACACTGTTCAGCTTGTTGGTTGCAAGCCGTTTGTGCTGCTCGGCATAGACGGTCTTCGCCATGTCGATGAGTTTATAGATCCTTTTTTTCTCCAATGCCGAAACGAAGATCACGGGGATAAAATCGTAGAGTCGGAGCAATTTCTTCATCTCCGATTCGTACCAGGAGGCTGTCTGATCATTTTTTTCGACAAGATCCCATTTGTTCGCGACGAGTACCGCCCCACGCCGCCGTTCGTAGATGGCTTCCAGAACGCGGATATCCTGCTTGTCGACACCGCCAGCGACATCCACGACCCATAGCGCAATATCACACCGATCGATACTTTTCAGGCTCCGGATCGTACTGTAAAATTCCACGCTTTCCTTTATGCGGCTCTTCCTCCGCAGCCCCGCGGTATCGATCAGGAGGATTTTCTCTCCCTGGTACTTCAGGACCGAATCGATGGCATCCCGAGTCGTTCCCGGGACGTGCGTGACGATGTTCCTCCGCTTTCCCAGAAGCGCGTTGACAAGGGAGGATTTTCCGACGTTGGGCTTTCCGACAATCGCCAGTTTGAGCGTGCGTGTTCCCTCCTCAACCTCCTCGCCGTTTTTGGGGAAGGCCGCAGTCACCACGTCCAGAAAATCCCCGATCCGCCTTCCCCCGAGCGCGGAGACAGCCAGGGGCTCCCCGAAACCGAGCGGAAAAAACTGCGCCGCATCGACCTCCCGCTTGGTGTTGTCGATCTTGTTGGCGACAAGAAAAACCTTTTTATTCGACCGGTGAAGAATGCGCGCGATCTCCTCGTCCAGGGGCGTGACGCCATCAAGAACATCGACCACAAACACAACAGCGTGCGCCTCTTCGATGGCTATCTCAGCCTGCTCGCGAATCGCCCGCTCAAAGACATCGGCGGACTGCGGTACATACCCTCCGGTGTCAATGACCGTGAATGTTTTTCCATTCCAGTCCGTGGTCCCATAATGCCGGTCGCGTGTTACACCCGGCACATCATCGACAATGGCCGAGCGCTGCCGTAAAATCCTGTTAAACAGCGTCGACTTCCCGACATTAGGCCTTCCGACTATGGCAACAATACTGGACATTCCGTTTCACCGTCCGATAATACACATTTCCATCCTGAGTTTCAAAGTGAAAGACACGATCGGCAACGGCCCCGGGTTGCCTCACGCATCGATTGTCTTTTTTACGGTTTCGGCCAGCTGCTCACTCATTTTATCGAAACCGGATGACTTGCTGATATACGCCACGGCCCCTGTTTTCAGTGCAAAGGTGACATCTTCTTCACGGTCCGATGTACTGACGATGATGACGGGGATATCCCTCAAGGCAGGATTCTCCTTCATGAGTTTAAGGACTTCCCGTCCGTCACGCCTCGGAAGATTGAGGTCGAGAAGAATGATGTCCGGCACCGGAGAAATCGCCGGATCGGCAAACCTGCCGTCGCGGTTCAGGTAATCGAGCGCTTCCTGCCCGTCACGGACGACAATGTACTGTGCAACGATGTTATGACGCTTGAGGATGTATTCCGTCAGCCGCTGATGACCTGGGTTATCCTCAACGATAAGAATTGTACACGGTTTGGGCACCTGGAGGGTTTAAGGATGGTGAAGGAAGCATTCCGTCCTGCTAGGGTGAATTATCGTCCAAACAACCTTCTCGTCGGGGCGACTGGATTTGAACCAGCGACCTCTTGGTCCCGAACCAAGCGCTCTAGCCGGACTGAGCCACACCCCGAATTCCTGAAAAAGATACAAAATTTCCGGCGAAATTCAAAACGTCATCACCCGCCGCCTGTGATTCCTACGGATCCCGGAGGAGCCCTCCTCAATTCCCCTTCGACGCATGAAAGTACGTGATGATCTCCTCGGCCGTCCCGGGAAACTGCGTTTCATTCTCCAGTTTGAACCACCTGATGCGCCCATCGGGCCGGAACCAGGTCATCTGCCGTTTCGCATAACGCCTGGTGTTCCTCTTGATCAGGCTGACCATCTCCTCAAAACTGATTTTTCCGTCGATAAATTCGAATACTTCTGCGTAACCGGTTGTCTGCAACGCGTTGTACTTGGGGGTGTATCCCTTCCGTTTCAGCGTGAAGACCTCATCGACCAGCCCGTCGTCGATCATCCGGTCAACCCGCTCATCAATCCTCCGGTACAGTTTTTTCCGGTCCCACTCCAGACCCGCGAAGACGGGATAAAAATTGATCGTGATTTTTTCCTTCTGCAGTTCAGAGATCGGTTTTCCGGTAAGGGTAACGATTTCGAGGGCCCGTATGATCCTGCGCGTGTTTGTCGGAAGCATCCGCGAGGCAGCGGCCGGATCGACGAGGCGTAAATCCTCCAGCAGGCCTTCGGCGCCAATTTCATGAAGTCTCCCGTACAACTCCTCACGGAGAGATTGATCCGCACCGGGCCCTTCAAAAAACCCGTCGATCAGGCCCCGCAGGTACAATCCCGATCCACCGACGACAAGCGGAACCCTCTTCCTCCCGAAAATCTCATCGATGACCTTTCTACCCTGCCTCCCGAATTCACCCGCGTTGAACGGATACTCGGGATCGATGAGATCGACAAAATGATGGGGAACCGATTCACGCTCCGATCGTGTCGGTTTTGCCGTCCCGATATCGAGGCTGCGGTAGATCTGCCGCGAGTCTGCCGAAAGAATCTCCGCGTTCAGTCTCCCGGCCATGAGCAGGGCCACGGCGGTTTTTCCCGATGCAGTCGGCCCGACCAGAACGAGAACCTTTCTTCCCGACAGCCGTTGATGCCGGCCGGAGATCATTTCACTTCTGGGATTTGGTCGTGTACCACCCGCAAGACGAGTATAGCCCCCGGCAGAGGAATGCTACTTCCATCCCCCTTTCCCGATCAGCGGTACGAATTTAAAGCCTTCCACGATCGTTGTGGAGAAGGTGCCGTTTTTCCGTCTGATGATGTGAAGGTCCTGGATATCGATCGTCCCTATCGGGATCGCCAGGGTACCCCCTTCGGCAAGCTGATCGACAAGAGGCTTCGGGACATCCGGCGCCCCGGCAGTCACGATGATGCCGTCGTAGGGAGCAAACTCCTTCCACCCGATCGTACCGTCCCCGCACTTCGACGCGATATTGTAGCCGAACTGCTCAAACCTCTTCCGGGCCTCCTTGAGTAACTCCATGTACCGCTCGATGGTGAAGACCCTCGCCCCCATTTCGGCCAGCAACGCGGCCTGATAACCGGAACCGGTCCCGATTTCAAGGACTTTCGCGCCTGCATGAACACCGAGAACCTGGGTCATGTAGGCGACGGTGTAGGGCTGGGAGATGGTCTGCGAAAATCCAATCGGCAGGGCCGAGTCATCATAGGCCCGTGCAATAAAGGCCGGCTGGACAAACAGCCTGCGGTCGACTTTCTGCATGGCCGTCAGGAGGTTTTCGTCGTGGATCCCCCTCTGGCGAAGAAGCTCGATCATACCCTGCCAATCTTCATCCTGCCTCGAAGGGACCTGGTTTCGCCGTGATACAAGATTCATTGCTCTTAACCGTGGACCTTTAAAACTTTCCAGATCGATTTTGCGGAGCCATCGGCCGCGCTCGACAATCTGTTGTGAAGCTCATTCCGCAACTCCATCGGGGTCAGGCCGCGGATCAGCATGCCGTTATCCGCAAGCGAAATCATGCCTGTTTCCTCGGACACCACGACCGAGATGACATCGGCCTGCTCTGTGATGCCGAGAGCGGCGCGATGCCGCATACCGAGAATAAAATCGCCGATGTTTGAGGTCTGTGAGAGCGGCAGGGTGACACGCGCGGCTTCCACAACCCTGTCCCTGATCACGACGGCACCGTCGTGAAGGGGGGACTTGGGATTGAAAATCGAAACCAGCAGCGGCTTGCTGATGACCGCCTGAAGCGGAAGACCTGTCTCCACCGAGGTGCGGAGGCCGGTTGCGCGGACAATGACAGCCAGCATTCCGTGATGCTTCCGCGCCAGCTCGGAGACAGCCCCGACGATTTCCTCAATCGATTCCTTGACATCGAGCCTCAGGAATAACCTGACAATCCGGTTCCGCCCGATCAGGACCAGCAGGCGCCGGAGTTCCGGCTGGAATAACACGATGAACGCAATCACCCAGATATCGGTGAGCGTCCGCAGTATCCAGTTCATGGTCTTCAGATTCGCCGCCTGCGTGACAAAGGAAAACGCGAGGATGAGGATGAGACCGACAAAGATCTGTGCAGCCACTGTCCCGCGCATCACCATGTACAACTTGTAGAAAATAAAAGACACAAGGGCGATGTCGAACAGATCGACAACCGATACGCTGAGAAATCCTATTTTGAATAATTCCATAGCTGGCCTACGTTTCCCCGGCGTCAGTGCATAACCGGCTGCCGGTCTCCCCGGACGATAGCGTCGACGACAGTGATGACCCGTTTGATCTCCTTCACATCGTGGACGCGGACAATATCCGCACCGTAGAGTACCGCGGCCGCCACCGCGCCGGAGGTTCCCTCAATCCGCTCCCCGACGGGGAGATCGAGGATTTTTCCGATAAACGACTTTCGTGAAGCTCCTATCATGACCGGATACCCGAATCGCCTGAATTCCCCGAGATGCCTGATGATGCCGAGATTATGCTCCAGACTTTTGCCGAAACCCAGACCCGGGTCGATGATCACCTGTTCCACATGCGCCTTCCGGGCCACTCCCAGGCTCTGTTCAAAATAGGAACAGATGTCCTCAATAAGATTGTCATAGGCGGGATTATCCTGCATCGTACGCGGCGTTCCCTGCATGTGCATCAGGATGATCGAAACACCAGCCGCCGCCGCAATCCGGGCGATGTCGGGATCATGATGCAGACCGGTGATGTCGTTCACAATTACCGCGCCTGCCTCGATAGCCTTCTGCGCGACGTCCGACTTGTAGGTGTCCACCGATATCGGCACCGAGGTCCGCTTCTTGAGCTCCCTGATCACCGGTATGACGCGGCGTATCTCCTCCTCCGCCGGGACGGGCTCTGCACCGGGACGCGTCGATTCACCCCCGATATCCAGAAAATCGGCGCCGTCTGTGACAAGCCGCATCCCGTGATCCACCGCCTTCCCGGGATCGAACCACATCCCTCCGTCGGAAAATGAGTCGGGGGTGACGTTGAGAACCCCCATGATATGGGTTCTTTGCGAGAAATCGTATTCAGCGGGGCCAAACCGGTATGTCACTGCGGACGTTCCATCGGATAGTAAAAAGGGCATCGGAACGATACCCTCTGGACCATTATTGTTTTTTCGATGCCATCTGGACTTTGCGTTTGGCCTTCATGCGGCGGATGGACTTCCGGTGCTTTTTCCGGACATTCTTCAGTTTTTTATTCATGCATTCCCTTTCGTTAACCGATACCGTCTAGGTGAGTTTGTCTGTGTAACGCAGGAAAATAGAAATTTTTTCCATCCAAATCAAGAACCGAACCACCGTAGGGGATCATACAACCTGGGATCCCGGGCGCTCATCTCTGAATCCCTCTTCCGGCCCGGGGATTGCCGGGCACCCCCGTCCCGCCCGCTCGGAGAAGAATGGAAAATCAAAAGGCCGGACTGGAACCGGCCTTCGTCATACCAGATCATCTCTCCAGGGAGGCGCTCAACGGCCCGCGTACCTTCTTGCTACCTCATCCCAGTTGATCGTGTTCCAGAATGCCGCGACATACTCGGGCCTGCGGTTCTGGTATTTTAAATAATACGCATGCTCCCATACGTCCAGCCCGAGCAGCGGAGTCCCCTTGAGATCGGATACATCCATGAGCGGATTATCCTGGTTCGGGGTCGAGCCGACGACGAGCTTTCCGTCCTGTTTGACAAGCCAGGCCCAGCCCGAGCCAAACCGGGTTATGCCGGCGTTGGAAAACTGTTCCTTGAACTTGTCGAAGGAACCGAAATCCCTGCTGATCGCTTGCGCGAGCTCTCCAGAAGGCTGTCCGCCCCCTTTCGGCTTCATCCATTTCCAGAACGCGGAATGGTTCCAGTGTCCGCCCCCGTTGTTCCTGACGGCTGCGGGGAGCTTGGAAACGCCCTTCAGGATTTCCTCAAGAGGCTTGGAAGCCAGGGGATTTCCTTCGAGCGCTTTATTGAGATTGGTGACATATGCGGCATGATGTTTTCCGTGGTGAATTTCCATCGTCATTTTGTCAATATACGGCTCCAGGGCTTCATGCGCATAGGGTAAATCAGGCAATGAGAATGACATAGCGTCTCTCCTTTGATTCATGATATTGTGAATTATACTTTTGTTGTCCTCTCCGGGAGCGGGACGGCAGTCCCGACCGGAATCCCGCACTCTCGCCGCACCGCCCGGTATCCGGGCCCGATGAATCCCTCAGGCGCTGAACGAATTTCCACACCCGCAGGTGCGGACCGCTTTCGGGTTGTTGAACACGAAACCCTTTCCGTTCAATCCATCCTCATAGTCGAGCTGCGTACCGGAGAGGAAGAACATGCTCTTGGGATCGACCGTCATCTTCACGCCATGCTGCTCAAAATGCAGATCGGTGGGCTTGGTTTCCGCATCGAATCCCAGAACATACGACAGACCCGAGCATCCGCCCCCCTTCACGCCAATTCTGAGCGCGCTCGATTCAGGAAGATTGTTCTCCGCCTTAATCTTCAGAACCTGCCTGGCGGCTCTCTCCGTCAAACGAATTTCATCCTTCACTTCAGGTTTTGGTAATGCTGCCGAGTCCGACATTGGTGTTGTTCCTTACATTATTCCAAGTTCAAGTTTGGCTGCCTCGCTCATCATGCCGGGATTCCACGGAGGATCCCACACAACCAGGACATTTGCATCCGTGACGCCGGGAACCGCCCGTACCTTCGAACGTACTTCCGGAGGAAGGGATTGCGCCGCAGGACAGTGCGGCGTCGTAAGCGTCATTTTTACTTCTACGCTCCCGGTGTCGCTGACCGCGACCGAATAGATGAGACCCATTTCATAGATGTTCACGGGTATCTCGGGGTCGTAACATGTCTGCAGTGCCTCAACGATCTGAGCCTCGATGACGCTTCGTTCGACCGAGCTCAACACCCGGGCTCCGGGCTGCTGTGGCGGCTGTTGCTGTGACTGCTGTTCTTCCATGGGATCACCTCACTCCGTCGTGACACGGTGCTGATCACTTCCCAACGCCGCATGAAGGGTGTGCCATGCGAGCGTCGCACATTTGACCCGCGCAGGGAATTCGGAGACTCCCGCGAAGGCGGCCATCTTCTCATATCCGTTGAATTGGCCGGCAAAATCCGGATCCCCGGTCACAAGCCTGTGGAACATCTGAAAGAGCTTTTCCGCCTCTTCAATCGTTTTCCCCTTGACGGTTGAACACATGACCGATGCCGAGGCCTTGGATATTGCACAGCCCGAACCCTCGAAACGGATATCCTCGATCACATTCCCCCTGAGTTTGACGAAGATCGTGAAATGATCGCCGCACAAAGGATTGTATCCGTCCACCTTCCGGTCGGGATTCTCCAGACGGCCGAAATTCCGCGGACTCTTGTTGTGGTCGAGAATGACTTCCTGGTATAATTCGTGGATCGCGGTCATTATGAAAATACCCTGATGACGTTGTGAATCCCCCTGACCAGAGCATCAATTTCCTCCCTGACGTTATAGAGTGCAAGCGAGGCCCGGGCCGTGGCGGGAATGCCGAAACACTGCATGACGGGCTGGGCGCAGTGATGGCCGGTGCGAATCGCAATGCCGTCGTCGTCGAGGATGGTCCCGATGTCGTGCGGATGGATCCCCTCGAGGATGAAGGAAATCACGCTGGCTTTCTCCGCCGCCGTACCGATGATTTTCAAACCCTTGATCTCCAGGAGCCGTTCCGTCGCATACTCGAGCAAATCATGTTCGTAGACCGCCACGTCCTCGAAGTCGATTGAATGCAGATAATCAATCGTCGCGCCGAGACCGACTCCCCCGACGATATTCGGGGTTCCGGCTTCGAACTTGTTCGGCAGGTCGTTGTAGATCGTTTTATGGTATGTCACCGATTTAATCATGTCCCCCCCGCCCTGATACGGCGGCATCGCATCAAGGAGTCCGGCCTTCCCGTACAATACCCCGACACCGGTCGGACCGAACATTTTATGCCCCGAGAAGGCGTAAAAGTCGCAATCGAGATCACGGACATCAACCCTCATGTGCGCGACTGCCTGAGCACCGTCAATCAGAACGGGCACCCCGTGCTCATGAGACAGGCGGATGATGTCCTTGACGGGATTCAGCGTCCCGAGGACGTTCGATACATGGACGACAGAGACAAATTTTGTCCGCGGATTCAGCATCTTCTCAAATTTATCGATGAACAGCTCGCCACGGTCGTTCATGGGGATAATCCGCAGAACAGCGCCGGTCATCTCGGCGATGATTTGCCACGGCACAAGGTTCGAATGATGTTCCATCGCCGAGACGATGATCTCGTCATCCCTGCCAAAATGCGTCCTCCCGTAGCTGCTCGCAACGAGGTTGATGGCTTCGGTCGTGCCGCGGACGAAAATAATCTCCTTCGCATGCGATGCATTGATGAAACGCTGGATTTTCACCCGCGCAGCCTCGTACGACTGCGTCGCCTTGTCGCTCAAATAGTGCACGCCGCGATGGATGTTGGAGTTCTCCTCGAGATAGTACCTGTTCATGGCGTCGATGACCATCTGCGGTTTCTGACTCGTGGCCGCATTGTCAAGATAGACAAGCGGCTTGCCGTTCACGAGCTGCTTCAGAATCGGAAAATCATTCCTGAGCGCCGACGCGTCGAAGGATTTCACAAGGGGGGAGGAAACGGTGATGGGTGATCCGTTCTTCATCGTCGTTCCGTGATTGTGCCTTCCGCTTCAAGCTGCCGGTGCAGAAGGCCATGAAGCCGCCCGCGAAGGGATGTCTTTGAAATACGGTCGATGACATCACTGGCGAAGGCGTAGATCAGCATGGTTCTGGCATCGCCTGTGGAGATGCCTCGCGATCGGAGATAAAACAGGGCTTCTTCATCCAGCTGACCGATGGTCGCCCCATGTGTGCATTTGACGTCGTTTGCGAATATCTCCAGCTGGGGTTTCGTGTCAATGGATGCGTCATCGGATAATATCAGGTTCTTGTTCGTCTGTTTCGCATCGGTCTTCTGCGCATCCTTCCGGACAAAGATTTTTCCGTTAAAAACACCCCGCGATTTGCCCGACAGAATCCCCTTGTAGAGCTCGTGACTGTTGCAGTGGGGCTGGGCATGCTCAATCGCCGTATGGTTGTCGATCAGCCTCTCCCCCGTTCCGAGATACAGTCCGTTGAGGGTCGCCTCGGACCCCTCGCCGTCAAGCACCACCCCGATATCATTCCGCGTCAATCTGCCCCCGAGGGCAATATTGTTCGAAATCATCGTGCTCGTGCGGCTCTGATGCATGGAAACCGTCGAGATATGATAGGCCTGCAAACTTTCCATCTGGAGTTTGTCATGCTCAACGACGGAGTTTTCGCCGATAAAAAAGTCCGTTGCGGCATTGGTAAAATAGACATTGTCTCCCACCCCGACATGGCTTTCGAGGAGAGAGAACTGCGCGTTGTTCCCGACCACGATGAGGATCCTCGGATGAATGACGAACGGTCCCGGCCGGGAGGTCGCCAGCGATAGAAGATGAACGGGTTCGTCCATAACCGTGTTGTCGGGGACAAACACCACCACACCGTCGCGCAAAAAAGCGTTCGCCAGTGCCGCAAAGGGGTTCATCGCGCGCGCCGCGAGACGCCCCAGGAACGGTTCGACATCCCGCGGAGTGCTTTTGACAGCCGCGGAGAGGCTTTCCACGCGGACTCCGGGGGGAAGGCTGAGGGGTTTCGATAACTCACGCGAAAAAAATCCGTCCACAAGCACGACACTGTTCCGCAGACCGAGAGAATGGTCCTCGACCATCCCGGGTTTCAGACCCGTTCCCGAGTATTCGAGTACGGGTTCGAAGGGGATTGAGGCAAGCGGTGAAACATCCGTATACCTCCACTCCTCGTCACGAACCGTCGGAAAACCCCGTTCGGAAAATCGCTCGAGGGCTTCCCTGCGACGCGCGTGAAACGGATCGGCGGCTTCACCATTCAGGCTTTTTTCAAACTTCCGGAAAAGTGAAAGGTACCAGTCTCGCTGTTGTTCCAATGTTTGCATCTCCGTCTCCGTCAATTCATCCTGCATGGACCGTTTCGGACTCCTCGCGGAGCCAGTCGTACCCTTTGGCCTCAAGCTCAAGCGCGAGCTCCTTTGTCCCCGATTTCACGATCCTGCCGTCCACAAGGACATGGACCACGTCCGGCACGATGTAATTCAGCAGCCGCTGATAATGCGTCACGACAAGGACCGCACGGTCGGGTTTCCGCAGTTTGTTGACACCGTCGGCGACGGTCCTGAGAGCGTCGATGTCCAGACCGGAGTCGGTTTCATCCAGAATGGCGAGCTTCGGCTCGAGAATCGCCATCTGAAAAATTTCGTTTCGTTTCTTCTCACCACCGGAGAAACCCTGATTGACGGGACGGCTGAGGAGTGAATCCTCCATTTCCATCAGGGCGGCTTTCTGCTTGACGATTTTCAGGAATTCTATCGCGTCAAGCTCCTCCTCCCCGCGGTACTTCCTGACCGCGTTCAGCGCGGATTTCAGAAAATAGGTGTTGTTGACCCCCGGAATCTCGACGGGGTACTGGAATGCAAGGAAAAGCCCCCGCCAGGCGCGCTCTTCGGGCGGCATCGCCAGGAGATCCTTCCCTTCATACACCACCGTCCCCCCGGTGACATGATACGTATCCCGACCGGCGAGAACCTGAGCCAGTGTGCTCTTCCCGGAACCGTTCGGTCCCATGATCGCATGGACCTCCCCGGCGTCAATCCGCAGATTGACACCCCTGAGAATTTCATTCCCGTCGACCGACGCATGTAAGTTTTTGATCTCAAGCATATGAAGGATATTCCTTGTTCATGATGATTCCGTTCAACCGACACTCCCTTCCAGCGTTATACTCAGAAGCTTTTGGGCCTCCACCGCAAACTCCATCGGTAACTCGCGGAAGACCTCCTTGCAAAAACCGTTCACGATCATGTTCACCGCATCCTCGGTGGAAAGCCCGCGCTGACGGCAGTAGAAGATCTGATCTTCACCGATCTTGGACGTCGAGGCTTCGTGCTCGACGCGCGAGGAGGTGTTCTTGACTTCCATGTACGGAAACGTGTGCGCACCGCATTTGTCACCAATGAGGAGCGAGTCGCACTGGGAAAAGTTCCTGGCGTGGCTCGCATGTTTGGCAATCCGCACAAGCCCGCGATAAGAGTTCTGCCCGTGACCGGCTGAAATCCCCTTCGACACGATCGTGCTTTTTGTGTTCTTGCCGAGATGGATCATTTTTGTGCCGGTATCCGCCTGCTGATGATTATTTGTCACGGCGACGGAATAAAACTCACCGACGGAATTATCCCCCTGGAGGATGCATCCGGGGTACTTCCAGGTGATCGCCGAGCCGGTCTCGACCTGCGTCCAGGTGATTTTGGAGCTGCGGCCCGCACACTTGCCGCGCTTGGTGACAAAGTTGTAAATTCCACCCCTCCCCTCCTTGTCACCGGGATACCAGTTCTGGATCGTCGAATATTTGATTGTTGCATGGTCCAGGGCGACAAGCTCAACGACCGCCGCGTGAAGCTGGTTTTCATCACGAACCGGCGCCGTGCATCCTTCAAGATAACTGACATAGGCTTTCTCTTCGGCGATGATCAGCGTCCGTTCGAACTGCCCCGTTTCGCGCGCATTGATCCGGAAATAGGTTGACAGCTCCATCGGACACCGCACCCCCCGCGGGATGAATGCGAACGAACCGTCGCTGAACACTGCGGCATTCAGCGAGGCATAAAAGTTATCGGTGTAGGGAACAACCGAACCGAGGTACTGCCGTACGAGGTCGGGATGTTCCTGCACCGCCTCGGTGAACGAGCAAAAGATGATCCCCAGATCCTTGAGCTTTTCCTTGAACGTCGTACCGACCGATACGCTGTCAAAAACCGCGTCGACGGCCACGCCGCTCAGGAGTTTCTGTTCTTCAAGCGGGATGCCGAGCTTTTCAAACGTCTTCCTGATCTCCGGATCGACATCCTCCAGACTGTTCAGCTTCGGCTTCTTCTTCGGGGCGGAAAAATAGCGGATATCCTGGTAATCGATCGGGTCGATGCGGAGATTGGCCCACGTCGGTTCCGCATGATCGTTGTAGAGCTTCAGCCAGTGGCGGTAGGCTTTCAACCGCCAGTCGAGAAGCCATTCAGGTTCGTGCTTCCGCTCGGCAATCAGACGGATGACCTCTTCGTTGAGCCCCTTCGGGAACTCCTCGGTCTCCACCACGGTCTCAAAACCGTATTTGTATTCCTGCGTGGCGAGTTGTTCGATATTGTTGGTCTCATTCGGCATGGGATTTCCAGAATCCTTTCACGATGTCAGGAGGCTTTCTTCTCCACTCTCGGCAATGCGAACTCCGGGTAGAGGAGCAGCCATGACTGATGGTCAATTTTTTTCAGGATGCCGCTTTGTTCCATCCCTGCGGCTACCTCGCGCGTCACCAGATCACCGACACTGTATTTCACCCGCACCCCGTGATCGCGGAGATAGGCCATGACACCGAAATGCAGATCCCTGAAAAAAATGTTCGACAGGTGGATCAGGACAAATTTTGATTTCAGGTATTTTAAGAATTCCTTCTGATTGCTGAGAATCATGTCCGCCGGTTTCATACTTGTCTCACCTTTTCGTTGTTGTATTCCCGGGAATGAGCCTGATAGGACGGGCTTGCCGCACGGAGCGATCGCACATTCGTGACCACCCGGTCGATCACGTAGTCCACTTCCTCGGCAGTGGTGAATCTGCCGAGACCAAACCGCAGCGCCGATTGTTCGCGCGCCGCCCCGACCTTCAGGGCGTGCAGCACATGCGAGGGTTCAGGGCTCGCCGTCGTACAGGCCGAACCGGTCGAGACGGCAATATCCTTGATGTTCATCATCAGCACATTGTCCTCGACATGCAGAAAACTCACGTTCAGGTTGTTCGGCAGACGGTTCTGCGGATGACCGTTCAGATAGACCTCGTCCAGGCGGTCCCGGAACGTGTTCCACATTTTATCCCTCAAGGTACCGAGCCGCACGGATTCCGACGCCATTTCAGCCGCCGCAATCTCCAGCGCCCGGGCAATCCCCACGATTCCCGGAACGTTTAACGTCCCCGACCGGAGGTTCCGTTCATGCCCACCGCCGTCCATCTGGGCCGTGAGGTGAATCTTCGGCTGTCCGCTCCGAACATACAACACGCCGGTGCCCTTGGGTCCGTAGATTTTATGACCGGAAAAGGATACAAGGTCACACTGCAGGTCCCGGACGTCGACCTGAATTTTCCCGACCGCCTGCGTCGCGTCGGTGTGAAAAAGAATATTCCGCTCATGACAGACCCTCCCTATGGCCGGTATGTCCTGAACCGTTCCGATCTCGTTATTGGCCATCATTACTGTCACCAGGAGCGTCTTCGGCGTCATGGCAGCCGTAAGATGCGAGAGATCGACCAACCCGGATTCATCGACCGGCAGATAGGTGACATCGAAACCGTTGCGCTCGAGCTTTTTACAGACGTCCAGTACGGACTTGTGCTCCGTTTGAACGGTGATGATGTGATTCCCCTTTCGTTTCAGGGCTTCCGCAATCCCCTTGATCGCCAGATTGTTCGACTCGGTCGCGCCGCTTGTAAAAATAATTTCACGCGGTTCCGCGTGAAGATTCTCCGCGATCCGTGACCGCGCGCGGTCGACGGCATGTTCGGCTTCCCATCCGAATCCGTGCTGACGGCTTGCGGGATTACCGAATTTTTCAGTGAAATACGGGAGCATCGATTCCAGAACCCGCGGATCGACCGGGGTCGTCGCCTGGTAATCCATATAGACGGGAAGTTTCATCACACCATCTCCATGATGGTCAGCTCGTCAAAAACCTTGTTGATGCTCGTCTGAAGCTTCACGAGGGGATTTTTGATCGTACAGGTGGTGTGAATACTGCAATCTTCAGGCGTACTGGCTTCGCACTGAATGATCGTTACAACATTTTTCCCTTCAATGGCGTTTATGACAGCCGATATTTTGACTTCACTCGCCTCACGGGCAAGAATATATCCCCCGTGTACTCCCTGCTGGGAGGTGATAAACCCTTTGCGTGCCAATTTTTGCATGATTTTGGCCAGGAGCTCATACGAGAGCTGATTCCTGTCTGCTATCTCCTTTGTCGTATATATACGCCCCCGACCACCCGAGGCCATAAACCTCAGCGCAATAATGGCATATTCGACCTTTTTTGATAACTGAAACATTGTCAGGTTTTGAAAATACGACCGAAAAAGTCCGGTTTTGAGTCAAAAAAGATTCCGCAATGCGGAATCTTTAATGTATCATATCATTGGCTGCCGACTAATTCATGCTTATTTTCATCCGTTTGTTCTCTTGGGTCACTGGTCCGTGTAGAGAAACTTCCACCTTATCGAGATCGATATGCACCATTTCCTCGCAATAAGCACAAACCTTAGTCACCTGTCGATCAAAATTAATCGGATTTCCGCATACCGGACAGCTGGTAATGACAATGCCGATCACCTTTGCTTTTTGCTTCACTTTCAGCATTCCTTTCTCATAGTGTCAAAATATGGTAAATAACACGACTTTTGGCGGGCCACAGAATACAATATAAGGAAATTTTTTGGAAAATCAACCACTTACCGATTAAAAAAATTTTATTCTGCGGTTTTCCTTATTAATTGTTAAAATAATGAATAAATTTCTTTCTGAAAAATTGTACCTGATGGAAATCACCTAAAAAGGATAAGAGCAGTCTGATCAGGTAAATCACGTAAATCGGAAAATGTGCCCGATTCTCGCTCTTATTTATTAGACGCACGATCAATTGAATTTGTTTCATATTCTCCTTACCTTAAAACGAAATATTTTATGAATATTGGCATCTCATGTTACCCCACCTATGGTGGAAGTGGCGTCCTGGCGGCCGAATTGGGGAAGGCACTTGCGGAAAGAGGACATAAAATCCACTTTATCAGTTATGCAATGCCCTTCCGCCTCGACGGGTTCAGCGATAATATTATCTATCATGAGGTCGAGATCTCGAATTACCCCCTGTTCGATTTCCCACTCTATACCCCGGCACTCGCCAGCAAAATCGTCGAGGTGACAAAGTTTGAACAC
This sequence comes from Bacteroidota bacterium, assembly GCA_033854175.1. GTDB lineage: Bacteria > Bacteroidota > Ignavibacteria > UBA10030 > SZUA-254 > DATKPE01. Next base: position 33,874 of record JAWOKN010000030.1, on the reverse strand, counting down.
CTGGATATCCTCCACGCCCATTATGCCATACCGCATGCAACCAGCGCATACCTGGCGAAACAAATAGTCGGAAATTCCAATTTTAAAATCGTTACAACGCTCCATGGGACCGATATTACACTGGTCGGTCTGGAACCAAGCTATCTCCCTGTCATGAAATTCAGCATCGAGCACAGCGACGGCGTGACCGCAGTCTCCAGGTTTCTGAAAGAGAAAACCCTCACGAACTACAATATCGAGAAATCCATCGAGGTCATACCGAATTTTGTCGATACCAGGAAGTATCGCAGGATCGACGCGCATCAGATCCGGGAAAGCATCGCGCCCGAAGGGGAGAAGATCCTCATCCATATCTCGAACTTCCGGTCCGTGAAGCGTGTTCCTGATGTTGTCAAGATCTACGACCAGGTGAGGAAAAAAATCCCCTCCAAACTCCTGCTTGTGGGTGATGGCCCCGACCGGTCAAACTCCGAACAGCTCGCACGGGAGCTCGGAATCTTCCACGACATCAAGTTTCTCGGAAAGCAAAGTGAGCTCATCCCCCTCCTGTCGGCCGCCGATCTGTTCCTCATCCCGAGCCAGTCAGAAAGTTTCGGGCTGTCGGCCCTGGAATCGATGTCGTGCGGCACCCCCGTCATCGCCTCAAGCGTAGGGGGATTGCCGGAACTCATCCAGCACGGTGTGACAGGATATATCGCGGAAATCGGTGATATCGACCGGATGGCACGGTACTGCATCGACCTCCTCACGAATTCTGCCAAATACGCTCTCTTCTCGGAATCCGCCCGCACCAGGGCCGTTGAGATGTTTGACTCCGAAAAAATCGTCGACCGCTATGAACGTTATTATCATTCAATCCTCTCCGCATAATATCGCTTCCGATTATTATGGTTGAATCATTCCAGTTTTTTCTATCGATATTCCCAACATTCATCGTCCGATCCACGTTTGCCATCATCTGCGGGGCGCTCATCGGCATTGAACGTGAGAGAAAGGGAAAGCCAGCCGGCTTCAGAACCAACATTCTGATCTGCCTCGGGTCGTGTCTCTATATGATGGTCTCGGAGTTTATGCTGCAGCGGAGCGAGCTCGGCGCCGGCGATCTCACCCGCATCGCTTCACAGGTCGTCACCGGTATAGGATTCCTCGGTGCGGGGACGATCATCCAGTCGCGGGGGACAATTACCGGACTCACCTCCGCTGCCACGATATGGGTGGGCGCGGCAATCGGCCTCTTCATCGGGGCGGGACTGGCATGGATCGGGCTCATCTGCACATTCCTCGTCCTGCTGTCACTGGTCGTCCTGGGAAAAATCGAGCCAAGACTTCTCGGCAAATGCCATTTCGTGGAATGCACGATCATCTTTGACGATCAGGCAGGCCGGACACGAACCGAACTGGCAACGGTCCTTGCTGAAAATGACGTCAACTTTTCGGATCTCGACTTCACAAAAGTCGACGATACGACTTCACGGTTAAAACTCACATTCTGCGATAAACATCCGTCGCACAACCGCTATATCACGGAGTTGTGGCGCGTTCCGGGTATCACGGAAGTTTCCAGGCTGAAAAACCATACCGCATGACACCCGGACGGCAACCCGCGGATCGGCGAATTCCCCGCACCACAAATTTATCCGCCGCGTCAGTCCAATGACTGTTGAGTCTTATGTAAAATTTGCCTACTTTGGACAATCAGAGAATTGTGGCCAGGTTGGAACATCGGTCCACACGTTATCAGACATCATCTAGGAGAGATCCGATATGGGAAATCCGCTGTTCGCAAAGAAGCCGCTGAGCCTGCTGCTGGAGGAGATGAAAGGTGAAAACCGGCTTCGCCGTGTTCTTGGACCCATCACGCTCACCAGTCTTGGCGTGGGCGCTATCATCGGGACGGGCATTTTCGTCCTCACGGGCGTCGCCGCACATGATAAAGCGGGACCCGGTCTGATTCTCTCCTTCGTTGTGGCGGGAATCGCCTGCATCTTCGCCGCACTCTGTTACGCCGAGTTCGCCTCCATGGCCCCGGTCGCCGGTTCAGCGTATACCTATGCCTATGCCACACTGGGTGAGCTCTTTGCATGGATTATCGGGTGGGATCTCGTCCTTGAGTACGCCGTCGGCTCCTCAACCGTCGCACACGGCTGGTCGGCACACTTCCAGGACCTCCTCGGGAGTTTCGGGATCCATCTCCCCTCCCAGCTCGGGAGCGCACCATTCGACTTTGATCCCGTCACCCACCATTTCTATGCAACGGGATCGTATTTTGATGTCCCGGCAATCATCATCACCGCGATCATCACCACGATTCTGGTGATCGGCATCCGGGAAAGCGCGGGCTTCAACGCGTTCATGGTGGGTGTGAAATTGACGATCGTCCTGTTTGTCATCGTTGTCGGCATCTTTTATATCAACCCCGAGAACTGGAAACCCTTCGCCCCCTACGGTTACACGGGTATCAGCTTTTTCGGACATACGATTTTCGGCCAGACCGCAGCGGGAGGTTCACCGCTCGGTGTTCTGGCAGGAGCTGCAATCATCTTCTTCGCCTATATCGGATTCGACTCCGTGTCGACACATGCCGAGGAAGCACGCCGGCCCAACCGCGACGTCCCCATCGGTATCATCGCCTCCCTCATCATTTGCACGGTTCTCTATATCACGGTGTCAGCCATACTGACCGGCATGGTCCGCTACGACCAGATCGACATTAACGCACCGGTATCGGTCGCCTTCGCACGGGTGGGTCTGCCGTGGGCACAACGGCTTGTCGACGTCGGAGCGATCACGGGCATTACATCGGTTCTCCTGGTCATGATGCTCAGCCAGCCGCGCGTGCTCCTGGCTATGGCCCGGGACGGCATGGTCCCCCCGAGCGTCTTTGGCGCGGTTCATCCCAAATTCCGGACACCCTGGAAATCCACGATCCTCACGGGCATTTTCGTGTCTACCATGGCCGCCTTTCTTCCCTTGCGAATTCTTGCGGAACTGACGAACATCGGAACACTGCTCGCCTTCACCATCGTCTGCGCGGCTGTCCTCATCATGCGGAGAACTCATCCCGATGCAGAACGCCCCTTCCGCTCACCGCTCGTCCCGTTTGTTCCGATTATGGGGATCCTTTCGTGCCTCCTTCTGATGTTCTCCCTGCCGGCGGAGAACTGGTACCGGTTGATCGTCTGGCTCCTCATCGGGTTTGCCATTTATTTCAGCTACGGACGCAGGCACAGTATCATGGCCAGGCTTCGGGCGAAGGAAACGGTGACATCGTCCGCCTCACCCCTCCAGACTGACGAAGTGTGAGCGACCAAAATCCGACAACATCCACCGGGCCGGCCGAGCGGGAATTCAAGCGGGAGCTTGGTCTCCTCGATTCAACCATGATCGTCATCGGCTCGATGATCGGCTCGGGTATTTTCATCGTCAGCTCCGACATCGCGCGCACGGTGGGCTCCCCCGGATACCTCCTCCTGGTCTGGCTCGTCACCGGAATCATCACCATAACAGCCGCGTTGAGCTACGGCGAGCTTGCCGGCATGATGCCCCACGCGGGCGGTCAGTATGTGTACCTGCGCGAAGCCTACAACCCGTTTGTCGGATTCCTCTACGGCTGGACCCTCTTCCTGGTCATCCAGACTGGTACCATAGCGGCCGTCGCTGTCGCATTCGCGAAATTCACCGCCGTTCTCATTCCCTGGTTCGGTGAAAATACGATACTCATTTCAGCCGGGACATTCCGCCTGTCAGCTTCGAAACTCCTGGCAATCGCCAGTATACTGGTTCTCACGGGTGTGAATATCCGCGGACTTCGGACCGGGAAGGTCGTCCAGGATATCTTCACCGTAACGAAGACCCTCGCCCTTTTCGGCCTCATCCTCCTGGGCATCTGGATCGGACGGAATCCCTCCGTCATAACGGAAAATTTTTCACAACTCTGGAACGGTTCATGGACACATCTGGCCGATAACAAAATCTCCTCCGTGATCCCCCTGTCGGGCATGATGCTGTTTGCCGCAATCGGCGTCGCAATGGTGGGATCGCTCTTTTCCAGCGACGCGTGGAACAACATCACCTTCACAGCAGGTGAAGTCATCAATCCCAGAAGGACCATACCGCTCAGCCTCTTCCTCGGGACCGCCACCGTCACCATCATCTATCTCCTTGCAAATGTGGCATACCTCCTCGTCCTGCCCCTATCGGGGAATCCGGACGGCACTGACGTGTATGCCCGGGGGATTCAGTTCGCGACGAGCGACCGGGTCGGAGTAGCGGCCGCAACGACGATTCTGGGAGAACCGGCGGCGATCGTCATGGCGGTCTTTATCATGATCTCCACCTTTGGATGCAACAACGGCCTGATCCTTGCCGGGGCCCGCGTCTACTATGCCATGGCAAGGGATAAACTCTTCTTCCGCAGGATCGGAACACTGAATTCCTTCTCCGTTCCCGCCGTCGCCCTCATCCTCCAGGCGGTATGGGCGTCCCTCCTCTGCCTCTCGGGCACATACGGCGACCTGCTCGATTATGTCGTCTTCGCTGTTTTATTGTTCTATATCCTGACCGTGATCGGGATATTCCGCCTCCGGAAAATCCGACCCGGTGCGGAACGCCCCTATAAGGCGTTCGGCTATCCGGTGCTGCCTGCCATCTACGTTCTGGCAGCAGCGGCGATCTGCATCGATTTACTCATCTACAAACCCCAGAACACCTGGCCGGGATTTATCATCGTCCTGACCGGCATCCCGATCTACTTCGTCTGGAAAAAACTCGGTGCCCGCACCAAGTGAGGGATGATTTGACGGAACGCCTCTCCCCGTGATCGCATGCAACCACACGCACCCCTCATCCGCCCCGCATGACAATCCGCATTCCATCACATGAAAATCGGTAAACCCTCACTCACACAATGGATTTTCATCGGGATGGGGGTGGGACTCATCATGGGCTGGCTCGCACCCGAGGCCGCGGTTTCCCTCAGGCCCTTAAGCATCATCTTCCTCCGGCTCATCAGGACGATTATTGCTCCGCTGATTTTTTCAACCCTCGTGGTCGGTATCGCCGGCCACGGCAATCTTAAACAGGTCGGCCGGATGGGGTTAAAATCCCTCATCTACTTCGAGGTGATAACCACTCTGGCCCTCATCATCGGCCTTATGGCTGTCAACATGATCAAACCCGGCATCGGCGTCCAACTGCATGCCGATCAAAACGCCGCCGACATCATCTCAAAGAAACAATCCTGGGGGGATATCGTGACGCATATTGTCCCCCAGAGTTTTTTCCAGGCGGCGGCGGAAGGGGAAGTGCTGCAGGTGGTTATCTTCACGCTCATTTTCAGCTTCGCACTCGCCCTTCTGCCGGAGGACAAAAGAAAGATCATTCTGTCATTTTGCGATTCGCTGGCGGAAACCATGTTCAAGTTCACCGGAATCGTCATGCGATACGCACCGATCGGGGTCGGCGCGGCGATTGCCTTCACCGTCGGAAACAAGGGAATCTCCGTCCTCGTCAATCTGGGGCTTCTCATCCTCACCTTTTATGGTGCCTTGATCATCTTTATCGTCGTTGTACTCGGCGGCGTGGCTCTGATCGCAAAAATCCCCGTGGGAAAGTTTTTTTCAGCCGTCAAGGAACCCGCACTCATTGCATTTTCCACAACGAGCTCAGAGGCTGCCCTGCCGAAGGCGATGCAGGTCATGGAGGCAATTGGCGTTCCGAGAAGGATTGTCGCATTCGTCATACCGACCGGGTACAGCTTTAACCTCGACGGCTCCACCCTCTACCTCTCGCTGGCGGCGATCTTTGTGGCCCAGGCCGCCGGGATCGAGCTGACGATCGGCCACCAGATCTTGATGATGCTGACCATCATGCTCACAAGCAAAGGTGTCGCGGGTGTGCCCCGCGCATCGCTGGTCATTCTGGCCGGCACACTCGGCTCTTTCGGACTGCCCCTGGAGGGCGTCGCCGTCATTCTCGGCGTGGATGAGATTCTGGACATGGGACGAACGACCGTGAATGTCGTCGGAAATTGCCTGGCAAGCGCGGTCGTCGCGCGGTGGGAAGGCGAATTCAAGCCCCCCGAAACTCTCCCCTCACTGGTCACGGACTGACCGGGGTCCGTCTCCCGACATTCTCCGATCTGACACGGGGAGAAGGTGATCATCGGCCGCCTTTCAGAATGGTCCGGATGACCTTTTACCCCCCCATAAAGCCCGGTCTTGGAAACGGTACGCGACCCCTCGCGGATTATCCCATCTCTCCGCGGATCAGACTCTTCCGATAACCGTACGCGAGATAAATCACCATCCCCACGATCAGCCAAAGGCCGAATCTCATCCAGGTTATCCAGGGTAATCCGAGCATCAGATAGATGCAGGAGAGAATGCCAAGTATCGGTACAACCGGCACGAACGGGGTTTTAAAACCCCGGGCTCTCCCGGGCTCGCGCTTTCGAAGGATCATGATACCGAGACAAACCAGTATAAATGCGAAGAGGGTGCCGATATTTGTCAGATCAACCATCTCGTCGATGCTGGTGAACATCGAACAGACGCCGACCGCCACCCCTGTGAGGATGGTCGTCACATACGGGGTTCTGAATTTCGGGTGGACCTTCGCAAAACTCTGGGGAAGGAGACCGTCACGGGCCATCGAGAAGAAAATTCGGGGCTGGCCCAGCTGAAACACCAGCAGGACCGCCGTGTGGGCGATCACCGAGCCGAACGCGACGATGCCGATGAAGAGTGTCGCCCATTTCCCGATGTTGGCATACTGGAGCGCCATGGTCAGCGGTTCGGCCTGTTCCGTCGCCAGCTTCTTGACGAGCGCCGGATAGGGAATGATACCGGTGAACACCGCGGCGACAATGATGTAGACGACCGTACAGATGACGAGGGAACCGATGATGCCAATGGGAAGGTCGCGCTGCGGCCGGCGGACTTCCTCGGCCACTGTCGAGACGGCATCGAAGCCGATATAGGCAAAGAAAACAATCGCCGCACCGGCCTGAATCCCCGCCCACCCGTTCGGGGCGAAGGGATGCCAGTTGTCCGCTCTCACGTATTTCCAGCCTATAAAGACAAAAAACGCAAGCACCAGGAGCTTGAGTGAAACCATCACGCTGTTCATCGACGCACTCTCCCGGATCCCGATCACCAGAACGATGGTGATCAGCGCGACGATGCCGAAGGCGAGAATATTGAACACAATAGGCACACCCAGGATGTGGGGCGCGCTTTCAAACAGCCCGGGGATGTGCGCGGCAGTCCGGTAATCGGTCGATAACCAGTCTGGGATGGTGATCCCGAAACCCGAGACAAACGTCTTGAAATAATTCCCCCAGCTGATGGCAACTGCGACATTGCCCACCGCATACTCGATAATCAGATCCCAGCCGATGATCCAGGCGATCAGCTCGCCGAGCGTGGCATAGGAGTAGGTGTACGCGCTTCCGGAGATCGGCACCATTGCGGCAAATTCCGCATAACAGAGCGCGGCAAAACCACAGGCGACACCGGTGAGGACAAACGAGAGGATAAGCGACGGTCCCGCGCCGGGCCGCGCGATGTCACCGGCCGCTGCCGTGCCGATCGTCGCAAAAATACCCGCACCGATGATGGCTCCGATTCCCAGCATGACAACATCAAAAGCACCCAGCGCGCGTTTTAACTGATGCGAGGGTTCCTCGGTTTCATGCAGAATATCATCGAGCGATTTCCGCCGGAACAGCTGTCTGAGCATGATACTCCGGGTAATGAAAATTAATCGTCTAACGTAGGGAAAGAATTCGAGGAAGTCAAGAATACAACCGCGTTCATTCCTGACTCGTCGCCTGCTCCGAAAGAATCATCCGGGCTTCATCGAGCCGCGATGGGTCGACAAGGAGCTTTACCCCTCCGCTCTCCTGTAACGAAGGCAACATCCCGCCGGTATCATCCAACTGGAGAAAAGACTCGATCTCGGCAGCGGCGAGCGTCGCCTGGGCCAATTCCGCTTCCATGTGCGTGCTGAACGTCGCGACAACCACATATCCTTCCATGGTTCTTCCTCCTTGTAATGAATGATCGTCCTTCTGAAACTTACAAAAGAATAGTATGAAAGGCAACGCATGGATCCGCGAGGGCCGGGTCGCACAACCCCCTCCCCGTGGGGGGAGGGGGAACGCTAGCGCCGGCCATAGGCCGTTTTCACAACCGGCGACGAATGATCCTGGACGACACGCGCTGCCACAAGGCCGACGGCAAAAACCATTGAGGAATAATAGACCCAGAGGAGAAATACAAAAAAGAATGTATACGCCCCGTACACCTGCCCGAAAGGATGGAATGTCGCAACATACCATGCAAAGATCTTCCCCGCCACCCACCAGAGCGAGGTCGTCGTCAGGGCCGCAATCAGGGCGATCTTCCGCGGGATCTTTTTATCGGGCATGAACCTGTTGATAACGTAAAACATCGCGAGAGCGGCACAGTACGACGTGATAAGGGGAAACGACCTGCTGATGATTCTGATATTCACCCCGCTATCAGGGAACATCTCCGTAACGACAGATTGTACAGACTTGAGAACCCACGTAAAGACATTGGCGACAAGGAACAGCAATCCGAGAATGATGACAAAAACGATATTTTCGATGCTCTTGCGGATGACGGTTTTGGACGCTCTGATCGAAAAAATTTTATTCAGTATTCTCCGGAGCGAACCAAAGAGCGAAGAGGCCGTCCAGAGCAGAATCGCCAGCCCGAGCAGACCAAAACGATGCCTGTTGTTGACGATATCCAAAAAAAGTTTTTCGATGTATTTCCTGATTTCGTCGGTATAGGGCTGGGAAGGGAGCAAGGATCCGAGCAGATAGGTCACATGCCGGTTTGCGTAGGAGGTCTGGAGAAAGATCCCGAACAGGGAGGTGATCACGACCATAAACGGGATCATGCAGAGAAGGACACGGAAAGCGATTCCGGAAGATATTGTCAGGACATTCTCTTCCTCAAAACGGATCACGACATCCCTCATGAACCGGGCCGCCGTTCTGGTACCGGTTCGTAAGGATTGAAACAATTTCTTCATAGAATCTTGAGCCTCGCGTACCGCAAGAGGAGGTTTTTACGGCCCACAGTCGCGAAATGAACAATCGCTTTTCTTGCCTCTCCCTCACCGGAAACCGCCACAACCTTTCCCCGTCCGAAAATCTCATGCTCGACCAGCTCCCCCACACGGGGCCGGGAGGGATCATCGGTGTCATGCTCATAGTCCGGCATGACATCCCGGTGGTAATGGTCGTCGCTCGGCTCCCGCCGCCCGACAAGGGACTGCGGGGATGCCGAAGATTTCCTGTAGCCGCGGCGATCACCCTGCCGTGCGATCGTTGTCCGGAATTCAAACGCGATGCCGTCATTTCCCATCTCCTGGAGGAACCGCGAGGGTGTCTGATAGGTAAGCTCACCCGCGCGATAACGGGCACGGACATGACTGAGATAGACCTTTTTCATCGCACGGGTGATGCCGACGTAACAGAGCCGCCGCTCCTCCTCGAGCTCCCTCCGCTCCGGTGAACCGGAATACAGCGGCAAGAGCCCCTCCTCGAGCCCGGTAATGAACACCAGCGGAAATTCCAGGCCCTTCGCGCTGTGGAGAGTCAGCAGCGTGACGGAATTGGGCGTGCTGTCCAGTTCGTCCACAGCGGAGACAAGCGCAACATCCTGAAGGAAATCCTCGAGCGTGGCGGGCTGGCGTTTTTCGCTGAACTCCGAGATGGCCGAGAGCAGTTCCTGAACATTTTCCCTCCGTGCGAGCGATTCCGGTGTGTCCTCCTCTTTGAAGATTTTGAGAATGCCGATATCATCCACGAGCGATCTCGACAATTCACTGAGGGACATCTGGGTGAGCATCTCCCTGTATTTAACCATCAGATGGTAAAAATCGCGCAACCCGGAGCGGGTTTTCTGCGCAAGCTCATCTCCGGTAATCATGCGGGAGGACGCTTCAAAAAGCGACACGTGATGCACCTGTGCAAAGGTTGCGATCTTTTCGAGCGCGCGGGCTCCGATACCCCGTGCCGGATAGTTGAGAACACGCCGGAAGCTTTCATCATCCTGAGGATTGACCAGCAGCCGGAAATATGCCAGAACATCCTTGATCTCCTTCCGCTGGTAAAACTCGACTCCTCCCACGATGGCGTAGGGAATGCTGTTACGGCGGAGCGCATCCTCAAGGGCCCGGGATTGGGCATTGGTGCGGTACATCACGGCGATCTCCCTGAGATCCGCAGTTTTCCGCCTCACCTCTTCGTAGATTTTATCCACAACCGCCGCCCCCTCATCCCTGTCGTCCTCGCAGACCAGAATGGTGATGTCGTCGCCTTTCCGGTTGTCCGTCCAGAGATTTTTCTCGATCTGGTCGACGTTGTTCTTGATGATGGTATCGGCAGCCCGCAGAATGGTCTTCGTCGATCGGTAATTCTGCTCCAAACGGATCAGCTTGCGGTCGGGGTAATCCCGTTCAAAATCGAGCATATTCCGGAGATCCGCCCCCCGGAAGGAATAGATGCTCTGAGCGTCATCCCCCACGACACAGATGTTCCGGTATCGTGAGGCAAGGAGATTCACCAGCGTGTATTGCGCCCGGTTCGTGTCCTGGTACTCATCGATGAGAATGAACCGGAATCGGTCCTGATAATGCTCGAGAAGCTTTTTATTGTGTCGGAAAAGTTCGATCGGTTTCAGCAGGAGATCGTCAAAATCCATCGCATTATTCTGCTTCAGGCGCGTCTGATAGCGATCATAGATCAGCGCAGACCGTTCCTCAAACAGATCGGCGGCCTGTTGCGCAGCTTCGTCCGGGCTGAACATCTGATTTTTCGCCATGCTGATCCTCGACCGGATCGCCTGAGGATTGAATTGCTGTGCCGGGATTCCGCATTCAGCCATGAGAACCTTGATAACCGAAAGTGAATCCACCGTGTCATAAATGGTAAAATTTTTCTGGAATCCGATCTTTTCGCATTCCCTGCGGAGGATCCGCGCAAACATCGAATGGAATGTCCCCATCCAGACCTGGGAGCTCTTCTCACCCACCAGCTGGATTATCCTGGACTTCATTTCACCTGCTGCACGGTTGGTGAAGGTCAGTGCGAGAATCTGATACGCGGGCACGCCGATCGAAATCAGATAGGAGATGCGGTAGGTCAGGACGCGCGTTTTTCCGCTTCCGGGACCGGCGACAACCGTCAGGGGCCCTTCGACAGATTGTACGGCCTCGCGCTGCCGGGGATTTAATTCCTTGAGAAAATCCATGATGAGAGTTTATGAGATCCGATGGTTCAAAATCAAGGTAGTAAAATATTTCCTCCGAGGCAACGAAACTACCTGCAATTGGAAACCTGCCAGAGGCACCAGGCGGATCCTCGCGCAGACGTGCGGAGCGTATCAGCTGAAAAAAACTTCAAGAATGGATACACCACCTCCCCGAGGAAAAATTACCCGCCCCCGAAATCCCACATCCCCTGATCAGAGCATGATCGCGCCTTCAAGGCGCAGGAGAAATTCCTTTGTTTTGACACCGCACGAATATCCGACGAGCGCACCGTTCGATCCGAGCACCCGGTGACACGGAATGATGATCGGTAATGGGTTGGCTCCGTTCGCACGGCCCACCGCCTGGGTGGCATTCGACGCGAAAACCCTGCGGGCAAGATGCTTGTACGTGATGGTGGTCCCATAGGGGATTTTCAGCAGCTCCTTCCAGACGCGGATCTGGAACGGCGTCCCGATCAAATCGGTCGGAACCGTAAATTTTGCGAGTTTTCCATTGAAATACCGCGCCAGCTGGTCAATGGCATCCTTGTTCCGGTTCCTGTTGTCAGTTATGCCGTCGACGTCGAAATGATCCTTCAACCACTCGATAAAATCTTTCCTGTTCTCCTTCGGTACACTGATCTTGCAGACGCCCCTCTCCGTTGAGGCGATGTAGATTCTGCCGATACGTGAATCGAACGACGTACAATAAACTTTGGCGACTAACTTGCCATCTCCATTCGTACCATACTCACCACCGGAAGATTCACCTCTCATTTTTTTCCTGGATGATAAAGATGTTTTGGACGGGTCTACTGCCGTTGTATCATCAGACATGTGTTCTGTGATATTTAATTATTTGGATTGTGGTTGGTGGTGCTTCAGCCCGGATTACATCTCGTTAGCTCTCACTAACAACGTTCGCCGTTTACCCGTTCCCCCGGAAATTTCGGAAAATTAAACGACGCGTTGATGGCCTGAAAAGAAGCTTGACGAAGCGTTGGTTATTATAACTAATCGATTTTTCAAATGCAACAGAAAAATGTGAAAATATTTTTTTCATAAAATTTTTTTGGGATCATCTTGCGTCTTCCGGTTGCACCGTGAAACAACGTGAAACGTTCCCCTGGAAAAAATGTGGTCGCATGAAGATGAATCCTCAAAGGAACTACCTTAAAAGAATGCTCTAACTTCCGCTTTTGCAGTATGAACAGCCGAGGACGTTCCCTCGCTTCGTCCGTCATACATGAGTGAGGTCTGAAGAAATTGAGTAATACGATAATCAAATCCAAGATGCCACAACCAGCCTATACCTGTCACCTTCCCCCCTGTCAGTTCAAACGGCAAAGGAACATTTACCGTGCCGAGCCTGACTTCCTCACGTGTGAATTCTATTCTTCCCTGTCCACGCTCGTTGAATGAATAGACCGCTCGCAAAGACTGATTATTCAACGATACACGCACCGAATCGTAATTTGTGCCCCTCGCCGTCCCAAAAACCATCCCCAGTTCAATCCGCTGGACAGGCCGGTAGACCCACTCGGTAGATAAATTTGTCAGTTTGATGTCCCTCAACCGGGGATTACCCGGGGCTGCTGTCAACGTGTTGCGCTGAAGCGATACGGTCGTCTGGTTCGACACCTCCGGAATCAGCTGCCAGCGAAGCCGGACCGATTGTTCCCGCACGTAGGTACGCTCCCCCCCGAGTGCGAGCTGGCTCAGACCGCGGTTTTGATTATATCTGAAGCGAAGAGAAAATCCCGGGTTGTTCTCAAAAAGAAAAATATCCTGCGAGAAGAGATTTGTGCCCTCGATTGTCAGCGCGTCGTTCAGAAAATGACTCAAACGGAGGAGGTAAATATCCGATTTCTCCGGATCAGTACTTTTTTCTTCCAGGCGGATGTACGTCTCGGATGACAACGCCCCGATCACCTCGCCATACCAGGTGCGGACGGCCGGAACCTGGGAGCCGTTGAACCGCAGACGACTGCCGACCTTTACACCAACATCGGGTACCAGCTGATCCGTCGGTATGAGCAACGCGATATAGTTACCGTCAAACCGGACGGGCGTGAAATCAGCCTCATCCACGATATGATCGTGATTGAGGTCCCCCGCGTAAATGTAATTGCCCGTGCCAACCTGAACCTGCTGAAAGACCCTCTCCTGCTTCGCAGTCCGCTCGGTGACAACCTCGTAGAAACCATCCCCCTCCAGAATGCGGCTCTCCGGCGAGTAACGCCCCTGCCACCGGAGGGCAATTGATTTATCATCGGCTGACCGGATAAAAGGGTGAAAAAAATACTTTTGCTGGAGCGTCAGCTCGAGACTCGAACTGAAGCTGTTCCAATCCTGAAGTCCCCACCCGAGGTGCTGTGAATGGGCGGAAACCGCGTGACGGAGATTTCCTTCAGACAATGAATCCTCAAGACGGAGGGTGTACGCAAGCCGGAGGTTCATCTTTCCGATGCTGTCGAGGCTCACCGATGGTTGGATCTCATTCATGCGATAACTCGATGGGAGGAGCGAATCGGCGGCCGTCTGATGGGCCTCAAGAACTTCCCCCGCATAGGTCAACGCCGGTGTTATTTTCCCGAAACGGGAGGTGAGGAGTCCGTGCTGTCTGAGCCACACACTCGACATTGTGTGGTTCGCGTCATCAGCCCAGACCTCGTCAATACCGTAATCAAACAGCGGCGCCCCGTTCCCCGTTATCCTGAGCGTGCTGTTCACCTTTGTCGAAGAAAAAACATCCCCACGCCTGACTTCACCGAGCGATGCAGTCCCCTGGACGGAGGACGACGGATGAAGAACGAGCGAACCCTCGCGGTCCTCTTCTGCCGCCGATGTTGAATCGGTGATATTCCATAACCGGTCGAATTCAACATCGTTCAACCGGTCGAGAGACCTGTAGTTTTCTCCTATCCTCCGGTCATGCGCCCTGATCTCGATCCCACCCAGAGAGATGTCCCCGAGCCGCAGGTTTTTTGTCGTGTACGAAAGACCGACGTTTCCGGCATCACCATCCTGCTCAGCACTTGAACCAGGCGAAAAAAGATTTCCGTTGAATGCGGAATAGGCGTACTCGGCATTCAACCGGAAATCATCGCTCACCGTGCCGGTGAAGGCAAAATCGGCCACGGAGTGTGCGGTGGGAAGCGGTAACGACACGATGGGGAGATATCCCCCCTGCCTGATACCGGCGAACCTGAATTGTGACACCGTTATCTTGTCATAATCACCGTTACCGGCCCCGACATACTGAAATGATACCGTGTAAATGGCATGGAGAGTGTCGAAAGGATTAAAATCGTACACGGTGTACGATGTATCGGATCCGCCGGGCAATTTTACCAGCGTGTCGACACTCACATACTGTCCTTTCCCGGGGCCGACAATACGCACCCCCGACCGCGACGCCCTGAGGGGATTGCCCCCCGCCTGACGGAGGAGTGCCTTGTCACTGTCCGCAAGGGAGATGTCAATAGGCGAATTCTCATCGTCGGATTCCCGGAAAAAGGTGGTCTTCAACGAATAACGATCGCTGAGAAACGACTGTTCCGAGGTCCCGCCGAGAAACGTCCGGTCATACTGCCGGTCGGAATATTCAAAATCTACCGTTATCCTCGAGGCGCGCGATATCAGACGGCGGGGCGTGAACGTCACCTCAGCGGTCGAATAATCAATGGTATAATCGTTGACATCCCCCCGGGTCAGCTGTTCGCCGTTCAGATATACCCGCTCCGTTCCCGCAATAACGACAATCTCATTCTCGTTGTTTTGGCCATACAACAGGTAGGGGCCCTGCACGCCGTCCAGGCCTTCAAACTGGTTCGTGGCAAATTTCCCCCGGGGGGCGGCGCCGACGAGTGTCACCCGGGAGCCGATCCCCCCGATATCAAAGGACGCGTTCGCCCGTGCCCCCTGAAGCTTGCGGTCCACACGGCCAAATTCAGTTCCGCCGAAACCGACATTAAAATCGCCCAGCGTTGCACCCGCCTTGTTTCCGCGGATTTCGACAAACACATTGTCGACCTCCTGGAGGGTCTTCGTCGTACCTTCCGGCTGGAGCGGTGAACTCTCATCTGTCAGCGCGGCAACCAGGAGGAGATCAGATGTCAGATTTCCCGACATCTGGAGGCGTAAGCCCGAGTTCAGCGAGAGATCGCGGTTCGATCCTATGGTGAATCCCCTGACAAGACTTCCCGATTTCTGAAGCCCCGGCCCGAAGATGTCCTCGAGTGAGAATGCAGGAGAAGATGTGCCGACGAGAATCGTTTTTTTTGTTGCGGTATCTGCAATACGTACGGGTACGCGATGCTGGTATGCATCCTGGAACGTGAACGGAAGCGCCCGGTATTCCGCAAGGACGGCCGTTGCTGAGTCAAGACGGGGGAGGCTGCGCCGTATCTCCGCGGGGTGGAGTGTGAGAATTCCATGCCGGGGATCGAGAATGTAATGGGTACGTTCCTGAAGAAGAAACGTATCGATCATGATCCGCTCACTCCGCGGGACGATGAACTGGTGCTGCAATCGTATGACGGAATCTTTTATTGCGATGCGGTGAGTTTCACGGTAGGGGACACCGGTCGACCCCGTCATGCTGCCTTGCGCAACGGCGGCACCCTGGAGGGAACTGACGATAGGGAGAATGATGAACAACCGGTAAAGAATGAGAAAAAGAGATCGCATCGGTGAAAATTCTGTGAACTCGAGGTACGAGGTATCAAATCTCCATTTTTCTCCGGACCGGATATTCCGCATTAAATGTCAGATGTTACACAAAAAAAGGGAGAGTTCAAAAGGATGCCGATCCGTCGTTGATGTCCACACGCGGGTCATTCCCGGGAGAGTATGCCGTTGGTGCCCCGTCGATGGCGAGCCTGCCGGCACAAACGGACCAGTGATCGATCCTGCATGTCGGAGGCATTGATCAAGGCCTCGGGAAATGAGGCCGGGTGGAAATTGATAATAAGCCATCGTTTTGCTATCTTGATGTAATTTAAGATTTCTCAATACTTTGGATGTCGCTCGTTCCGCAAAATATCGCCACGCTCCAGCCCTATAAACCGGGAAAACCCATCGACGAGGTCCGGAGGGAATTCGGCCTGCGCCGAATCGTCAAACTCGCCTCGAATGAAAATCCGCTCGGCCCTTCCCCCCTTGCGATGAAAGGGATGGAAAAGGTCATTCCGGAGCTCCACCTCTACCCCAACGCAGGTTATGACCTCCGTGTTATCCTGGCGAAAATGTATAATGTCAAAATCGACAATGTGATTACCGGGAACGGATCAGAGGGTATCATGCTCACGATCATGCGGACGTTTCTGGGCCCCGACGACGAGGTTTTGACAACCGATGCGGCGTTCATCGGCTTTCAGGTCCTCGCCCATGCCCAGGGCGTGCCCTACCGCACCGTTCCCTATGCCAACTGGCGTTACGATCTCGAGGCACTCGCGCGTCAGATCACCAGACGGACAAAGTTGATTTATCTTGCAAATCCCAACAATCCGACCGGAACCATATTCACCAGGGAGGAATTCGATAAATTTTACGCAAGAGTTCCACAGGATGTCCTCATCGTCTTCGATGAGGCCTACTTCGAGTACGCCATCGGCGATCCGCTTTACCCCGACTCGATGAGATACCGCTACGACAACGTGATAACCCTGCGGACGTTCTCGAAGGTCTACGGACTGGCCGGGATCAGGATCGGATACGGTTTCGCCCACGAGGAACTCATCACAAACCTTCTGAAGGTCAAGCTCCCCTTTGAGCCGAGCGCGGCAGCCCAGGCAGCCGCCATTGGAGCCCTGAATGACACCGCATTCCTTGCTCGCTCGCTCGATGTCAATACGGCGGGGCTACGGTTTATGACCGCTGCCCTGCGGGACCTGGATTTCGAGGTCGTCCCGTCCAGCGCAAATTTTGTCATGGTCGTACTCAACTCCGAACAGGAAGTCAATGACATCTATCAGGAACTCCTCAAGAAAGGTGTGATTATCCGTCCGTTAAAATCATTCGGCCTCCCGCACTGCATGCGCATCAGCATCGGGACGGAGGAGGATAATCAGTTCTGTATCGAAAATCTGAAAAGCGTTCTAAAAAAAGTATCAGTGTAAACATTGTTCTTCGTCAGGAGGTTTGTATGCCGGATTCCATGCGGCCGCAGTTCGCGGTCCAGAACGAAAAAGATTTCCTTCCGATCAACGGGACCGACTATATCGAATTTTATGTCGGGAATGCAAAACAATCTGCATATTTCTACCGCACTTCGTTCGGGTTTCAGTTTGTAGCGTATGCCGGTCTTGAGACCGGCACCCGGGACAAAGCCTCGTATGTCCTCCAGCAGGGGAAAATCAGGCTTGTGCTCACCACTCCGCTCACCGCCGAACACCCCATCAACGACCATATCATGAAGCACGGTGACGGCGTGCGCGATATTGCACTCTGGGTCGATGATGCAGAATCCGCGTTCCGTGAAACCACCAGGCGGGGTGCGAGGGGCATCATGGAACCGACACTCCTGAAGGACGAATTCGGCGAGGTGAAAAAGTCCGCCATCGCTATTTACGGCGATACGATCCATTCCTTCGTCGAACGGAAAAACTATCCGGGCGTCTTTCTGCCGGGGTACAAACCCGTGGCAAAGGCCGACACGATCGCCAAACCGGTCGGCCTGAAGTACGTCGATCACTGCGTCGGGAATGTCGAACTCGGCGCGATGGACCGATGGGTCGATTTTTACATCAACGTCATGGGATTCAGGTTATTCAAACATTTTGATGACAAGGATATCTCGACCGAATACTCCGCACTGATGTCCAAGGTTATGGCAAACGGGAACGACCGGATAAAATTCCCGATCAATGAACCCGCCCCGGGAAAACGCAAATCCCAGGTCGACGAATACCTTGAATTTTACCGGACCCCCGGGGTCCAGCACATTGCCATGGCCACCGATGACATCGTCACGACTGTCCGAGAGCTGTCGGACCGGGGGATTGAATTCCTCCGGGTGCCGTCGGCATATTATGACGCCCTTCAGGAGAGGGTGGGAAAAATCGACGAGCCGATCGACGATTTGAAAAAGCTGGGGATCCTGGTCGACCGCGATGACGAGGGATACATGCTCCAGATCTTTTCCAAACCCGTCGAGGATCGGCCGACTCTCTTTTATGAGGTCATCCAGCGGAAGGGAAGCAGGAGTTTTGGAAAGGGAAATTTTAAGGCCCTTTTCGAAGCAATCGAGAGTGAACAAAATCTCAGGGGTAACCTTTAATCCATGATCCTCTACATTTCAACCCGCATCCGGCCAATGCGGATGCATCATTCCACGTCAGAACATGAAATTCTGCACCTTTGAAGTCAAGACCGTCCTTGGACGATACCTGCGGCTCGGGGTACTGCACACAAACGGCGTGATCGATCTCAATTCACTCTGCGCCTGGCACCTCCGCCGGAAAGGCGAGGAACAACCCTACCGGCTTGCACAGGCCCTCGTACCCCCCGATATGCTCCAGTTTCTTCAGGGTGGGGTGACATCGAGAACATTCGCCGAAGCCGCCGTCCGGGACCTTCTTGAAGAGATGTCCGCATCGGACCCGCCAGCTGGCCTTCGCGATGAAACGCTCTTCTTCCCCACCCGCGATGTCATCATCCGGACACCGCTCATGCATCCCCCCTCGATCAGGGACTTTTATGCGTTCGAACAACACGTCAAAAAAGGTTTCGAAAAGCGGGGTGAACCCATGCCGGCAGAGTGGTATGAAATGCCCGTCTATTACAAAAGCGCACATTGGAGCGTGATCGGACCCGACGAGGAGGTCGTCTGGCCATCGTTTACGGAAAAATTCGATTACGAACTTGAACTTGCCGTCGTCATCGGACGCCAGGGGAAAAACATCCCGGAAAAAGAGGCGCACACGTATATTGCCGGATTCACCATCATGAACGATTTCAGTGCACGCGATATCCAGCGCAAGGAAATGAAAGTACGACTGGGGCCGGCGAAAGGCAAGGATTTTGCGACCGCGATCGGACCGGTCCTGGTGTCGACTGACGAGATCGGCGATCCGTATAATCTCCGCATGACCGCCCGGATCAACGGTGAAACATGGTCGGAGGGGAACTCGGGATCAATCTACCATTCTTTCGAAAAAATGATCGCGTTTGCGTCGCTCGAGGAGACACTCTATCCGGGCGATATTCTCGGTTCCGGCACCGTCGGAACCGGCTGCGGCCTGGAACTCGACCGGTGGGTCAAACCCGGAGATGTCATAGAACTCGAAATTGAAAAGATCGGCATTCTCAGGAACACCGTGGTACGAAAATGAACGACACTGTACCGAAGACCATCACGAACACCCCATAATAACCGAACCGATGATTTGAAAGGATGACCTATGATCCCGTTTCAGAAAGGCAAAATCACCCGGCAGGCGCATGTCGGTCTTCCCGATGCCACATTCGAGGAGGAGCACGGCAGGAAAGGCTTTTATGGAAAATCAGCCCACCTGTATCATGCGAACCCCCCGACCTCCTGGATCCGTTTCGAAGGCAAACTCCGGCCGCACTGCATCGACTGCAACCAACTCCAGCCGGCGGACATGGGAGATCCCGACGGCTCCCCCGTTGCCTTCCTCGGCAACGACGACATCCGCCTCTATGTCTCCCGGAGAGCGAAGCCGATGCCCTTCTATTTCAGAAATGCGGACGGGGATGAGCTCTATTTTGTTCACCGCGGCGAGGGGATCATCGAAACGGATTTTGGACCGCTTGATTTTGAGAAGGGGGACTATATCGTCATCCCCCGCGCCGTAACCTACCGTGTCGTTCCGAAGACACCGGATAATTTTTTTCTCATCGTCCAATCCAAAACTGAATTCGAGCAGCCCGACAAAGGTCTCATCGGACAGCATGCGCTCTATGATCCTTCGGTCATTATTACCCCCGATCCAAAGCCGCACCTGGCCGACAGGAATGAATGGGAAATCCGGATCAAGGTCGACGACGAGTATTCATCAGTCTTCTATCCGTTCAATCCGCTCGACGTCGTCGGGTGGAAGGGGGACCTGACGGTATGGAAACTCCGGATGAAGGATATCCGGCCGATCATGAGTCCCCGGGTTCATCTGCCTCCCAGCGCACACACCACGTTCGTTACTCAGGGTGCTGTTGTCTGCAGTTTTCTTCCCCGTCCCCTGGAGGAGGATCCCGCAGCCCTGAAGGTTCCTTTTTTCCACCGCAATACCGACTACGACGAATTTATTTTCTATCATGACGGTAACTTCTTCAGCAGGGACAATATCAAACCCGGTATGGTCACCCTGCATCCCCGGGGGATTCATCACGGACCCCATCCGAAAGCCCTGAATGGCCAGGGCTCAAAAAGCCACACCGATGAGTACGCCGTCATGCTGGACGGCCTGAACCCCATCCATGTCCTCCCCGCGGGTGACAAGGCGGAATGGAAGGATTACTGGAAAAGCTGGATCGACACGAAACCATGAAAAATACGGATGCGGACTCCCGGGGCACGGCAAGACCCTGAATGGGTCTTCCTGACCATTGACTTGCGTCTGCGGTTTTTGTATTTTGATCCCCCGGAGAGTTCCCTGCAAACAACCGATGCACATCAGCCTCCGTCACATAGCACCAATAAACCCATACGAGAGCCCCCGTGACCATCATTTCGTCTGAGCATGACCATAGCGACCTCTATAAACTCCTTATCGGATCCATTGTCCCGCGTCCCATCGCCTTCGTATCGACACTGGATCGGAACGGGCACCGCAACCTGGCCCCCTTCAGCTTCTTTAACGGTGTCTGCTCGCATCCGCCGATCATTCTGTTTTCCACGGTCGTACGGAAGGACGGGAAGCAGAAAGACACCCTGAACAACATTGAAGCAACAAAAGAATTCGTTGTCAATATCGTCTCGGAAAAATTTATCAGGGAGATGAACATCTGCTCCGCCGATGTCCCGCCCGATGTGGACGAATTTCAACTCTCAGGACTCACCGCCGTCCCGAGCGATGAGGTACAGCCATCAAGGGTCGGGGAGTCGCTTATCCAGATGGAGTGTAAACTCGTCACGACGATTCACTTTGGAGAGGGTCCCGGAAGCGGCAGTACGATTTTCGGCGAAGTCCTCCGGTTTCATATCGCCGACGAACTGTTCCAAAACTACAGGATCAATCCGGCCGGGCTCGACGCCGTAGGCCGCATGGGAGGCCCCACATACACGCGGACACACGACCGCTTCGATCTTCCCCGTCCGAAACCCGAGGATGTCCTCTAGCTGCACACCCCACCTTTGTCCCTCAGCAGATAACATACTGACATTATTGGATTTACTTTCACCCCAGGAAGCCGGCCGGGGTGACGTTGCAATCCATTGAATAAATCGTTATTTTTAGGTCCTGTTTGAGAAAATATTGAAGAACCGCAGCCGCACTATTCAACAACCCAACACTATCGTTTACCCACCGAAGAGGTATTATGCCAATAGATCTTGAGAAAATCCTGCGTCCTATCGATACGCCACATCCTCCCTTTCCGGCCAAATACATGACGCTCGCCAATGGACAGGAAATGGTGATCCGGCAGGTCGTCCGCGACGAGATTCCCGACATCCTCCCGCATGTCGAAAAGCTCATGCGCGTCGAAAGAGATTTTTATCACATCGTGTCCGCCCGGGTGTACGCGGAGTTGCTCTCCTATTACACGTACCGGGTCCAGGATGAATATGTTCTGATCGCTCAGGTTGACGGAGAACTTGTCGCCGTCGTCAACGGGAGGATCGTCAATCCCGATATCGGCATGTCGCTTCATACACTGTCGATGCGGAGGGGCCTGAGGGTCGGCGCCCATGCGTTTGCGGCAAAAATGGAGTATCATATCGACATCCTCAGGCAAAAAGAGGTCCTCATAGTGGCCGAGTCACCGATCGGGTTCCGGCGGTGGATGATTGAATATCAGCTCGAGAAGCGTTTTCATATTCCCCATGAACTCGGGGGGTGCCCGTCGTGGGCGCTGACGAAGGAACTGTTCGACAGGGCGCGCACCACCCTGGTGGTCGGGCGCAGGCCTGTTCCGGATCGCCTCCTTGCGAAAGCACGGGCTGCGATCCTCCCCCCGACGGATCCGCCAAAGGCCCCCGAGGACCTGCTCGCGGCAACCCGGTCAATGCTCGATAATACCGGGACATCCCTCATTGAGATGAAAAAAAGGTTGGGAGGGATGTGACATGCGAGAAGTTTATGCAGCCGGTATCGGCATAACAAGCTTTACACGACTGGAATACCCCCTCGTTGAAATCGCGGCGTATCCCGGTCTGATGGCACTCCGCGACAGCGGATTGAAAAAAATCGATCAGCTCTACGTGGCCAACATGGGCAGCGGCAGGATCAACGGACAGACCGGGCTGGCGAGCGCAGTCGTCGACCACCTCAGCCTGACACCTGCGGGTGCGGCCACCATCGAAAACGGACCCGCTTCCGGAGCATCCGCGATCAAAGAGGGATTCCTCGCCGTCGCCTCCGGTATGCACGACGTGGTGATGGTCATCGGCGCAGAACGGATGCGTGAGGCGAACGCCCTGGAGGCGACCGATTTTGTCGCAACCCTCACCCACCCGCTCGCGGAATATATCTACGGGGTAACACTTCCCTCCCTGGCGGGAATGTTCGCACGCCTCTATATGGAAAAATACGGCGTCACTTCGCGGCATCTTGCCATGGTGGCAGTGAAAAACCACCACAACGCCATGGAGAATTTCTTCGCCCACCTTCACGAGGAGATTACTCTTGCGGGGATCCTGGATTCCCCCGAGGCATCAACAAACAATCCCTTCGTCGCCGATCCGCTGCGATTTTATGACGTCTGCCCGGTATCGGACGGCGGCGCCTGCATCATACTGGCCAGCGCGGATGTGATGAAAAAACTCCATAAACCCATGATCCGACTGGCGGGAATCGGCCAGGCAACCGATACCCATGCCGTGCATGAACGCAAGGACCCCACGGATCTGCTTGCCGTGCGCGAGGCTGCCAGACAATCGTTTGCAATGGCCAACGTACGGCCGGAAGACGTGGATGTGGCGGAGCTCCATGATGCATTCACCATCCTCGAAATCGCCGAAAGCGAGGAGGTCGGGTTCTTCAAAAAGGGTGAGGGACATCTTGCGCTTGAAAAAGGCCAAACAGCGATCGGCGGAAAAATACCGATTAATCCCTCGGGGGGGCTCAAGGCAAAGGGCCATCCCGTCGGTGCGACCGGCGTCGGTCAGGCACACGAGATCGTGCTCCAGCTCCGGGGTGAGGCGAAGAAACGGCAGGTCAAGGATCCAAAAATCGGATTCACGTGCAACTTTGGCGGATTCGGCAATAATGTCGTGTGTTGCACCTTCATGAAGGAGAACTGAAGATGGAACTGAACATTTATGCGTACAAATGCAAACGCTGCGGTGAACTCCATTACCCGTATAAAACGATCTGCAAAAGGTGCGGAGACAACGACCACAACGAATTCGATATCGTCCCGCTGCCGAGACGGGGGAAACTCTTAACCTACACGACACTCTATAATCCTCCATCGGATTATGAAGTTGCCACCCTGGTCCTCGGAATCGTCGAGCTCGAGGGTGGCAGCCGTATCACCGGGCAATTGAATATCCGGAACCCCAAGATCGGCATGAACGTCGAAGGACGGATCGAAGTTGTCCGCAGGGACGAGTATAAAAAACACCTGGGCATGGTGTTTTATTCATCATGACAGATCTCATCAGCTTCGGGAATCACCTTCGTTGCGGGACCTACACTCTTCATTCGAAGTTCCCCGCCGCCGCGAATTTCTTCTCTGATGGGGCTTTCGCCTTCATCGTTGACTCCCGCACGGGCGCCGGTCCGCTGAATATCGTCCTGGCGGGGAAATCCCCCGACGGGGTGAATTCACTTGAGATCCTGAATCATACACTCCGGCTTGACGCCGAGGAGATTTCCCTTTGCCCTTCCCTGGAGTATGATGCCTCGATCCACCTCCACCAGCAGACCGACAGAATGACCGTGAAAAGGAACCTCGGGATTTTTGAACGTTTCCTTGTCAAATATTCTCCCGGTAAAAGTCTTGCCTTTCTCGTTGAAGAACAGAGAAAAGCCGCCTTCACGTCCGGATTCGATCTTGCCCTTGTGAAACGGTTTGAACAGGGGGTGCGAACGCTGCTGGATGGAGAGTATCGTGCCGGAGCCGGTCTACTCAAGGGGCTGGGATACGGATGCACGCCCGCGGGGGACGATTTTCTCTCGGGATTCCTCCTTGCACTAGGGGTCTGTCAGCAGCTTACCGGGGCCGATCTCCGCCACGTCACCGGTATATTGTATCATTCGGCGGTCGGGGGGAATATCTTCGTCAATACGTTCCTCGATTGTGCGGCACGCGGTCAGGTTTCCCAAGATTTTCAACATCTTATCCATGCCGTGTGTGAGGCGGGGGAAAAGGAAATTCATTCCTCCGCACTCCGGGTCCTCTCCCACGGGGCGACGTCGGGCGCCGATCAGGCGGTTGGATTTCTCCTCGGCATGAAGAAATATTTACCATGAACGTCATCGGAATCATCAAGCGGGGTGAATATTACGACTCCATCTCGGTCATGCTGATCGCGAAACGTCTGTCGGAAACCGATGGCGTAGCGGATTCCGCGGTCGTGATGGGGACACCGGAAAATAAAAAAATGCTCGCGGCATCCGGTCTGATGACGCCCGAAATCAGGGAGGCAGGCGATATGGACCTGGTTGTCGCGCTCAAGCTGAAAGATGGCGCCGAGGCCGGGAACATCGTCCCCGCCATCCACGACCTTTTCCGGTCGATAAAAAAAACCCGCGAGGGTGCGACCGTGATTCCGCAGAGTATCGAGACCGCACTGAATCTCATGCCCGACGCGAATCTTGCCCTGATTTCCGTCGCGGGGAAATATGCAGCCGATGTCGCAATGACATCCCTCCGGCACGGATTGCACGTGATGCTCTTTTCTGACAATGTGGCCGTTGAACGGGAAATCGAACTCAAACGTTTCGCACGCGATAAGGGTCTTCTGGTCATGGGACCCGATTGCGGAACGGCGATCATCAACGGCGTCCCGCTTGCATTCGCTAATGTCATCAACCGTGGTGATATCGGGATCGTGGCTGCTTCGGGAACGGGATTGCAGGAAGTGAGCTGTCGCATCTCAAATCTGGGGTGCGGAATATCCCAGGCGATCGGGACCGGAGGGCGTGACGTACAATGCGAGGTCGGCGGTTTGATGTTTCTCGAGGGTATGAAAGCCCTTGGTGCCGATCCTGACACGCGGGTTCTCCTCCTTGTTTCCAAACCACCCGCAGACGAGGTTGTGGGGAAAATTCTCGCACTCGCACGCGAAATCCGGAAGCCGGTCATCGGCGTATTTCTTGGTGCATCACCCCAGCTCCTCCGGGAAAGCAGCATCCATCAGGCTCACACACTCGATGAGGCCGCACTTCTTGCTGTCGCGTTCTCAAAAAAAGAAAATCCCTCCCGGATCGCCGAAACGCTGATAGACCAGGAGACGGAAATCGTCAAGCTGACGAAGAGTATAACCCCGAGGATGTCCAGGGGACAAAAATACCTCCGTGCCCTCTACAGTGGCGGCACATTCTGCGATGAGGCACAGTTGCTGTCACACACCATCCTGAAGGATGTCTTCTCAAATACCCCCTTTGGAAAGAGCAGAAAACTCAGGGACTCCCGGAAAAGCGAACTGCACACCATCCTCGATCTGGGAGACGATGAATTTACCGCCGGGAAACCGCACCCGATGATCGATTATACAACCCGCAACAAGCGCATCCTCGCGGAGGCGCAGGATCCCCAGACTGCGGTCCTGCTGCTTGATGTCGTCCTCGGATTCGGATCAAACCTGAACCCGCTCGCAGAACTGGTCCCTGTTCTCCGGCAGATCAAGACCACCACCACGGCCGGGGGCAGGTATCTTCCCGTTGTCTGTTCAGTCACCGGGACGGACAAGGATCCCCAGGCCCGTGCCGCGGTCGTCGCCGGTCTTCAGGCCGAAGGAGTCATGGTCATGGAATCAAATGCCGCTGCAAGCAGACTGGCACTTGCAATCGTGAACGGGCAGGAACTCTGACATGAACCGATTATTCCAGACAGACCTCAACATCATCAACATCGGACTCCGATCCTTCAAAGAAACGCTCGACAAACAGAATGTACGATCGGTCCAGGTCGACTGGCGGCCGCCGCTTGTGACGGACCGAACAGTGATGGCGGTTATCGCATCACACGGGGCCAGGATTGCATCGGCAAATAACGAAGCCCTGCAGAAAATTCTCGACAGCAAACCCTCCATTACCGGGATGGGAAGAGCTCTCGACGTCATACCGGGGATGAGGAAGAATCTCCTGCTCCATGCCGGCCCGCCGGTAGTGTGGCAGAATATGTGCGGCCCCATGCGTGGAGCCGTCATCGGCGCCCTGATGTATGAAGGTATCGGCGATACGCCGGAAAAAGCCGAACGGATCGCCGCATCAGGAAAGGTCGAATTCTCGCCGTGCCATGAACACGCCACAGTCGGTCCAATGGCTGGTATTGTCTCACCATCGATGCCCGTCTTCATCCTTCAGAACGAAACATACGGCAATAAAGCCTATTGCACAATGAATGAGGGTTTGGGCCAAGTGCTCCGCTATGGCGCTTTCGGCAGGGATGTCATCGAGCGGCTGAAATGGATGGAAAAAGTGCTCTTTCCGGCACTCCGAGATGCTATCGGAAAAACCGGAAAGATCGATCTTAAAACTATCATCGCACAGGCACTTCAGATGGGGGATGAAGTCCACAACCGGAACAGGGCGGCAACCTCGCTCCTCTACCGGGTCCTGGCTCCCGCCATCGTTCAAACCTCACCCGATGCCGGGACAGCAGCGGCAGTTCTTGAATTCATCAACCGGAATGATCATTTCTTTCTCAATCTCTCCATGGGGGCATCGAAACTCTCCCTTGACTCAGCACGGGATATACCATACTCAAGTATCGTCGTGGCAATGGCCAGAAACGGGACCGAATTCGGTGTGCAGCTTTCCGGAACGGGCGGCGGGTGGTTTACCGGCCCCTCCCCGGTTCCTGACGCCCTCTTCTTCACCGGTTATACGAAGGAGGATGCAAATCCCGACATCGGTGATAGTTCCATCACCGAAACTGCAGGTCTGGGCGGCTTCGCGATTGCTGCCTCCCCCGCAATCGTACAGTTCATCGGCGGGTCCGCCGACGATGCAATCCACTATACCCTGAACATGTACGAGATTACCGCGGGGGAAAACAACATCTATAAAATCCCCTATCTCAACTTCCGGGGCACGCCGACCGGTATCGACGTCATCAAAGTTGCGGAAAAGAACATCCTTCCGTTCATTGACACCGGTGTCGCACATAAACATGCCGGCGTGGGGCAAATCGGGGCAGGTGTCCTCAGCGCACCGGCCGAACCCTTCGTCAAAGCTCTCATCGGTTTAGCGAACAGTATGACATCTCACAAGGAGCATTAACATGAAAATTCAGGAATTTTTAACCTTCATGGACAAACTCAAGGTCTACGATCTCACTCAACGCCTCAGCGTTCACACGCCGCCATGGCCGAGCTATATGCCGCTCGGTATTCAGTACTTCAAGCGGATCGCCGGTGCACACATGGGGCAGGGTGCGAACGGACAGATCATTCACACCAGCAATCATGTCGGCACACACATGGACGGAGAAATCCATTTCCACGCATCGGGAAGATCGATAGGAAACGTGCCCGTTGGTGAGTGGATCGGGCAGGGGGTTGTGGTCGATATCTCAAAAGAGGTCGGCGATTATGACCTCTACTCGCCCGACATGCTCATGAAAAAGGCGGAGATAAAAAAAGGAGACATTCTGATCATCAATACCGGCTATAACCGGTACGCGTGGGATCAGCCCGGCTCGGATGAGGTGCGGTACTTCGTCAAACACCCCGGACCCGGACCCGGATTTCACACATGGGCCCTTGACATGAAATTGAAATGGATCGGGGTCGATTGCGGAAGTGCCGATCACCCGATGAACACGATCATCCGCCAGTGGCACCCCGCACGGTTCCAGGAAGCCGAGGCAAAATTACGGCGGAAGCACGGCGTGAAGTCGTGGGACGACATGTTCCCGCAGGATGAATATTACCAGGTCATGCATTTAAAGCTTTTCCCGAAAAAACTCGTACATGCTGAAAACCTCGGGGGCGAGATCAATAAACTCAGTAATCGCCGCTGCTGGATCGGGTGTTTTCCGATCAGGGGCATTGAAATGGAATCGGCATTTTGCCGGATCGTAGCACTTTTACCACCCCGATAACCCTCAAGGAGGACGAACAGTGCCTATTGTCCACGAGTTCGATTACGTAAGACCCGGGAGCCTCAGAGAGGCAGTCACACTCCTTGCCCGGCGCAGAAATTCCGTGATTCTGTCCGGCGGGACTGATCTCGTCGATCTCCTGAAGGAAAATATCCTCCGGCCGGACGTTGTCGTCGATATCAAGGGGCTCGAAGCCCTCGGCAGAATATCATTTGAAAAGAATACACTCAACATCAACGCAGGTGTCACGTTCACCGATCTGATCGAATCCGGCCTGGTAAGGAAGAAATTCCCGGTCATTGCCGAACTGGCCGGAACAGTTGCATCGGTGGGCATCCGGAACAGGGCGACGGTTGTCGGCAATATCTGCTCCGCCGTCCCGTGCATGGACAGCGGTCCCCTCCTCAGCGCCTACGGCGCGAACATCCGGACGATCTCCACAAAGGGGAAACGAACCCTGCCTGCTGAAAAATTTTTCCGCGGCAACAGGAAAACGGCATTGACGAAGGGTGAGATTGTGACCACGATCCTGCTCCCGTATCCGGAGGTACCACATGCGGGATGCTGGATAAAACTGGGCCGCTATACGGGCGAGGATCTCGCACAGGTGAGCTTGCTCGTTCTTGCCCTCGGTGACGGGTCCTTCAGGATCGCATTCGGCGCTGTGGCCCCGGTCCCGGTCCGGGCCAGAAAGATCGAGACCCTGCTCAACGGAGAGACCATCACCCCGGCTCTGATGGAGAAAGCAAAAAAACTCATCGAACAAGAAATCCGCCCGATCAGCGACGTTCGGGCATCGAAGGAGTACCGGATGCACATGGCAAAGGTTATGTTCGAACGAGCGCTCGGGACCGCAATCCGGAGACTCAACGGGACAGGTCCTGATTACGGAACGCGGATGATCTGAACGGAGCAACCGATGAAACAGAATGTGAAATTTACACTAAACGGCGAAACCATACAACTCGATGTCAGTCCCAACGAAGTCCTGCTTGAGCTCCTGCGGGACAGACTTGGGGTCAAAAGTCCAAAATGCGGATGCGACAAGGGCGATTGCGGGACCTGCACCGTAATGCTGAACGGGAGAACGGTTCGCAGCTGCCTCGTGCTCGCAATTGAAGCCAACAACCAGGACGTCGTGACACTGGAGGGTTTGATGCAGAGCGGACTGACACCGCTTCAGAAGTCGTTCATCATGCATAATTCATTCCAGTGCGGATTTTGCGCCCCCGGGATGATACTCTCGGCGACGGAACTCCTTGGGAAGAATGCAAAACCCGGGAAGGAAGAGATTCAGGAAGCCTTATCCGGCAACCTCTGCAGATGCACGGGCTATACCCCGATTATTGACGCAATAACGGATGTCACACGAAAGAACAATGGGATACCCTGTCAGGACGAGAAGTGATCGGGCAGGTACCAGGTCAAAAGGAAACACACATATGTCGGAAAACAACTACGTGGGCAAACCGGCAGTACGAATCGATGGCAAGGCGAAAGTAACGGGTGCCGCAGAATTCATTGATGATATCGATTTCGGCCCCGATCTCCTCTTTGCGGCGATCGTCGAAAGTCAGGCCGCCCATGCCCTGATCAGGAAAATTGACACCCGGGCGGCTCTCAAAGTTCCCGGTGTCGTGAAGATTGTCACAGGAAGGGATTTCCCTTTCAGGTTCGGCCTCTACATGCATGACCGCTTTATTTTCGCCCAGGACAGAGTCAGGTTCATCGGCGAACAGGTTGCAGCCGTCATTGCCCGCGACCCCGCAACCGCACAGAAAGCCGCCAAGCTGGTCAAAGTCGAGTATACGGAGCTGCCGGCGATTCTCAAGGTCGACAGGGCATTGGAACCCGATGCCCCGCTTATCCACCCCGATCTGGGTCAGTATAAACACGTCCCGTGGTTCTTCCCGAAGGGCGGGACAAACATCGCCCATCTCCGGAAAATCCGGAAAGGGGACGTCGAGAAGGGATTCAGGGAAGCAGATTTCATACTGGAGGATACGTATACCGTGCCCCGGTACGCGCATTGCGCAATCGAAATGCACGGTGCGGTCGGACTGTGGGATAATTCAGACCGGCTGACCGTCTGGACCGCATCCCAATCACCCTATACCCAGCGCAATCTGTTCGCGGAAGCACTTGCACCCCTCGGTTTATCTCACAAGGATATACGGGTCATCACGCCATTTGTCGGCGGGGGATTCGGGGGTAAGGCCGGCGTCTCGATGGAAATTCTCGGCGCCGCACTCGCAACCGCCGTCAAGGGAAGACCCGTAAAGGTTCTGTGGTCCAGGGCACAGGAATTTTACAATACCTACCAGCGTCAGGGTCTGACCGCCCGGATCAAGGTCGGTCTGAAAAAAGACGGAACCATCACTGCAATGGACAATACCCTGAACTGGGATGCCGGTGCCTATGTCGAGTATGGAGCAAATGTCGTGAACGCCGCCGGACTCTCCGCATCGGGACCATACAATATCCCCAACGTCAAAATCGATTCCGTCTGCATCTACACCAACCTCCCGCCGGGAGGTCCGTACCGCGGTTTCGGATATTCCGAATTCCTGTTCGGGCTCGAATCCCATCTCAACGAGATCGCAAAGAAGATGAAGATCGACCCGGTCGAGCTTCGCCGGAAAAATGCCATCCGAGAAGGGGACATCCTCAACTACGGCGGGAAAATGAACGCGAACGGCCTGATCGAAGCCATCGACAAAGCCGCCAAAGAGATCGAATGGGGGAAGAAGGAACCATCCCCCAACCCCCAGATCGCGATCGGAAAGGGATTCGCATTATTCTGGAAGGCTCCCGCAATGCCCGCAAATGCCTCCTCCTCGGCGTTCCTGAAATTCAATGAAGATGGCAGCATCAACATTCTCATCTCGGGAATGGAAATCGGACAGGGGCTTCTGACCGTCCTCGCACAGATCGCGGCAGAAGTCCTGACTGTTCCTCCGGAGAAAATCCGCGTTGAAACACCCGACACGGACCGGAACCCCTATGAATGGCAGACCGTCGCCTCGCATGTCACCTGGGGCTGCGGCAAAGCTGTGGAAAATGCCGCTGTCGACGCCCGCGAGCAGATATTTGATGTTGTCGAACGCGGGCTCTGTAAAAACCGGAAATCCCTCTACCTCGACCATGAATGCGTCCGGTCCCGCGACGATAGGGATTTTTCACTTCCGTTGCGGAAGTTTGTCATCTCCGGCATAGCACAAGAAGATGGATCGTACCGCGGGGGACCCATTATCGGCCGGGGGATGTTTATGCCGGAATTCACATCCGCACTGAGCGATCCTGAGACAAGTCAGGGCGGCCATCCTAACGTGCATTATACCGTCGGTGCGAGCGCAATCAGGATTGAAGTGGACAGAGAGACCGGGAAAATCAAAATCCCGAAGGTCGTCCTCGCCGTCGACGTGGGGAAGGCGATAAACCCGGACCTCATCAACGGCCAGATAACCGGGGGACTCCTTCAGGGGATTGCAACGGTCCTCTATGAAGACATGCGGTTCAATGAGAAAGGTAAACTCCTCAACCCGAACTTTGCGGATTATAAAATTCCGACGTCGATGGATATTCCGGACACGATCGTCCCCATCCTCATCGAAGTCCCGCAGAAGGATGGCCCCTACGGCGCTCGCGGTGTGGGTGAACATACCATGATACCCGCCGCCCCGATGATCGCCAACGCCGTTGAAGACGCACTGGGTATCAGAATCAGGTCAATGCCCATCACGGCGGAAAAGATCGCCCTGATGCTGAGGGATCGTTGAGATAGGTCCCGTCGCAATGACCTTTCGGCGGTCGGCCGTCCCCCCTCCCCGGCCTCATGATCGGGCCTTTGACCAGCGCCTCCCCGCAACGCGTAGTTCAGTAAATAAAGGTTCCGAGGAAAATGCCCCCGTTGATCATCCAGCCCTTCGCACTGACATTATCCGGCACACCGAGGAGATCATAGTTATCATCGACCTTCCAGTTGTTTCCGAACATCCCCATGTACCCGACCCCGACCCGAAGGCCGAGCCAGCGAAGAACCGCGAACTCGAAATTCACGTTGGGCTGGACAACAAAAAATGATCCGGAAAGTTTTGTCGTCACATTGTAGACCGAGTCATTACCCCCCAGTTGCTGCCATTCCGTCCCCCACAGCTTTTGTGTGTTGTCATCACGCCTGAGCGTAAAACTCATCCCCCCGAAACCGAGGAAAATCCCGGTTGCGATATCAAACCGCGGGAACACCGGGAAGACATAATCGATGGTGGCCCCGCCAAAACCGGCAGAGAGTTCAAGATCGCGGCGGGTATGGTCCGCAAGGGAATAACTCGTCGATGTGCGTGTCCCGCTGCCACCCATCCCCCCCACCCTGAGATTTGGAACAAGCAAGATGTAGCCATAGCCCTGGCCACCCATCATGAACAGTCCATTTCCATTGAAGGGCGCGAATTTATTGGCGGTCAGAATCTGGTTGATGGGCCCGATATCAAGAAACACAAGATTCTGTGTGAATCCGGCCCCACCACCGAACTTCGGTCCGAAGGATTTCCGCGGAGGGGGTATCGGTTCCTCCTCCGAATCGATCTGTGCCATTGCAGATACCGTCGTCGCGAAGACTATCAGCAGGAGTAAAAATAATCGCTTCATAATGACGCTCTTTCCGGAAATGGTTACGCTGTTTTATGGTCATCAATGTATTAAAATATTGCCTGAGTATCAAGGATTCGGACGGGTGAGGGAAGCATCCCAAAATCTGTGGAGTAAGTCAATTTTGGGGTACCGCAGGATAGCGGTTTTTCTCATAGCCGTTAATGAAGGATGTCCGTAATGCCAAGAGATTGTTTGCACCCCTTCGGCTCCAGATCATCCCCTGACGCTTCATTCGTTTTTTTACCACAATATCGACAATCTTCTCCACGACTCCGCTGCCATGCACCATGCCTGGCCGGTAGTACATTCCTGAGAGGTTGTCCTGAATGTAGCCAATAAATTCCTTCAGTTCCACTTCATGCTGGGCGTCGGAAGCCCGGAGTGTTCGCAGGTACCTGAGAGCATCGTGCGGCTCTCCCTGATAGACATATGAAAGAAATGCCTTCACCTGATGGTCTACCAGTACCCGGCCGGCATTCTCCTTCAGGTGGTACAGGTCCAGCGTATAATCACTGCCAGGGAACATCTGCCAG
>JAWOKN010000029.1:0-10508 GCA_033854175.1 Bacteroidota bacterium | reverse complement strand
CAGAGTGGACAGCCCTCACTTTCCAGGCGCAGTTCTATCAGAAAAAACGGGCAGCAGCGGTTCTCCCGGCCTGCCCATCGACATCGAGACAGATTCAAACGCAATCCCGCAAATGCGTGATTGACAACCCGGCTGACAGTAGGTATCTTGAAACCATCACAGATTTTCATCCAGAAAAAGGCCAGCCTCCAAGATTCGGGGAGGGAAAATTAACAGTAATCATCACACTCCACGATGGGAGAATATCATGAAAATTCACTGTTCTGCCCTGTTCTTTCTTTTTTTCCTCCTCAGTACTCTCCATGTGGAGGCCCAATACCTCCAGATCGGCAACAAGCTCGTAGGGACAGGTGCTGTAGGCCTTGCACAACAAGGCACATCCATCTCTCTCTCCGCGGATGGCAATACGGCAATTGTGGGTGGGAATTCCGACAGTGGTTCCGCCGGGGCAGCCTGGGTCTTCACAGGCTCAAGCGGCACATGGATCCAGCAAGGAAGTAAGCTCGTCGGATCAGGTACCACCGTGGCTGCAGCTCAAGGCATTTCCGTTTCTCTCTCCGCAGATGGCAATACGGCGATTGTGGGCGGACCTCTTGATAATTTCTCGACAGGCGCCGCATGGATCTTCACACGCTCTGGCGGTGTATGGACACAACAGGCCAAACTTGTGGGGACAGGCGCCGCGGGCGCTGCCGTTCAAGGCAGTTCTGTCGCCATCTCGGCTGACGGCAATACGGCGATCGTTGGTGGACCCAACGACAGCATTTTTACCGGAGCGGCATGGATTTTCACACGTTCCGGTGGATTTTGGACTCAGCAGGGGAGTAAGCTTGTCGGCACGGGTGCCGTCGGGAACGCACTTCAGGGGGTTTCGGTTGCCATTTCGGCCGATGGTAATACGGCAATCACAGGCGGATATTATGACAATTCCAACGTGGGCGCGACATGGGTTTTCACCCGATCAAGCAATACGTGGACGCAGCAGGGGAACAAGCTGGTGGGGACAGGTGCTACAGGCTCCGCATGGCAAGGCAAATCAGTATCAATCTCCTCCGATGGCAACACCGCGCTTGTAGGAGGTTTTTCAGACAATACCGACATCGGAGCGGCATGGGTATTCACACGGTCCGGTAATGTGTGGACCCAGCAAGGGGGGAAGCTCGTGGGTGCCGATGCAGTCGACTACTCTCAAATGGGTAACTCAGTTTCACTTTCGGGAGATGGCAACACGGCAATCCTAGGAGGAATAGGGGACAACAACAATGTCGGTGCAGCATGGGTCTTCACCCGTACGGGTGGTGTATGGACGCAATATGGAAGCAAGCTCGTCGGTGCAGACGTTTCAGGATCAGCACACCAGGGGTCATCTGTCTCCCTCTCAGGAGATGGCAAGAGGGCGATTGTCGGCGGAAACTCCGATCAAAGTTCTGCGGGCGGTGCAGCGTGGATATGGGATGATGGTCAGCCGCAAATTGCCACCGTGACTGACGTATATCCAGACCAAGGTGGATACGTCTTTGTGAACTGGAACAAATCACCTGACGATGTGGCCCGGGCCGGGAACGTCACGGACTACTGGGTATGGCGGGGTATACGCGCCGCAGCCGTTCCCCAGAATGCCGTCGTGCTTGGCCGGGACGAATACACGCAATGGGTTAAGAAGGCAGCAAAGGAAGCGGGACGGGCTCCGATGTCAACGACTCAAACCTACATGATGACGGAAAAAGCCGTGAGCCCGGCAACCACTGAGAGCAATATTTACTGGCAGTTCATAGCCAGCACCGGACCTGCTCACGGGCTTGATTATTACTCGTACGGCTGTCCGACAATGGCCGATTCGACGGCGCAGGGAGTTCCCTGGAGATACTTCTTCGTCACCGCGGTGACAAATGATTCTTTAGTATATTGGGACTCACCGGTCGACAGCGGTTATTCTGTGGATAATTTACCCCCGAACGCGATTATCGGCTTATCGGCGCAGTCTCAGCCCGGTCCATCGGTGGACGTTCATTGGCATCCGGATGTCGTTGACCCCGATGTAGGCTATTACGAGATCTATCGCTCCACCACAGATGGTTTTGTTCCGGGTCCGGCGGCCAAAATCGGTCAGACATCGGATACGGCATTTGTTGATTCATCACCGACGTCCGGATTGAACAACTACTACCGTATCATAACCGTTGACATCCACGGCAACCTGAGTATTCCGTCCAGTGAGGCATCAGCGCCGATTGTCGTCCAGAGCCTTCTCAGCGTGGAAGATCAATGGAATATGATCTCGGTTCCGTTTGAGGTCACCAATTACCTCAAATCCGCCCTCTTCCCGGCTGCCGTTTCAAATGCATTCGCCTATCAGGGAACATATGTGGCAGAATCACTCCTTGCCGGGGACGTTGGTTATTGGCTGCGATTTAGTGGTGCTCAGAGCATACCGATCACAGGATTGATGCGTCTCGACGATACAGTGGACGTCACGGCCGGATGGAATATGATCGGCTCGATTTCCCAGCCGATCGCTGTGACTCAGATCGCCGGATCCTCACCGGGGATCATCACTTCACCTTTCTTCACCTACAGCAGGGGATACATTAGAAGCGACAGCATCATACCCGGGCGGGGATATTGGGTAAAGGTGAATCAGGACGGAAAACTGATCCTGTCGACGGCGGGTCCCCGGCAGGCTGATGGCACGAAAGCCTACAAGATCCGAATTGTCAGCAGCAATGAACTGCCTCCTCCGCCCCCCGACGCACAATCCTCTTTCGGTGGAGTCCGAAGGCCGGACCACTTCGCTCTCGAACAAAACTATCCCAACCCTTACAATCCGACAACGCAAATCCTCTATTCGTTGCCGGAAGATGCTCATGTCACGATGGCGGTCTACAACATGATCGGGGAAAAGGTGCGGGTGTTGGCGGACGAAGTTCAGAGTGCGGGATACAAGGTCATAGAGTTCGACGCAAGATCTCTTGCAAGCGGCGTTTACCTCTACAGGATGGAGGCTGTGAGTATGGCCAATCCCGGCAGGACATTCACCAGTCTGAAAAAGATGGTCTTCATGAAATAGTATCACATGATATCTCTCGACCCATGCCCCAACTTCAAAAGGTTGGGGCATTCTTGTTTTCGTGCGTCCGGCTATCACGAACTTACACAAGGAAGGTGGACAGGCTCTATCCTCCGTAGCTGTATCCGCACACGATAAACTTCCAATTCAGGACGTAATAATGATACATCAGGTCAGGATACCGCGGCCGGGAAGGATACCATCGGGAGGAAAACTACGATGATTGGCCGTTTTTCCCCTGCGTTGGCACAAGCGTAATAATAAACCAGACGGGGGGTGAGCCTATCGCCGCTCGGCGGACCGGTTCACACCGATAAACCCATATTCCCAAAGCACGCGGGAACCTTCATCTGAGAGAAGATATTCTAAAAATTCCCCGGCGAGCCTGCGGGATGTGCCCTCCCGGACGAGAGCGACGGGGTATTCAGCAATAACATTCAGCGAATCAGGAATTTCGATGCGGTGCACCGATTGCAGGCTGTCATGGACAATATCGGAGGTATACACGATCCCGGCGTCGCATTCACCGATCCTGACCTTGATCAGAACCGCGCGCACGTTCTCCTCGTAGGAAACCACATTTTTCAGAACATTGTGCCTGAAGGAAGCTCCGAACTCGTGAAGTTTTGAACAGAGATCCAAAACCTGCAGGGAGTACTGGCCCGCCGGCACACTTGAGTCGGCCAGAATGAGCTTGATATTCCCTTTTGCCAGATCCTTCAGCTGCGTGAGATGCGCCGGATTATCTTTTGGAACGATCACGACCAACCGGTTTCGGGCGAACGTCCTGACTGTTGCGGTGTCGATGACGCCGGATTTGATCGCACCAGTCATTTGTTTCATATTTGCAGATGCAAAAATGTCGGCCTTCGCGCCCTGGACCATTTGTTGCACGAGCTGCTGGGACCCGCCGAAATTAAACTGGAGTTTAACCCCATGGTGCCGTGCCTCGAAATTGTTTCCCAGGGTCTGGAACGCTTCCGAAAGGGAAGCTGCGGCAAAGACCGTCAGTTCAGTTGTCGTGCCGGTCTGGGCAACGAGCGGCTGATTCATCTCCCCGAGAAGGAGAAAAAGAATACTAAGGGAAATCGACATGTGCCGAACGTTCATCCACGGGTTCCCTGGCATAGTTCTTACCCCACACATCATGCAGGTTAATCTTGAATTGATCATTGTTGAGAAGCCGTTCAGGCCTGCGTCGCACAGGCCGCGGCTCACGGAGTCTGCAAACCCGTTGGCCGCAGGAACGGCTCCGTTTCCGACGGCACGTTCACCCGAGTAGATAAGTGTCGGCTCGAGTAGGCATCATCCCCCGGACCGGAATCGAGTAAA
This sequence comes from Bacteroidota bacterium, assembly GCA_033854175.1. GTDB lineage: Bacteria > Bacteroidota > Ignavibacteria > UBA10030 > SZUA-254 > DATKPE01. Next base: position 6,109 of record JAWOKN010000029.1, on the reverse strand, counting down.
AATCTTTAACGAAATAGCCTCAGCGGGACCGGCCCTCACCGAGCACCAGCCGGGTTCCCGACACCACAAATCTCCCGGTCAGGCAGGTCGTAGTGGCGGCATCGCCGTTTCCCTTGAACCCGGGTTGTTTACCACCGACGCTCACCTCAAAAGAGCCCGGTTCAAGGACACGTTCGTTCCGGGCATCTATAACTGAAAGCTGTCTTGGAGCGAGCACAAACGAAACCGTTGTCTTCTCACCCGGTTGCACGAGCACCCGTTGAAACCCTTCCAGTGACCGGATCGGTACCGGAACAGACGCATCGCGGTTGGTCAGATAAAGCTCAGCGACCTCCTCGCCGGGCCTGTCGCCGCGATTTTCCACGTCAACAGAAATCCGGACACTGTCCCCCACGCGGATCTTCCCCTGGGGAATCCGGAGATTTGAATAGGAAAATGACGTAAAACTCAGACCATAGCCGAACGGATAGAGCGGCTCCTCCTCAAAGTAGCGATAGGTTCTCCCCTTCATATCATAGTCGGTAAAAGGAGGAAGCTGATCGGCCGATTTATAGAAGGTGACCGGCAGCCGGCCCGCCGGATTATAATCCCCGAAAAGAACGTCGGCAACGGCGTCGCCCGCAGCCTGACCGGGGTACCATGCTTCGACAATGGCGGGGATATGATCCGAGGCCCAGTTCACGGCAAGAGCGCTTCCGTTCAGCAATACCAGCACAACAGGTTTTCCCAGGGAAGCAAGCGATTGCAGCAACTCCTCCTGCGGTCGGGGCAGGCCGATATCGACGCGGTCCCCTCCCTTAAAGCCCGGAACATCGATCTCCATTTCCTCCCCCTCGAGCCGGGGTGAAAGACCCAGGCAGGCGATGACGGCATCAGATTTTCTTGCGGCATCCAGGGCATCGTCCTTAAGGTGCGGTTCAGGTTTCGACCAGACAAAGCGGACAATGGCATCCGGGCGGAGATGCCAGTAATCGATCCTGACGCGGTAAAGTTCACCGGCCTTCAATTTCACCGGTTTTGATTCAGTCGACACCACATGCCTGTCCCTGGATTCAACAAAGAATGAATCATCCAGGTAAAGGCGGCACCCGCCAAAATCACTCACTCCGAGGTAATACTCCCCGTCGAGGGGCGGCCTGATAAACCCCGACCAGCGTACGGAAAACGTATCGGTCGTCAGTTCGCGAATCGCAGCCTGATCCCACCAGTTAAAATCGACCAGGCTATCCCGGCGCGTCACGACGGGTGATCCCGAAAACCCGTTATTATTAAAATATGCTCCCGTCAATCCATGCGAGGCATCGTTCCCTTTCTCCGTATACAGCACCTCCGTGGGCACGACTTCGAACGACGGGACACCCGGTGCGACGTCGCATCCGCGGGCAAAGATAACTTTTGTCCGGCCGCCAGCTTTCCGGATAATACCTTCGAGCGGTGTCACAGCGTGTGAAGGAGTACCATTATAGTTCCCCAGAAGAATTTCTGCATCGTTCGCATTCGGACCGATAACGGCGATCGTACGGAGATCCTTCCTGAGGGGAAGCAGTTTGTCCTGATTTTTCAGGAGGACAATCGATTTTCTGGCAGCCTCGAGGGCAAGGCGGCGGTGCTCATCATTATCCACCACGCGTATCGGTAGACGGGAATAGGGCACCCGATCCGGGGGATCGAACATACCGAGCCGGAACCGGGCACGGAAAAGTCTCTTCAGGGCCCTATCGACGAGGACCTCGCCCACCAGGCCCTCCCTGACGGCAGCACCAAGGCTGTCATAGGTGACGCCGCAATTCAGATCGGTGCCGGCCTTAAGGGCCATTGCGGCCGCCCCGGGGGCGCCGCGAACGACCTTATGCGTGGTATAAAAATCCATAATCGCCCAGCAGTCTGAGACGACATACCCGTCGAACCCCCACTCATCGCGGAGAAAATGCTGGAGAAGCTCATCGCTGCCGCAGCAGGGCAGACTGCGGAACCGGTTATAGGCGCACATCACCGATTGAGCGTTACCCTCGATGACGGCGGCGCGAAACTGCGGCAGGTAGGTATCGAGAAGATCGCGCTCGCTTATGACGGCGTTAAAAGTATGCCTGTCGGGTTCCGGCCCGCTATGGACCGCAAAATGTTTCGGGGTGGCGACAGTTTTTAAATAGTCGGGATCATCCCCCTGCATACCCCTGACAAACGCGACGGCGAGCCTGCCGGTCAGGTAGGGATCCTCGCCGTAGGTCTCCATCCCCCTCCCCCAACGGGGATCGCGGAAGAGGTTGATATTGGGTGCCCAGAAGGTAAGACCCTCATAAATCCCATGTCTCCCCTTCCGGAGCGCCTCATGGTATTTGGCGCGCGCCTCATCGCTGATTGTCGTCGCGACGCGATGCATCAGGCTGGTATCCCAGCTTGCCGCAAGACCTATGGCCTGGGGAAACACAGTTGCAAGGCCTGACCGTGCCACGCCATGAATCGCCTCGTTCCACCAGTTATAGGCCGGGATGCCGAGGCGGTCGATTGCGGGAGCATTATAGAGCATCTGTTTCACCTTCTCATCGAGCGTCAGGCGGCCCACGAGATCCTCGACGCGCAGGTCAAGCGGAAGATTCGGGTTTTTATAGAGAGGTCCGACCGGGCCGGGAGCTTTGATCTGGGAAAAGCCAATCGAGGCACATGAAACCAAGAGAAAGACGAGCTGAACACTATATCCCCGGGCATGAAGCATTGCAGCAATAGTACGGAAATTCCCGGAGAGGGTCAATTCATCACAAGCCCTCCCAGGGGGGGTGGTTTTTTCCCCCGGAATCATTATATTTCGCCACCCTGGATATACACGACAGGGAAAGGAGATCCAAACAGGTGGTGGACCACACGGCCGGCTCCGGAGAACCTGAACTCCGCCGGGAATTATCGCTCCTCGACTCGACGATGATCAACGTCGGAAGCATGATCGGGTCGGGGATCTTCCTCGTGCCTGCGACGGTTGCGATGTATCTCCCCTCATCGCCGCTTATTATCATCGTCTGGGTTGTCGGGGGCATTGTGAGCCTCTTCGGTGCCCTCTCGATCGCAGAACTGGGGGCGATCTACCCGAAAGCGGGCGGGCAGTTCGTCTATCTCCGTGAAGCGTATGGACCGCTGTGGGGATTTCTCTACGGATGGACGGCGTTCACGGTCATCATGTGTGCGGCCATCTCGGCAGTTGCGGTCGGATTTGCGACATATCTCACATCATTCATCCCCCTCTCGGAAACCGGCATCAAGGCGGTCGCAATAGCATCGATCATGATCCTGACCGGCATCAACTGTTTCGGCATAAAACTCGGCGCTGTCATACAGAACGGGTTGACGCTTCTGAAAATAGCGCTCCTGGCGATATTCGCGGTCATGGGAATTTTCGTCCACGGGACCCCCCTTCCGGACCAGGGTGCACAAAGTCAGCCCGGGTCGTTATCCGGCATGGCGGGAGCGTTCGGACTCGCGCTCGTGGCCGTCCTATGGTCATACGACGGATGGATAGAAATCACCTACGTCGCGGGAGAAGTCAGGAACCCCCGTACATCCATACCGCGCTCGCTCATACTCTCGACCCTGATCGTGATACTGATCTACATCCTGATCAACATCACCTACCTGTCCGTGCTGCCGGTCGCTGCGATCACGGGGTCGGCACTGGTCGCGGCTGATGCAGCGAAAGTCATATTTGGTCCCGGCGGTATGCCGATCGCCGCTCTTTGCGTCATCATAGCGCTTCTCGGGACAAACAACGGATTCGTCCTCACCGGTGCGCGGATCTACTATGCGATGGCGGCGGACAGGCTGTTTTTCAGGGCGCTTGCGGTGATTCACCCCTCCTACCGGACCCCGGTGGCCTCATTACTGGCACAGGGAATATGGGCAAGTCTTCTGGTACTCACGGGCACATTCAATCAGCTCTTCACCTACGTCATCTTTGCCTCCTGGATCTTCTACGCAATGACGGCCGGGGCTGTGATGATCTTGCGGAAGAGATCCCCGGAACTGGAGCGGCCGTACAAAGTGTGGGGGTATCCTGTCACGCCGGCAGTATTCATCCTCTTCTCGCTCTACCTGGTATTCAACACCATCATCGAGGACCCGCGTGACGCGCTCATCGGGACATGCATCATCCTTGCGGGGCTGCCGGCATATTTCTTCTGGCGGCGGAAGAGCGCCCCCCGTTGAAACACATTCAAAATATTCGGATATTAGGGATGCCACCACACCACTGAAAGGACCTGCTGTGAGACCAATCCTCAGATTCCTGGGAGATCCCCTGATCGAGCAGATCGTGGCGGAAGCCCGCGGAATACTCTGCAACCTCGGCATTGAAATTCACAACGAAAAGGCCGCATCGCTGCTGGCCGACCACGGTGCGCGGGTCGACAAATCCACGAACCGGGTATATTTCCCCTGGAAACTCGTCGAAACAGCGCTCATGACAGCGCCGCGCTCATTCAAGCTCTACGACGCGCGGGGAAACGAGGCGGTCGATCTGTCGGGAGACAACGTCAACTTCACGCCGGGATCTGCGGCGATAACCTGTCTCGACAGTACGACGGGGAAAATACGCAAACCGGTGGCACAGGATTACGTCAGATACGCCAAGCTCATGTGCGGGATGGATCACATCGCCTCGCAATCGACGGCGATGATCCCCTCGGACGTGCATGAGAGGATATCCGACAGTTACCGACTGTATCTCAGCCTGATGCACTGTGAAAAGCCCGTCGTGACGGGTGCGTTCACCATCGAGGCATTCGAGGTCATGAAAGAGCTCCAGCTGGCCGTACGCGGGACAAAAGAACATCTTGCGGCAAAGCCGCTGACAGTATTCTCCTGCTGTCCGACATCGCCTCTCAAATGGAGCAACGTCACATCGCAGAACCTGCTGGACTGCGCCCGGTATTCGATACCGGTCGAATACATCTCCATGCCGTTATCGGGATTCATGGCGCCCGTGACGCTCGTCGGCACGCTCATCCAGCACACGGCCGAGACCCTGAGCGGGCTCGTCATGAGTCAGCTTGCCAATCCCGGAACGCCGGTCTTATACGGCGGATCGCCCGCCTTTTTCGACATCCGGTACGAGACGACGCCGATGGGATCGGTAAGCACGATGATGACTGATTGCGCCTACAACGAAATCGGCAAGTACCTCGGTCTTCCGACGCAGGCCTACATCGGGTTGAGTGACGCAAAGGATCTCGATGCGCAGGCTGGTCTGGAATCATCGATGGGGGCCACGCTGGCGGCGCTTGCGGGGATCAACAACGTATCCGGGCCGGGGATGCTCGATTTCGAAAGCTGTTTCAGCCTCGAAAAACTCCTTCTTGACAACGAGATCTGCGGGATGGCGCTGCGGATGGTACGGGGAATCGAGCCGAGGGAAGATTTTCCCTCGCAGCCGATCTTCGAGGAAATGCTCAGGGAAAAGCATCTCCTCATCGCGGAGCATACGCGCAGGCACCTCAGGGAGGAGGAATATTTTCCCGGACCCGTGATCAACAGGGCAAACCGGGCCAGGTGGGAAGAGGAAGGAAGCCCGACACTGCACGGGCGGGCGCAAGCGATCGTCGACAAACAGATCCGTGCGTGGAAACCGCCACAGATCGCCGATTCCATGAAAAAGGACATGACCGGGCTGATGACAGCCGAAGCGCGGCGGTACGGTATGTCCGGGCTTCCGGAGACAACCTGATGCGGAAAGTGGCGACAATACCGGTGGAGACGGTGACACCGGCAGTCGGCGACATCCTCAGGGCGCAGGGGATACCGGACTCGAAAACTGCGGAAAGCCGGGCGGAGGAGATTGCGCGCGAGGCGCTGGCTCTCTACAGGGAGAAGGCCGTTCCGGTCTTCATCATCGAGGAGATATCCAAGGCCGATTTTCAGAATATCTTCCGGGGTGAAGGGAACAACAGCGAGGAATCGCCCGTCCAGCCCATATCGCTCGCCGCAGACCGTCTTTCCCTCTTTGCGGCGACGGTGGGACAAAACATCTGTTTGATGATCGCGCAACTCTTCCGGACGAATGATTTCGCGCTGGGGGCGATGCTTGACGCGGCGGCCTCGGAAGGCGCGGAGATGGTCGCACAGAGTC
>JAWOKN010000028.1:0-15025 GCA_033854175.1 Bacteroidota bacterium | reverse complement strand
CGCAGTCCGTTCTTCAGAAAATGCGCCCCCTGGACATGATCAAGCCTGACATTGCCCGGCAGGGCTCTGGGAAGAATGACCTGTGTCAGCGGTGCGACCTTCTGCGGATCAAACCCTTCCCTTGTATATTTTGTCACCCATCGTTTGTCCGCCTGGGGTTCCATCGTCAGTGTCACCCTCCCCCACCTGGTCGGAGTGGAGGTGATGGCGAACGGTTTTTTGGGAATGAGATCCACGGGGCCGACGCCCGGCAGGAGCCGCAGCTCTTTTTCGTCCTCGAAGACAAGCATATGCCGTAAAAACCGGATGCATTCGGCTGCAGCGCGGGATTGCGGCATCTGGCCCGCGTAGGCTTCGGTGGCGGCGTTCAGGAGGGACTGCTCCTCATGCCACGCATAGAGCGGTGAGGCATGGTTGAGAAACCCGATAAAAAGCTGTCTGGCCATATCATAATCCCCGTACCAGAGAAACGCGTTGGCGACGATGGCGGCATCGAGGGGGCAGACGGCATCGGATTTCATCCGTCCCGTTTCGGCGGGGATTTCCTCCCTCGTAACGGCTTTCATCAGCTGCAGAAGACCGTTCACGGCGTCGTTGGTCCTGTCGAAAACAAATCCGGGGTGGATTGCCTGGGCGAGATATATCTGGGCCGTCTGAGGTTTCGGTTTCTTTTGTTCATCAGACTCCTTCCAGAGCGGATCCTCCTTGCAGAGCATCGGGAGGTAGGTGAATCCATCGGGATACGGGACCATTTCGACCTTTGTCATGCGGTTAAAGTTCACAATAAGGTCCGTATAGAACTGCCGAATATCGACATTCTTCTGCAAGAGGAGCCGATCCGCGGTTGCCGAGAGGGCTTTGATGGCGATCATGGCCCAGAGTGTATTCGTCAGTTCGTTCGTGACCCCTTCGAGGCCCTTATCGCCGTAACCGGGGGGAAGCAGACCATATTTTCCATTGATCGTCGGACCGTCCCAGCTCTTTTTCTGCAGATCCTGCAAATACATCATCGCCTTCCATGCATCGGGGTAGGATTCATTGAAGAAATCCCAGTTCTGCGTCAGTTCAGCATGCCGGACAAGGGTATAGACTGCGACAGCGATGTCCTTCCAGTTCTTATCGCCGTCGACTGACGGAAACGTCCCATCATCCCGCTGGCTATCCCAGAGAGCCTGGAGTCCCTTCTGGGCTTCATCATCGAATCCCAGGTAGCGGGCGGATTCAAGGATAAAGTGAAGGTCGACAATCCGCATCCGCTCGAGCGCGGTCGGACCCGTGGCAAAGGAGGGTTTGTCACCCTTCATCTCACGGCACTGGCTTATGGTGCGGGAGGAGGCGATAAGGATGGGCTGGTACTGTTCGGCGAGAGTCCACATGTGTTTTTTGTCGAACGGCCGCCATGATTCCCAGGCGGAGCGGGCCTGGCTGACGAGTTTATCGGCATCCTTCATGCCATCCCTGATCTTCTCGAACGCCTGTTTCTCCTGCGGGAACCTGATGATGAATAGTGCCTTCTTTGCCGAGCTGACGCGTGATTCAGGGAGTTTCACCCTCACGAGATCGTCCCCTTTTTCAATCGTGATACCGGCATCAACGACAAGGAGCGGATGACCCGGATCGTCCTCGGGGGTAAGGACGCCCACCTGTCCGCGGGCAGATGCCGAATCTGATTTATTCTCGGTGGTGAACGATTTCTTTGTCCGGATGGTGATTTCGGGAGAGCAGGCGGTTTCGGTTGTCCCCTTCCCCGATAGTTCCATGATCACGGTATCGACGCGTCCCTCATCGCCGCGCGTCGCAAATGTCGTAAAATCAGCCTTCTGGTCATTCCATTCGCGGGAAGTTGCAATGACGGGGAGATCGGGGTAGGCAAACGACTGCACGAGCAGGTTACCGTCGTCCATGCCGGAGATACCGAAGAGGACCGTATAGGTAAACACATCAACACCCTTCTCGTTCCCGGTGAAGCCATAGAACAGCTCATTGTTTTTCCCGACGATACTCTTATACGGATCATCGGGGAAGCAGAATGTCGAATTCCAATTTTTTGGGGCATACCGGAATTCGACGGCTTCCTTCCCGGGTGTCGTTTTCCGGGCGGCCCCTCCCGCCTTGTTCTTGTCATCGCCGGGGCCGGCGGCGGTTATGAATCCGCGTACGAGTGTAATACCGCCGAGGGACAGACCGAGATCCGTTAAAAACTGTCTTCGCGTTTTTGGTTTCATAGGGATCGTCTATTCGTGATTCGGAAATTATGGTTATGACGAGCGTAAAAGGTTACAGGAACGACGAAAGTGTCCCCCGATCTTTGGATACCTCATGAGTGCAACCTCTCACACCGGTAGTTCTACGGGCGAAACAGCCAGAAGCCGGGCTCATGCCCGGGCATCCTCCTTCGGGATCGTACTCTTGTGCATTTCAAAACTACAAAACGACCGATTCTTTTCCAAATCATCTTCCCCTCCCGACCGGCCGGTTCTGAAATTCCCGGGCCGCGGGGCGACCCTGGGGGGGAAGGCAGGACGTCGTGTGCCGGGCTGAAGGGGGAGATTATTTCGCCTCCGGAGGGGGGAGTGGAAACGCAACGATCTCCGACTGGAATCCGGCGGCCCGGTGTGCGTGGTCGCAAAAAGGCTTATTTGCGCTGTGGCCGCACCGGCAGAGGGAGATGTGGGACCGCCCGGGGAGTTCAAACTTCTTCCCGTTCTGGTCGAAGATCTCGAAATCCCCCTCGATGCGGATGCTTCCGTTATTCTTTACGATAATCTTTGTTGTCATCAGATGCTCCTTTCGCCATCCTCATCATCAATGTTGAAACTCGTATTCGGACAGAATTCGCACGTGAACGGCCCGTCAGTCAGGAATGACACTCACCCTGGATTCCAGAGGGTATGGATAGGCCTCCAGCTCCGCCCGGTGGAGGGTTTCTGAAATCAGGCGTGGAATATCGAGCTGATCCTCCGCCTTATGGACCGCATCGAAATCGGCCCATGTTTCAGGGCTCCGGGGGGCGAGAAAGGAGCAGCAGTCGTCATACGGTTCCCGGGAGATATCATGGGTACCGATCTTCCGGGCAAGTGTGATAATCTCCTCCTTGTCGGTCCCTGCGAGCGGCCGGTAGACCGGAAGTGAGGCCGCTTCATCGATCACCCGGATATTCCGGAGGGTTTGAGAGGCGACCTGTCCGACGCTTTCGCCCGTCACCAATCCTTCAGCCTTTTCCCTGGCGGCGACCGATTGGGCGAGGCGGATCATCATGCGTCTGTACAAAACGACGCGCAGGGGTTGCGGCGACAGGCGGACGATTTCCTGCTGGACGTCGGCGAGCGGAATGATCGTGACCTTCATACCCAGTTGGTAGCGAGCCAGGCACTGGACGAGTTGGCGGACCTGGTCGACCGATTCCCTGCCGGTGTAGGGCATACTATGAAAATGGACGGGATGGATGACGGCGCCGCGTCTGATCATCATCCAGCAGGCCACGGGTGAATCGAACCCGGCCGACAGGAGTGCAACGAGCCTGCCGCTTGTTCCGACCGGCAAACCGCCGAGGCCCGTCAGTTTTTCGAGATAGACATACGCCGTACCGTCGGCAATCTCAATATGGACGGAACGGTCGGGGGTGGTCATATCGGCCCTGACATCGAACTTGCGGCAGAGGTATTCACCGACCCTGCGGTTGACCTCCATCGATGAAACCGGAAACCGTTTATCCGGCCTGCGTGTATCGACCCTGATGGTCTTAAAGGCGTGGGATTTCAGCATATCCCCGGCGGCGGTGCAGAATGCCTCGATGTCCTGCGGGACCTTCACGCCGATGCAGACGTTGGACAATCCGAAGACACGCATGATGCGGTCGAGGATCTCATTCTTCGGCGATTCCGGATTCAGTTCGATCACGAACCGGCCATATCCGCCCCTGATATTTTCCGAAGGGAGGCAGTCGGCGAGGGCACGGCTGATATTTCTGCGCAACTGGCCTTCGAAATAGCCGCGGTTGTCGCCCTTGAGTGTAATTTCGTGATGATGGAGTATCAGGACCTCAGTCATAGACATGTAAGATAAAATAATCGGATGTAAAAACAACGCGCGGTCCGCTTCCCGGGCCGGGCGGGGGGGGGCGGGTCATCAATCACCCGGGGAGAGGCAGAACTACTGCGTCCCGATCTTTCTCGAGGTTGCGATGATTTCATCATCAGCCTTCCCGTCCGCGTCATAATCGAGCATTCCCCTGAACTCGGCCTTGCCCGGCATGAGTGTCACATGATAGGCGTAGACATACTCACTGGGAACGTACTGATGCATGATGATCGAGTCCCCCTTGACGGACCATTCACCCGACGGGCGTGCCACCAGCGAGTCCGATTTTGTCCTGTATTCAAGGTAATAGGTCCCGTCCTCATTCAGGACAGTGACTGTAGGTTTGGTGGGGAATCGTGTCCGGAGGTCATTTTCGTCAAAATCGATGATCAGGGTGGAATCGGTATTGCGGTAGGTATGGACGGTGACATGCAAGCCGATATTTTCCCATCGGCCGATCAATGATTTCTCCATCTCGGAGCGTTTCGAGCAGCCGGCACTGAACAGCAGGCAGCAGAAGGGTACGAGGCTGACAAGAAAAACCTTCATGCGATGATGTTGCTGCATATGGTCCTGGGTCCTGTCTAAGTGTGTAGATCTGGAGGAACAGTGAATGAGTGGAGTTCCGATGTCTTCATACGGTTTCCGTTTTGTACGACAAATTCAGGAGCGAGACCGGGTGCATGACGGTGCAATGAAGGCCTGAAGTCTCCAAGCCATGGACGAGCTGGAGGTGGCAGCCGGGATTCGCGGTGAGGACGATTTCCGCGCCTGTATTTTCCAGGTTCGCGATTTTGCGGTCGAGAAATTTCCTCGCGTCGTCATAGCGGAGTATATTATAGATCCCTGCGCTTCCGCAGCACCAGGTTGATTCGGGGAGTTCGACAAAATCGATCCCGGGCACCGAGCGGATGACATCCCGCGGCTGGCTGAAAACCTTCTGGGTATGGACGAGGTGGCACGCATCGTGGTAGGTGACGCGTTTCCGGATGACGCCCGCGGGTTTTCGGAACGTCCGCCCGGCCAGAAACTCCGTGATCTCGAATGTTTTCGCGGAGACCCTGCGGGCCAGGCCTGAGATCTCCTCCCCTTCAGGATAGAGGGTCGAGTATTCCTTCATGAACGCGGCACAACCTGCTGAATTCACGACGATGGCATCAAACCGGTCATCGGAAAACACACTGACAGTCTCCCTGGCAAGTTCCCGTGCCTTCTCCCCTTCCCCGTTATGCGCATGAAGTGAACCGCAGCAACCCTGATTCTTGGGAATATGCACTTCAAAGCCATTCTGGAGGAGGACCTCGGCGCAGTCCTTATGAACGTCCACAAAGGCGGTATCCATGAGGCAGCCTGCGAGAAGTGCGACCCTTCCCCTGACCTGGCCGTAGGGGGTGATGACCGCGGGGGTTGAAGCGAGAAAACCCTCCCCCCGAACGTGCGGGAGCAGGCCATGGCGGAGTGAGATCGTTCCGGGAAGGAGCGAGAGGATGCCTGATTCCTGGACGGCATCGCGGAGGCCGCTTCGCTGGTAGAGGCTGAGGGCTGCGTTGAAAATTTTCCTCCCTCGGGCTGATCCGATGATGCCGTTAAGGATGAACTTCCGGAGGAATCTTGTCCCGCGCGGTTCCCTGCCGCTTGAGGTGATGATATTCCTTGCATCTTCGACCATCGGTCCGTAGGATACGCCCGCGGGGCATGCGGTTTCGCACGCCTGGCAGTCGAGGCAAAAATTCATCTCATCGATAAATTCATCCGACAGGCCGATCTCGTGCGCTTGGAGGGATCGAATGAGGCGGATCCGGCCGCGGGGGGATGATTTTTCATCCGATGTGACGGCATAGGTCGGGCAGACCGGGAGGCAGAGCCCGCAATGGAGGCATTTGCTCAGAAGCTCATCGAGCGATCTGACGGAATCCTCGGCCACACTCGCGTTCATTTTACAACCGGGGTGATCGTACGGGTGCGGGGTGACAGCGGAACGGGGGTAAGGAGGGCAGGGACGATGATTCGCCCGTAAAGATCGCACGCGGAGTCTGTTATGGTCACTGGCCTATACTCGGAGTGTGCGGTGCCGCGCCCTTGTTGAGATGGTCTGTGAGCCACTGCATGATATCGTTGAGATTCTCTTCGCCGATCTGGTGACCCATTTCGTATTCGCGGTAGCAGACATCCGCATTCGCATCGCGCAGGAGTTCGCTGGCCCTCCGCCCCAGGGCAAAAGGGATGACGGGATCATACAGGCCATGGGAGATAAAAAACGGTTTTCCGCGGACGCTGTTCCAATCAAGTTTCAGCGGAGCTTCCTCGGGGATATAGCCGCTGTTGGCGATGACGCCGGCGATGGCGTCTGCATGTGTCAGGCTGATGGCATAGGAGAGGATGGCCCCCATGCTGAAACCGCACAAAAACACCTTGGCGGGATTGACGGGGTAACCTTTTTTGACGTCCTCGATGAACCGGATCACTTTTTCATAGCTCTCGGAAAACATTTTCGGCTCGGGTTGGGCCATTTCGACATTATCGAACCAGGTATACCCTCCGCTTTGCTGGTACGGGAATGGTGCCCGGGCGCTGATAAGAAACAGTCGTTCATCAAGATATTCGGCGAAATTCAAGAGATCATTCTCATCCGCGCCGCGGCCGTGGAGCAGAATCAGTGCGGGGGCCTTCGCTGCAACCTTTGACTGCGGCTCAAGAGTTTTATGGACCAATGTTGTATGGATGGGGTGCATAGGCAATTTCTATCGAATTGTAAGATGGTGAACGGTCATCTCCATTGACAATTTCTTCATGCGCATCTTGCACATCGTCCGGCGGTACTCTCCGGACGGTTAATTCTTAATATAGAGAATTTCTGATAAATATGAACTGGAATCAGATCCACGCCACATCCTCAAATTTTTTGATATCCGCGCGGTTTTTCGGCAAAATCCCCTCGCAGCGGGGTCTCATTTCTATCACCTTCCCGGGGTTCAGGATATTATTCGGATCGATCATGCCCTTAAGTTGCTGCATCATGCGGATGGCGGGGGCATGGACCATTTTTTCGAGCATCCTTTTTTTATACAATCCCACGCCATGTTCGCCGGTGATGGTCCCCCCGAGCGCGATGGCGGTCTCCTCGACCTCATCGACGCACGCCATGGCCCGGCCGAACGCCGTGCGGTCGCGTTCATCCGTGAGGTAATTCGGGTGAAGATTGCCGTCGCCGGCATGGCCGAAATTGCCGATCGTGAGCCCGTATTTTTTCGCAAGGAGATTGATGCGGTGGACGAGTTCGGCGAGGGCGGCACGCGGGACGGCGACATCCTCCATGATCGTGGTTGGTGTCGCCCGGGCAAGAGAAGGAAACGCCGACCTCCTGGCCGATTTCAGGTTTTGGGACTGCTGCTCGTCGGCGGCTATTGTCAGGGAGGTCGCATGATACTGCCTGCAGATGGACTCGACGAGCCTGGCATCCTCGCTGATCACCGCATTTTTCCCGTCGACCTCGATGAGGAGCATTCCCTCGGCATCTGTCGGCAAACCCAGGCGGGTATACTCTTCGACGCACCGGATCGTGGTATGATCGAGGAACTCCAGCATGGCCGGGGTTATTTTCGCCGCGATAATGGCCATGACGGTTTTTGCCGCATCGTCGATGGAAGGGAAAAAGGCCAGGAGGGTTTTGGACGATTCGGGTTTCGGGATGATCTTCAGGATAATTTTCGTGAAGATGCCGAGCGTCCCTTCAGAACCGATGAGGAGGCTTTTCAGGTCAAAGCCTGCGACATCCTTCACGGACTTTCCGCCCGTCCAGAGGAGTTCGCCGGTGGGAAGGACGGCTTCGATACCCATGACATAATTTTTCGTGACGCCGTACTTGAGGCCGCGCAAACCGCCCGCATTCTCCGCGACATTCCCGCCGATCGTGCAGATGCTGGAGCTGCCCGGATCCGGCGGATAAATAAACCCGAGCTTTTCGACCGCCTCCTGGAGCCGGGCGGTAATGACGCCCGGTTCGACGGTTACGGTGAGGTTCTCGCGGTCGATCTCAAGAATCCGGTTCCAGTGATTCGTCAGGAGGACAACGGTATTTTCTGTGGGGATTGCGCCGCCGCTGAGGCTCGTTCCCGAGCCCCGCGGGACGACGCCGAACTGTTCTTCATTGGCGAGGCGGACAATTTCCGGGATCTGGTCTGAGGACGCGGGCCTTACGACAGCTTCCGGCAGACGGGGTTCCATGGCGGTCGCGTCGTAGGAATACGCAATGCGGGACTCAGCGGAAGTCATGACGTTTTCCGCACCCACGATCTCCTTCAGTTTTAAAACCGCACGCGTATTCATGACAAGATTCTGGAAAACGTAACCATTTATGATATGAAAAGCAAGGAAAGGCAGGAGCTACGAATGATGCCTGCCACGGGATACAACACCGATCCCTCGCGGTGGGGGGGGAAGGAGAAACACGGTCATGCGGCAAGGAAGGCCAACATTGAATGGCCGGATCTGACTCATATCCGGACGGGCCGCTGGGTCGTCCGGCATAGAGGTGGGGCCGGCCTTTTCGGTAGAAGGGGCCGGCCTCAGAATATTTCAGGGGTTTTCAGTGCGTGTCAAACGCCTGATTGCGGATCATCTTCGTGACATCATATGGAGCTTCGGGGCCGCCCAGGTATTTATGAAACCAGTCCAGGTGGGCGTCATAATACAGCGGCATCGACTTCACGGCATTCGGCCAGTGTCCGTCATTGGGAAAGACGATCAGGCGTGACGGAACATCCATCAGCTGCAGGTCGGTGAAGAATTCCAGGCTCTGCGGATAGGGGACGCGGTAATCCTTTTCGCCGGTAATGACCAGGCACGGGGTCTTGAAATTCTTGACAAAATTATTCGGCGACCACTGCTGATAGAATGCCGATTCCCACGGTTTGCCGCCGAGGTCCCATTCGGGGAACCAGAGTTCCTCCGTCGAACCGTGCATTGCGGTCAGGTCGTAGACGCCCATCATGGATGCAAGTGCCTTGAACCGGTCGGTATGTCCCTCAAGCCACATCATCATATAGCCGCCGTACGACCAGCCCATGGCGCCCATCCTGTTTTTATCGACGTAGGGTAAATTGGCAAGCGAGTCGGTCACGGCCATGAGATCCTCATAAACCTTCCCGCCCCAGTCGCGGGATATTTCGGCGGTAAACTCCTGTCCGTATCCGGGTGATCCGTGCGGATTCGGAAATGCGACGATATACCCCGAACCTGGATAGACCTGCCAGTCGCCGCGGAATGCGTCCCCCCACATCTGTTGCGGGCCGCCGTGGACGTTGAGAATCAGCGGGTATTTTTTTGAGGGATCGAAGTTGTGGGGTTTGACGATGAACGTATGGATCATGGCACCGTTTGGCGAAGGGATCCACATCTCTTCTGCAGGACGCAGGTCCACCCTTGAGGCAAGATCCTTGTTGAAAAACGTCAGCTGGCGCAGATCCTCGCCCGACGTCTTCGCGATCCAGATCTCGCTCGGTTCACCCACAGATCGGCGGACCATGGCAACCTTATCCGCGTCGGGAGAGATAGTGAACGCGTCGATCGTCTTCACGTCGAGCAGTTCCCGGATCTTTTCAGATTTGATATCCACAGCATAGAGAGGGGTATGTCCCTTGACCTGAGCGGTGAAATAGACCCGTCTGGAGTCCCGGGACCAGGCGATTGCACTGACCCAGTTATCAAACCGTGCGGTAAGGTTTCTCCGCATTCCGTTTCTCCGGTCGTAGAGATAAACATGAAAAAGATCGGATTCGTAGGCGGGGATAGTCTGCGCGAGATAGGCGATATAATCCCCGTCGGGGGAATAGGCGGGGTTTCCGTCATAAGCCTTGTTCTCGGCGGTAATATTTTTCGGCTCCCCACCCGAGGATGGAACGAGCCAGAGGTCCTTGTTTGTGGAAACCGCCTCGACGGGATCATGATTGGAGACATAGCAGATCTCCTTGCCGTCAGGTGACACCGCAAGGCCGACGCCGCCCAGTTCCCAGGAAGGGGCATCATAGGTACCGGGAGTGAGATCGGTATATTTCTTTGTATCAAGGTTATAGCTGAAGGTGTGAGTATTCTTGCCGTCCTTCCAGCTTGTCCAGTGGCGGTAGAGAAGGTGATCGGCAAGATGCGCATGGATCGGTCCCTTACTGGTCGTGCTGTCGATCAGCTGGTTGCACTGATCATCGGCGCCGCAATCCGGATAGACATCGCTCGAGAAGATGATCCCCTTGCCATCGGATGACCAGACGGGATTATCGACACCCGTGGAAAAGTTCGTCAGCTGGCGGGCTTCTCCCCCATCGGCAGGCAGAAGCCAGACCTGGGAACCGTTTGTCCTTGTGGAGACGAAGAGGAGTTCCTTCCCGTCGGGTGACCAGCGGGGATTATTATCGGCCGCCGGATTATTCGTCAGGTTGCGGATATTTCCCCCGTCATCATCCATGACATAGACCTCGGCGTTTGTTTTTCCCTGGTCGAGAAACGACTCCGTGACGACAAAGGCGATCTTCTTCCCGTCGGGTGAGAACTGGGGATCGGAGACGGATTTGATTTTATAAAGGTCAGCGATCGTGAACGGCTGCAGCTGTGAAAGCGCAAGCGAGCAGAATACGAGTGAAAGCAGGAACATCAAAGGGATACGCATATCTACACTCCTCGATTTTGAGAGAACATGATATACCGGAAGGCGACGTATGGCTGAACGAACGTGGTTTTCATACCGGGTGCAATTCAATGCGGCGTAAAGATACAGAAAGGGATGAAGATTATCAATTCAGGAAACCCGGCACGGAAGCAGGCCGGCGGATCTTCACATCCCCTTCTCCGCAGAAGGGGGGGGGTGGTGCATCCCTCCTGCGGGGGCGGAAAGGGGATATCATTTGTCTTTTTTTACAAACCGGAGGGCGGCCGAATTTATGCAATACCGCAGGCCGGTGGGGCGGGGACCATCATCAAAGACATGGCCGAGGTGAGCCTGGCACCTGCTGCAGAGCACCTCGGTGCGCTCCATGCCGAGGCTGTTATCCGTTTCCTCCTCCACGTCGCTTTTGGCGATCGGCTGATAAAAGCTGGGCCAGCCTGTACCCGATTCAAACTTCGTGTCAGACGAAAACAGCGGCTGGCCGCAGCAGACGCAGACATACGTCCCGGTATCATGATTATTCCAGTACTCGCCCGTAAAGGCCCGTTCCGTCCCCTTTTCCCGTGTGACAGCGTACTCGATCGGGGTGAGGATTTTTTTCCATTCGGCATCGGTTTTGATGACTTTATCGTGCATGGCTGATTCCTTGTGGATGGTGGTATCATTTTGTTTCGCGGAGATCGGGGTGGCCGGCTTGTCATTACCTTCCTGGCAGGAGGAAGCGATGGAAGCCGAAAGAAGAAATGCAAAAAGAACATGTTTCATCATAGGAACGCTCTCGAATGTGATACACCAATGTAGAAAAGAAATCGAGATGAAGCAAGGAGGAGAAAGGGGTGCGACGTGTGGGGGGGGAACCGCGCGTGATCACTTTCTCAGCGGTAACCGGCGGCCTGGAGGTTGAAGAGCTCGGCGTACCTTCCGCCCTTTTCGAGGAGTTGAGCGTGAGAACCGAGTTCTACGACCTCTCCCCTGTCGAGGACGAGGATGCGGTCGGCCATGCGGACGGTAGAAAACCGGTGGGAGATGAGAATTGCTGTTTTTCCTTGTGTGAGTTCGGCGAACCGCTGAAAGACCTCATGTTCGGCGCGCGCGTCGAGCGAGGCGGTGGGTTCATCGAGGACAAGGAGCTGGGCATCGCGCATGTAGGCACGGGCCAGTGCCACCTTCTGCCATTCGCCGTACGAAAGTTCGATGCCGTCCTTGAACCTCTTCCCGAGCATCTGGTCGTACCTGTTGGGCAGGCGGTTGATGACGGCATCGGCGAGGCTTCGCTCGGCAGAGCGGACGATGCGCGGGAGGTCTTTCCGTTCATCGATTTTCCCGACGGCGATATTTTCTGATGCCGTCATATGGTAGTGCACAAAATCCTGGAAGATGATACCGATTTCCGACCGGACCTCATCCAGATCGTACTCGCGGAGATCACGGCCATCGATCAGGATCCTTCCTTCCGACGGATCATACAGTCTGGCGATGAGCTTGACGAGTGTCGTCTTCCCGGCGCCGTTTTCGCCGACGAGGGCGAGTTTTTCCCCCTTATGCAGCTCGAGTGATACGGCGCGGAGCGCCCATTGGTCCGAATTCGGATAGCGGAATCCGACGTTATCGAGTGTGATACCGGTCTTCACCGGGCGGGGAAACGGAAGAGGACTCCTGATGGTCTCGATGTGGGGTTTCAGGTCGAAAAACTCGAAGAGATCGTTCAGGTACATTGAACCCTCGGCCATCGCGGTGAACCTCGTGAGGACGCCCTGGAGGAGGTTCTGGAGGCGGTTGAACGAGCCGGCCAAAAATGTGAGCCGGCCGAGGGAGATATTCCCCTGGACGGTCTGGATGATGATGATGACATAGGCGGCATAGTATCCGGCGGTTCCGATGACGGCAAGGATGCTTCCCCAGACGGCGCGGCGGAGGGCCAGTGAGCGGTTCGTCCGGAAAAATTTTTCAAATAAACTCCTGTATCTTGCCGTTAAAAAATCCGACAGCCCGAAAATCTTGACCTCCTTCGCCGTTTCGTCGCTTGCGCCGGTATACCTGAGCATGTCGAGCTCGCGCCGTTCCGGCGTCCATTTCCGCATGAACGAATAGGTCTTGGCGTTGAAATGAGCCTCGCCGAGGAATGCGGGGACGAGTGCGATCGCAAGGAGCACGATGAGCCAGGCGTTAAAGGCGACCAGCCCGACGGCCAGAATGACGATGGTGACAAGATCCTGGATCTGCGTCAGGGCCTGGGCCATAAGGGCGGTCCGTCCGATCGTCTGCTGGCGCGCCCGCTCGAGTTTATCATAGAACGACGAGTCTTCAAAGTGGTACAGGTCGAGTCTCGCGGCATGTTCCATGAGCCGGAGGGATGTGGTATTCATGAACAGGTCCCCCAGGAGGGAGTCGAGGAGTGCGACAGAGCGGCCGAGGACATCGGAGAGGACGACGACGGCCAGTTCGAGCGCGACCAGGGACCAGAGGTAATGCCAGTCGCGGTCGCCGGACACCCTTGCCAGGCGGATGATCTCATCGATAATCAGCTTGCCGATCGTCAGGAGGACGAGGGGAACGCCCGCCCTGACAAGTCTGAGAAGGAGATTTGTAACCGTAAGGGACCTGCTCGTGTGCCAGATCAGTGAAAAAAACCGCGGAAGGTTATGGAGGGCATTGATACGCTGGCTGAAGGAAAGAGGCTGTTTTCCCCCCGGAGCGCTCGTCTTCGGGGAAAGAAAGGAGAAAAACGATTTTTTTTCTTCCATCAGACAGCACGCAGTGATTGAACATCCGGGGATGGGATCACCGTGTACTTGGTTCCGGTCACGGGAGCACCTTCACCAGAAAGTAATTTTTTGATCCTTTCCTCAGAACGAGGTATTTTCCGTGGAGGGTGTGACGAATACCGATGCGTGCGGCATCATCCGTGATGCGGACATTATTGAGGTAAACGCCGCCACCCTGGATGGAGCGCCGCGCATCGCCCTTGGATTTCACGACGTTTGCCCGGACCAGGAGATCGGTGACGGGTATCCCCTCGCCGGTGAAGGAACTTTTTTCAATCTCGACGGAAGGGACATCCTCAAAGATGTCGAGTATATCGCTGTCATCGATGTCCCTGATCTCCTTCCCGAACAGGATCGTCTTCGCCTGGAGGGCTTTTTGGAGGGCGGTTTCCCCGTGGACCATTCTCGTCACTTCGGCGGCCAGGGCCGACTGGGCCTTACGCGCGTGGGGTTCACTTTCGACGGACGTTTCGAGGGCGCGGATTTCGTCCTGCGGAAGGAGTGTAAAAAATTTCAGGTACCCGACGACGTCCCTGTCGTCGGTGTTGAACCAGAACTGATAAAACCTGTAGGGGGAGGTTCGGGCAGGGTCGAGCCAGACCGTTCCCGTTTCGGATTTGCCGAACTTCAGCCCCGTGGAGGTTGTAATGAGGGGAAAAACGATGCCATGGACTTCGGCCCCGCGGAGGCGGCGGATCAGGTCGATGCCGGCGACGATATTTCCCCACTGATCGCTTCCACCCATCTGCATGGTACAGTCGTACCGGTCATAGAGCTCCAAAAAATCGTATGCCTGGAGAAGCGAGTAGGTAAATTCGGTAAACGACATCCCCTGTTCCTGGCCGATCCGGTTCCTGACACTATCCTTGGCCATCATTTCGTTGACGGAGAAATGTTTGCCGATGTCGCGTAGAAATGACATGACAGTAAGCCTGGTCAGCCATTCGGCATTATTCACCAGGCGGGCTGCATTGGACACCTTGTCAAAATCGAGGAAATGCGAGAGTTGTTCCTTTATACCCGCGAGATTCTGTTCGATCTCCTCAAGTGTGAGAAGTTTCCGCTCCTGGGTTTTCCCGCTGGGGTCGCCGATCATGCCGGTTCCGCCGCCTGCGATGGCGATCGGCCGGTGGCCGGCTCGCTGGAGATGGACAAGCCCCATGATGGGAAGGAGTGATCCGACATGGAGGCTGGAGGCGGTGGGATCAAACCCCACGTAGGCGGTGACCGGCGTCCGAGAGAGATGCTTCTCGACTCCGTTCGAGTGGGAGTGGACATAACCGCGCCACGATATTTCCTTGAAAAAATTCTCCATCTCATCCTTTCGTTAGAGTGCGAGGTGGAAATTACCACCTTTTTCAGGAATAATCAAGAATGCCTCGAGTCACAACATGCTTGTGTAATAACTTATTAAAAATGTCAGGGTCTGGACTTAATAGAAATGTCAGGTATTTGCATCTTGAGGACCTTATCAGAAAGGGTCTTCAAGATGAGCGAAAACCAGAACTGGACACTGACAATGAGC
>JAWOKN010000027.1:0-49501 GCA_033854175.1 Bacteroidota bacterium | reverse complement strand
TCAAAGGAAATCTGCCTGCATATGGTCCGGTGCTTGCCATCGCCGAAGATCATGTAAACCCCAATCTACTTTTTGCAGGGACCGAGTTCGGGCTATTTTTTACGGTGGATGGAGGAACGAAATGGATTCAACTCAAGGGTGGATTCCCGACAATTGCCGTGCGCGATCTGGCTGTTCAGAAAAGGGAAAACGATCTTGTCCTTGCGACGTTCGGACGCGGATTTTATGTCCTCGATGATTATACACCCTTGCGAACGGTATCATCTGACCTTCTGGGCAGGGATGCGCATCTCTTTCCCGTACGGGATGCACTGATGTATATCGTGGCACAACCACTTGGGGGAAACAAGAAAGTTTTTCAGGGGGAGTCGTTTTTCGCTGCGGAGAATCCTCCCTTCGGAGCGACATTTACCTATTATCTCAAGGAGTCATTAAAGACAAGAAAGGACAAAAGGCAGGACGCGGAAAAAGAGGCGGAGAAGAAAAAACAATCGGTCCATTATCCGTCGTGGGATGAACTGCGGGCGGAAGATCAGGAGGAGCCTCCCGCAATAATCCTGACGGTGAGCGACACCGAAGGGCATGTTATCCGCACATTGACCGGACCAGCAACCAAGGGAATCAGCCGCATTGCGTGGGATTTGCGTTATCCTTTACCGAGGCTGGCCCCCCCTCCTCCTCCGGGTGAAGAGCCCGAGGCGGGACCCCTGGTTATGCCGGGAAGGTACATGGTTACGCTTGAAAAGAGGATCGATGGGGTTGTCACACGGATCGCCGGTCCGGTGAAATTCAATGTTGTCGTCCCGGGTCAGGTGTCCATGAGCCCCTCGGATCGTCGTGAGCTCGCCATATTCCAGCAGAAGGTCGCCCATCTGCAGCGTGCGGTCTCTGGGGCGAATCAGATTGTAAATGAACTGAAATCCCGGCTTGGGAGCATGAAGCAGGCATTACAAGCCACACCCGCTTCGGTGGATTCCCTCATGCTGGTGGCCGTTGCGATTGAAAAGAGGGTGAATGATCTGTCCCGGGATCTCCAGGGTGATATGACGCGCAGATCGCGCAATGAAAGTGATGTCCCCTCAATCAACGAACGTGTATCGAAAATTTCGGACGATGAGCAGTTATCTACCTGGAAACCAACGCAGACGAATCTGAACGGTTATGCACTTGCCAGCCAGGATTTTAAAACATTGCTGGGGAAATTAAAGGTGCTGATTCAGACCGATCTTGCGAATCTCGAGAAACAGATGGAGGCTGCCGGTGCGCCGTGGACTCCGGGGAGATTTCCCGACTGGCAGGAGGAGTAGCACATCAGGGCATCCCGGCCCTGATAGCCCTAAGTAAGTATAAACATTTCATCTGCATCACCCAGGCGCCGGGGACTGAATTTCCCCGGCGCCGATTTTATTCCCCTCATATCTTCGATCCCCCCGTTTGTAATGCAATCCGACCATGTGGCAATTATTTCCTTTTTGAAATATTCTATCCCCGATGGATAATCGATCATCTTGGGGAATTACTAAAATTTAATCCCTTTTCCATCTGTTTATGCAAAATTTATACTTCTCTCCAACCTTTTTATGACCTGTTCATTTACTTTTCCCTCCCGATTCCTCATATTTGCATCTGGTAATTTTTAGTGATGATCTGTTTCGTACCGAATTGAAATGTCAATGATTCTCGCAATCCTACCCAAGAAAAGTCTTGGTGTCCCCGAATACGGGTTGCATAGTATTAGCGATAAGGATTTACCTTGATGTTCATAAAAAATCTTCGTGTCGCTGTTCTCCTGGTGGTGATATTTACGATTCTCACCGGTCTTGTTTATCCCCTTCTCGTCACGGGTGTGGCGCAAATGCTGTTTCGGCACGCTGCCAACGGGAGCATGATTCAGCGAAACGGGAAAATCATCGGCTCTGAGTTGATTGGTCAGCAGTTCAGCGATCCAAAGTATTTTTGGAGCCGTCTATCGGCCACAAGCCCCTATCCCTATAATGCCGGATCATCGACCGGTTCGAATTATGGCCCGCTCAACCCGGCCCTTTTCGATGCTGCAAAGAAAAGAATTGCGGATCTCAGGAAATACGATTCACTCAACACCCGGCCGATCCCGGTTGATCTTGTGACTGCTTCGGGAAGCGGACTTGATCCGCACATAAGTATTGCAGCTGCTCTCTATCAGCTCGATCGGGTTGCACGGTACCGGGGAATGAATCCGAAGGATATTCGCACACTGGTCGATCACAACACCGAAGGACGCCAATTTGGCATTCTGGGAGAATCACGAGTGAACGTGCTGAAACTCAATCTCTCGCTCGACGAGAACCAACGATGAGATGAAAGGCCACCCTGACCCCTTTTGACGAAGGTCTGAGGGTAACCGAAGGAGAAACTTTATGGACCTTATCTATATCGGCATTATTATCGCATTTTTTCTCGCGACCTGGGGTTTACTGAAATTGTGCGACGCACTCCAGAAGGATAAACCGGAAGGACACCCATGAACTGGCTCTATGTCATTTCCGGGATTATAGCCCTTGGGCTCATCATCTATCTTTTTGTCGCATTGCTTAAACCGGAGAAGTTCGAATGACAACCGGCGGCTTCGTTCAAATCGGCATCTATCTTGCGGCCTTGGTGATTCTTGCCAAACCCCTCGGTACCTTCATGGCACGCGTCTATCAGAAGGAACGGACGCTCCTTGATCCGGTTCTCGGCCCCCTGGAACGTCTGATTTACCGCCTGACAAAGATCAATCCCGACGAGGAAATGGACTGGAAAGCAAATGCGGCTGCCATGCTTCTCTTTAACGCCGTCGGACTTCTGATTGTCTACGGCCTGCAGCGCGTTCAACAGTTTCTGCCGCTGAATCCGGAAAGTTTCGGGCCTGTCTCGCCCGACTCTTCATTCAACAGTGCTGTGAGCTTTGCGACGAATACCAACTGGCAGGGCTACTCGGGTGAAACATCGATGAGTTACCTTACCCAGATGATGGGATTTACGGTGCAGAATTTTCTCTCGGCGGCGACCGGTATGGGGATTCTCGCGTTGTTCATCCGGGGAATTGCACGACACTCCGCGAAAACTCTTGGGAATTTCTGGGTTGACATGACCCGGAGCACACTCTATATCTTGATGCCCTTGTCGGTGCTTCTGGCCCTTGTAAGTGTCGAACAGGGTGTTGTCCAAAACTTTTCATCCTACGTCCCGGTTTCGCCAGTTCAGTCCACCACTGATAGGGCGAATGGATACATTACAGAGGAGGTGATCGCGATGGGTCCTGTTGCTTCACAGCTGGCCATCAAGCATCTCGGGACGAATGGCGGAGGATTTTTTAATGCAAATTCTGCCCATCCGTTTGAAAACCCGACACCCCTCACCGATCTTTTGTTAACCCTCGCTGAAACAATCATAGCGCTGGCCCTTTGCCATACGTTTGGAAGGATGGTCCGCGACAAACGGCAGGGGTGGGCGTTGGTAACGGCGATGCTGGTGATCCTTACTGCCGGGATTATCATCGCCTATCATGCCGAAGCTTCCGGGAATCCGAAGCTTGCCGCTCTAGGTGTGGACCAGGTCACAACATCTATCAATCCGGGAGGGAATATGGAGGGGAAGGAACTCCGGTTTGGTATTGCGAAATCTGCTCTCTTTGCTACGGTGACAACAGCCACCTCATGCGGGGCTGTGAATTCCATGCACGATTCGTTTACTCCTCTTGGCGGTATGGTCCCCCTAATCATGATGCATCTCGGTGAAGTTGCCCTTGGTGGTGTCGGTTCGGGGTTGTACGGCATGCTTGTGTTCGTCATCGTAGCGGTTTTTGTCGCAGGATTGCTCGTAGGTAGGACACCGGAATATTTGGGGCATAAAATTGAGACGTACGAAATGAAAATGGCGTCTCTTCTGATCCTCATCATGCCGATGGCGGTCCTGGCTTTCACTGCAATTTCGGTAGTGACCGATGCGGGGAAGGCGGCCATTGCGAATCCTGGCCCTCACGGCTTCAGCGAGATATTGTACATCTTCACTTCCCAGACCAACAATAATGGAAGCGCCTTTGCCGGTGTAAGTGTCGACACCCCCTACTATAATTTATTGGGCGGATTGGCGATGTTGATCGGCCGGTATTGGCTGGCTGTACCCACTCTGGCACTGGCGGGATCGCTTGTTCGGAAGAAACTTGTACCTCCTAGCGAGGGAACTCTTCCAACCCACATACCGTTGTTTATTCTCTGGCTTATTGCCGTTATTCTTATTGTCGGCGCCCTGAATTTTATACCTGCCCTTGCGTTAGGACCAATCGTCGAACACTTTATGATGGTACAATGACATGCTGATACAGGCTAAAGAATCAGTCATCGTTTCATCCCAGACGACCCCGCAGCTTAAAAAGCCTGTGGGCTTTAATGTGGAGATCTACCGGCGCGGAATTCTCGATTCTCTGGCAAAACTCAATCCCCGATCGATGCTTCGTAATCCGGTGATGTTCGTCGTTGAAATCGGCAGCATCCTCACCACGGTTCTCTGGATCCAGGCGATGGTCGCGCATGGTGAAGCGCCGGCATGGTACATTGGAAGCGTATCGCTCTGGCTCTGGTTTACGGTTATTTTTGCGAATTTCTCGGAGGCTATGGCAGAAGGACGGGGTAAAGCGCAGGCCGAGGCATTGCGTCGCGCCCGGCAGGATACGAAGGCCAAATTGCTGCACGAGGCACGTTACGGCGGGGCGTTCGACATTGTCTCATCGACCGAGTTGAAAAGGGGGGATGTGTTT
Source organism: Bacteroidota bacterium (assembly GCA_033854175.1). Taxonomy (GTDB): domain Bacteria; phylum Bacteroidota; class Ignavibacteria; order UBA10030; family SZUA-254; genus DATKPE01. Next base: position 44,724 of record JAWOKN010000027.1, on the reverse strand, counting down.
CTCGTGGATACCGGTGAGATTATTGCAGCCGACGGGGAGGTTATTGAAGGAATTGCATCCGTTGATGAGAGTGCCATCACCGGTGAGAGTGCTCCAGTCATCAGGGAATCCGGGGGTGACCGGAGTGCGGTCACGGGGGGGACAAGAGTCCTCTCTGATTGGCTGGTCATCCGCGTTACTGCTGAACCCGGTGGCGGATTTTTGGACAGAATGATTAGGCTGATTGAGGGTGCTAAACGACAGAAGACACCAAATGAAATCGCTCTCAATATTCTTCTTGCAGCGTTCACGATCATCTTTCTTGGCGTATGTGTGAGTCTGCTTCCATTTTCCTTGTTCAGCGTCTCGGCGGCCGGGCAGGGGACCCCGATTACCGTAACGGTGCTGGTGGCACTCCTGGTATGTCTGATCCCCACCACAATCGGGGGACTTCTTTCTGCGATCGGTATTGCGGGAATGGATCGGATGATTCACCATAATGTCATCGCAACATCTGGAAGGGCCATCGAGGCGGCCGGTGATGTGGATGTCCTTCTGCTCGATAAAACGGGTACGATCACGCTCGGGAACCGCATGGCGACGGAATTCACCCCCGCGCCGGGCGTTTCCCGTGAACGACTGGCGGATGCTGCACAGCTGGCATCACTCGCTGATGAAACCCCGGAGGGGCGGTCGATCGTTGTCCTGGCGAAAGAAAAGTATGGATTACGAGCAAGGGAAATCCATGATATTGCCGCCCAGTTTGTGCCATTCAGCGCACAAACCCGCATGAGCGGAGCGGATATTCAGCCGGACGGGCGGAATGGCAAAAGGATTATCCGGAAGGGAGCTACGGATGCGATAAAGGCGTTCATCGAGCAGCAGGGTGGGTATTTTCCGGCAGCTGTTCAGCAAACCGTGGCCGAGATCAGTCGCGTTGGGGCGACTCCTCTCGTCGTCGCGGAAAACAGGGAAGTTCTCGGGGTTATCCACCTGAAAGATATCGTCAAAGGGGGGATTAAGGAACGGTTTGCGCATCTCCGGAAAATGGGAATTAAAACGGTGATGATCACCGGGGACAATCCTTCGACAGCGACAGCGATCGCAGCGGAGGCCGGTGTTGACGACTTCCTTGCCGAGGCAAAACCTGAGGATAAATTGAAACTCATCCGCGAGTTTCAAAAGGGGGGACGGCTTGTCGCAATGACAGGCGACGGGACGAATGACGCCCCCGCCCTTGCCCAGGCGGATGTTGCGGTCGCGATGAATACCGGCACCCAGTCGGCCCGTGAAGCAGCCAATATGATCGATCTCGACAGCAATCCCACGAAACTGATGGAAATCGTCGAAATCGGCAAGCAGCTCCTCATGACGCGTGGGACGCTCACGACCTTCAGCATTGCCAACGACGTGGCTAAATATTTTGCCATTATTCCGGCGGCATTTGCCACGACATATCCAGCTCTGAACGCCATGAATATCATGAAACTCGCGACGCCTGAGAGTGCAATTCTCTCCGCCGTGATCTTTAACGCGATCATTATCATCCTGTTGATCCCGCTGGCGCTAAAGGGGGTAAAGTACAAGCCTGTGAGCGCGGTCCATCTTTTGCGAAAGCATCTTCTCATCTATGGTGTAGGCGGGATCGTCGCACCCTTTATCGGTATTAAGCTGGTGGATATGATACTCGTTGCTCTCCACTGGGTATGATGCTGCACAGAAGGAAATTCCCATGATTTATCGGCATACTCAATTGGGAAAGGTCATCGTCGGGGCGATGGGGGGGATCGCCATTTTGGCCATACTTACTCTTGTCGGATTCCGGGGAATATCACCCGTAGTTATCACAATCTACCTTGTCGTGCTTGTAATATTGACATGCTTCGCATTCCTTGCGACTGAACTTCAGGGACCCCTGTTACGATGCTTTTTCGGATTTGGTTTGATCCATAGAAGCATCGCGTTGTCCGATATACGTGAGGCGAGAAGTATGACCAATCCATGGTATTCTGGATGGGGCATCCGATGGCGGCCGGGAGGATATTGGCTGTGGAATGTTTCGGGATATCGGGCTGTGGAACTTGTGTTCAATAATGGCAAGCGGATTCGCATCGGAACTGATGAGCCGGAGGATCTCATCCAGGCGGGTAAGAAGCTCATCTGACCGGTCATAGAATTTTATCCTCCATCACCATTAATTATAAGGGTATTATGAAACGGTTTTTTCTCCTTCTCATTCTATCAGCCGCATCGAACTGTCTCGCACAAAACGATACAGCCGCAACCGCGACTCCAGGGTTGGCTGCTGCTGAGCCATTTGCATGGGGGGATTTTACATGGCTGAACGGCAACGACCGCCGCCACACCGTTTTGCTTGATTCCAAATATTTCACGGGGGAATTCCTTCTCGATGCCAACTATACAGCATCAAACCGCCATCCCATCGACCATACCGTCGTCGGATCGACGGCTCTGGCGCGTGACAACGAGTTTGAAGTGTCACTCGCGACCATGGGGGGTGATTTTCATTATGATAATGTCCGGGGACGAATACTGCTTCAACTTGGCACGCGTTCAACCGTCGTTCCACGCAACGATTTTAGTGTCTACCATGGACAATATGATCTGGCGACAGCGTACAGGTATTTCAGCGAGGGATACGGGGGATATCACTTCAATGTCTGGCATGGTATCAACGTCGATGCCGGGATATTTATGTCATATGTCGGTCTCTTCTCATACTACAACGCGGAAAACTGGGCTTATCAGCCATCATTTACGTCGGACAATACACCCTGGTTTTTTAACGGCATCAGAATACAGATTTTTCCTTCCGACCGTTTGAAGATCGAGCCATGGATTATCAACGGGTGGCAGTCATACGCCAAATTCAATAACGGCCCCGGGCTTGGCTGCCAGATTTTATGGCGTCCCGAGGAGTGGATTTCCGTACTTTCGAACGAGTACTTTGGAACCGATGCCCAGGATCATCCGGATCGCAAACGGTATCATTCGGACAACAGCCTCGAGATCCGGACGTTCACACATCCGGGGGGGGGCATCGATCGTGGTGCGTTTTCTGCCACCCAGGATATTGGCTTTGAGAAGGGCGGTGGTGCTGGCGGGTTTAGCGGTGCCGATGGGCCGAGACAGTATTTTATCAGCGGGATGATCTATCACCGGCTCTGGATGGTAGATGATCACGTTGGCTGGACCATCGGTGGTGGATACATTAATAATCCCGGGAGGTATCTTGTGCTCTTGCCTACGGGGGATGCGAGTCCTCTGCCAAATCCTGCGAACCCGACGCAAACGATGGGCTCGCATCCATTCACTGCAAATCCGGGAGATCAGTTTCACGGCTGGGATTGCTCGACCTCGCTGGATTGGATGCCAGACGATTTTTTGACCTGGCGTGTTGAAGTTGTTCATCGCGAGTCCGATGTTCCGTATTTCGCCGGACCGGGGGGCGTGACATCACCTGATGGATACACGACCACACCTCTTCCATCAGGTTGGAAACCTGATCTTGTGACCGCGGAAACAAGACTGATTCTGGCATTTCTCGTACGATTTTAATTATCACTCCTAATAAAAATTCGTTACGTTTGAAGATAGAAGTCATAATGAAATCGGGAAGAAGGGGAATCTCACCGATCTGACAACGCTCCAGACGCGGCTGGTGTCGGCTGAGAAACAGAGAGATTTATTTTTCCTGCCGCGGAAAAAAGGGTGGGTGCTAACGTGTAGCATCCTCTATTACATGTGTGTTATCCTGGTCCTTTCGGCGGGATTGTTTGAGTTGATCTTCATAGCCCTCTTGTTCTTTGAAATGTTCCGATAAAAGGGAAGACAACGGTACCGTTCATCATCACAGGTACGCCTCATTGTCGTAGGTAGATATGCCCCCCTTTGTTTGAGATCGTATGAATTAATTGTATATTGGAGCCCATATGATCGTCATCTGAACCCTTCGGATAGGATTATATTGAAAATCCTTGAATTCATAGAGCGGGTCATCATAAGGATTGTGGATGTCACGCTTGTTGCCCTCTTCTTTATGATGCTGGGGCTTGCAATTTCCCAGGTCTTTCTTCGTTATTTCTTTCATACCGGTATATCCTTTGCTGATGTTCTCACCCGGAATCTCGTCATGTGGGTGGGTTTCCTCGGAGCGATCGTCGCAACAAGGGACAACAAACACTTTCATATCGATGTGCTGACACGGTTTCTTAACGAACGGCAAAAATTGTGGCTCCGGAGCGTCACAAATTTTTTTTCGGCAGTGGTCTGTTATTTTCTCGGACGTGCATCGATAACCTTCCTTCAGTTCGATCCGACCGGCAAGGTGTTTTTGAGTGTGCCCGCCTCCGTCGTCGGGGCGATCCTTCCGGCAGGATTCTTTCTCATGGCGGTTCTTTTCGTGGTGCAAATGATCGGGGCCCTTGTTGAGGCATTCCGACACCGGATTACCCCAGAATCTGCGTAGCACTGAACCGCATGGAATACGTCATTGGCGGTCTCATCATACTTATTCTGTCGCTCGTCGGTACGCCGTTATTTGCACTTATCGCGGCACTGGGTCTGGCGGCATTATATCTGGCGGGAATCGATACCGGGGTATTTATCGTCGAACTTCACCGACTTGCCGATTTTCCCGCTCTGATCGCCATACCGTTATTCACATTCGCAGGATATATCCTCGCCGAGAGTCAGGCGCCCCGGCGTCTCATGAATTTTGTTCAGGCATTGTTTGGCTGGATGCCGGGCGGGATGGCGATTGTGGCGCTCTTTACCACTGCGGTGTTCACGGCGTTCACCGGCGCATCGGGGGTGACGATTATCGCACTTGGCGGATTGCTCTATCCTGCTCTCCTCGAACACGGCTATCCGGAAAAGTTTTCCCTCGGTCTTGTGACGACCTCGGGAAGCCTCGGACTCCTTTTCCCGCCGTCGCTTCCGATTATCCTCTATGCGCTGGTGGCGAAGGTCAGTCTTGACACCCTGTTTCTCGCGGGTCTCGTGCCGGGGATTCTTCTCCTTCTTGTCCTTTCTGTGTACGGGGTTCGTTCCGGCAGCAGGGCAAAGATCAGACTTATTCCTTTTTCGTTGGCCAACCTCTGGCGGGCCCTTAAGGGAACCGCCTGGGAATTGCCCCTTCCGTTCATCGTCATCGGGGGCATCTACGGGGGATTTTTTACCGCGACCGAGGCGTCGGCAATCACCGCGATCTACGTCCTGATCGTCGAGGTGTTCATCCGCCGCGACCTGAAGCTCTTTTCTGACGTGCCCCGTGTTACCCGGAGCAGCATGGTGCTGGTGGGGGCGATTCTTGTTATGATGGGGGCTGCGCTGGGATTGACAAACTATCTGATCGATCAGGAAATCCCCAAGGCACTGTTCGACTTCATCAGCAGATTTGTGACGAGCAAGGTGGTCTTCCTTATCGTACTGAATATCTTCATCCTGATCATGAACATGATTGAAATATTTTCGGCGATCATCATTATTGTGCCGATCATCGTTCCTGTGGCCCTCCAGTATGGCATCAATCCGGTCCATCTGGGGATTATCTTTCTGCTGAATCTCGAACTCGGGTATATGACTCCGCCGCTCGGATTAAACTTGTTTCTTTCCTCCATCCGATTTGAGAAGCATCTCCCCGCAGTATATAAATCGGTATTGCCCTTTTTTATCCTCGTCCTGATCGTCTTATTGCTGATAACGTATGTCCCGCATCTGAGCCTGCTTTTGACCAATAGCACGGCGAAATAGCACTAGGAGGAGCAGGCAGTGGCAAATGAATGTCACGACGGGATTGCTTATATTGAAGACGGGAACAAACCCGGAGATCCCAGGTTTATGCCAGCAAAAATCCTTCCATAGCTTCCTCACCGATGGACACATCCGGTAATATCCGACCCGATCCCGACGCCCTTCTCAACGCCCTGAAAAAGGAGGAGGAGAGGGAAAAGAGGGCCAAACTGAAGATCTTCTTTGGCATGTGCGCGGGGGTCGGAAAGACGTACGACATGCTCAAGGCTGCCCATGAAGCGAAATCAAAGGGGATTGATGTCGTGATCGGTGTTGTCGAGACACATAAGCGTGCCGAGACGGAGGCGCTTGTGGAGGGGCTTCCGATCATACCCAGGATAAAAATCGAGTACAAAGGGACGGTTCTGGAAGAACTCGATCTCGACGCTGTCTTGGCAAGGAAACCGCAGCTTGTCCTCATCGATGAACTGGCCCACACGAATATACCGGGAAGCCGTCATCTCAAGCGTTTTCAGGATGTCCGTGAAATCCTGGATAGCGGTGTCGATGTTTACACGACGCTGAATGTTCAGCATCTCGAGAGCCATGCGGACTCGGTCGCGCAGATTACCGGATCGATCGTCCGGGAAACGGTTCCTGACTCGGTTTTTGATCAGGCAGATGAGGTGGAAATCATTGATATCCCCCCGGACGAGCTCCTGAGACGGCTCAGGGAAGGGAAGGTTTATCTGCCCGACCGGTCCCGCCAGGCGATCGAGAATTTCTTCCGTAAGGGTAATCTGACAGCCCTTCGGGAGATGGCTCTCCGACTCACGGCGGAGCGGGTCGATCACCAGCTCCGCGATTACATGCAAAGCCAGCGGATTTCGGGGCCGTGGAAATCGACACAGCGCATTCTCGTCGGAATCAGCTTCAGTCCCCAGAGTGCCTCACTCATCCGCTGGGCACGGCGCATGGCCTACACGATGAATGCTACGCTCCTTGCAGTTCATGTGGAAGGGTCTCACCCCCTTTCAGACTCTGAAAAAGGGCAGCTCGAGAGAAACCTGAAGCTTGCACGGGAGCTCGGCGCGGAGATTGTCACGACGTCGGATGAGGATGTCGCCCAGGCCCTTGTCCGAGTTGCCCGGGTGGAAAATGCGACGCAGATTCTCATCGGCAAACCCCTCAGGACATTTTCATTCAAAAAGAGTCTTCTCGATAGGATTATTGAGAGGAGCGCGGATCTGGATGTTTACGTTGTCGGCGGGACTGAAGAGAGTTCAAAGGGTTCAAAAGGTTTTCGGGTCCCCGATATTCGGACCCGACCGCTCCAGTACATCTCAGCGGCGGCAGCCGTATGTGCGGTTGCGCTCGTTTGTTTTCCGCTTATTTCTTTTCTCGGTTATCAGACGGTATCAATGATTCTGCTCCTGACCATCGCCCTTCTCCCGCTCAAACTGAGTGCGGGTCCGGTGCTTCTTGCAGCGGCGCTGAGCGCGATCATCTGGGATTTTTTCTTCATCCCTCCCCGGTTCACGATGTTTATCGGATCAGGACAGGACATTCTGATGGTAATCGCCTATTTTGCGATTGCAACCGTCACCGGTACGTTGACTGCGCGTATTCGCGCCCGCGAGAAGGCGGTGCGCCGGCGGGAAGAGCGTGCGGTCGCACTCTACAGTCTTACAAAGGACCTGGCGATTGCCTCCGGTCAGGATAATGTTGCCCGGGTTGCCGTTCTGAACCTGAAAAAGTTCTTCGGTGCGGAGATTGCAGTATTTCTCAGCGACCCGGACGGCGATATCTTCAAACAGGCTCACCCGATGAGCACCTATCATGTTGACGAGAAGGAGTTCACCATACCTGCGTGGGTGTACTGGAATGAAAAAAAAGCGGGAAAATTCACCGATACCCTGCCCTACGCACATGCGACCTATTACCCGATGTCGGGGCCGCGCTATCCGCTGGGTGTGATCGGCATACGACCGCTCAATAATCAGCCGCTGGGCACTGATGAGGAAACGCTGCTTCAGAATTTTATCAGCCAGATTGCATCGACCCTTGAGAGGGAGCAACTGAACGAACTCGCGAAAAAATCGATTGCATTCGTGGAATCGGAGCGGTTGTACAATACACTGTTTAACTCGATCTCGCACGAACTTCGGACCCCCGTGGCCGCAATCATCAGCGCGGCAGAATCATTGCGCGAACGCGGCACCGCGGGGAAGAGGGATGTCCGGGGCGATCTTGTCTCCGAGATCCATACGGCCGCGGAACGCCTGAACCGGCTGATTGATAATCTTCTTGACATGACTCGGCTCGAGTCGTCGAAGATATCACCGGTGTTTGACTGGTGTGACATGCATGATCTGCTCAACGCGTCGGTGAAGAAACTGGAACGTGAACTCTCGTCACACCGGGTGACAATAGATGTTGCCGCGTCTATGCCGCTGGTGAAATTGGATTTTACGCTGATAGAGCAGGCAGTGACGAACCTTCTCCATAACGCTGCGATATACACCCCGGCGGGATCAGCCATCACTGTCCGTGTGCTGCCGGAGGATGACAAATGCATCATGATCATTGCCGATAATGGTCCGGGTTTTCCTCCGGAGGCACTCCCCAGGGTGTTTGAGAAGTTTTACCGTGTGCCCGGAACACAGGCGGGCGGAACGGGTCTGGGTTTATCGATTGCAAAAGGTTTTATTGAGGCACATAGAGGATCGATTACAGCTGAAAACGGACCGGACGGCGGTGCACAATTTACCGTCAGTCTGCCACTTGAGCCTCCTTCCGCGGGAACTCCACGGCGATGACAACCTCTGATCAACCATCTGTTCTTGTTGTTGATGATGAGGTGCAGATCCGGCGACTCCTGCAGATAACCCTTGAGGCCGAGCATTATAGGGTCCATCTGGCGTCTTCAGCGGAGGAAGGGATTCGGCAGGCTGCCATGACGAGGCCGGATGCGGTCATCCTCGATCTGGGTCTTCCCGATCAGAGCGGGATTGAGCTGTTGCGGAAGCTCCGCGAGTGGTCCGCCATACCGGTCATCATTCTTTCCGTACGGTCAAGTGAACATGATATCATCGGCGCACTCGATGCGGGGGCAGACGACTATCTCACCAAACCCTTTCGATCGGGCGAGCTTCTGGCCAGACTCCGGACCGCACTCCGGCATCATCAGGTGACCGAACAGGGTTCGGTTTTCAGGCATGGTTCACTCCTCGTTGACCTTTCTTCACGGATCGTCAGGAAGAAAGGGGAGGTCATCAGGCTCACACCGACAGAATATTCTCTGCTGACACTTTTTGTCCGCAACGCGGGAAGGGTTCTGACTCACCGGTACATCCTCGAACAGGTATGGGGACCTTCGTATGTCGACGAAACGCAGTATACAAGGGTTCACGTGGGACAATTGCGCAAGAAAATTGAAGATGATCCCGCCCACCCGGTCTTCATCGTCACTGAATCGGGAATTGGTTACAGGTTTTCCATGGAGTAGACGGGGAGGATGGGAGAATTGTTTCCTCGGTTGTCAATTGCCGTACACATTGATTTGACATTAATCCGGGAACTTGTATATTTACCTCCGGAATGAGTTGCTATGGTGCCGCGGATAGGCAGGGTGCGATAGAACAGGGAACTTCGAAAAGAACATTCTTTGAAAATCATACCTCAAAATCCTAAAAGTCCAACATCCCCTTCAGACAGCGGGCGGGAACAATCTCAGGAAGCGTTCCGTCAGTGCCTGCGTCAGGCCGACAAGTTTATGCTTGAGCGTCAGTTTGATAAAGCACGCGAGCAAATTGAAGAAGCACGGAAATTGTATCCGCAGAATCCGTTTATTGTCGCATTCGAGGAACGGCTGAGCATATTTGAGAGCAGGGGCAGCGAGAAGTCTTCCCAACGCACGCCGCCTCCTGCCCCTGTCGAAACGAAGCCGGCCAAAGAACATGCTGAACCGGCTCCGGCGCGGGCTGAAATGCAGGTCATCCAGGCTGAACTTGAAAAGAAAATCCGCCACGAAGTAGAATCGGAGTACAAACTCCGCTTCACCGGTGAACTGCATAAAGCTGAGGAGGCATCCGCAAAGGCCCTTCAGGAGGAGCGCGAAAAATTCGAGCAGCAGCAGAACGCTCTGAAGGAGAAGTTCGACCAGCAGCTGAAGGAAGCACTCGAAGCCGCAAAGAGTAATTTTTCCCGCGAGCGTGACACGGAATTATTGAACGCCGAACAGAACCTGAAGGCCCAGCACGAAGCGGAGCTTTCGTTGCTTGAAAATGAAATGAAGACAGAGCTGATGAAGCAGTACCAGCAGGAGCTTCAGGTCAAGGAGGATCAGTTCCGCCGTGAAAAGGAGGCGCTGCTCGATAAGGAGCGGGGAACCTCCCGTGAGCGTGAAAAACAGATGCAGGAGGAATTCGACCGGAAGATTGCGGATAATGTGCAGAAAATCCAGGTGACCTTTCAGGAGAAAACTCTCCGGCAACAGAAGGATGAGCAGGACCGGCTGCGGGCGGAAATGACCGTGAGTTTTCAGGAAACACTCGAACGGGAACGGACCTCGGCGAAGAAACTCTACGACGAGCTGAAAAATTCCCTTGAGGCCACCTACCGTTCCAAGGAGGAAAAAGCGAGGGTTCAGTTTGAACAGCAGCTCAATGAACGGATCAGTCAGGCGGTGAAGTCCGCAAAAGAGGAATTCGAGACGAAACGGAATGAACTACGGCATACGCTGGAGGCAGAATTTGAGGAAAAATTTAACGCCCGCGTCGAGAAAGAGCGTGAACGCATCCAGAAGGAGGCTAAAAAGAGCGTGGATGCAGAGCGGAACAAACTCCTTGCACAGTATGAGGAGCTTTTGCACGAGCAGGATGAGAAGATACAGAAAATCCGGACCGAGCTGAGCAAGGAAAAGGAGGCAGTTTTTCTCCAGAGACTGGAACGTATCGCCCATGAATATGAGAATAAAATGGAATTGCTGGGGGCGAACATTCCTCCGACCCAGGAAGGTCGTCTGGAGCTCTATCGGGAGAGAATCCGGCCGTTTTATGTCAACGGCCAGCCGTCGGTCGATGAAGCGCGGAAGGTCATGCAGCTGAAGGAGCTTCTGAACCTGACGTTTGATGAGCATCTCGCGGTTGAATCCGATGTCCGGATGGATTTGTATGTCGAGAGTGTCGAAAAGAAGATCCTCTCCGGCGAGATCAGCGCGGGCGAGAGCGAAGCACTTGACGAACTGAAAAAACAATTTCTCATATCACAGGAAGAAACGGCGAGGCTCGAGCCGTATATTCTGTCAAGTCTGAAAAAAGCCACTTCAAAAGGCAGAATTCTCGTCGTTGACGACGAGATCCTGCTGTTGAAGACCATCGAGGATCTGTTGACAGAAAACGGGTATCTGGTTGCCACGGCTGCCGATGTCCGGTCAGCCATTGATGTGCTGGGGACAACGGAGTTCGATCTCATCCTGAGCGACATCCGCTTCGGTGTTGACGAGCTCGACGGTTTCAAGTTTTTCAGCATGGTCCAGGAAAACCCCCGGTTGAGAAAGATTCCGTTTGTGTTCATGAGCGCACTGAAGGATGGTATCATTGTCAGGTCGGGATTGCAGCTCGGTGTTGACGACTATCTCACCAAACCCGTGGATCCGGATATTCTCATTGCGGTCATCGAGGGCAAACTGCGACGATTCCAAAAATATCTGAAGAAGTGATTGCGGCAAACGCGTAACGACAATTCTGTGGGAGTGAACGTCATGCCTGGGGAGAGGAGGGATTGTTGATGTTTTCCTTCGCAATGTCAGCCGTCTACACGGCAATTAATCTCCTTCTTGCGTTCATCGTTTTCTATAAGTCCTCGAGGACCTTACTGACAAGGTTTTATCTGGCGAGCATGCTGGCCCTGTCGGCGTTTGGTGTTGGCGCTTATTTCATCGACCATGCCTATCTTTCGGTGATACGTCAACCCCTTATCTACCTTCTCCTGTTTATCTACGCATTGTTTCCATTCGTCTTTATTCATTTCATCGCCATCTTTGTCCACCGGAGTGAAATCGTGCGGTCCAAAACCATACTTGCGTGCATCTATGGGACCGGACTTTTTTCCTATGTCATGACGATACTCCATTTTCTCCCCGCACCGATCATGACCGACGGGCATGTGGCGCAGACGGGGTATGTCTATTATATCACCTGGATGTCGATATTTTTCTCTATCGGGGTGGCAATCCTGTATGACGCGTTCAGAAAGTTCCGTGAGAAGGGAATGAAAACAAATATTCTTTTTGTTTCCTTTATCCTGCTGCTCCTCCTTCTCCCCGGACCGTTTACTGATTCCATCATATTCAGCGTCTGGCATCTGAGTGCTGCGGGGTATTTTTATGTCTGCACCATTGGCCTGATCATCGGCGTGTATTTCATTTTCAGGTACAGAATTCTGGTCAATACGATGTACGATGCGGTGAAGCTCGCGCTGTCGGTCATGAACGATCTTCTCCTGACGACGGACGATGAATTCAACATCACGCTCGCGCGGGGGCGGGCGGTCTCGTCGCTGCTTGGATATCAGGATGCCGATCTGAACGGTAAGCACCTGTCCGTGCTGATCAGCCAGGGAGGGGATCTCAGTTCCTACCGCGGATATGTTTTGAGCGGAAAGATAAAGGAGACGTATTTCGATGCGAATGTCATGGGGAAGAACGGATCACAATATCCCATGAATTTTTCCTTCACCCCGATGTACGTTGAGCAGGAACTGACCGGTTTTGTCGGGGTCGGGAGGGATTTGAGGGAACGGAAAAAACTCGAGGAAGAACTGCGTCAGGCGCAGAAAATGGAGAGTCTCGGGACGCTCGCGGGCGGTATTGCCCATGATTTCAATAACATTCTCCAGATTATCCTGATGAATACTCTGGCGCTGTCGCATAAAAACACCACTCCGGAGAAGATTGAACATATCGTTGACATCAACAAAAATGCCGTGCAGCGCGGAGCGAGCCTGGTACAGCAAATTCTGACCTTTGCACGCAAAACCGAGGTCCATTTTGACCATCTTGCCCTGAATCCGGTTATCGAAGAACTGGTGAAAATGCTCCATGAAACCTTTCCAAAGACCATCGCCCTCTCCATGAGGCTTGGTGCCAATCTCCCGCAGATCTCTGCGGATCACAACCAGGTACACCAGGTTCTGCTTAACCTCTGTGTGAATGCCCGCGATGCGATGGCGGACGGGGGTTCGATATCCATTGGAACAGCACTTGTCCCCGGCAAACTGGTCCGGGCAAAGTTTGCCGATGCTATGGAGGATTCTTATCTCCACCTGTCAGTCGCGGATACCGGCCATGGAATGGATGAAGTCGTCCGGGCAAAAATCTTCGAACCTTTTTTTACAACCAAGGGCAAGAACAAGGGGACTGGTCTGGGCCTGGCGGTTGTATACGGGATCGTCACGACACATCGGGGGTTTATCGATGTTGAGAGTATCGTCGGAAGCGGATCGACATTTCATATCTATTTCCCTGTTGCTAAACAGGCGCAGGTGGCTGCAGATAAAACCGATGGCGACAGGGAGGCCCTCAGGCGTGGTTCTGAATCTGTTCTCATCGTTGAAGATGAGGACTTTCTCAAGGAAGCGCTGGCAGCACTGCTGGCAGAAAACGGTTATCGTGTCCTTACTGCCACAGACGGCTACGAGGCCATAAGTGTCTTTAACCGGAATCAGAAGGAGATCGACCTGGTGATAACGGATCTCGGGTTGCCCCGGCTGAACGGCTGGGATGCTCTCATTAAAATACGCGAAATCAAACCCGGCGTGAAAACAATTATCTCCAGCGGATACCTTGATCCTGACGTCAAAGCCGGAGCCAAAGAAGTTCAGGCGTTTATCGTAAAACCATTCGTCCCTGCCGAAATCCTGCGGACAGTGAGAAAAGTGCTTGATACATAACGTCTGATTCCCTGGATCCCCAGGGTCATGTGAAGATCCAACCGGGGAATACCTGGAGAAATCCAGGTATGGAGGTCTGCCCGATCAGACAGGCGGGGAGAGATCGCCTCTTCTGAGATCTTTTGTTCCATCGAACAACCTCATAGACCATCGATTCAAATGAGTCGATTCGAGACACCGCCCGGTACAACGATTCTGTCGGGGTTCTGAGATGATCAAATTTCATGTAACTCCTGTTTTGGTGTTTCAATTTCTGCAATACGGCCCTATGGATCAAATATTTGCACTCGGGTGCCGCACGGGTTATATCATTCCACGGAGATTTTGACAATCCATAAGTGATTTTGTAGATTGATGCATCCCCATCAGCACGAACGGAGAATAATCCAGAATAAAGAAAATACCCGCATGAACAAATCTCACTCAACCACACAGAAGCAAGGTGATAAGGATGAAAGCGACCGCTGAGCTAATAAAGGAGCACGAAGGCATTACGCTGATGCTGAGCATCATGCAAAAAGTGGTGGAAAAAATCAGGAAGTCACAGGTCCCCGAAGCGGCCGATATTGACCGTGTCATTGAATTTTTGTCTGTCTTTGCGGACAAGTGTCACCATGGCAAGGAAGAAGGTATACTTTTCCCCGAACTTGTCCGGAAAGGTTTCCCGCAGGAAAGCGGCCCCATTGCAGTGATGCTCTATGAGCACAGGATCGGCCGGGGGTATATTAAGGAGATGTCCGAGCATTTCCACGAGTACAAGTCCGGCAACAGGGATAGTTTGCGGGCAGTCGCCGAGGATATGCAGAAGTATATAACCCTTTTGACGGCCCATATCAGGAAGGAAAATCAGATTCTATTCCCCATGGCTGACAACGCCCTTGCGGAGGATGTTCAGAATCAACTGTACGAAAGATATGAAAAGCTGGAGGAGGAAATCATCGGCCGCGGGAAACATGAGGAATTTCATCGTCTTCTTCACGAACTGAAGACTCTCTATAACGTGTAGGAACGGATGGAATATGGCAGGAAAGTTATACAAATATTTTGCAGATGATCACCGGCGACTGGATGACCTTCTTGACCGTGCCACAGCGAGTCCGGAGGCGATCGATATGGATCTCTACGGGCAGTTCCGTGTCGGATTACTCAGGCATATTTCCTTGGAGGAAAAAATCCTCTTTCCGGCTGCGCAACGGCACAACGGCGGTCAACCGCTGCCTATTACAGCAAAACTCCGGCTCGATCATGGCGCGATCGCGGCACTCCTTGTACCACCTCCATCCCGTTCCATTGTCACCGCGTTGCGGGCGATTCTGAAGCTCCATGACCTGATCGAGGAAAAGCCTGGCGGGGTGTATGAAGTGTGTGAAGGGCTCACCGAGGGTGAATTGGATGATCTTTTTGCCAAAATCCATGCTGCCCCGGATGTCCCCCCGAATCCATATAACGCAAAGCCCTATGTGATTGAAGCAACAAGAAGAGCGCTTGCCCGTGCAGGGTATAATTATGATGATTTTGTACCACGTGACTGATCATGACGTTTGTTTGCAGTGAATAATGGGTGAACGATAAACCCCAGGAGGTCGCCGATGTCAGAACCCGCTACCGAAGTGTCTGCACCGTTATCACCGTGGTGGAGATCGACGGTAATTCTTGTCCTTATTTTTGGATTTTCAGTCCTTATCTGGCTGGCTGTCCGAACCTACAGCACAGCACCGCCCATTCCCCGCGCGGTGGTAAGCCAATCGGGTAAAACGGTTTTTACCGGCGATGATATTCTGGCCGGACAGCAGGTCTTCCTGGAGTACGGTCTTATGGAGAATGGTACAATATGGGGGCACGGTGCCTATCTCGGACCTGATTTTTCCGCGTCGTATCTGCATGATCTCGTCGATGAAGCAGCAGAGGAACTCTCCCAAGGGCGTCATGGAACCGGAATAACCAACATCAGCCCGGACCGGAAAAAAGCACTCTATGCGGACGTCCAGAATTCCCTCCGGCAAAACCGCTATCATTCTCAGGCGGGAACCCTCGTGTTTACGGATGCTGAGGTCAACTCATTCGAACACCAGGTCGCAAAATGGTCTGCATATTTTACCGATCCGACGGGAGATGGGGGATTGCCGCGGAAGTATATCTCCGATCCTGTCGAAATCAGACATCTCACGGCTTTTTTTGCCTGGACAGCTTGGGCATCGGTCGTTGATCGTCCGGGTGAGAGATATTCATATACAAATAATTTTCCGTATGATCCCGATGCGGGCAATACCCCCACAAGCGATGCTGTGCTCTGGAGCGCGTTGAGTCTGATCTCGTTGCTCGCAGGCACGGGATTGATTCTCTTGATCTTCGGTAAGTTTGATTACCTGGGATGGAAGGGGAAGGAGGGCCATATCCATCCTCAGCTGTTGCCGGGGATGACAACGCCGAGCCAGAAAGCCACAGTCAAGTATTTTGTAATCGTCGCGCTGTTATTTCTTGCACAGGTGGGCGTCGGGGGGGCTACGGCGCACTATCGTGCCGATCCGGCGACGTTTTATGGGATCGACCTCGCGAATATCCTGCCAAGCAATATCGTACGCACATGGCATCTTCAGCTCGCGATATTCTGGATTGCGACCGCCTACATTGCAGGAGGGCTCTTTCTTGCAGCTTCGTTGGGGAAAGAGCCGGAGCATCAGACCGCAGGGATTCATTTTCTCTTCGTTGCATTGATAATCGTTGCCGTTGGGAGCCTGTTTGGAGAATTTCTCGGCATCAACCAGCAATTAAAGAATGTCTGGTTCTGGTTTGGCCATCAGGGATGGGAATATCTCGATCTCGGGAGGGCGTGGCAGATTTTGCTTGCGGTCGGATTGATGGTCTGGGTCATTCTGCTGTTCAGGGCGATTCGGGATGCGAGGAAGGATCCGGAACGGGGTGAAATATCATCCCTGTTCCTGTATGCGGCGATCGCGATACCGCTGTTTTATCTCCCGGCGATGTTCTTTACGGGTACCACGCATTTTTCCGTTGTCGACACCTGGCGCTTCTGGATTATCCATCTGTGGGTCGAAGGCTTTTTTGAGCTTTTTGTGACGGTGATGGTGGCGATTATTTTTTATCAGCTGGGAATCGTTACCCAACGTACGGCCACGCGTGTCGTTTATCTTGATGCCATCTTATATCTGGGCGGGGGGATTATCGGTACCGGACATCACTGGTACTGGACCGGTCAGACGAGCATCACGATGGCATTGGGAGCGATGTTTTCCGCCCTTGAAGTTGTACCGCTCACCCTGCTCACACTCGACGCTTGGGATTTTGTCAAACTCTCGCGCGGCACCTGCGATGTCTGTGGTAAAATGATTTCCATTCCGCACAAATGGACCTTTTATTTCATTATTGCGGTTGGTGTCTGGAATTTCATCGGGGCCGGAATTTTTGGATTTCTTATCAACCTTCCGATTGTGAGTTATTATGAGGTCGGTACAATACTGACCCCGAACCACGGGCACGCGGCGATGATGGGAGTATTCGGCATGCTCGCACTTGCATTGATGGTATTCACTTTCCGCCAGGTATCCTCGGATGTTCAGTGGGCGAGACTCGAGAAATATGTGCGTTTGTCATTCTGGGGATTAAACGTGGGCCTGGTGTTGATGGTGGTGACAAACCTGTTCCCTGGTGGGATTATACAGTTGTGGGATGTTCTGAACAACGGGTACTGGCACGCCAGGAGCCCGGGATTCATGCATCAAAGCTCGCTGCGGTTGGTCGAGTGGTTCCGGCTGCCCGGGGATCTAGTCTTCATCTTTCTGGGGGTTGTACCGCTCGTGTTCGTTGCTCTATCGACCTATAGGAACATGCGGCAAACCGCATAGCGGATGATCGGTGGTACTATGAAAAATCCCTCCCGGTAATGAACCGGGAGGGATTCGTTTATCAGAGATGAAGGATTTCTATTTTAAGAGCAGCATTTTCCTGACCCCGGTGAAGATGACCGCCTGATCGCCCGGCCTTGAGGCCTGTACCCTGTAGAAGTATACGCCAGAAGCAAGTTTCGATCCGTCAAACTCCACATCGTTGTATCCGTTGCTGAAGAGCTCCCGATCGGCAAGAGTGGTCACTTCCTGTCCGACGGAATTGTAGATACGGATGGTGATGAGAGCATCCTCGGGTAGTGTGAACGAGATCGTTGTTGTCGGATTAAATGGATTGGGCCAGTTCGGATCCAGCCGGATTCCTTCAGGCTGGCGGCTTGCAGATGTATTTCCCCGCATCGGAAGTGTGACCCCTGGAATCCCTCCGGGAGGAGCGGAAAGGTAAGGGACATCCTGCAGCATTCTTACCGGTGTACAAATCACCTTACCGGCACTCCAGGATATTGTATCCATCGGGCCTTCGAAGGCGGTATTAAGATCCTGTGCGATTTTCAGGTAAATCGAAGAATCGGTGACCGCCTCGGGTGGTTCAGGTGGGTGTCCAAGGAATAAATCCACCTCCGCAATGATCTGCCGGATACTCAAATTGTCGAATGGTGTCGCATTAGTGTAGATGAGATCACCGAACCCTTTCGGGAATATGCCGGAATCGCTTGCGGCGACGTTCAGCTTGAGCGTAAGCTGCTCGGCAAAGAGAAGGTTGTTATGCTTATCCGGCGGCAGGCTCTTTTGTTGCCTTGTGAACCTCCTTCCATTATCAAATATGTTCAACCAGTGAGGCGCGGCTGTATGGTAAAGTATGCTGGTTTTATAGTCTTTAAAGAGCGATTTCAAAACATCCTTGTATTTTGGATGGCAGACTGTATGTGCACCCCTGGTATCCTCGTTGGCTCCAACAATGATATTGACAGGTGTTTGAGACACTCCTCCATAGATTCCTTCACCTACATTATGGAGATTGGGCATCGGGTAGCGGAGGATATTCTCTTTGATGACATCGTCGCGACGGGGTTTCCCGGGAAGCGATCCTCTCATGCCGGTATTCGTCTGTGAAGTCTGCGTTGTCCAGTAATACGTGACAATGATCGGTTTTCCCTTCAATCCCCTTCCCTTGATCTCCACCGAATCAGGAATCGGCGGACATCCGCTAAAATCATATTTCCAATCGCTCGGTCTGACGATCGTCGGTGAGCAAAATATCGTGTCTGTTACGATCCTATTCCGGAAAATTAGCAGATTTTGAACGGCCATGTTGAAGACCAGGCGCAATTTCGTAAAGGGATCACTATTGCCGGAGGATGGAGGGGGAACGTGCAATACAAATCTGAAATCCACCTTGTCTGGTCTCCATTTGAGCGCAACCCGTTTGCCTTTTTGATCTATTGCATCGGCCCAGTCGCGATAGCTTGCGGTGCGGTACATGACAAGGCCTGATGAGTCGATTGGTTCCGGCGGGGGTGTGCCGTTAGAGACAACCCGATCTCCGCCATAGAATGTGCCGAGACTATTTTGGGCGACAGCCCGGAAATGGAGCCGGGTGTTGGGAGGCAAACTCGAAGGATCGAATGGTTCGATGATATCGACATTGGTCCCGGCGTCGACAAATTGAGATGCCGAGGATGTCCCGTAGCTCTTTGTCGGCCCTGATTCAAACCAGACATTGGTAACGCTTCCTGCATTCGCAAAAATGGACCCGGTCGATTCGGTGCCGCTTGTGGGGGCAAAGACGAGCGCCTGGAATCCGCCATTCCCAACCCCATATGTCGTCACGACCGGCATCGCGGTCCCTGTCAACGGTCCTTCTGCAATGATGTAGAAAACAAGAGAAGGGATTAATCCTGACGGCGGAAGATTATTATCATCGATCGCCGGTCCTGTCGCAAGAGTGAAGGATGTGCGGGATTTCATATCGATGTCGAACAGACCGTTAACATCCGATTTCAGCCGAACTGAGCCGCTATAATATGAATTTATATTAGGCCAGCTAAAGGTCATCGGATACGTTGCTACCTCGGCAGAAACACCTATTTTATATGTATCGATTTGTGCGGAATTGGAATAGGGGCGTAGGTCGAGAATGGCATTTCCCCCCGCAGTCATTAAAAGCATTAAAGCGCAGCATGGCGGGAAGGGTGGATACTCGACCTCACCAAGAAAAGGATCAATCCCTTTTGTCGCTCCCGCATGGATTCCGAAGCTGATGCCCCATGAATTATACATCCCGTTCGGACTGATCACGAAGGGTATTGCGAAGGCCGGTGTATCTGCGAGGGTTCTGAATGGAGCGTGAGGGGCTGGCAGGCCGGCCTGCATACTCTGTGGTGCCGTGAAAAATGTTAACATGAGCACCAGGAATATCGGACAAATTTGTTGTGGAATTTTTTTCATAAATCATCCCTTCCGATTATTGCTGTAGTTCTACAAAGATTTACAATCTTCTTTGTTCGTACGATTTCCCCCCTGCCACGAAGGAACGATGTAATAAAATTGTGGATCAGACAGCCGTCACCATCTGAAAACGATTATACCATACATGTAGTCATGTATGTATATGGTTATGAACTAAGAGAATGTCGAGGAACGACTTACGAAGTGATATGTTTCGTGGTAGGGCCCGACCCATCGTAATTAAAAAATCAGATAAAGTCAAAGTAGCTGGCCATGGAAACAATCCAGAGAGGATCATTTTTTTCATTTCTGGATGATTTTGCCGTGTTTTGGAGCAAGAAAAAGATTGTAGTAAAACGGGGGCATATGGTGGGTTGACGAGGCAATTCGAACCTTCAGCGCCTATTACGAAGGGAAGGAAAACAAACGGTTAAGATAATCTCCTCGGTATAGCGGGCGTCCGATGCATGGACTACACCTTTAAAAAGGTTTGCCGATTTAGCCTTCTATATTGGGCAGTTCAACTGTTTTGTCGACAGCTGGATGATCGATTGGTAGTTTTTTCCACATGCGATCCATAAAAACGATAACTGCCGAAAACGCATAATAGGGCAGACAAAGCACCAGCGGATCCAGATTTCCGAACATCGGCAAGGCTAAAGCGGTGTTGTCTGCTGCATGTGCAGTCCCGGCCACAAGGACGCGGCCATGACTGCGGTTAAAGAGCCAGCAAATGGTCACACCTGAAGGGACATGAAGTAAATACGACCATGCCCAGAATGACACGGTCTGAATAACCCGCCCCTCCGCCAACCACAAAAACAGATGCCATGGTACCCAAAAAAGGGAGATAAGTAAACTAGCAACCAATGGACTGGTATACATCTGTAATCTTGGTAACACAAAACCGCGCCAACCGACTTCCTCACCTGTACCATTAAAAAAATAAAACTGGTACAGAAACTCCAGCGCAATCCAGCCGAGCAAACTGATGCCAGTTGTTGGGAGATTGGATAAGAAACTTAACGGCCTGCCAAGTATTGAGCTAATGATGATTGATATTAAACTCAGACCGGGAAGCAATAGTAATGACAGAACTATCCATCCGAGAATGTCACGTATTCTTGTCAATTGCTGTTGAAATCTCCCACAAATGGGGGAGCGAGTATAGGTCATGCTCGTAATGAATGCGACCGGCAGAGTACTGATGACGATCACTCCGATCATTCTGAGAGAGACCGGAGCTCCATTAATGATTATAGAGTGGGCAATGAATATAGCCACGACGAAAATCCAGATTCCAAGAAAAACACCCCAAGAAACCAGGCGATGTTCAACCGTGTGGTGAGAGCCCGTTACGATATTGATGATGATTCCTGCTAGTGCCGGTCCACAGGTTGCTAAAAACACAAGAGGAGCTAACAGCATTCTGCCTTCTCTAAATACCGCCCAAAACGAGAATCCCAATCCCCATGTGATAACGAATGTAATCAAGAAGAAGGAAACGATCTGATGCTTAGTGATCCAACGGACAAGTATTTGAATTTGACTTTCCATGTTGGCTTTTGGGTTGATGTGGTGTGACCCATTCGAATGATTTTTGTGTAATCGACCTCCGGTGGGGATATTTATTAAAATGTACTTCATACCTTTCGAAAATTCACCGGGGGAGGGTTTAGATTGAATATGATTTTTCATTTTATTTACCATCATCATCTGGTTATCAATCGAACAGTTATAGTAAAACCACCCACATGAATAACGAGTCAGCGGATGGAAAAGAAGCGAAAATGTTGCAGATAGAAGCTCCATTAAAAGGTGCCGATGCTAAAATTGCGAATTTGGTCTCACTTGCTGAGAATGGAGTTGGGTTTGATACTATCGGAGAACGAATACGGTAGCCTGAAGATGTTAAGATGAGATTGAGACAGAAATTGGGGGGCCGAGAACCACAAGAGTCCCAATCGCGCGGGGTAAGAATATCGCGCAGGCAGTCAGGTCATTCCTGGAGACCTTTGAAAAGAGGATTGAGTCCGTGCCAATAATAGAGAAAAAGGGTTTGATACGGATGGCGGTGGATAAAATAATAGTAGATCGGGAGGCGGGAGAGATACAGTGCTATATCAAGCGTTTACCCGCAATTGCGCGCCTGGATGAGTCGACGGAGCACCAATCCTCGGTGCTCGGGGCAGCGCCAACGGGAATCTTCTCTACCCAGTATCACATTTGTTAGTCACAGAGCTCGATATTTGAACGTTTTCAAGGTTCCATGATTTCGTTGTAAGACTCTCGACTTGACACTACAATTGAGAGGTCGATGATTCTGAGGGTATGTCGATCCCAGAATCATGTCCCCATCAAATTTCTTCTAACATTCAAAAAAGCTCCATCTGCCGCAGGTTCATGTTGGGGGTCCGAACAATCACGCAAGAAACAATTTGGTCTGGAAGTTCGATATGACACAGTGAGTAATTGTCACTTTCTTCCCCATAAGCTGCTGTAGCCTTGGACCCTACCTCTGTCACCAATTTTATTTATACATATTGCAATTTATAGTTTCAATTTGTATATTATTTCAAACAACGGAGAAACCGTATGATCTATATTCGGCGATCGATAGAACCTTACATTATGGAAGCTGCAAGGCATTTTCCAGTTGTCCTTGTTACAGGTCCGCGCCAGTCAGGAAAATCCACCACCCTTCAGAGACTCTTTGCCGCGTATTCCTACGTCACGTTCGACGATCCTGTCGTACGTGCCCAGGCAGAAAAAGACCCAGCCCTCTTTCTTGCAGACCACCCTGCCCCTGTGGTATTTGATGAAATTCAGTATGTTCCCAGGCTCCTTTCGGGGATAAAAATACAGGTAGATCGCTCGAAGAGGCCGGGATCATATATTCTCACCGGTTCACAGGCCTTTACTCTCATGGGAGGAGTCACGGAATCGCTTGCAGGGCGTGTTGCAATTTTCGAGTTGTTGCCTTTCTGCTATAGTGAACTTGCAACTATTAAGGAGATGAATGAAGACAGAGCATTTAAGGACTTCATTCGTGGATTTTTTCCCGCAACGGTTGCGCAAGATGTACCGCCTGCCTTGTTTCACGGTTCTTATATACAAACCTATCTGGAGCGCGATGTCCGCAACATGCATGCCGTCGGAGATCTCCGCGCATTCCAACAGCTGATCGAGATTCTCGCTGGGAATGTAGGACAGGTTGTGAACCTGTCGAAGATAGGGTCGTTATGCGGCGTGTCCCACACGACTATCAGCAAATGGCTTTCAGTTCTTGAGGCATCGCGGCTGATCTATCTGCTCAGGCCGTATGCCAGGAATCTGCGCAAACGCGTGGTAAAGAGCCCTAAGCTGTACTTTACGGACACCGGAATGATTGCGCACATATTGAGGGAATCGAATCCCCGTGCATTGCGGAACGGCGTCATGGGAGGAGCGATTTTTGAGAATGCCGTCATTATGGATCTTGTGAAGAACAACTTTGCCCAAGGTTCTCCTTGGCAATTCTTCTTCTACCGTGACAATAACCTTGTCGAGGTTGATGTGATTCTCGTCCATGGGAGCAAGCATATCCCTTTGGAGATCAAGCTGAGTAGAACACCGACCGATCACATGATCGCCGGGTTGAGAAAAATCAAGAGATTACTCAAGGCTGAACATTCGTACTTGTTAAGTTCACGGCCAGACACTGTGACGATGGCTGATGGGATAAAGTCAGTACATTGGTACGAATTTGTCCGGAATAGGAAGTATGTTTACAGTCAGAGTCTCTTTGACAAATAGGGGTAGAATTTAAGAAATGGTTCTTAGCTATTCATGACTGTCGAGGAGACAGGAAAATCATGGATATGAAATCATCTTCTATACCCACATGTGAGGCTTTTGTCAGAAAGATCAAACGGCGAACAAGGAAATGATGCTCCACTGAAGAGAAGATGCGGATCGCAGGGTGTTCAAAGTAGCGCCAACGGGAATCTTCCCTACCCAGTATCCCACCTATTGGTCACAGAGCTCGAAATTTGAACATTCTATGGATTCTATGATCCCGTAAGGTTTTTGATATGACGCTTCAACCACCAGTCCGCTGCAGGCTCAAGTCCGGGGCCGGGTAATCCTTGAATTGATTCGATTTCCGATCAGAAGTTGATGATTCTGAAGAGATGTCGAGCCCAAGACGGGAATTCCCGTTTAATTTCTTCTAAAATTCATAAAAGCCCCACATACCGCACGTTCAGGTCGGAGGCACACTACCTGCTGACGTAGGGAAAGTGTCTGGACCATTCAACACTGGTCGCATAACGTGTGAAATTGAGCAACTCTGCGCTACAATTGGTTCTATCCATGCCGAAACAAGGATAGGTAATCGTGCCTAATGCTTTTGAAATTAAAAAACTCGGAACTAGCCATTTGACGGAGAGACCGCGTCCTTATTGTATCTGTTTCCCTTGGGGTGGGGTTTCCTCAGCCAATTTGACTCTTTTTTTCTGTATGTTTACATCAAGTCCAGAAAATTAGATTCAGTATTATGGATGCTATCATCGAATACCTCCGGAATCACAAAGGATACGCTCGCATGAAAGATATGAAAGCGAACGGTTTCCAGACCCGCGACATTCGAAAACTTGTGGATAAAGGTCAGATAGTGAAGGTAAAGGCCGGTCTCTATCGGCTAGCCAACCTTAGACCGGGAGAATCAACCGGACTTGTGGAAATCTGTCTCGTTATGCCAAAGGCTGTCATTTGTCTTGCTTCGGCCCTGACGTATCATGAACTGACGACCTTTGTCCCAACTGCCATCTTTTTTGCGATTCCAATGTCGGATAAACCGATCGAACTCTCGATTCCGCCAAACGAGCCGTATTTCTTTTCCGAGAATCAATACAAAGCCGGTATTGAACATCACGAAACAAAGGCAGGGCACATCCGAGTATACGGTCCGGAAAAGACCGTCTGCGACCTTTTTCGGTTCCGCAACAAACTGGGTGAGGATCTTGCTCTTGAAGGTCTCAAAGAATACCTCAAACGCCGAAATCGGGATCTGCGTAAGCTAAGGAAATTCGCAACTGTGTGCCGGGTGCAAGGGATTGTCTCTCAATATGTCAAGGCCTTCGTCGCATGACGAAGAAACCGGTTCACATATCAGCTTCGGTGCTGACGTTTATCCGGGCATTTGAGACTAACGTGCGTGGGGTTAAGAGAATCCGGACCAGATTTCAAACTGGGGAATTGACGGACATTGCCCTCTTGGGGGGTGTCGGCTTGATTATGGAGATCTACCTCAGCTAAAACCAATCACACGAGGATAATTGCGGCACATATAATTGAATGTGCCATTGTTGTATTGTATTGTCTCCGGTCCTTGCAAAATTCATGATAATCAAATATATTTGTGGCAGATAATAGGTTTATCTGCCGTATATACATTACAAGGCATCTAAAGAGGTACAATTCGTGAAAACTTCCGATATCCGAATCTCCCTAAGGGACTTCCTACACGGAAAGAAGTACTTTACAGTTAAAGCTGCTAGGAAGAGCCTTGTCAAGAGGTCGCTCACCTTCAAAGATCAGACCCTACGACAGTATCTCTACGAATTGAAAGAAGAGGGGAATATTTACGATGCCGGTTACGGGTGGTATTGCACGATTGCCCAGAGCTTCAGGCTCGACACCTCTCCGCTGGCAGCACTGGTGAATCTTCTTGCAAAAAAGTATCCCCTACTCCCGTTCTCGTGTTGGAGTACTGCCCAAATACAAGGATACTTACACCACATACCGGTCCGTTTTGTCACTCTCCTCTATGTGGATGTTGATGAAGTAATGTCTTTGTTCGAATTCCTCAGAGACGAGAACTTCAACGTGTTTGCCAATCCGGGGAAATCAGAGGTGGAGAAGCAGTTCATGATAAGGGACCGGACAATTGTTATACGTCCGGCTGTCACCGAAGGCCCTGTTGCTGGACATTATGCGACGATCGAAAAGGTTCTAGTCGACCTGTTTGTGGAAAAAGACCGCTTGATGCTAATGGACGGTACCGAGTATCAACGTTTTGGACGCAATCTCCTCGGGTCAACCCGCATCAACATGGCACAAATGTTACGATACGCCCGCCGGCGAGAAATGCGCCAAAAAGTGATCGCGACACTGGCTAGAGCTGATGCCAACTTGGTGTGTGAATGATCGCAGAAGAGTGTTTCACTGAAAAATGGCTACAGGATCTCCGGAGGCGGTATCCGCTGGCAAGCCCCCAGATTCTCGAAAAGACCCTCTATGCCTTCGAATTTCTCGGATTGCTCGTAAAATCGGAACACCCGTTTGTCTTGAAAGGCGGAACAGCCCTCATCCTGATACTTCCTGAATTGAAGCGACTCTCAATCGACGCAGACATCGTTGGCAATATTCCTCTGGATATTCTGGCCAGAGCAACTCTGGGCTCACGCTTCACAAAGATGGAAGAGGATGTTCGCAAGGGAGAGATACCAGCAGCACATGTGAAGTTTTTCTACAACTCTCTCTTTGTACCGGCTGTTAACTACGTCCTCGTCGATATGCTGAAGGACGATCATGCTTATACCAAGCTTGAGAAAGCAAGCTTGGAGAGGAATCAAATTTTCAAGGCGAGAGAAAAGCTTTCGGTGACGATTCCCACGTTGGATGCCATACTTGGAGATAAGCTTACTGCGTTTGCCCCGACCACGACCGGTGTCCTGTATGGCTCGGATAAGTCACTGGAAATTATTAAGCAGCTCTATGATGTCGGAGAACTTGTAAGATATGTATCATCTCCCAATATTATTTTGTCTACATTGGAACGTGTGTGTGTCCAACAGAATAGATATCGGAAGACGAGATTCACAACGGATGAAGTTCTTGAAGATGTAATTGCTACGAGTCGCCTCATTTGCCATATTGACTTCAAAGGACACGCCGAGACGTCACAGACTGCGGAATTACGTGCTGGAATAAAGTCAATCCAGTCGTACCTCATGGCCAACAGGTTTTCACTTCCCGAAGCTAAGCTCTCTGCGTCTCGCGCCGCTTTTATCGCTTCTTTACTGAAGAAGCGATTGACAAGAGAAAATCTAAATCTTTTGCTCTTCACGCCAGACAAGATTGAACAGTTTCACAATGAACAGCTTGGTGGAGATCTGATCGGATTGAACAAACTCCAAAGGACAAACCCCGAAGCGTTCTACTATTGGTGGTTGGTCTCAAAATTGTGATGAGGAGCGAGAGTAATGCTTAAGAGCAGGTATTACAACAAGATCACCATTCCTGAAGCCAGGAGGAAGGATGTTCTCACGTGACACGAGAGCAATTGTGTGATGCACTGAAGACGCAATGGTATTTGGGCAAGGACGAAATCGATGCGATTGATGACGATCGGGAGTTCTTTCACCCGTACCTAACAAGCGCGCTGGAGAAACGGGCAGCGATTCGCAGTATTCCCGAGGACCCGATTGATGCGACCGATGTCCACGCCATCTTCTTCCTCGCTGATTGGGGAGATACCACTATCATCCCCGACCTTCTTCAGTGCCTCAGAATGAGTGAGGATGATCTCGAACTACTGTACTCCGATTCCGTCTCGGCGCATATGTGGATTCCGGTCGCAAAAGCAGGTCATCATTCGTTGGAAGAGATCTGGAATTTTGTGATCGATCCGTCGGCGAACATCTACGCTCGTGGGGCAGCCGTTTCAGGAATCATCGCAATGCATCACTTTCATCCGGAACGAAGGAATGATACAGTGACATTTATCGAACGCCTCCTGACTCGCGCCGGCCCCTTCCCCGATGACCACCTTGCGGCTATTCTGTGCGAGTGCGCCGATCACGGACTCACAGAACTGGAAGAAAGAGCACGTAAATTTGCTGCAGCACTCGACGATGATGAAGATGAAAAATTCGTCATGGCTGATGGGGATGACATACGCCGTGCTTTCGAGTCGGGCCCGCGAAAGAATATCATTTCCTTTTATGCATCCGATGTGTTCGGTGTGAACAGGGATTGGCAGCGGTGGTCGGAGGCGAGCAAGGAGAGAAAGAAACAGCCGAGTGCTCCTGATTGGATGAAAGAACACGACAAATTGGTCGAGGAGGTTAAGCGGGTTGCCTCTTCACGATTTGAGAGATATGACGCCGTCGATACTCGACATTCACTGCAGGACCAATACAGACTGGCAATGAGGCTTCGGGAGGTAATAACCTCAAGCAAGAGGATGGAAGAACTTGAGGAGTACACGAACGCCGATGTGGCCGCATGGTTAGTGGAATTGCCATTTGCGCTTGCTGCCGACGGCCTGGTGAAAGAAGCGGCGGAACTGGGACGGACCTGGGCCAGCGTGACCGAAGCGGAGAATTTCCTTGGTGATCGTGCTGTAATTCTTGCTGAAGCTGCCTTGAAGGAAGAGGCTCATCAGCAAATTGAAGAAACTCTTCGGTTGTTCCCCGATGATGTATGGATACGGATTAAGACGGGCGTTGCCCATCAAGCTCTTGGAGAGCTCGATGCAGCAGAGGCGTTTTATCGGCGGGCCTTAACCATGTCCGATAATGAGTACGACCGGGCAGGGGTACTGGAACGACTTGTCCCGCTGCTGGAGGAGCTTGGACGAACGGAAGATGCCCGGAACCTTGAAGCGGAGGAGGATCTTCGGGACAAGAAACGCGATTCCCATCGTTCGTGGGAACTCGCCGAGCCAATTGTCGCCCCGATGACCTCTGGTCCTAAAATCGGTCGTAACGACCCCTGTCCATGCGGTAGCGGCAAAAAATACAAGAAATGTCATGGTCGATGATCCATACAAAAGGTATGATCTTGAATCCATTCGCCTCAGAACCTCGCATCAGATTTGAACGGGGGGGCCGGGAGGCGCCACACGCTGATCCTGGCAATTGTTTGATAATCGGCATTCGAATTTCTACATTACCACAGATAGTATCCACCACGAGAGAAATCCACATGGAAATCGACGACAATATCCTCCAGCCCAACAACGGCGCCTACGAGAAAGGTGAGATGCGCGTTGGCCTTCCATTGAGCTACATCGCTGAAAAGCTCAGGGGGGCGCTTGCATCCGCACACCAGGTTTACAGGATAATCAATCATTCCGCACAAATCGCCCGGCCGGACCTTACGAATTCTCAGCTCGCATGTCAAGAGCCCGTCGCGTCTGCTTGCGTCTCATTCAAGTATAGCCTTACGGCCTTCCTAGCGATGTATAATATGCTTGGGATGATCGCAGACCCCAACAAGGTAGATTCGCTCTTGAATTGCGATCAAGATGAGTTCGCCGTGTGGCTCAACACAGTTGAGAGAGAAGGCTCAATTCTTGGGTAACACGATCATGGGGAGAAGTCCGTTTTGGGCCGCCTCTCATTCCGCTGACGTTTTCTCGCTTTGACCTGCACCGCCGCCTCCCGATCTTTACCCATCCCGCGTTTGCCGCATTGTCACTCTTGGTCAACTGTCCTGTGATCGCAAGCCATTATTGTGCCGCCTCCGCTCGCGTTCGGTCTTTCTCGCTCCTCCAATTCAATTACCAACGAACAAATTAATTTGTTTCAATCCATTTTCCTTTGAGGGAGAGTAGACGTCGATGCGAGATGGTGGGAGAAAAGCGGAAGAGTCGGTGATGGCAAGAATTCTCACTGCGAAGAAGGTGAGAAAAGTGGTACGGGTTCGAATTGCTGTTCAGAAAAAAACACTCCGATTCTGAGCAGATTTGGCCGGTTCAAGTAGCGCCAACGGGAATCGAACCCGTATTTTAGCCTTGAGAGGGCTACGTCCTAAACCGTTAGACGATGGCGCCAACGGAACTCTACAATGTACGCAACCTTTAACTTTTTTCCAATTTCTCGATGCTTGAACCGGCACAATGCCGGATGGGAAACAAGAATCCTGCAGCGGAGCTCATCTCTACACGATCGTTTGTTTTTGACCTTCAGCCCAACATCCTCCATGGCAAAGAATGTAATGTATCAGGCATGCAGTTGAGCAATATAGCCTGGTCTGGGCATCAAGGAGTACGCGCTGGTGAATTTTCCAACACCTCTCCCTTATCATCATTGAAATGACCAGAAGATCTTTTCTTCAGGGATGATATTTGGCTTGCTGTTTTTCGTCCTGAAAGGATAGTATGTATATGCCCCGGAGTTGCGAGGGGTGGCATAATATTTGAAAATAATGTATTCATTCAGCTCAGGTTTGATCGATCGCTGAAATCTGTCTGCGGGCTTGTTCTGACCCTACGCCGGAATCAGCCAGCGAGTGAAGTTTATCGTTTTTACAAATTATGACCATGAAAAATCGTTCCATCACCGATCCGTTTGATATTTTGGAGAATGAACACGACGAGGTTCTTGCCAGATTGCAGGAGCTTGAGGATGCCGTCACATCCATAACATGCAAGGGCTTTTCCGGCGAATCATTCGCCCATATCGCGAAAGTGATAAGGTTTTTTAACACGGATTTTAGAAAACACGATCGTGGTGAGGAAAAAGTGTTGTTTCCCCTTATTGAAGCGCGTCTTGCGGGATCAACCGCATCATACCGGTCTGAACACCGCCAGCTCTGGAGTGCATTTGACCGGCTGCAACGAAGCGTACAGGATGTCGAAATGAGTAAGGTTCATGGTTCGACGATTCGTGAGATTATTGATGCATCGAAGGTTATCATCGATCTCCTGCGTAGCCATGTTGCAAGAGAAGATGACGAACTGTTTCCTCTTGCCAAGAAGGTTTTTTTACAGGAGGATTATACCAGGCTTCAGATCATTTCCCACTTTAATGAGACATAAATATGATCTATCGATTACTTCTGTTTCTGCTCCTTGTGATTGTTCCGGCCTCTGGTTATTGTTTTAATGATACTCTCAAAGTTGAATCCTCACCTTCGGGGGAGAAGTTCGATCCTGCCAGGGACGCGGCCAAGGATATTCAGCTTGCAATCATTGAGGCCGGCAAGTCCGGGAAGAGAATTCTCCTCGATGTCGGCGGGGAATGGTGCATCTGGTGCCGGAGGCTTGACAGTTTTTTCGTGGAACACAAGGATGTCGCCGATTTTCTCCATGATAAATATGTCGTGGTGAAGGTCAATTTCAGCAAGGAGAATGAAAACGAGATACTGCTCTCGAAATATCCCAAAATTGAAGGGTACCCGCATCTCTTCGTACTCGATTCCACCGGAAAACTTTTACACTCGCAGGATACCGGTGCTCTGGAATCGGGGAAACATCATGATCATGATAAGGTTCTGGCATTTCTTAAACGGTGGGCACCTCGGGGAAAGGATTAGAAGCTCAGGATTTCAAGATTGTAGTTATTCCCCCACTATTTCGCCCCGGTGATTCAGTTTATATCGCAACCGGAGGAGACCGTTCTGATAACTGGTCGAGACAATCCGGAATTCACCAATTTCTTTTGTCGTTCGCACGTGCATCCCGATACACGGGCATGCGTCATAGTTGCCGATACGGATAATCCTGATCCGGTCCCCTGAATCTGAGGGCAGTTTTCCGAGGTGAAATTGTTGCTCGGCCTCACCCCTTGAAAGAAATTCCTCGATAACAGGAAGATCGCTGAGAATAATCTCGTTCATCCTGCGTTCAATTTCGGATACTTCATCTCGTGTCAGATCGCGGTTGAACCTGTAATCGAGTCTCGATTTCCGTTTCTCAACATGCGCGTTGACGCACCTGCCGCACTGAAACATCCTCACCATCGTCTGGTTGAGCATATGTTCCGCGGAATGCATCGCGGGGTCATAATCTTTTCCCACCGGGTTGTCCTTCCTGTGCCATGAGTTGTGCCGTAACCATCTTATAATGATTATCCACCTGATAATCAAATAAATCGGGTAAGTGTATTCGTGAAAAATTTTGTTTCTGAGGCAAGTGGTGAACCAGGCACAAAACATGTGGCACAAATCACTTCATCTGCAGTTTGTGATGTGTGGTACCAACTTCTCTATGTAATTTTCAGATATATGATTATAGCGGAGCCAAATCACCCGGGATCATCCAATGTCTGAAGAAGGAGCAGCCACGAGCGGTTCAGAGGAACTGGTTCGTAAAATATTGAGCCGTTATCTCCAGAACGAGGGACGGTACGATCGCTGGGGTGCACAGGGGAAATTAATCGTTGCCCTCGAAGTGTTCCACGAGGAGGGGTTGAACGTACGCAACGGATTTCTGGAAAGACTCGTGAATTCCGTTTTTCCGCGAACGTTCCTGCCGGACTTGGGAACCACAATCAACCCCGTGCTTGTACCCCGGTTGGAGAGCTACTACCGTGAGAAATCAGTCGAATTCTGGTCACAGGAAATCGAACCGGGTCTTGCCGTTGAGGAAACTGCCATACGATTCCACGTTACACCAGCCACAGTGAGGGATATTCTGCAAAACAGGTACCCACCTGCCGGTTCATCGGCGAGGGAAAATAAATCCAACGAATGAACAGTAATCTTAGGCGTTAATGCGGCGGGTTGTCGCGAGAGGTTCCTGCCTGCCGTCCGTTTGAATTTGTTGGAGGTGGTGCCGGTGGTGGTTGTTGGGTTTGTGCCGGTGTGTTCGAGGGCTGTGTTGTAGTCTGTGTCGGGGTGGAAGGTGTAGAAGTCTGATTCTGATCCGGTGTCCTGACATTCGGAGATCCCGTAGGAAGGGTCACATTCTTCGGTTTTTCAACCGACCGTGTGTTGCCGCCTCGTTTGGTGGCACCGCGTTTTCCGGTATTAGCCGGGGGAGTCGTGGAACTTCGTTGTGTCGGGTTCGAATTGGAATTTCCTACCGATGTCTGAGTCGGAGTGCTTGGGGCAACAACGCGAGGCGATCCCCCCAGTACTGCACCCCTGGGGAGGTCGACATTACCGGTTGTGGGAACATCGAATCGTGAACCGCCCACATCCCTTCCACCTTGGATGTCTTGTGCCGGTGATGGATTTACAGCTCCACCTGATCCGGGTGGTATGCTGTTGTACTGATAGGTGTTCCGGGCGTACGCCGGCAGATAATGGAAATACGAGGGGTGGTAATATGCCCCGCTATAGGCAACATACCCGCCTGTGCCGTATCCATAACCGTACCCATACCCATACGGAGAAGAGTAGTAAGGTTGAAAATCCAGGGACCACATGTTGGCAGAGGTGAATGAGAATTCCTCCGACGGGAAAATTGACGGATAGTAATATGAAAAACCGTACCGCTGTTCACATCCCAGACTGTAGTCCTCATATCCGTAATAGGGTCCCTGATCTACGTAGGTGGTATTTTCCGCCTGATCGGATGCCGAGTAGCCGTATTCGTCTTTCACGCCAACTTGCGTGTAACATCCGTATAGCGAGAGGAGGAATAGAACGAAAATACAAAGCATGTACAGGGATTTCATAGTCTTCTATACCTTCACTTTCCAAATCAAGTTTGTGGGTCCGGACCACCTTAACCACAACACAATCTACGGAGAAAACAAATAGAAATCAATTCCGATCCTGAGTACGTTTCGAATCGTGTTATCTGCAAATTCCCCCGATCAGATTTGCAGACATTTGTATGAAAAACCTCTTTTTTCAGGAGAACCAGTCTCAGGACTCCGCGACAGATGTGTATGAAGGGCGTAAACTACCCGTGTTCAGGGATCGTCCATATCGCCCGCATGGAAGTTACCTGATTATTTCTTATATATGTTGTATCAGACAGTGCCTGGAACGGGGGTGATTCCGGAGTAAAGATTTTGTGATTCCCCGGGTCATAAGAATAAACCAAATCCCCGCAATATTGTCATATATGGAGCACTCCTGCAGTGGCATGTCCTGAGGAGTTAACTAATTTTCCTGCGAATCACAGGGAATAACCTGGAAGCGCTATCATACGTATCATGAAAGGGGTTGTTATGAAGAGACTCGTGGTCTTGTTCTTGATGGTTGTCGGCGTTGCGTTTGGTGCCGGGATATCTTCTCTGAAAATCGGTGAAACGGCACCCTCCTTCGTTCTAAGGAATTACGATGGGAAAGAATATTCACTTCAGAACCTGTTGAAGGAGAATAAGTTTGTTGTGGTGATGTTTATCTCGACCCAGTGTCCTGTCTCCAACGGATACAATGAACGGATGGTGAATCTGGAAAGTATGTACGGGAAGAAGGGAATAAAGTTTGTCGGAATAAATGCGAACGTACGGGAGTCGGTGCAGGATATCGCCGAACACAGCAAACAGCATGATTTCGGTTTCCCGGTTCTTAAGGATGAAGGAAACAAAATCGCCGATGCCTATGGAGCTCAGGTCACACCGGAAATATTTGTGATGAATCCTGAGGGGAAACTGTTATACCATGGCAGGATCGATGACAGCCGGAATCCCGCCAAGGTGCAGACGCAGGATCTCTCGCTCGCGCTCGATGCACTTCTTGCAGGCAAACATCCTCCCCGTACTGAAACAAAAGCTTTTGGTTGTTCCATCAAACGCGTGGGTGCGGATTGATGCGGAGGGTATTGATCTCATGGACGATCAAATGTTTTCCCCGGCCGGATCGGTACAGACGCGGTTCTGAAATTTTTCATATTTTGGGATGGAGAAGTAGGGGAAGGAACTGGGGAGTGAGTATACTCGCGATCATCAGTCTGAATGCTGTTCTGTCGTGCGGACCTCCTAAACGAAACCTACATCAGGTGCCCCAGAAAATCGATCATGACGCAATTCTTGAAATGGTCCGGGATGGGCATCATAAGGCGACACTTGTCAATGTCTGGGCGAGCTGGTGTGAACCGTGCAGGAAGGAGATGCCGGGTCTCGTTCGTCTCCGGCATAAGTACGCCGACCAGAATGTCGATGTTATTCTTGTCTCAACCGATGATTCAGCAACAGCCGCGACCCTCGTACCGAGGATTCTGGATAGTATTGGCGTGGACTTTCAGACGTATGTCGACTGCGACAGCACCGATGAGGAGTTTATTACCGGATTGAATCCGGAATGGAGCGGTGCCTTACCAGCTTCCTTCCTTTATGATCGGGACGGAAAGCTTGTCGATATGATGGTGGGTGGTAAGTCGTATGATACATTCGAGGAGACGGTTTCAAAACTGGTGAAAGGGGAATAAACCTCTCGTTTGACAATTCAACCGGTGATATTCGCATCATGTATGCCTATTGAAGTCAACTGTTTGCGCCAGTGATCGCGGTATCCTTTCTCGAGAGGAGACACAACTTGTTGTACCCATTATCTGGAGGTGCATGATGTTCTGTCCGAAATGCAAAGCTGAGTACCGCCCTGGATATTCCATGTGTGCCGAGTGTCAGGTCCCACTGGTTGAGTGCCTGCCGGAGGAAGAGCCGGTCGAAGGGCAGGAGAAGAATTTTGTCAAAATCCTGGAGACAAGCGCGCTTACCGATGTCGCGATGCTCAAAAGCCTTCTGGATGGCCAGGGCATCAGATATTATTTTCAGGGGGATACCATGGGTGTGCTTTACCCGTTCGTGATTTCCACGACACTGATGGTGGCTGAAGATGATGTGGAACAGACCCTGGAACTTTTAAAGGATGTGAAGCTCAAGTATAATATGATATTCGGCAGCAAACCGTAGGAACGGGTATTCCCTGCCGGATCTTTTCAACTGCCGATTCTCTCTTTGTGACCCAGGTAAAGGCATGATGAGTGAAAATCTTGAACGAATGATACGTCTCGCAGATGAATTTTTTCAGGTCAAGAACGATCCCTCACAGATTGCCGTTGACAGCGAGGTGCTCGAGCGGCTACGGCTCATTGATCCCGACTCACGGGCAGAAATGTCGAACGAGAAAGGACCGATTGCGTGGATTCTTCTTATACCCACAACGCGGGAGATCATGGAAAAATTTATCTCCGCGCTCATATCTGAGCGGGAGCTGTTGGATCAGACCCTCCCCGGAATCACGTACGACGCTGTCTATCTCTGCTCTGCGCTGGTGTTGCCGGAATACCGGAGAAAGGGTCTGGCAAAAACGTTAGCCGTCGAAGCTCTGCGATCCATCCGTACACGGCATCCGGTGAAGTGCCTTTTCGTCTGGAGTTTCAGCCGGGAGGGGGATAACCTGGCTGAAGCGATTGCCGATGCCTGTTCACTTCCCCTCTATAGGAGGTTTACCAGTCCGGGAGGATGATTTATGGGAGCGGGACGATAAACGAAATACGGGGTTCAATCCTCTTCTGTGGTTCGTACCCGATGATATCATTGTCGCTGTTCCGGACCGGTAGGAATGTCCAGATATACCGTGTGGAGATGATGATATATTCTATCGGTTTGTAGCCGATTTCAGTGTACAGGTATGACCGGTCGTCTGTTGTAACAAGATCCTGCCACCCTTCGATATGCGTTTTGTCATAGCCTGCAGCCACGACAACCGGAGATCCCTGTGGAGAAAGGCTGGTGGTGACATGTACCATGCCGCTTGAATCCTGATTGTCGAGCTTCTGGTATGATCCTATGATATCGAACGTGTTGAGAACACGGATGAGGAGCTCCCCGTAATATCCGTTGTTTTGCGAATTCAGGTTTTTCAATGCATAGCTCTTGCTCGCGCCGGTAACGGTGTTGAAACGCTCGAGTTCATAGAGGGCGTCAAAGTAGCCTGGGAGATAATGACTTCCGTTAAACTGACGTGCAATCTTTGTGTGGAGGGTAAGAAGCTGCGTTGGAATAAGATCGAAGATAATGCCCGTGCTCGTTCCGTTTCCGAAATCGAGGATTTTTGCATAATCCGCAAATACGATGAGCCTGGTCATGTCATTCTGTACGATTGGCAGACCGATGTCGGCACCGATAATGTTGAGGGATGACCGGGCGTCGACATCCACCGGATTCAGGCTCCGGATGGCATCAATACGCGCGAAACGGTTGAAATCACCGGCGTAGGTCGCGCCGATCTCAAAATTGCCGATGACCGGGAGTGTTGCAAGGGAGGTAAACCGGAGTGGTCGTGTGTATCCCCGCAGGGCAACAACTCCTGCCTGGCCAAAATTGCCGTACATGAACTGGACCCCGTACTGATCGAAGTCCACATATGTTTCAAGTCCGATTTTCCTTGAGTCAAAACTCGGACTGTTGTTGTAAAAATTGACAATACTCCCGTGTCCGATTGTTGCGTAATCGAGCGCTCCGAGTTTGACAAAAAACGGATCATTTTCAGTACCATAGCGCACATACCGGATCACGCTCATGTAATCGGAAAATTCGTTGAAATTTTCTTTTCTCAGGTTTCCGTGTGGATCGAATTCGAGATTCAGATCAAGTCCCACTCCGATTTTCGAGAATGAAAATTCCGGACGGAGTTGGAATGTATAGTAGGGTTGGTTGTTGATCCACGTCGTCCCGAAACCGAATTCAAGCTGATTTGTGGTCGCAGGCGGAAATTGGGCCAATGCCGCTGATGACAGCAGGATGAGGATGAAACCGGGAAGGATGATTTTCATACAAATTCCTTTTATGATCGTTAATGCAAAATGTAACCTTCCGCCGTAATTGTTTCAACTCTCGGAGTATGCCGAATCACTTAATGCGGTAAAATCCCCATTTTTATCCCGATTTGTGAGTGAGATGAGGGCAAGATATGGAGACTCCCAGCATGGTTGATTCAATCGGTCCATCGGTTGATCGGATCGTGTGTCGTATTTTGAAGCCGGATTGCGTATATTACATTTCAGGATATTGATGACAGGATAATATCCGGACAGGCTAATTGCGCGGTGACATTCCTAGGATCATGAGAAGTTGTTCATTGGTCATCAAATCCGGGTGTATGAGGAGAAGACATAAGGTCCGTCGAAACCCATCGAAATTACTCAGTGTTTTCCATGAACATGAGGTTCTCCGCCGGGTGGTTCACGATCATAGCCGTTATCCTGTCAGCCGCAGCACCATTGGTACACACCGAATGAACGGCAATAGTTGAGACATCTCGGTGCGTTGAATATCGTATGACCATTCCTGATAAAATTCCAGATCTTGCAGCGAAACTGACATTAGACGCGTTTGACGAGTTCAACGAGGCGTTTGGCTCGGTGTCGCGACGGGCAAGAAAAACCTTTGAAAATAAGGATTGGCACAAAGGACTGCGGGATGTGGCGGAGCGTCTGGATTTGTACAAGCGGTCGCTTGAGATTGTCATGGAACGGCTCAGGGGAGCTCTCCCGGACCGGGCAGAGGATCCATCGACGTGGATTGCAGCCAAAAGGCGTTTCGCGGTTCTTATTGCGGACCGGGATGATATTGACCGCGCGGAGACATTTTTTAATTCCGTGACCAGGAAAATGTTGGTGACGGTTGGGATAAACCGCGAAGTGGAATTCTTCTATCTCCATCCGAAGCAGGATGCGGTGAAGAAGCCGGAATCGGTCTACAGGACCTTCGCTGCTGGAAGCACGACAAACTCGCTTGTCCGTTCAATCCTTGAGGATTTTCTCTTTTCTGTACCGTATGAGGATATAAGCCGGGATGCGGATCGTGTCGCGAGGGAGATTGACCTGTATATATGGCCTGTCGTGGGTAATGATAGATCGTTCTCGGCGGATATCGTAAAGGCGATTTTTTACCGGAATACCAGTGCCTATATTGTCGGAAGGATTGTCGTCGGGACCCGCTGTATTCCGCTTATTCTGCCGCTTGTTCATGGTGACCACGGAATTTATGTCGATGCAGTTCTCCTTCATGATTCCGAAGTTCGCGCCGTATTCAGTTTTGCCTATTCCTATTTCCATGTCGATGTGGAACGGTACGATGCGCTGGTCGAATTTCTTGGCTCGATCATGCCGGGCGAAAAATCTGCATCCCTCTACACTTCCCTTGGTCACAACCGGCACGGGAAAACCGAGTTTTACAGGGATCTCCACCGCTTCGTCCATCTTTCAAAATCGGAGTTTGTGCCTGCCCCGGGGTTGGAAGGTTCCGTCATGATTGTGTTCACCCTGCCGAATTACGATTTTGTCTTCAAGGTGATCAAGGATCGGCCATGTTTCCTCAGGAGCCGGAATGATACCCCGAAGGCCATCACGAAAGCCGAAGTGGAGTACCGGTATGACTTTGTCTCTCATCGCGACCGGGCCGGGAGGATGGTGGATACGCAGGAGTTTGAGAATCTGAGGTTTAAGAAGAAGCGGTTTTCGGAGGAGATATTGAGGGAATTTCTTCTTGCCGCAAGTGGAACCGTGGAAATCTCCGGCGACTATGTCATTCTCAGGCATGTCTATGTCCAGCGGAAGGTCGTTCCCCTTCCGATGTATTTCAACTCCACAGCCGATCCCGAACGGATCCGGCACGTCCTGATCGATTTTGGTTATTTCCTGAAGGATCTCGCTGCGAGCGGGGTTTTCCCCTGTGACTTGTTTAACATCTGGAATTACGGTGTCACCGATTGGGGAAGGGTTGTTTTGTTCGATTACGACGATGTCGTACCACTGGAGAAGGTCACGTTCAGGGAGAAACCTTCTCCCCGCGATGCGGTTGAGGAACTCGAGCCCGAGGAAAACTGGATTGTGGCGACAGACGAGGATTTTTTCGTGGACGAAATTGACCGCTATTCGGGCATCCCCCTGCCGCTCAAGGGCGTATTTAAATCGATCCACGGGGATTTATATACGTTGAAATTCTGGGAAAATCTGACCGCTCAGGTGCAGCGAGGTGAGGTCTTTGATGTCATTCCCTATAACCGGAGTAAAAGATTCAATCCGAATAGACGTTAGATGACAACCTCCAACACATGTGCTGAAGTTCTGAACGATCAGCCGAAAAGGGGGCCGTGGGGATTCCGTAAACTTCTTAGCCCCATGCAGCCATCTCGGGATTTCCCCCGGGAGGATCTTTTCATCGTTGCCATGTCGGGATGTTTGTTATCGCACAGATCCGATCATCGGAAATTCTCCTACTTGATATGAGAGTGCCCTATGAATGACCGAGAAAAGATAAATCCGAAAGTATCCCTGCTGAGCGAGTCCGAAAAGCTCCGTCCCCAGCATTATCGGATTCTTCTGATGAGCTGGGCGGGATGGCTGTTCGACTTTTATGATCTTATCCTCTATACTTTTCTTCTTATTCCCATTGGTGAAGAACTCCATATTTCCTCGATCGGGTTGTCATACATTCTCGGTGCCTCACTCGCTGCGACGGCGCTTGGTGGGGTGGTATTTGGAGTCCTCTCCGACAGGTATGGGAGGAAGAGTGTGCTGCAGTGGACCATTCTCACATACAGCATTGGCACTTTTCTGAGCGGTATTGCCGGCACGTTCACCCTTCTCATAGTTTTCCGGATTATGACCGGTCTGGGCGTGGGCGGAGAGTGGGCGACGGGCCAGACCTACATTGGGGAGACGTTTCCGCCGAAGGTGCGTGGCCGTTATGGCGCCTTTATGCAAACGGGAGCTCCGATCGGTATCGCCCTTGCATCCGTTGTCGGCGGTTTTCTGTCTCCCGTCATCGGCTGGCGAGCCTGCTTCCTGATATCGGTTCTTCCGGCACTTCTTGTTGTTTTCGTTCGGACAAAATTGCCGGAATCCGACCTCTGGCTGGAGAGGAAGAAAATGTTCAGCGAAGGGGTGGTTCCGGAAAGCTTGGCCCGGCAGGAAAAGTCGAGTAAATTCCTCATGCTATTTTCGCAGCAGTTCCGGGTGAGGTTTATTCTTTCGATCGTCCTTGCGATATTCGACATGTCGGCGTACTGGTTCACCTATACCTGGCTTCCCGGCTATCTCTATCAGGAACGGCATTTTTCAATGTCGAAATCCGCTCTCTGGATTCTTGTCACGCAGGCGGGTGGATTCATAGGATATTTCACGTTCGGTTTTTTTGCCGACAGGTTTGGACGGCGGCCCGCCTATACCGTCTACTCATTTCTCATGGCGATAGGTTTGATCATGGTCACCCTGATGTGGAATGATATCGTGGTTTATCCCCCGCTGATCCTCGGCTGTATGTTTCTGGTGGGGTTCGGAACGGGGATGTTCGGCGGGTATGGACCGCTATTTGCAGAACTCTTTCCTACCTCCATTCGAAATACGGCCATGGGGGCGGCCTTCAATCTTGCACGCGGTGTACAATTCTTCACTCCGGTCATTATCGCGGTTATCGCTGAACAATACGGACTTGCCGGAGGGATTTCACTTGCGGCGCTGTTTGCCATTCTCACCGGGCTGTGGATCTGGACGTTTCCGGAAACGAAGGGGAAAAAGCTTGCGGTCGTACAGGAGGAAAATTCAGACGGAATGGTGAATGGGTGATTTCAGGTTGTCTGTTTTCATGATATGACAAAATCGGATATTATCGGGTCAGCGTCAGAGCACGATCTGCTTCAGAAAGCCAAGCGGGGGGATCACAAGGCGTTCACCGAGATCGTCCGGCGGAACGAACAGATGGTTTACAGTTTTGCCTTCAAGGTGTGCCGGAACAAGGAGTACGCTGAAGAGACGTTTCAGGATGCGTTTGTCAATGTGTATGAGAAGCTGAAACAGTTTGATGGCAGGTCGAAGTTCAGTACGTGGCTGTACAGCATCGTTTCAAACTGTTGCCTGATGAAAAGGCGCAGACGAAAGCTGGAGAAAGATTCAATTCCGATCAGTGAGATCATCGACGCAGAATCAGGTGGAGACGGGAAGACGGTCGGGCAGCGACTTTCCATTCCACAGCTGACCAACACCCCCATCGATGATGCGATGACGTCGGAACTGAGGCATCTTCTCGATACGGCCATACAGAAAATGCCGGTCGAATATCGACTCGTGTTTGTGCTCAGGGATATCGAGGATAGATCAGCTTCCGAAACAGCGAAAATATTGAACTTGTCTGTGCCAGCAGTGAAATCGAGACTCCGCAGGGCAAGGATCTTTTTGAAAAACCAGTTACAGGAGTATCAATTATCATGAAACGACACGGGCAGAAGATGTGCGATGACGTATTTAAGGAGCTCTGCGATAATCTGGGTGCCGACAGGAATTCGGAGCGGTGCAGGGCCATGTGGCGGCATCTCAGGACGTGTGCGGATTGCAAAAGTCTTCTGACCGGTCTGCGGCGGACGATCAGACTCTATAAAAATTATCCCGT
This sequence comes from Bacteroidota bacterium, assembly GCA_033854175.1. GTDB lineage: Bacteria > Bacteroidota > Ignavibacteria > UBA10030 > SZUA-254 > DATKPE01. Next base: position 2,666 of record JAWOKN010000027.1, on the reverse strand, counting down.
ACCTTTACCTTCCTCCAAGTGCCGTAAGAATCTCTTCAAATCGTTGGGAATCAGGGCACTATAGTCTCTCCCTCTATTTTTTTATTTGGCTGAATCCTTTTGATGCGTCGCTGCATCTCATCTACAGATGGATGAATGCGATACGTTTTAAAAGCGGCAGGGTATGCGGTTTAATGTTGGACCTCTCGACCGTCTTGCGGGGATAGCTCTAGCGGTCCTCTATGTTGCAGACGTGATTTCAGAGCCAATAGTGTCAATCCTGGCCATCATGTTGGTGGCAGTATTTCTGACGGGAAGAACAGGTCATTATCCTCTCTATGCCGCGTGCGGGAGTTCGACCCGACAAAAAAGAGAGTCGGGTGATGCAGTACGGATCCATACAAAAATTCCATTTTGAGAAAGGTAATCTCTCGTGAACAAACATCTTATCAATATTACCGATACAACATTCAGGGAAGAGGTGCTCGAGTCGGAACTTCCTGTCCTGGTCGATTTCTGGGCACCATGGTGCGGCCCCTGCCGCCGCGTCGCGCCGATTGTTGAAGAATTGGCCGAGGAATACGCTGGTCGTGTGAAGGTCGTAAAACTGAACACTGATGAAAATTTCGAGATAGCCAGTACCTACGGAATTCAGTCGATTCCAACGCTGGCGGTTTTCCGCGGTGGGAAAGCGGTCGATGGTGTGTTAGGTGCGGTGCCAAAATCGGTGCTGAAGGAATTGCTCGACAGACAGCTTAGGTCCGTTCCGGTCAATGGATAGTACAAGGGGTTATCCCTGTTTGCTCGGCCGGTTTTCTCTCAGGTGCCCGTCCGGAGAGAAGATGATTCTTACCCTTTGAAATTCCGACGAAGGAGGGGGGACATACTTCCGATACCCCCCTTTTTCCGAGGGACCCTCAAAATCTCCGAAATTGCGTAATTTATCCGTTTGGGACCCAACGTAAGTTTCTGTAAATACGAAACTTACAGGTGAATCTGATATTTATCACTTTTAACTTGACATTTCAGACAATTTAGTGTAATATCAATCCTAATGAGAGGCGGGGATTTCCTATCAGCGGAATTCCCGAAATAATTGGTTGTGAAATATCGAGGTTATTCTGAAGCTTTATCGTGAAGCAGGGCGATATTTTGAGGTGGCCGAATTGTTCTTACAGCTCAGAAAGAACGGGTTCATCGCAATGAGACGTTGTTGTTGTATTTAGAATGATGAATTTCCCCTCCGTGATCATCCTTGCGTGGTATCTCCACCAGACATTTGTACTAAATCCCTAACCGATAAGTTCTCATGCATAACTTAAGAATGCGCGTTCGGAGTTGATGGTTGTTCCCCGGGAATTTCGTTCCCGGGCAACCGCTGTGCATAAATTGATCGGGAGCTGCATGTGTTCATCACGTATTGTGGAGGTTGGTCATGTATGATACAGTATCAAGGGGTGGTGAACGGTCGCCACCTTGACATACGCTGTTCATCGCGTCATAAAGCTAATTCACCGCTGTAAGCATCACATATCAATTCATTCTAGAGGAGAATCTACAATGAACTTTTTACATTGGCGCCGCGGAAAAAGCACCCGGTGGGTTTCTCTGATCGGAATTGTTCTTTTATATCTCCTTCTGATTCAGGGTAAGACTTTCGCACAGAGTGTCTCGGAATGGGCCATACCCGGCACTCCGAACATTCAGGGGCTTGATGCGTTGATACCAGAGAACCCGTATCGTCTGGTATATTTTACCGAGTACGCTCCTGTTGGCCGGATCGGAATGCTCAATAATATTTCCGGCGGGAACGCGTTTCTCAGTGAGTGGTTGCCGGTTGGTGCACCCAACGGCTTCAGCCCTTTCAAGATCGTGGCGGGTTTGTGGAATTTTTATACCAGGACGAACCCGTCGTTTGTGACTGCGGATCCCTTTTTGAACCCGCCGTTGCCGATTAAAACCGCCGACGTATTAAAATATATCCAGATCGGTTTTCGTCTGACACCCATTGCAACGTTTACACTTCCGGATGAGGATGAGGTCGGTATGCTCGTTCCTTCCCCGTTCGGGGGTCCTGACATTTTTTACCTGTGGAACCTCACGCCAACTGCGGCCAGCACCGGGTTAGCACATCCGTGGGATATCCAGCGCCGGAGCGTCGGTGCAGATGAGGTGAGTGCCTGGATTTCAAATCGCGAACCACAGCAGGCCTTATATCAGTTCTTCCCGCTCAGCTCTTCGTTCCTCAGGTGGGATTTATCGAAATGCGGCGTTACGCCGATTGTGTACTATGTCGTACCGACCTCGAAGGTCAAGGGTCCAACCGAAATATGGATTGGAGGAACGCATACTGTTGCTGGCACGACAGCTCCGAATTTAACCAGTGATTGTATCGTGTACATGAGAGTTGATCCCAAGAATGTTGGTGCTTCTGTCGTGATCTGGGATCTTCCCCCGACGCCGGTCCTCCGGTCAATGAATGCCATTCTTGTTACCCATGTGCCGAACATCAAGACCGGATTCAACAACATGGAGGTTTGGCTCTCGAGTTCGACCTCCCCGGAAATGACCATCTTAAAACCGCACGGAATTTTTTCAGCGACCGCCGCTCTCCTTCCGGATTCTGTTTGTTTCACGACCGGTCAGGAATACAGTTCACCCAACGGCCTGTTCTGGGACGATCCGTC
>JAWOKN010000026.1:0-18499 GCA_033854175.1 Bacteroidota bacterium | reverse complement strand
CGCGTCAATATCCTCGGAAGGATCAACGTGCTGAACGGGGCGATATTTTCCTCCAACGGCACGAGCAAGGCCTATACGGATATCATTATCACCGTCCTCGGCAATATCACGGTGAAGGACAGCGTCTTCCTCACCGCGAGCAGTACCTGGCAGTTTTCCCAGCTCTCCATCTCACGCGGCACACAGGGCGGGACGGGCACCTCGACCTGGTTCATCAAGAGCGACAGTGTCATCTATGGGAGAAAAACCACGAACTCCAACTCCACCGAGGGAAGTCCGCCCCCCGCAATCCCGACCAAGAAGGGGAAGTTCGTATTCTGCAAACCGGGCACGCAAATTGTCAGACTCGACGATTCGGTCAACTGGACCGGACCCTGTAATATGCAGTTTGGAGACAGCATTATTGTGACGACGATCGATGCTGGCAACAGTCCCTTCATCGGCTCCGGATGCATACAGCGGATTAAACATAACGCGACGGTGATACTTGATACATCAGGCTACATCGGCGGCGGAACAAATTCTTCGGGCGGGAGGAGCAATTTTGCCATGGATAGCGGGGCGACTCTTGTCATCGGATCCGAAAACGGCATCCGCGCAACCCATATGGGGAGCTCCGGCGCAGTCCGCGTCGATAGTACACGCGATTATGGCACCGCATCGAATTTTGTCTATACCGGTGTGAAAAATCAACGGCTCGGGAGCGGCTTCCCGGCATCCGCCAGCAACCTGACGATCAATAACCCGCTCGGCGTCTATATCGATTCGGTCCCGGGGTTCACCATTAATACTGCACTCACCGTCCAATCGGGCGACCTCAACCTGAACGGAGCGACAATCACGCTCGGCCCCAACGCCTCCCTGAGCGAAACTCCCGGAAATACCGTGAAGGGCACAAGCGGCATGATTACCACCACCCGGTCGCTTCATGCCCCCTCACTTTCCACGAATATCGCCGGTCTGGGTATAGCAATCGGTTCGTCCGCCGATCTCGGCAGTACCGTTATTTCACGCGGCCATTCCGTGCAGGGCGGAAGCTCCATCCTGAGATATTTCGATATCACCCCGACCAATAATGCGGGCCTCAATGCTTCACTCAATTTCTTCTATGATAACAGTGAACTGAATTTCCAGGATCCGCCCACTCTCCAGCTTCGCCAGTCGACTGACGGCGGCGCGTCATGGTCGCTGGTCGCAAATACGGTCGATACGAGCCTCCACCGCATCAGCGCAACAGGCCTGGCATCGCTCTGGCGCTATACCCTTGCCGATTCCGCCCACCCCATCGGTGGAACAACATTCACCTATTCCATGAGCGACGGCTGGAATATGATTTCTCTCGGAATGAAAGTGGCGAATCCCCGCCAGGAGGTTCTCTTCCCCGTTGTGGCCTCCAGGGCGTTTGCCTACAGCGGAGGATATATACCCGTCGATACATTGAAACTTGGTTCCGGCTACTGGCTGAAATTTACAGGTCCTCAGTCACCGAGTATTTATGGGGTGCCCGTAACAGCCGACTCAATCGACGTTTTGTCAGGATGGAACATGATCGGATCGATCGGTTCACCTGTCAGCGTCGGTGATGTTCAATCAGTACCACCCGCACTGAGTCTTTCCCCATTCTTCGGATATAACGGAGGATATTTCGTCACCGACTCCATCCGGCCGGGAGTGGGTTATTGGGTGAGAGTGCCCCAGAACGCAATCCTGATTCTTTCTACATCGGTCATGGCGCAAAACCGGGTCCATATCGTCCCGACCGGCGAATTGCCCCCCTCACCACCCACGGCCACAGGGGAACAACCGTCTCTCCGTATCCCGAAAGAATATAACCTGGGTCAGAATTATCCCAATCCGTTCAATCCCTCGACCACACTCGAGATTGCCGTACCCAGAGCATCCCAGGTCAGGGTTGCTGTGTATAATATTCTCGGCGAAAGAGTGGCGACACTCGTTGATGGCATGCAACCCGCCGGATATCATACAGTCGTCTGGAACGGGATGACCGACAATTTCACACAGGCATCCTCCGGCGTCTACATGATCAGGATGTCGAGTGGATCGTTTACCGCAATCCGGAAAATCCTTATGATGAAATGACGGACTTCTCTTCTCGCTCTTCCGGTGATCATGCCGGAGGAGCGGGAAGGATATGACTGGAAAAGACGCGGATAGGATCTTGTTGATGAGTGGAAAAATTCAAAATATTGCAGCCTGCCCTCCTCCGGGCAGGGAAGATCATAAGGGGGTGACCCGTTTTGTCACCCTCCTGGTCATCCTCCTTCTTCTTTCTGCCCTGACTGCTGCCGGTAAATCTGTCTACGTCGCTCCCACAGGCAGCGATTCATGGCCCGGAACGATCGATTCCGCCTACAGAACGATCACCAAGGCAATCTCCTCGGTCTCTGCCGGAGATACGATTTGGATGCGCGGCGGTGTCTATATCACGACGGCCACCATCACAATCGCAAAAAACGGCTCTCCGTCCGCTTTCTATAACCTCTGGGCGTACCCCGGGGAACGGCCGGTGCTCGATTTTTCCTCCATGACGGAAAGTAGCGGCAACCGCGGAATCCAACTCAGCGGAAGCTACTGGTATATCAAAGGTATCGATATCAAGGGCGCGGGCGACAACGGCATGTATATGAACGGGTCCTACAATGTCGTGGAATTCTGCGCGTTTTATGAGAACAGGGATTCAGGCCTGCAGCTGGATGGCGGCGCCTCAAGGGATCAGATCATAAACTGCGATTCGTATTATAACAAGGATACAGCCCAGGGGAATGCGGACGGGTTCAGCCCGAAACTTGGCGTCGGGGACAGCAATTATTTCTACGGCTGCCGGTCATGGCAGAACTCGGACGACGGGTTCGACGGATATCTCCGGACTACAGACAACGTCACCACCATTTACGAAAAATGCTGGAGCTTCAAAAACGGGTATCTCAAGGACGGTACCGCGAGCCTCGGCAACGGCAACGGTTTCAAGATGGGAGGGAGCGATACGAGGACCCTGATGCATAACTCGGTCCTGAAGAACTGCATGGCATTCGATAACCGCGTCAAGGGGTTCGATCAGAATAATAACCGGGGGTCGATGACGCTCTATAACTGCACCGGCTATAACAACGGGACAAATTATAAGATCTCGGATACCGTCGCAAGCGGGAAGAGTGTCACTGTGATCAATTGCGATGCCCTCGGGGCCTATGGCTCACTCGCCGGCTATGTTGTCCAGGAGACCAATAGCTGGATGCCCCCCTTCGTTGTCACTGCCGCAGATTTTCAGAGCACCGACCCTTCAGCCGCGTATGGACCGAGAAACGCAGACGGAAGCCTGCCGGACATTTCCTATATGCACCTTGCACCGGGAAGCGACCTCATCGACGCCGGGACTCCGGTCGGGATCCCGTTCAACGGGGCAGGTCCGGATCTGGGCGCGTTCGAAACCCCTGGAACACCCGTACCAACATATACACTGACGATTACCGCAACCCACGGGACTGTTGCGAAAAATCCCGATTATGCGGCCTACGACAGCAACGAAACGGTCCAGCTGACCGCCCTTCCTCTGTCCGGTTACCACTTTACCGGCTGGACGGGGGATCTTACCGGTTCGGAAAATCCCGTGACGATTGTCATGAACGGCAATAAATCCGTCACCGCTCTCTTCGATCTGAACCCGCTGCCAAAATATACATTGACGATCATTGCGGTCAACGGGATGGTGAATAAAAATCCTGATCTCACCGCCTATGACAGCGGTTCAACGGTCCAGCTGAGTCCCGTACCTGATTCGGGTTATCACTTTACGGCCTGGAGCGGACCGGATGTACCCGCAGGCCACACATCGGATAATCCCCTGACTCTGATGATGGATTCCGATAAAACAGTAACCGCAAATTTCGCTCCGAATCCTGTCCCTGAATATACACTGACGATCGATACAACCGGCGCCGGAACCGTGATCCGTTCACCCGATCAGCCGACCTATACCACCGGAACGGTCGTCCGATTAAGCGCCCTTCCCGCCCCGGGATATGCGTTTGTCAACTGGTCGGGCGATTTCAACAGCACGAATAATCCGGATTCGGTCACCATAACCGCAAATATGTCGGTCACAGCCAACTTCAGCGCTCTCAGGGAGACTACGGTTGTTCCCCTCATGTCCGGCTGGAATTTATTGTCGCTTCCGGTGAAGGTTGACAGTTATCTTCCGGAACTCCTCTATCCCAACACGAGTTCACATGCCTTCGTGTATGAAGATGGATACCTGGTCGCGGATACGCTCGAACCGGGGCGGGGGTACTGGCTGAAAATCGGGTCAGCCGATACTGCCTCCCTCGCCGGCGGCTGGCTCACCACCGATAGTGTACCGGTGGCGAAAGGATGGAACCTGATCGGTTCGCTCACCCATCCTGTCGATGTGACGACGATATCGAGCGTTCCGGGGGGCATGATAGCATCCGAATTTTTTGAATATGACGGCGCCTATGAGGTTGCCCCGGTGATTGAGCCCGGCAGGGGATATTGGGTTAGGGTCAGTGAAAATGGCATGCTGATCCTCTCCACAAACCCAAACTTGAGGGGAATTTCCGGATCTGCCCGCATCCGTATCCGCCATTCGGATGACCATCCGCCTCTGCCGCCCGGCGAAATCGCCGGGAAAGATCCCACGGATCTGATTCCCTCCAGTTTCAACCTTGGACAGAATTATCCGAATCCCTTTAATTCCACGACGAGCTTCCAAATCGCCCTGCCGCAAAATGCCGATGTCGACGTTTCCGTGTATAATCTCCTGGGTGAAAAAATCGCCCTCCTGATGCAGGGCACATTTGCCCGGGGGTATTATCATCTTACGTGGGACGGTACCACGCTCAGGGGAGGGGCGGCGAGCTCGGGCGTTTATTTTGTGAGAATGTCGGCAGGCTCTTATACCGGAATGATGAGAATCGTACTGATGAAGTAATCAACCCCGCCGGAATATTCCGGTTCGGAATTTCAGACACCTTGTAACGGACTCTGTGGATATGACAACCAAAATTCGACGGTCACCAACGCCAGAAGCTTCTTTGATCCTCCTTCTGACACTACTTGTTGCAGCCTCCGGTGCCTTCGCCCTGCCGCCTGATACCGCAGGAACGAATTCCATCGATTTTTACCTGCGCGATCTGCCGTTTCCAAAACCTGAGATTACGGAACCCCGCTTTCCCCAGAACCGGTTTCCCATAACGGATTTCGGTGCGGTCGCCGACGGCCATACCCTGAACACCGAGGCGATCACACGCGCCATCCGTGCCTGCAGCGAGAAAGGGGGAGGATCTGTGATCGTCCCTCCAGGGACGTGGATCACGGGGCCTGTCAAACTCGAGAGCAATGTGAACCTCCACCTCGAAACGGGCGCACTCCTCCAGTACAGCAGCCGTATCGATGACTATAGCCTCGTCGCCGGCTTCGACGGTAAATCCAAAAAGTATATCGTCACCCCCCTTGTCTGGGGATACCGCCTGAAGAATATCGCCGTCACGGGTGACGGTGTGCTCGACGGGGCGGGCGAAATCTGGCGGCCGGTGAAAAAAGAAAAGCAGACAGCTGCACAATGGAAGGCTCTCCTTGCATCCGGCGGCGCCGTTTCGGCAGACGGTAAAATATGGTGGCCTTCGAAGGATGCCGCTGATGCCGCCGAATTCATCGCGGCCGCGGAAAAATCGGGTCAGCAACTCTCTCCCGAGGATTACACGCGCGCCAAACCCTTCCTGCGGCCCAACATGCTCCAGTTTGTCCAGTGCCAGGGGATACTTCTCGACGGCCCTACGTTCCGGAATTCCCCCCGCTTTCATGTCTATCCCCAGCAATCCGAAAATATCATCGTCCGTCATGTCAAGATCAATACGGAATGGTGGGCTCAGAACGGCGACGGCATAGATCTCGGTGCCTGCCGCAATGTCCTTGTCTGCGGCTGCACGGTCGACGCGGGGGATGACGGGATCTGCATCAAGGCCGGTAGCCTCGCAAAATCCCAGCAGCCCGGTTTTGCATGCGAAAATATCGTCATCGCCGACTGTATCGTCTACCACGCCCACGGCGGTTTTGTCGTCGGGAGCGATACAAAGGGGAGCGCAAGGAATATATCCGTACGTAATTGCACGTTCCTCGGAACCGATGTCGGCCTGAGGTTCAAATCAGCCCGCGGCCATGGAGGCGTCATTAAAGACATCTTCATCGATAACATCCGGATGGGTGCCGTCAGGACAGAAGCGATCCTCTTCGATCTCTGGTACGCCGATCAGAGCCCGGACGAGGCTACACTGGGCGAACTTGTGAACCGGCCCGCCGAACCGGTCACGGGGGGTACGCCGCAGTTCCGTGACATACGGATCCGGAATGTCACATGCACCGCCGCACAAAGGGCGGTTCTGATGAACGGACTCCCTGAAATGCCTGTCCAGGGGATCAGCCTGCAAAATGTGTCGATAAGCTCGAATGAGGGTGCACTGATGATCGACGCCGACAGTATATCGATGGATCATGTTTCCCTCGCACCCGCCACCGGGCCTGTCGTGTCTCTCGTGCAGTCCCGGAATGTTTCGTTTCAAAAATTCGGCTTTCCCCCCGGTTTGCCCCGTCTCCTGAAGGTTGAGGGGAGCAGATCGACGGGGATCATATTTATGGATACCGACACCCCGGGACTTAAAACCGGAATTGAACTCGGCAAGGATGTCAAATCAGACGCAGTCGTCATTAAGATCGGTGGAAAATTATGATGAAGGTATTGTCGTTCGTTTTCGTTGTACTTCTCTGTTCGGGCCCGGTCGCGGCTTCGACATATTACGTGGCAACCACGGGTAACGATACCACGGGTACGGGCGCGATCGATAACCCGTATAAGACGATCCCCAAGGCGGTCTCTGTTTCGGTCGCCGGTGATACGATCTTTGTCCGCGGTGGTACCTATACACTTGGTTCCACAATAACGATTTCAAAATCGGGTTCCGCTTCAGCCCGTTTTAACCTCCTCGCCTACCCCGGCGAACGGCCGCTTCTCGATTTCTCCTCGATGGCCACCTACTCCAGCAACCGCGGTATCAAACTGAACGGCAGCTATTGGTATATCAGGGGCTTCGATATCTATAAGGCGGGTGATAACGGTATGTTCATCGGGGGCTCGAATAATATCATCGAATTCTGTACCTTTTCCGAGAACAGGGATACGGGCCTGCAGATCGGTTCCGGAGGATCGAATAACAGCGTCATCAATTGCGATTCGTATGATAACAAGGATACCACACAGGGCAACGCCGACGGATTTTCCCCAAAACTCGATGTCGGCTCCGGCAATTATTTCTATGGATGCCGTTCATGGCAGAACTCGGACGACGGCTGGGACGGGTATCTGCGCCCCTCGAATGACGTTTCCACGACACTGGAAAATTGCTGGTCTTTCCATAACGGCTACCTAAAGGATGGCTCTCCAAGCATCGGCAACGGGAACGGATTTAAAATGGGCGGCTCGGATACACGGACACTTGAACATAATATGACACTCCTGAAGTGCCTCGCGTTTGATAACCGCGTCAAGGGTTTTGACCAGAATAATAACACCGGATCCATGACGCTCTATAATTGTTCCGGATTCCGCAACGGTACAAATTATAGCATTAACAGGCCGCTCGATAGCGGAAAAACACTGACCATCATGAATTGCCTCGTACTCGGCCCCCTGGGCTCTATAGGGTCGTTCGCAATCCAGGCGACGAATAGCTGGATCGCCCCCCTGCATGCCGATACCGTGGATTTCACCAGCATCGATACCGCGGGCGTGACCGGTCCGCGCCAACCCGACGGAAGCCTCCCCGACCTTCCCTTTATGCACCTGGCCCAGGGGAGCGACCTGATCGATGCCGGCACGGATGTCGGTTTGCCCTATTACGGCACGGCTCCAGATATCGGCTGCTTTGAATATTATCCGCCCCAATCAGTCGGCCCTGATCATATTCTTCCCGCAACCGTTCATCTGGAACAGAATTATCCGAATCCTTTCAATCCGTCGACGACGATACAATATGAGCTCTCCCGGAGCGCCGATGTGCTCCTGACCGTCTATAATGTGCTCGGCCAGGAGGTCGGTCGTCTCATTGACCGTCATCAAACCGCGGGTACCCATACTGCGCGATTGGATGCGAACAGGCTTTCCGCAGGAGTGTACTTTTACCGGCTTCAGGTCGACAGGTTCACGCTGACAAGAGCGATGATGCTGATAAAATGAAGAGATGGATGGTCATAGTAATCGCCTGGTTGTATCCTGCCGTGTGCCTCCATGCCGCTCGGGGATCAACCGGCGATATTACCGTGGACGCAAAAGGGGAGCGCGGTTTCACGTCGATACAGACCGCCCTGAATTCAATTCCGGCCGGAAAAACAGAACGGACGACGATTTTTATCCGCAATGGGTTGTATAACGAAAAGGTTTTTATCCACCGGAGCCACCTCGTCATCGTGGGTGAAACGAGGGATAGCACACGCATTGTCTTTGCCGAACTGCGCGAAAACTGGAACCGGGATCACCAGGGGAGCGATTCGGGTGCAGCCGTCGTGAATATCGATACCGGCGTCACCGATGTTACGCTTGCAAATCTGACAATCTATAATAATTATGGCTCCCTCTACGGCGCGTTCAATAAACATCAGTTCGCGTTGTACGGCAAGGGTACGCGGATTATCCTCCTTCGGTGCACGATCGTCTCGGACGGCGGCGATGCCTTGAGCCTCTGGAACAGACGGGACGGGATGTACTATCATGAAAACTGCAATTTTGAAGGATGGGTCGATTATGTCTGCCCGCGGGGCTGGTGCTATGTGTCCGATTCGAGGTTCTTCGGCCATAACAAACCCTCGGCGAGTATCTGGCATGACGGGAGTACCGATAAACGCCAGAAATTTGTCATCGTGAATTCTTTTTTTGACGGCGTCTCGGGTTTCCCGCTCGGAAGAAATCATCTTGATGCCCAGTTTTATCTCATCGGCTGCCGGTTTTCCCCTAATATGGCCGACCGCCCCTTTCTCCGGCCACCCTCAAGCCCGCGGCCGTGGAAATGGGGGGACAGGCATTATTTTTATGATTGCCACCGCGACGGCGGCGATTATGAGTGGTTCAGGGATAACCTCTCTTCAGCCGGGGATGCACCGAAACCGGAGGAGATTACTCCACGATGGGCCTTCGATGGCCAGTGGGATCCCGAGTCCGAGATCCCACAGGTGCTCCCAATGGCCTTTCACCCGCGACCGGTGAACTTTTCGAAAAATATTCCCGCCGGTGGCGTCCGCCTCTCCTGGCGGCCCGCCCGCAACACGACCGGTCATGAGGTCTATATCGGCACCAGCGACTCACTCGTCTTGGCCGGCAATACCCGGGATCCGGAATTTTTCGCTGATACATTGAAGCCCCGCACCACCTATTTCTGGCGCGTGGATGAAACGACGGATCAGGGCGTCGTCAGGGGCGATCTGTGGAGTTTTACAACTATGGGTGATAAGGAATGAAGCATTCTGCGATAATTTTTACGCTGTTTCTTTTTGCCGCCTCCGGGATGGCACAGCGGGCGGAGATTACGGTGAAAAATGCATCCCTTCAACCCCGCACGAATGAACCGGTGGTCGTTCCCTGGAAACAATTCGGGGGGGAATTTGCACGCGTCGATACCCGCAATCTCCGGCTTGTGAATGACGAAGGTGCGACAGTTGATTTTCAGGTGGATGACATCACTGCAGACAGTCTCCCGGACGAATTCGTGTTCCAGGATAGTTACACGCCGGGCCAGACCAAACATTACACCCTGGAACCGGTCAGGATCCCGCCCCCTGCGACCTCTCCGCAGTACCATACCGACGCCCGGGATTGGAAACGGATCAAAGGGGTGCTTCAGTCGGTCGACATCGATGATGTCCCCGGAAACGGCCGCGAACGTAAGGCGTATCGCTTCGACGGTGTCGGCTGGGAATCGGATTCCATGGCCTACCGGCTCTATCTCGATGAACGCAACGCCGTCGATCTGCTGGGAAAACGTAAACCCGGTCTCTACTGGAACTATATCGGTACCTCCGGCGTTGACTACCAGGCGGACGCAGACTGGGGGATGGATATCCTCCATGTCGGCAATGCGCTCGGCGTGGGGGGGATTGGATTCTGGAACGGGGATTCTGTCGTTAAACCGGTCACAGTGCAATTTCAAAAGTGCAGGATCGTCAACCGCGGCCCCGTCCGGGCAGTTGTCCGTGTCGAATATCAGGGCTGGGATCTTGGGAATGATACCGTCGGCCTTTCCTCGACCTTTATCATCTACCGCGGCGACAGGTTCTGCGAACACCGGGTAAAACTCATCCGGGGCAGAATGGCCCACGAGCTTGCCACCGGCATCGTAAAACATGATTCCACCTCGGTGGAGTGGATCCCGGGCTCGGGATCCCTCTTTACCTCAGGCCGCCAGTCCCGCTCCGGAGACTCGCTCATGATGGCCGTGCTCATACCATCGGCGGTCGGCGTCAGAAAAATTGAAGGTAGTTATGATCATCTTCTCCTGACACGGATCGGCACGAATACTCCCGCTGTTCGTATTTTTATTTCCGCGTGCTGGCAGGGTGAACCGCCGGGTATGTGGTCGACATCCGAAATCCACAGTCACCTGGCCGATATTGCCCGCCGGGTGCGCGAGCCGCTGAATATTTCAGTCAAAAATCAATGAACCGGATATTGCCGGTGTACCGGAAGAAAGCCATATGAACAAACCTTTCATACATGAAGATTTCCTTCTGGAGGGAAAACGGGCGAGGAAGCTGTATCACACGTACGCGGAACCTCTCCCGATCATCGATTACCACTGCCATATTTCCCCCAGGGATATCGCCGAGGACCGCAGATTCGAGAACCTGACAAGAATCTGGCTCGAGGGGGATCACTATAAATGGCGGGCCATGCGGACCTGCGGCGTCGATGAGAGGTTTATCACCGGCAATGCGACGGACTGGGAGAAATTCCAGAAGTGGTCCGAAACGGTCCCGAAAACCGTGAGGAATCCCCTCTACCATTGGACACACCTTGAACTGAAACGGCCGTTCGGCATCTCGAACCGCCTCCTCAGTCCCGCAACCGCAAAGGGGATATGGGATGAATGCAACGCGAAACTGGCAACAGCAGAGTTTTCTGTCCGCGGGATCCAGAATAAAATGGGTGTGGAAATTGTCTGCACCACCGATGATCCGACCGATACACTGGAGTACCACCGGATGCTCGCCGCCGACAAGTCCTTCGCCGTCAGTGTCTATCCGGCCTTTCGCCCGGATAAGGCGATGAATGTCGATAATCCCACCCGGTTTCTCCAATATCTCGACCTTCTCGGAAAGGCCGCCGATACCACCATCCGCACCTACGCGGATTTTCTGTCCGCCCTCCACAACCGCCACGCCTATTTTCACCGCCACGGCAGCCGCCTCTCCGATCATGGCCTGGAGGTCGTCTATGCCGAGGATTATACCGAGGCCGAGGTGAAAAGGGTGTTCCGTAAAATCCGGGAGAAAAAACCGCTGTCAGCCGGCGAAATCCTGAAATTTAAATCGGCGGTCCTCTACGAACTTGCCCTCATGGATCACCAGAGGGGATGGGTCCAGCAGTACCACCTCGGCGCCCTGCGGAATAATAATACCCGCATGATGCGCAATCTCGGACCGGATACCGGATATGATTCGATTGGGGATTTCGAACTCGCACGCCCCCTGGCAAAATTTCTCAACCGCCTCGACACGGAAAATAAACTTGCCAGGACGATTCTCTATAACCTCAATCCGCGCGATAACGAGCTTTTCGCCACGATGATCGGAAATTTCCAGGACGGCACCGTTCCGGGGAAACTCCAGTACGGCTCGGCATGGTGGTTCCTTGATCAGGTCGATGGGATGAAAAAACAGATGGAAGCCCTCTCCAATATGGGCCTGCTCAGCCAGTTTGTCGGCATGATTACCGATTCACGGAGTTTCCTCTCCTACCCCCGGCATGAGTATTTCCGCCGCCTCCTCTGCAATATTCTGGGGAACGAGATGGATCGGGGGTTGATCCCCGACGACGAGAAACTCATCGGTGCCATGGTGAGGGATATTTGTTATTTCAACAGTCAGGGGTATTTTAACTTTCCAAAACCGGTCGGGGGTGAACCTGAACCGGGGAATAACCGCAGGAAAGGTGCCAGATCATGAATCCATTATTCGATTTGACGGGTAAAACGGCCGTCGTAACAGGCGCCGGCACAGGCCTCGGGCGTGGGATGTCACTTGCACTTGCATCGGCAGGGGCAGACATCGTCCTTGTCGATAAAAATCCCTGCGATGAGACCGCCGCCCGGGTCCGCACGTTGAAACGGCGTGCAATGCAACTTGTGGCGGATCTGCTCCAACCGGGTGCCGCCGGCAACATTGTCGAACCGGCCGTCAGGGAGTTCGGCAAGATCGATATTCTTGTCAATAACGCGGGCATCATCCGCCGCACACCCGCCATCGATGTGAAGGAAATCGACTGGGATGAAGTCATGTCCGTCAATGCCAGGGCGGTGTTCTTTCTCGCCCAGGCCGCAGCCCGCGATATGTTGAAACGGAAAAAGGGGAAGATTATTAATGTCTCCTCCTTGCTCGCCTTCCAGGGCGGCATACTCGTTCCGGCCTACGCCGCCAGTAAAGGCGCCGTCGCACAGATAACAAAGGCTCTCGCCAATGAATGGGCTGCCTTGGGCATTAATGTCAACGCCATCGCACCCGGATATATGGAGACTGAAAATACCCGCCAGATAAGGGAGGATCCCGTCCGCTATCAGGCCATCCTTACCAGGATTCCCGCCGCCAGGTGGGGGAAACCCGAGGATCTCGGCGGCGCAGCCGTCTTCCTCGCCTCAGCCGCCTCTGATTACGTGCACGGCCACGTGCTGCTCGTCGACGGGGGGTGGATGGCGCGATGAACATGAGCGTAAGATATCTTCCCGATCAGCAGTCGTTCCGCCGGATGACAACGGACGAACTCCGGAAAGCGTTTGTCATCGATGATCTCTTCATCCCGGACACGGTATCAATGGTCTACTGCGACGCGGATCGCGCCATTATCGGCGGTGCCGTGGTGACCGATAAACCGCTCGGGCTTGTGGCCACGAAGAAGGAGATGGCGGCCGAACATTTTACCGAAAGAAGGGAAGTGGGTATTGTGAACCTTGGCCCCGCAGCCCCTGTCAGCGTGAACGGGACTCTGTATCAGATGGGATCTGAAGATATGCTCTATGCGGGAAAAGGAGGAGTGGATATCGAATTCGGAAGGGGGAAAAATGGCGAGCCGTCTTGTTTTTATTTTGTCTCGTTTCCCGCTCATGCCCCGTACCCCCTGGCGCATGTTCGGCAGAAGGATGTGGAACAATCCCGGCTCGGTTCCCCCGAATCTGCCAACCAGAGGACGATCAACCGCTATATCCACCTCCGCGGGGCGAAGAGCTGCCAGCTCGTTATGGGCCTCACCCGGCTCGAAACCGGCAGCGTCTGGAATACCATGCCCCCCCATACCCACCAGCGCCGCATGGAGATCTATCTCTATTTTGGTCTGAAACCCGACGAAATGGTGATGCATTTCATGGGATCACCCCCGGAAACCCGGCACCTGACGATCCGCAATATGCAGGCCGTGATTTCACCCAGCTGGTCGATCCATAGCGGCGTCGGTACAGGCGCGTATTCGTTTGTCTGGGCGATGGGAGGCGAAAACCAGGAATTTGCGGATATGGACCAGGTTCCGATGAAGGATGTCTATTAACTCTTGTACAATATTCTAAACGGTTGAACAACAATGAAAATCGAAAAGTACTCCATAGGCGTCGGCGACAGGTTCGGTATGGAAGGCCCCGCCCAGCTCCGCGCCCTCCAGGCGGCCGAAGACCAGGGTGTCTCTATCGTCCCGGTCTGGAATAAGTCAAACCGCGAACATACACTCATCGGCACCTCCCCGGATGATGTACGCCGCTCGGCGGATGCCGCCGTGGAATCGTGCGGGTGGACCTCGTCGTATTATGTCGATGCCGATCATATCGGACTCGGCAATGTCGACAGATTTCTCTCGGCGAGTAATTTCTATACAATCGACGTCGCCGATTTCATCGGAAAACCCCCCGGAAACGACGTGCGCGAAGGTTCTGCAGCCGCCATCAGCCCCTTTATCGGGGATTTGTCCATTCCGGGTATTCCGAGAAAATTCAAGGTGTCGAAATCCATGATCGCCGCCTTTACCGACAAATATGCCTTCGCCATAGCTGAAGCGGGAAAGGTGTACAGATATATCGAGGAACGGAAAGGGAAGGAGACCTTTATCACCGAGATCTCCGTCGATGAGGCGGCGCAACCGCAGACACCCATCGAGCTCTTCTTCATCCTCGCTCTCATTGCCCGGGAGGATGTGCCGGTCCAGACGATCGCACCGAAGTTCACCGGCGCTTTCCTCAAGGGGATCGATTACGTCGGCGATGTCAACCAGTTCACACGCGAATTCCAGGAGGATCTGGCTGTCGTTGCCTTCGCCATCGAACGGTTTCACCTGCCTGAGACTCTCAAACTCAGCGTCCACTCCGGAAGCGACAAGTTCTCCCTTTACCCCGCGATCAATTCCGCCATCAGGAAGTTCGACACGGGCCTTCACCTGAAAACTGCCGGCACGACCTGGCTCGAGGAGGTTATCGGCCTTGCGGCAGCCGGGGGTGACGGACTCAACCTGGCCAAGGAAATCTATGCCCAGTCGTTTAAACGCTTCGACGAGCTCGCAAAACCATACCTCCCCGTTATCCATATCGACAGGGCGAAATTGCCATCGCCGAAGGAGGTCGATTTGTGGAATTCACAGAAATTTGTCGGCTCACTCCGCCATGACACCTCCAACACTGCCTATAATGTCAACTTCCGGCAGCTGGTCCATATCGGTTTCCGGGTGGCGGCGGATATGGGCGACCGCTACAGGGACCTCCTGCGGCATTACCGGCGCGAGATCGAAACCAATGTGACCGCAAACCTCTTCGACCGCCATATCGTTCCCCTGTTCCTCGGAAAGCGCAAACCCGAGAAATCGGGGGAGGCCGCATCCCGGCTTGTGAATTCCTGACCTGTGTCATGCCCTGAATTGCAACCATGAATAACCTCCACGACAATGAAAACCACTATGCACGAACCCGGTCCATCTGACACCAAGACGGTTCCGCCACCCCGGACGCTTCCCCCGGCGGGATTCAACAGCTACAGGTGGATTGTCTGCGCCCTGTTGTTCTTCGCAACAACGGTGAATTATATCGACCGGCAGATACTCTCCCTCCTCAAACCAATCCTCGATGAACAGCTGAAGTGGACAAATACCGAGTTCGGTATTGTCAACTCCGCGTTTCAGGCGGCCTACGGGATCGGCCTCCTCATCTTCGGCTGGTTCATCGACCGATATGGCACGAAGATCGGTTATGCGGTCTCGATCGCCTGGTGGAGCCTTGCTGCCCTGGCCCATGCACTGGTGGGGAGCGTGGGTGGTTTTATCGGGGCGCGCGTCCTGCTGGGTCTCGGCGAGGGAGGGAATTTTCCGTCCGCCATCAAGGCCGTCGCCCTCTGGTTTCCGAAAAAGGAACGGGCACTCGCCACGAGTATTTTCAATTCCGGTACCAATGTCGGCGCCATTATCGCACCCGCCCTCGTTCCGTGGATCGCCTATACCTGGGGCTGGCGCGCAGCGTTTATCGCCGCAGGTATCGCCGGCTTTTTGTGGCTTTTTCTCTGGATGCCGTTTTATGACGTCCCCGAGAAGATTAAACGCCTCTCCCGCTCAGAGTACGACTTCATTATGTCGGATGTCGGCGAGAAGAACCAGACCAGGAGTATCCCGTGGCTCCATCTCCTGAAGTTCCGCCAGACCTGGTCCTTCATCATCGCCAAGTTCATTACCGATCCCATATGGTGGTTTTTCCTCATCTGGCTCCCGGACTTCTTCAAACAGACACGGGGACTCGATATTCGGCAAAGCTGGGTCCACCTTGTGTCCATCTATGCCATTGTCACATTCCTGAGCATCATCGGCGGCTGGGTCACAGGCTATATGACGAAACGGGGCTGGAGCGTCACCCGCGCGCGTAAGACCGGTATGCTGATCTTCGCCATGCTCGTATTGCCGATCTATGCCGTCACCACCGTCGGCGACTGGACCGCCGTCCTCCTGATCGGCCTTGCGGGCGCCGCCCACCAGGCCTGGTCGGCAAATCTCTTCACGACGGTTTCGGATATGTTTCCGAAACAGGCAGTCGCCTCTGTCACCGGCATAGGCGGTATGGCCGGGGCAGCCGGCGGAATCCTCTTTCCGACGATTACAGGCTTTGTCCTCGACTCATTTAAGGCTTCGGGGAATGTCACCGCCGGCTATGCGATATTATTTTCTGTCTGTGCGTTTGCGTATCTTGTAGCATTCGCCATCAATCACCTTTTGGCCAGGAGTTTTGAGCCGTTCCAACTTGGGGAAGAGAATCTATGAGCAAGTTTACGTTTGATGACCTGAAAGGGAAAGTCTGCGTTTTAACCGGCGGAGGGGGCGTTATCGGGCAGTCCCTGGCCGAAGGGATGGCCGCCGTCGGTATCAAGGTCGCAATTCTCGATATGCAGAAGGATGCCGCCGATCGGGTGGCCGGCATTGTCACCCGCGACCATCACGGCTCGGCAATCGGCGTCGAAGCCAATGTCCTCGACAGGGATTCCCTCCTCGAAGCCCGGAAATTCATCGGCAGGGAGCTCGGATCGGTCGATTTTCTGATCAACTGCGCCGGAGGGAATTCCCCGCGCGCGACGACCCAGGTCGAGTTTGTCGATAAGGAGATACTCGGGAACCTCGAAAAGACGTTTTATGGCCTCGATGTCGACGGCTTCCGGAAGGTCTTCGATCTCAATTTTCTCGGCACGGTACTTCCCACAATGGTCTTTACCGAGGAGATGCTCCGGAAAGGCCGGGGCGTCGTCCTGAATATTTCCTCGATGAATTCATTCAGACCCCTGACGAAAATTCCGGCCTATTCGGCCGCAAAAGCATCCATCAATAACTTCACCGAGTGGCTCTCGGTTCATCTGGCAAAGGCCAATATCAGGGTCAATGCCATCGCACCCGGGTTTTTCCTCACCAACCAGAACAGATTTCTCCTCACGGATGAAAAAACGGGCCAGCTGACACCACGGGGTCATAAAATCCTCTCCGCCACTCCCATGGGGAAGTTCGGCTCTCCGTCGGATTTGCAGGCTGCCACTCTTTTCCTCCTTTCCGACATGTCGTCGTTTATTACCGGCATCGTCCTTCCCATCGACGGCGGTTTTAATGCTTATTCCGGAGTGTGACTACCGATGATGCTCTATAGCAGGGGATCACCCGGGGCCGTTCTGTCAGCGACGGATTTGAATGCGGGACTTGCTGAAGCCCTCGACAAGCTCGGCCGGCGGAAGAAAGTGGTCGCCGTTCCGCCCGATTTTACACGTTTTCACTCGCAGGCCGGCCCCCTGACGGAGATGATCTGGCACTACTACGACAAGGCCCTGACCGATGTTCTTCCCGCCACCGGAACCCATTTTCCGATGACTGAAAAAGAACTCAGGACGATGTTCGGCCATGTACCTCTGAACCTGTTCCGTACACATGACTGGCGCAACGGCTTCCGAACCCTCGGGGATGTCCCATCCGCCTTTGTGCGGGAAGTTTCGGAAAGCCGGGTCGATTATCCTATTCCCGTCCAGATCGATACTCTCCTCGCCGAGGGGGGGCACGATCTTATTCTCTCCGTCGGACAGGTCGTGCCGCACGAGGTTATCGGTATGGCGAACTATAATAAAAATATCCTGATCGGCACCGGGGGTTCCGATGGCATCAATAAAACCCATTTTCTCGGCGCCGCATATGGTATGGAACGGATCATGGGCCGCGCGGATACACCTGTCCGCCGCGTTCTGAATTATGGCCTGGAACATTTCGCACACCATCTCCCGATCGTCTATGTCCTGACAGTCGTCGGGAGGGATCCCGGCGGGAAACTCGTCGTGCGCGGTCTCTACGTCGGGGATGACACAGAGTGCTTTGAAAAGGCTGCCGCATTGTCCCTGAAGGTGAATTTTGAGATTCTCCCCGAGCCGCTCAAAAAGGTCGTTGTCTTTCTTGACCCCGCGGAATATAAGAGCACCTGGCTTGGTAATAAGAGCATCTACCGCACCCGCATGGCTCTCGCCGACGGGGGTGAACTCATCATCCTCGCACCCGGCCTCAGCCAGTTCGGCGAAGATGCAGGCATCGATGCGCTCATCCGCAAATACGGCTACCGCGGTACCCCGGCTGTTCTCGATCTTGTCGCAAAAAATGAGGATCTCCGCCGGAGCCTCGGCGCAGCCGCCCACCTCATCCATGGATCTTCCGAAGGCCGTTTCACGATCACCTACT
>JAWOKN010000025.1:0-4473 GCA_033854175.1 Bacteroidota bacterium | reverse complement strand
ATAACCTGAGTTCACGCCTGAAGGCGAATAGCCTCATGGAAAAAATCAGCAACAGGTGGCTTGACTATATTCTGGAGAGGAATTTCCTGCCCCGCGTTTAGTCTTCTTTTTTAATCTCATACTCTTTTATCCAATATCCGGTTCTCCCTTTTGCGACACCGGTGTGAACGTTCCCCATTTTTTTGTTTTTTATTTGCAACGAGGATCCTGGTTTTGGGGAAAACTGTCCCGGAACCCTGAAAATCCATTCGGAACGGAGGATGGAGAAAGTTTTTTACGACTTCAAAAATTTTCTAATCATATTTCACAATTATTTTTAAAATTTTGTTGATTATATAGCCGCTTATCAATATATTTGAGCCATCACCGGGAGTTTTTTACCTCCGTTCCGTTCTTACGAATCTCCATTTTAGGTTTACAATCTTCGTCTACGTGATAAGAGGTGTGTGCTGTTCCTCTCTTTTCACCGCGCTGTAACTGCTGGCAGGGATACATGGCAGCGCACGACAGCAACGAGGAATAGCTGGAGTTTTTGAAAGGCTTTTCAAACTGATTTTTTAACGCCAGGGGATTTTAGCCCTGAAGAATATTGGGGAGGAAGTTTTGTCTTTTTTCGGGGAAAGGTGTTACGCTGGGAGTCGGGAATTTCACTTCCGGGCTGCGGGGATGATTGTGAAATACGCCATTTCATCGGCTTAAGATTTTAGGGTCTGTCGTTGACAACGAGAAGGGAGAATTTTTAACTATTTTCACGGGGGAATTACAGTCGCCGGGAGTCGATTGCGCAGTGTGTTCCGGGGGAGCGCTCTTCATACTTCGGTGTTGCCCTCAACCTCTTGTCCCTTCAAGTTCTGCCGGATGTGCCGTAAGGATGTTTTTTCGCCGAAGGGTGACGAACACTCCAGCGGACTGGTGTCACTTTACAGGTGATGGTTTTTTGGTGGAGGATGTACCGTGGGATCAAAGTTTATTCTGTCATGTGTATCCTGATTAATCCATAGGGAGCAATAGCGAGGTCATTATGAAAAATCTGTCCGTACATGCGGTGTTGATGGGTCTCTTTGCAATGGTTCTGAATCTGGGAGTTCATTCCCCCCTTCTGGCTGCGGGTTTTACTTCGGTGACGTCCCTCCAGCAGGTTTCGATTACAGCCAGTACCGCCGAAAAACCCCAGTCGAAATGCTGGACGAACCAGGGCTACTGGTTCGCCGTGTTCTCGACCTCCTCGGGAACGAACCTGTATCGCCTGGATGGGACGGCATGGACAAATATCTTGCACCTTTCTGATGCAACGAACGTCCAGGCCGACGCGAAGGCGGCCGGCGATGTCACCCACATTCTGCTGTATAAGGGCGTCTCCTCCCAGCTGGTTTCGGTGGAGTACCTCTCCGGATCGCATTCGTATCAGCTCTGGACAACCCGGCCCGCACTTGTCGATATTTCACTCGATTCAGGCGTCGAGACCGCTACGATTGATGTCGATTCCTATGGCAGGATGTGGCTGGCCTCTGACGCGGTCACCGATGTCAACGTCCGGTGGAGCGATTCACCCTATTCAACCTGGAGTTCACCCATTACGGTGGCGACCGGGATCAGCTCGGATGATATCTCCGTTGTCACCGCGATCCCCGCACTCGGGAAGATGGGGGTCCTCTGGTCGAACCAGTCGACGAAACGGTTCGGGTTTAAAACGCATACCGACGGGTCCGATCCGGCCACATGGTCCGCCGACGAGGTCCCCGCCTCCCAGTCCGCACAGAATGTCGGCGCCGGCATGGCCGATGACCACCTTCATGTCGCGGTTGCCTCCGACGGGACATTGTACGCTGCCGTCAAGACAAGTTATGACACCCCGGGCTATCCGAAGATAGCCCTTCTTATTCGCAGACCGGCCGGCACCTGGGATGATCTTTATGAGGTGGATCAGACCGGCACCAGGGGGATTGTTCTCCTGAACGAGGCGAAGAGCGAGGTTACTGTCTGTTATACGCAGTCCGAGGGGTCGAACGATATCGTGTATAAGGCATCCTCCCTCTCGCCGGTGTCGTTCGGAGCGCGGCAAACTCTTATGTCAGGCGCCCTGAATGAGCCGTCAAGCACGAAACAGAATTTCTCGAGCGCGGTCGTCATTGTCGCCTCGACTGTCCCAGTGGCAAATGCCGTGAGTGTCCTTGCCAGAACGGGTGATACGACCCTCGCGGCCTATTATATGATGGAGGAGGGGACCGGCAGCGGGTGGCTGCGGGATACCTCCGGCAATAATTACCACGGGAAGGTTGTCGGCTTGCCAACCTGGGTGACCGGGGTCAAAGGCCTGGCCCAGTCATTGAACGGTTCGAGCCAGTACGATACCGTATCGACTGCTTCGAAGCTGAATATCACCGGACCGCTGACGATCGCCGCCTGGCTTGCCCCGGGAAAAACGGCTACACAGCACGTGATCAAAAAGGCCGTGATGAGCAGCATCGACGGTTACGAGCTTTCATTGTCGACGGGAGGGAGGGTCTTCTTCCGGCTTAACCAGAAAACGTCGGCCGATGCATATCGCATCAACTCAGCCTCCTCATATCCGATAACCGGAACGTGGATCCATGCCGCGGCTACCTACGACGGATCCGCCCTGAGGATGTATATCAACGGCGTTCTCGACAGTACAAAAACAATCGGCGCCGTATCCATTGCCACCAATACGCAGCCCCTCACTCTCGGCAGGGATGGCGCTTCCGGTGGCGCCGGTCAAAATTATTACCAGGGGAAAATCGACGACGTGCAGATCTATAACCGGGCCCTCTCCGCCACGGAAATTCAGGCCATGGCGTCCGTCATGCATACGATCACCGCAAGCGCCGGGACGGGCGGCGTCATGAGTCCCACGGGAACGGTGAGCGTACCACACAACGGCTCTCAAACCTTTACCATTACCCCCGATGCCGGTTATTCGGTCGGCAACGTGACCGTCGACGGCTCTTCTCAGGGTGCGATCACATCATACACATTTTCCACCGTCACCGCAGATCATACGATCAGCGCGACGTTTGTGCCAAGCGGTATCACGCATACCATTGCCGCAAGCGCGGGGGCAAACGGCACTGTTACCCCTTCGGGTTCGGTGACCGTCGCGGACGGCGGAAGCCAGTCATTTACGATCACTCCCGGTACCGGTTATCATGTCGACAGCGTCATCGTTAATGATGCCTACCGGGGGACGATGTCCAGTTATACGTTCACGAACGTGCTGGGAGATTCGTCGATCCGGGCGACCTTTGCAATAAATACGTATACTCTTGCCCTTTCCACAAACGGAAACGGCACCGCTGTCAGGAATCCCGACCAGGCCTCCTATTCGTATCATGCGAGCGTCACGCTGACCGCCACACCGGCCGGTGGCTCGACCTTCGCCGGCTGGACCGGTTCTGTGACGGGAACGACGAATCCGGTGACGGTCTTTGCCGACAGCAATATGACCGTCGTCGCAAATTTTGCCGGGCCCCTCGTCGGCCACTGGGCAATGGAGGAGACGGGCGGAGCGACGTTGTTCGATTCATCGAATGCCCGGAATCATGGTACGATATCGGGTACACCGAACCGTGTGACGGGTATATCCGGGAAAGCCCTCGTGTTCGATGGGGCGACATATGCCGCAATACCTGATACCCCGAGTCTCCGGATCACGAACGCAATCACCATCGCCGCGTGGGTGAAACCTTCAGTCACGACCACACAGGACCTGGTGGCGAAGGCTGTCAATGGCTCGGTCAACGGTTACGAGATGTCTCTTGCAGCCTCAGGCGGGAATCCTCCGCTGAGACCGTTTGTCCGGTTTAACCAGGTGGCGTCGGGTGACTCGTACCGTCTGAGCGCACGAGCGGTGAGCACCTATCCGACCGACGGAAGATGGATCCATTATGCCGGAACATATGACGGGTCAACCATCAAATTGTATATCAACGGCGTGCTTGATACAAGTCTCGCCGCAACGTTTACCATCGCGCCGAATACCCAGCCGGTCGGTATCGGCGGAGAAAGCGGCGGCGCAAGGAAGTTTACCGGCCAGATGGATGAGGTGAGGATTTATAACCAGGCACTCTCTCTTGCCGATATTCAGTCGCTTGCAAGCCATACGATCAATGCCACGGCCGGATCCGGCGGGAGCATCACCCCGTCAGGGTTGGTGAAGGTGCTTCATTATACTGACCAGGCGTTCACGATTGCTCCCGACCCGGGTTATTCTGTCTCTGACGTGAGCGTCGATGGCGTGCCGCAGGGAGCGATTGCCAGCTATACGTTCACCCGGGATAGCCTCGATCATACGATCAATGCCACCTTTGTCCTGAATCATACGATTACCGCTACGGCCGGACCGAATGGAAGTATCAGCCCCTCCGGCTCCGTGACGGTCACCGACGGCGGCAGCCAGCTGTTTTCCATGACGCCCACTACGGGATATCAGGTCGATAGCGTGGTCATCAACGG
>JAWOKN010000024.1:0-15849 GCA_033854175.1 Bacteroidota bacterium | reverse complement strand
CTTTCAGGCCTCTAACGGTATCGACGGGGTTGAAATTTGGAAAAGTGACGGAACCTCATCGGGTACGGTGATGGTGAAAGATATATATCCCGGTGCAACTGGTTCGGATCCGGATTATTTCACTGGTATCAATGGCGTGGTGTACTTTCAGGCAAATGACGGTACAAACGGTTATGAACTTTGGAAAAGTAACGGAACCTCTTCAGGTACGGTGATGGTGAAGGATATATATCCTGGCCCGAACAGTTCAAATATGGTGTCGTTGACGTATTTCGATGGTATGGTGTACTTTCGCGCAAACGACGGCACCAACGGTACAGAGCTTTGGAAAAGTGACGGGACCACAATCGGCACGGTCATGGTAAGAGACATTTACCCTGGTGCGGGCAATTCATATCCACAGTATCTCACGAATCTCAACGGTACGCTCTATTTTCAAGCAAATGATGGCACAAACGGTTCTGAGCTTTGGAAAATCTATACGAAGGAGCAGGTAGGGAAAATTCTGAGTGTAACGGATATCCCCGGTGATCAGGGAGGGCAAGTGCGGTTGACATGGCAAAGGTCTCATTGGGACACGACCAACGGAAGCGGTACCGTGGTCTCCTACGGCATCTGGCGAAAAATCTCCCCCACGCTCACGGCATCCGGTTACACGAAATCTCACTTACCTGTTGGAATGGCACTGCTCGATGACAGCCTCAGCCAGTATGATTATCTCCAGACTGTCACCGCCATGAGAATACCAACCTACAGTGTTGTTGTACCCACACTCGGGGATTCCTCAGAGAACGGAATACATTCTGAAACGTATTTGCTTACAGCCAATACCGCCGACCCCAACTATTACTATGTTTCCATTTCCCAGTCTGGCTATTCGGTCGACAATCTCGCTCCGATACAGCCATCAGGTGTTGTCGCGGAGGCCCATTCCGGTCCGCTGGCACAACTGAACTGGAACTCTCCCACCGACCCCGACGTCGGCCGTTATGATATTTATCGGTCTACCACAGCCGAATTCACTCCGACACCGGGATTGAAGGTTGGGAGTTCCTATTCAACACATTATACTGACAGCACCCCGGTTACCGGTCTGGCATATCATTACCGGATTGTTGCTGTTGACGTCCATGGTAACCAGAGCCTTCCCTCCGGCGAGGTCACAGCAGCATTTCCCGTTACCCGCATCTGTTCTGTGGTAAGTGGTTGGAACATGATTTCGTTGCAACTCATACCAAGTGATTTCACGAAGACGGTCCTGTTTCCCACCGCTGTTTCTGAAGCGTTTGCTTTCCAGGGGTCCTATGTTGTATCGGCGACACTTCAGAATCGAGTGGGTTATTGGTTGCGCTTCAGCGGTGGTCAGACTCTTCCGGTCAATGGCACATTGATCGTCGACGATACAATAGATGTCAACGAAGGATGGAATATGATAGGTTCCATGAGCGTCCGCGTTCCCGTAGGTTCTATCGGTAGCATCCCCGCTGGATTGGTGACATCTCAGTTCTTCGGGTATAATAACGGATATTTTACAGTGGCCAGTATTCAACCGGGTTATGGGTATTGGGTGAAAGTTGGTAGTGCGGGGAAACTGATTTTGGGTTCAACGGTGACAACAACCTCGAAAATTACCATCAGACCAATCACGGAACAGCCGCCAGAGCCACCCGATGGTACAAATGGGATTCCAGAAGTGTTTTCGTTAGATCAGAATTATCCCAATCCTTTCAATCCGGTTACGGTTATTAATTACACACTTCCAGCACCGGCCCCGGTGAGAATATCAGTATACGATATCCTTGGCCGCGAGGTACGAACATTGGTGTGTGAACTCCAGGGACCGGGAATTAAATCAGTATCATTCAATGCCTCGGACTTGCCAAGCGGGGTGTATACATATAAAATGTCCGCCGGGGCTTTCACCGATGTAAAGAGGATGTTGTTCATTAAATAGCCTCCCACCAGATATGCGAATGCCCCGTCCCCTGCCAGGGACGGGGCATTTTTCTATCAACCCCGCCGAAAGATCACTTCGCCGTGAGCGAAAGCTCCATTTGAACGAGTCCGTCCTTCGGCGTTCCCTTCGTGTTGACATCGGTAAGAAATATCCGCTCCTCCCCGATTCCACAATTCAGAATGACATACGATTTTACGGCATCCGCCCTTCCGCCGGCGAGAGATCGAAGAGCCTCATCGCTCACATTTACGGCACCGGCAAGTTTTGCAAAGGCAGCCCGGGAAATGTCGCGCTCCCTTTCATCCTTTGAAATCTCCTTTTGTCCCTCCGGGGGAGGTGGAAGCAGGTTTTTCGCATCATCCTTGAACGTCTCTTTATAGAGGTCCAGCAGACTGTTGCTTTGTTCCGGTGTAAGATTATCGACAAGCGTTATATGCGGCAGACGGGGCCGGATTTTTGAAAAAACAGTGTCCTCGGCCAGTGTCTTTCGGTCAAGCGTATCGGCGGCAACTCCTCGTATCTCGAGGGACAAATTGGGCCGCTCGGTGAGCCCCTTGGCAAGACTTGCGAGTTTTGTTTTCGCCTGGGTGGTCAGCGAATCCGATCCCGGGGTAAATTCGACATACTGGAGATCCTCCCCGCCGCCGCCAAACAGTGCGCCCAGTAACTTAAAAGGCGAGGTCACCGCCTTGGTGATGATATTCATGAACACTTTGAGGATAATAGGCATGATGCTGAACTTGGGGTCGTTGAGATCGCCGCTTATCGGAATATCAAGATCAATCACGCCGTGAGAATCCTTCAGCAGGGCGATAGCAAGCTTCACGGGAAGGCTTGTTGCATCGGGGCTTTCGACCTTGTCACCGAGAGTGAGCTGATCGATAATGATCTTGTTCTGACCCTCCAGGTGTTCCTTATTCAGCTTATACTGGAGATCGACATCGAGCTTTCCCTTATCGA
The DNA here is from genome assembly GCA_033854175.1 of Bacteroidota bacterium. Lineage (GTDB taxonomy): Bacteria > Bacteroidota > Ignavibacteria > UBA10030 > SZUA-254 > DATKPE01. Next base: position 12,932 of record JAWOKN010000024.1, on the reverse strand, counting down.
TCTTGTAGCCGGCGAAGCGGCCGGCGTAGGGAGTAAAGGTGGTGAGTTCGATACCGTGAAAACTCATCGTCACATCGGTATATGCCAGTTCGCTCAGGGGATTAATCTGCCCCTTGATGGATGCCGGAGCGTATTTATCGACCTTCCCTGCAAGGTCAATATCGGCCCGGGACAGCTCCTCGGAGGAGAGGCCGCTGATCGTGCCGTTCAGCTCTTCCACGCCGACCGAAAAATTGGGCTTCATGGAGAGATCGGAAAAATTCAGGGATCCATCCACAATCCGGACCTGGCCGATCCTGCTTTTCATCCTGGGGCCGGGAGAAGTGCCTGTCGCCTGTATGGCCTGTCGTTTAATTGATGTCGAGTCCGCTTTCAAGGTATCGGTGACCATCATGTGGCGGAAATTTGTCACACTATCCGGACCGATAATCATGCGAAGATAGGGTTGTCGCGCGACGATCTCCTTTACGGAGAACGAGCGGGAGGATTGATGGAATGCCATGGTGTTCAATTCGAGGCGTGTACACCGGGCAAAATCTTCGTGGAGAAAGGGGTCAGTCACCCGGAGCCCTGCACATTCCACATTTCCATCGAAGTCAAAGAGACGTTTTGGCCCCTGGAGGAACACATGCAGTCGACCGCGGGTGCTCAGAGTTCCCGATTGAATTTCCGCCTTTGAGTAATCGTTCAGATAGGGTTGAAACGGCACGAGTGAAATCTCCGAGCAATCCAGATCCTGGGTAGCATCAACCGAAGCACTGTCCACATCGATGATCATCGTACCGTTGATCTTTGCTGTACCGGATTGATTGACCTTTCCGGTGAGCGACACGGTTGCAGGGGCGGGCCGGTCGAGCCGCAGACTATCCATGGTCGCATGGATAGAATCAATATCAAAACCCGCCGGGGGGTTTGTGCTACGATCCTCGTTATGAAAAGCAGCCGAGGAACACTCGATTCTTTTCAGAAGGATTTTCCATGGAGGGGATTTCTGTTTTGGTGGAACTGCAGCGGGCGGATTTTTCGGCTGGAACATCCCTTTCAGGGTGACCTGTCCATCGGGAGCTACGACATTCGTAAGGTGCAGTCCTTTTGTGGAAACCAAACCGATGCTGATATTCCTGTTCGTATAATCCAGTTGCATGCCGCTCAGGCTCAGAAGCGGAAGGTCGATAGCCCGCACGCTGTCCAGGGAGCTGGAGAGTGTGATCGTCCGGGTTTCGAGTGAGCCGTTCCGGAGCTCGAGAAAAGTCTTTTTCCTCGATAGGTCGAGGGTATACTCTGCGCTGAAGTCGACCTGACCCGATACTACTTCAAACTGTACGGATTGCTGCAGATATTCCCAGATTCTTCTTGCATGAATATTCTTCAACTCGAAACTGCCGGTTGACCGGAGTGGAACGACGCTGAAATTCCCCTTCCAGCGGATGAGTTCATTCTGTCCGGTACTGGCTTCAAACGTATACCCGCCTGCCTCGTCCGAAACAGTGGTAAAATCCGTCAGTGAGAAACCAAGTGAATCGACGACTTCACGAAACGGGATACGGCGGGAGCTATCTTCGAATACGACCTTGCCTGTGTCGATTGAAAGATCCTGAATGATCACCCTCACAGGAGGACTGGAGACTGTATCCGGCGGCGGGTCGTCGGAATCCTGCTGCAGATCCTTGAGATTGATGCTCCCATCGGGTCGTATCCCGACATAGATGTAGGGTTTGGAGAGATGGATCTGTGAAAAGGTATAGGCCCGTCGGAACAGAGAAATCATTTCAAAGTTAACATACAGCTCCCTGAACGAACAGATGGTTTTGCGGTGCCGATCCATCAGAGCAAAATCCTGGACAGTCAACGAAAGGGAAAAGGGGTTGACTCTGATCCCCCCGATGGCAACCGGGCAGTTTGTCTGTTTTGAAATCGCATCGACGAGCCTTGGCCGGAGGATCAGGGGAACGATGAAAAAGCCAACCAACGCATACAGCGCCACGAGGCTTGCCGCGATAATGATGAGAGTCTTCTTTTTGACGGGAGATCTCCTGAATGATAAAAGATGGTATAAATAATTCGAGTCATAGTCAAGGTCCTGACCCTCCGGGCTTTCACGATCGTTTGTTTCTTTTTCCGACTATTCCGGGTTTTGTCATTGCAACGGGATCAAGGATCTTATCTACTTCATCCGCAGCAAGATATCCCATTTCTAGAACGACCTGTCTGACTGTTTTTTTCTCCTTCAAGGTTTTCTTGACGACAGCCGCTGCCTTCTCATAACCAATGATCGGACCAAGAACAGTTGCGATGATCGGGTTTTTGTGAATCAACTCTGCAAGATGTGCTTCATTGACTTCCATGCCTTGGATTGCCTTCTCGGCGAAAAGCCGGGAAATGTTTCCCAGAATGGTTATAGATTGAAGGAGAGAATGGGCAATGAGCGGCAGCATGACATTGAGCTGGAAGTCTCCCAGCGCATTGGAAAGTGAAATGACGGTATCGTTACCGATGACCTGAGCTGAAACCATTCTCGCTGCTTCGGGAATCACCGGATTCACCTTCCCTGGCATGATCGACGATCCTGGCTGTAATTCCGAGAGCCGGATTTCCGATAGTCCCGCGATGGGGCCGCTATTCATCCATCGTAAATCATTTGATATTTTCATCAGACTCGTGGCATAGGTCCTCAGCTGGCCGGATAGCTCAACGACGCTATCTTGTGCAGACTGTGCTTCAAAGTGATTCCGGGCTTCCCTGAAGCGAACCTTCGTCATTGCGCAAATTTTACGTATCACCCGCGCACTGAAATCCTTCGGAGTGTTTACCCCGGTGCCGACCGCAGTTCCGCCAAGCGCGAGCTCGGAAAGACGGGGCAGCGTGTTTTCAATCCTTTCAATGGAATACTCGATTTGGGCTGCCCAGCCAGACATCTCCTGCCCCAGCGTGATGGGCATGGCATCCATGAGGTGGGTCCGGCCGGTCTTTACCACCGCGTCATACCTTTTTTGTTTGTTCTTCATCGTCGTGTGAAGCCGATGCATGGCCGGAAGGAGTAATTCTTTGACGTGAAGATAGGCTGAGATATGAATCGCCGCCGGAATAACATCATTGGAGGATTGGCCTTTGTTCACATGATCATTTGGATGGACAGGTACGGTTGTGCTTCTTCTTCCGGTGAGAATCTCATTGGCGCGGGTAGCGAGTACCTCGTTGACGTTCATGTTCGTGGAGGTTCCCGACCCTGTCTGAAAAATATCAAGCGGGAACTGATCATGGAATCTTCCTTCGAGAATCTCATCACACGAACGGAGGATTGCATCCGCTATACGAGGTTCCAAAAGCCTTAGTTCCTTGTTGACGTTTACGCAGGAGCGTTTGATCAGGACGATTGAACGGATAAAAAGGGGTGAAAACACAATTCCGCTAACAGGGAAATTCCCGATTGCCCTCTGCGTTTGTGCGCCCCAATAGCAACTCTCCGGAACCTGTATTTCACCAAGCGAATCTCTTTCTATTCGATATTTGGCCATAGGCTTGAACTCCTTTCCTTGATCCACTCATCGCATAAATCCATCAGGGGATAGACAGACCACACCCTTGCATTACCAATCCTCGTCAAGATTCACCCTAATATCGGAAAAATCTTTTTCACCCAGTAATTGATCTTTTGCATCATCGGCAGTTATCGTTGTCCCGGTAATGAGAAATTGTGAGCAGGAGGCATTTTCTGACTCTTCCTGGGATATCGGCCAATGGCAAGGAGGATTCCATGCAACAATGCCTCGGGGCGAGGCGGACAGCCGGGGATGAACACATCGACAGGGACCACCGAGTCCACCCCGCCACGAGAAGCATAACTCCTTCCAAAAATTCCACCACCGATTGCGCAGGCACCCACGGCGACGACGAGTTTCGGACTTGGTGTTGCGTCGTACGTCTGCTTCACAGCGATTTCCATATTGTGGGTCACCGGACCGGTCACGAGCAGCAAATCGGCATGGCGTGGCGACGCAACAAAGTGAATACCGAATCTCTCGATATCATAAATGGCATTGTTCAGCGCGGTGATCTCGATTTCGCAACCGTTGCAAGAACCTGCATCGACCTCCCGGATATGGAGTGAACGTCCAAAGATGTCGTGGACTTTCGATTTGAGCTGTTCCCCGATATCATCAATCTTCGGCGTTTCGAGTGATGCTGATTCCACCATTTCAACAAAGCGATACCCATCCGGCCCTGACGTATAGCGAGCGCGAAGAGTCAGTTCCTCCTTCTTTGAATTTGCGAGGAGAAATTCCTTCGACATGGTAATACCGTCGGGACAGGCAACGGCGCATTCCCCGCAGAAAATACAATCACCGTATGAAATAGACAGGTGCGTCTCGTTTGAAGGGACTGAAGGATCGTCCTTGGGGGTATGAACTCTGATAGCATTCGTCGGACAGACCGACGCGCACCTATCCAACTCTGTACACCGTGGATAATCGATGACCGGCTTTCCCTTGAATCCATCGGGTGGTTCCGAGACAGTCTCCGGGAAAGAATTTGTTACGACACCGGTCACGAATGATTGTTTCAGAATTTTCAGCATAATGTACTCTCAGCGATCGTTTCCTGAATACGATAAATTGAAACTCTTGTTGATGACCGGGAAATCAGGAACGATATTCTTGAGCACAGCAAGTTTCAAAGCGCGCCAGTTATGGAATGAGGGATCCGTGATCTTCCAACGATAAATGTTGCCGTTGGTATCAGTCATCACCCAATGGACAATTTCGCCACGCCAGCCTTCCACGTAACCAAGAGCCTTGTGAAAGGCTGGAATTGACCCCGTTTCACCCCCAAGATCTCCTTGTGCTTGTTGCCGGCGGATTTGACCAATGAGCTTGAATGATTCCCGCACCTCATCGACCCGAATGTTGAAGCGGGCCAGAACATCTCCCGCCGTATAGAGCGGAACCTTCAATGCAAGGTTTCCATATGCACAATGCGGATGATCCCGGCGAAGATCACGGTTTATACCGGAAGCCCGACCCGCGATCCCCACGACACCAAGTCGACGTGCATCTTCGTGTTTCAGTTTTCCGGTTGTTTCAAACCGATCAAGAACCGAGGATGTGGACAACACAAGGTCAACAAGGCGTTCAAACTCGTCACTGACCTCATGGATCGATTTCGACAGTGCTTCCTGTTTTAACACTGTGTCCTCGGCCGACTGCCGGATACCGCCAATCTTTGCGATACCTCTGAGTAATCGACTCCCGGTTACTATTTCATTGAGTTGAAGCATACGTTCTTTCAGGCGGAATCCCGTTTGTGCGCCAACGGAAAACCCCACATCCAGCAACAATGCGCCGATATCGCCCAGATGATTGTAGAGACGTTCGAGTTCCAGGAACAATGTTCTCAGGACAAGGGCCTGCCGGGGGACTTCTGTCATGCTGAGTCGTTCCACCGCATGGCAAAATGCGAGAGCGTGGGCGAATGATGAATCGCCGGAGATGCGCTCCGCCAGAAACACTGCCCGGTGAGGAGGGATTCCCTCGGCTATCTTTTCGGTCCCCTTATGCGTATAAAATAACTGGACATCGAGATTGATGATCGGTTCGCCGGCAACAGTAAATCGAAAATGCCCGGGTTCAATGATTCCCGCGTGAACCGGACCGACCGGTATCTCGAAGACTCCCTCGCCTCCCACCTGCCTGAAGTCGAATGTTCCCTGTACGCGTGGGATTCCTGTCGTGATATCGAATTCTTTCAACATCGGGTATATGTCCTCAGGCCAGTCGGGATGGGCGGCGAGTTTTGGGATATTGGGGAAGGCAACAATACCGAACCAGTCTCTCATTTCCCGCTCAAACCATGTTGCTGCGTCGATGACTCTGCAGATGGACGGGATTTCCCGTTGACGCGGATCGACGGGGACACAAAGGATCAAGAACAGATCATCGTGCGGAAGTGAGAACACATAATAAACACAAAACTTATCATTGATTATCCGCTCATCGTTGGGGATCAACGTTATAAAGTATGCCTTGTATGTCTTCATGAGAACGGAGCAAATCTCGGGTACCTTTGAGAGACAATCATCGTTGAGAATGAGATAGAGTTCGTTCGAGGCACTGCCCCGAACGACCGTCAGTTGTTGCCTGAACCCCTGTTGGATCGCCTTTTGAATCTTTTCTCTCTCCTTCGTCATCGTCATATCTCACATTCTTGTCACATCAACTGCATTGTTCAGAAGGCGGTCGAGAAACGGCGGAATCACCAGACCCAGGACAATGAGTAGCAGGATGAGCACACCCAAGATAATGAGCGACACGGATTTTCCCCTCCCCTTTTCGATCGGGTGAGCTGGTTCGCCAAATACCATCGCTGTGGCATAATAGATGAAGCCGATAAACGTCGTAGCGACCAAACCGAGAAAAAGTATACTCGGCAGATACTTTCCGCTTGAAAACCCGGCGTTCAGAATAGTGAATTCACTGACAAACATTCCAAATGGCGGCCATCCCGTTATGCAGAAGATACCGAGAAGAAAGACCAGACCGGTAAAAGGCATCACGGCGACAATACCCGAAACTTTCGGGATCAATTTTGTCCGATACCGCTGGAGAATTTCGCCCGCAGAGAAAAAAAGAAGAGCTTTTGCCAGAGCATTGTTCAGCATATGAAGGAGTGAGCCGTAGAGAGCCAATGGCGTACCGAGGCCGAACCCGAAGGCGATGATCCCGACGTGCTCGATACTGGAATACGCGAGTAACCGCTTATAATTTTGCTGTATCAGAATAAAGGGCAACGAAGCAGCGATCGACAGTATGCCCAAAATGATCATCAGTGTTCCGGAGAATGAACTGCCGACACACTGCACTGTGAGAAGATTGAACCGTAGAAGTGCGTAGAGTGCGCTGTTCAAAAGTACCCCGGATAGGAGCGCGCTGATTGGTGAAGGCGCCTGGCTGTGAGCATCGGGGAGCCAGGTATGCATCGGTGCAAGGCCGGCTTTCGTCCCGTATCCGACCAACACAAACACAAATGCCAATTTTATTATTTTTGGATCCAATTTCTTTGCGACGGTGATCAGATATGACCACTGGAGGGCATCACCGGACAAACCCGGTATATGAAGCGCAGAGAAGTACAGCAAAATAGTTCCAAAAAGTGCCAGTGCAATTCCGACCGAACAAATGATGAGGTATTTCCAGGCGGCTTCAATCGAAGCCTCGTCATCATAGAAACCCACCAGGAAGGCCGAGGAAAGTGTGGTACCTTCTATGGCAATCCAGAGAAAACCAAGATTGTTTGACAGGGGCACGAGCAACATTGTAAAAACAAAAACGTGCAGGACCCCATAGTATCTCCGGATTGATCCGAGCGTAAATTCCTTCTCTCTGGATTCGTGGCGGAGGTATTCAATCGAATACAGGGCTGCCAGAAGACTGGTAAACGAAATGATCAGGACGAGAAACGAACTCAATCCGTCGGCGTAAAAAAAATTCTTTGGTGTGCCAAGGGCAGTGCCGTCTTTCACCTGGATTATCAACCAAACTGCTGTGCCGAATGTCAAGAAAGAACCAATGACGCTGAGCCATTCGACAACTTTCCGGACCCGGCTCATCGAACATAATAATGCCGTCAGAAGCGGAATACCGAGAAGAAGGTTGAAGATCAGAGTACTCAATGCTTCAGCCTCCTCAACGCATCAACGTCAATTGAGTCAAACGTTTGATTTATCCGGAAGACGAAAACACCCAAGATCATTGCTGCAACCAGAATATCGAAGAAAATGCCCACTTCAACGATGAGCGGCATCCCGAATGTAATCGACAGACCAGACAGGAACAGACCGTTTTCCATTGTCAGAAGCCCAATGATCTGACTCACCGCCTGTTTTCGGGATATCATAATAAACAGTCCAATCATGATCATTGCGATAGAAACAGGAAGTACCCGTGATACCGACTGATGTGTCAATTGCGCGGTTTCGAGTATCGGTTTTGCGATGGAATCAGCAAGAATGACCAACGCACCGCAGATAAGCAACGACGTCGTGATATTGATATTAAGCTCTATTTCCTTCTGAATGCCGATGCGATCAATAATTTTATCCAACACCATCGGGATTGCAATTGCTTTCACCACCACGGTGAGAATGGACGCAATCAGAATATGTGTCTCACCATAACCAATCACAACAAGCAACGCCACCACGCCGAGGAGCAACGATTGGATGGCAAACAACCGTACATAGAAGGAGAGATTTCTACTGGAAACAATGAGAAATGCCGTCACAAGAATCGTTGCGGCGAAGATATCAATCAAACGGGATGCAGTAGTTGTATCAATCACACTCAATCACCTATCCTCCAATGATAAAATACAGGATCAATGCCAGCAGAGACAGAATGAATGCCAGCATCAAAAGTTCCGGAACCCGAAAGAGCCGTAACTTTGCGTTCGTTGACTCCATCACTGCGACAATAACTGCCAGGACAAGCACCTTCACCGCAAGAACCACAAATCCAACGACTGCACCGGTCGGGGAAGCCGTTGTCGCAATTCCGATCGGGAAGAACATGTTCGATAGAAGTGCAAGAAACAAAAATAACTTTATCTGCGATGCCCATTCGATGAATGCAAGATACCGACCTGAGTATTCGAGGATCATGGCTTCATGGATCATTGTCAACTCAAGGTGTGTTGCCGGATTGTCCACGGGAATTCTGCCTGTCTCCGCGATCGTGACGATGAACAATCCCGCAAACGCCAGGATATGGGCAGGATGAATCAGCGATACGGGTGATGTCGTCAGTGATACAACAATGATGCTCAGGTTCGTCGAACCGGCCGTCACAGCACTCGCGACGATTGCAAGCATCATTGCGGGTTCGATAATGGAGGCAATCGACATTTCACGGCTTGAGCCAAGTCCGCCGAAGGCGCTCGAAGTATCAAGCCCTGCCAGCGCCACGAAAAATCTCCCCAGCGCAAAAAGATAGACCACGGTGATAATATCGCCAAGCCAATTGAGTGGAACAGGCACGGAGATTGTGGGGATGATCAACGCGGCCACCAGCGTTGATGTGAAAGCAATATACGGTGTCACGCGGAACAGCCACGACGATGTGGGGGGGACGATAACCTCTTTCTTCAATAATTTCATCAAATCAGCATACGGTTGAAAGGGGCCGGGTCCCTTGCGATTCTGAAATCGGGCCTTCAGTGTCTTGATGAAGCCGGCTACCAGTGGTGCAGCGAGAAGGACGATGAGAAGCTGAACTGCCGCCGAACGTATGATCAGAAGGCTGTCGTTCATCAGCGCGCGAATATTAATAGAAGAATGAGGACGATAAAAATGTATGCCAGATACATTTGAAGATGACCTGTTTGCATCCTGCGTAGTGTGTGAGCAATACTCAGTACTGCTTTGTTGGAAGGATCATACAAATATCTGTCAAAGATCGATTCGGTCTTGAGTTCATATCGTATTGCCGGCCTGAAATACGGAGAAGATTCTTCTTCTGTTTCGATTTCGTGGGTGGCACGAACGATATTCGAGAAAATCATCCTGATTGGCTTGCTGAATCCTGTGGCGGTATATTGCATCTGGGGCTCGATCTTTGAAAGACCGCACGCCCATGTCATAGCGATCCGCCTCCGGATTTTTCCTCCAACGGAAACGCCGATGACAACAGGGACAAACACCAAGCCTAGTAATAACAGGGCGATGACCAATGGAGAGGAGCTTGTCCCGGCGCCATGCTGGATCAGAAGTGTTCCGGGGTTCAGCGACACATCCAGAGCAATGTGCGTGTTGAAGAATGCATTAATCCCCGGATCGAGCACTTTAAGGACCATGCCTGGTGCAATACCGATCATAATGCACAAGACTGCAAGGATACCCATGCCGCTGATCATGGTCAATGGAGATTCATGGGCATGATCAACATGAGATGAGCGGCCGCTGCCAAGAAACGTTATGCCAAACGCCTTGACGAAGCACGCAGCCGCCAGCGCGCCCGTGAGAGCAAGCAATGCGACTGTCAGCGGAATGGCCAGCTTCAAGGCAAAGTCGGAGATGTTGAATCCAAACAGCAGTGCCTGAAACGTCAGCCATTCACTCGCAAAGCCATTGAGGGGCGGCAGTGCGGATATTGCCGCAGCACCAACGAGGAAAAACAATGCCGTCCACGGAAGCCTCCTCATCAGCCCCCCAAGTTCCTCAATATTTCTCGTCTGTGTAGCATGGTGAATCGATCCGACACCCAAAAAAAGCAGTCCTTTAAAGATGGCATGATTGAGCACATGGAAAAGGCCCGCAGCCAGGGCAAGTCCCGCCAGGTTCATATTCCCCAACGACGAGAAACAGAGTGCAGCACCGACACCCATCAGGATGATTCCAATATTCTCGATACTGTGGTAGGCAAGGAGCCGTTTGAGATCGTGCTCCATGAGGGCGTAGAGCACCCCTAGGACGGCAGAGACGACTGCAATGACAAGGACAAGAATTCCCCACCATTCCAGGGGATTCGGTCCAAGGAGATCAAAAGCTACCCGAACAAGCCCGTAAATACCAGTTTTGATGACTACGCCAGACATCATGGCGGATATGTTGCTTGGGGTGGCAGGATGTGCTTCCGGGAGCCAGATGTGGAGTGGCATGATACCTGCTTTCACACCAAATCCGATCAACGCACAAACAAAGACGATCGAACGAACGAAAGAGGGTATGTGCCCCGCGACGCCACGCATAGCACTGAACTCAAATGAATGCGCATAGGAGAAAAGTACAATGAACATGCCCATCAGAAACGCAGTCCCGATATGCCCCATGATGACATACAAAAACCCCGCTTTCCGGGTCGAAGCATCCTCATGCTCGTAGACAATCAGGAAGTACACCGTCAGCGACATCATCTCCCACATGATGAGAAAGAGTACCGCATTTCCAGCGGCGATGATGCCGATCAGGGAAAGGAAAAGAAGATTATAGAGGAACACAAAGGGACCAATGTTCCTTCTTTGAACGAATTGACCCGTATACGCGATCGAATACAAAGAAACCGCGCAACCAAGGAGTGAAATCGCCAAGAGAAAAAATGCTGAAAAATAATCGATATGAAACGAGATGCTTCCCCACAGCGGGGTCTGAAATTGAAATAGTATCTCTTGTTTAAAGAGGATTATTGAGAGAGCAAGGCATAACGTCGCGACCGATGATACGAACGCAGTAAGGAAACCGATGTTTTTCCCATAGGTCAACAACCGTTGAGAATCGACATGGTGGAAGGGGAGGCTTAGAATCAGTCCAATGACTGAACCGATTCCAAATCCAGCGAGTGATGTAAAAAGTAAAGGATCCATTAGGTTGCGATGATCCAACAACTTGCGACTTTTAAAAGCTTTTATAATAACTATTTTTTCAGCCAGTATCAAGAAAAAACGTAGCCATTATTATAATATCAGATAATGTGTCCTGATTAAGCTTGAATCTGATATTTAGCACACACCAAATTGGGTGGTTGTTGTTGTGCGAGGCAGTGCGCCACGCAAAATGATGAAACATACTCCGACGAATGATGTCACGGCGATAACGCCGTCATCTCGAAAGTGTTAGCAGAAGTGTTTGCAGCAGGGAATTTAGGTGCTGGAGTACTACTAGCGGAGAGGCATCATGTCACGAATTTACACACACAACGCCAAAAACAAGAGTGAGCCCGGCGCGAATCGAACGCGCAACCTACAGCTTAGAAGGCTGTTGCTCTATCCAATTGAGCTACGGGCCCCGACAATCAAATCTTCAAAATTTCATCACTTTCGGACATTCTATCCCGATATCCTGTCCGAAAAGTGTAAGTTGTGTAACCAGTCTAGCCCAATCTAAAAAAATCCTGCAAGATTTACAACGGGGCAACAAGGGGGTGGCTCCGGGTTGTCGGTCCTGCTTGGGATACTGAACCCTATTGATTACGCTTGGACAAAGAGCACATGATTACCCTCAGGATCTTCCAGCTTAAACCACTTTACTCCTGATCCCGGGCCGAAGAGGTCATCCTCGATTTCATCCACTTCGACGTCCTTTAAACTGAGCTCCTTGCGGGCTGCGGCGACGTCTGAAGTTTCAAGGTACAGCTTCATCGTTCCCGGTTTCAGATTTTCGTGATAGGTAGTAAGGGTGATCGTAACTCCACCTTCAGGGAATGTCAGCGAGACCCACCAGTGCTCGTCGTCCTGACGGTAGTCGGACGCGACCTTCAAACCGATATTGTCCGTATAAAACGCCTTGGCGACCCGCATATCGTGGACAGCCATGGTGATCATCATACATCTCTTGACTACCTGCATCGAAGACCCCCTTCCACTGTGGATAAACGGCAAATCGATCGTTCTGAATGCCCACCCCCGATTATGGCATAATTGAAATTTATGCAATTTCCTTAATCAGGGAATGTTAGTCCAACTTTTGATTGGGCCATATGGTGACCTGTTCTTACCAAAGTCAATGCAGCAAAAGTCACCGAAAAAGGTCGTTTGATCATCAAAACCACCCTCATTTTCTTATTTAACCCCAAGAATACAAAACCGGTTTAATATAGAAGACTTATCGTTCTCTCAACCACCAAACGATTAAGCACACAGCGGTCATGAGGGTAGACAATATTGTCCGATGGTGAGTGAATTAACTTGCGGGGGGAGCATGTTGATACCTCATAACGTCGCACCGAATGTGCTCATGCTCAACCTCCGTCGAGTTGACAAACATTCCGGATGAATCGATGAGTCATTGATAGCGGATGCATCAACGACATGCGGTAGAAGGTATTAAACTGCAGGCTTAAATGAAATTTTTTTAATGTGCATCCGGCCCCTCACGCTTCACAAATTGTTTCCCATCATTTATATTACAGATACCACAGGCACCGCTTGAAGCCGGCTGGAAGAAATTG
>JAWOKN010000023.1:0-52522 GCA_033854175.1 Bacteroidota bacterium | reverse complement strand
AAGTGATCATCGCGGAAGTTGCATCTCCCACCGTATCCACTTCGATGATTCCCGGATGGAATCTTCTTTCGCTTCCACTCCATGTGGCGGATGAAAGCAGGAAATCACTTTTTCCGAATTCAGTGTCTAATGCGTTCTCGTATACCGTAAACGGTTATACCGTATTCGATACACTTTTTAGTGGCTGTGGGTACTGGGTAAAGTTCGATTCTGATCAGACCATTTCCATCCAGGGTGCAGAACGCATGATCGATACAATAACGGTACAGCAGGGTTGGAATCTTATTGGATCGCTTTCTTATGCGATTGCCATCTCCTCCGTCATCGCGGTTCCTCCATCGATGACGACGTCGCAGTTTTACAAATACACCGGAAGCGGCTATGATTATGTCGACACACTGTTTCCGTGGATCGGTTATTGGGTGAAGGCTGATCAGCCGGGAAAGCTGGTTCTCCGGACCTGGGGGATGGAGCCTGTGGCAAATCGTCTGAAGATTGTTCCTACGATGGAATTGCCTCCGTCACCACCGGTTGATGCAGGAGGAGACACCAAGCTCGGTGCACCTCAGGTATTTTCGCTTGAGCAGAATTATCCCAATCCGTTCAACCCGACAGCAACGATTCGGTTTGCATTACCCGTTGATGCGATTGTCACGTTGAAAGTTTTCAATATCCTTGGTGAGGAAACCACAGTATTGCTGAACGCTGTCACAATGACCACAGGGTATAAGGAAATTTCGTTTAACGGAGGATCATTGCCTTCAGGAGTATATTTTTATCGTCTCACTGCTGAAAGTTTATCCGGATTATCTGCAGTTCAAAAACACCTGTTTACCTCGGTGAGAAGGATGGTACTTTTGAAGTAATATGGATACCCCATCTTGCGATTGCTGGCGGGGTGTTCTGGATATGAGCCTTCCTGGATGTTGTGGGGGGGCATCGAGAGTCGTCTCTCAGATCTCGTGGAATGGGACGCTTCCCAGGGGTTATATCCGGTTAGGGCAGAGGAGATAAATTCTTCTGTAGTCTTCAAAACAGGGTAAATTGCCGAATCATTACCTCTGATAATTGCTGTTGATAATTTCTCTCTCTATATTTCTTCTGTTCTCAACTATATCCACCGTTTCCCCGCAAACCGGAACTTTCTGACCATTATCATCATTTCGTTCAAAGGGTTCAAAATGCATAGACTTTGCCATCATGTTTTTTTGTCACTTGTTCTTTTGCCTGTCCTTTCGGGCCCGGTACAATCTCAGTTGATGTACGATACATCTCTTTATAATAAGATGACCTGGCGGGAGATCGGTCCGTTTCGGGGAGGCCGGTCGATTGCCGTTACAGGCGTCATTGGTCAACCGTACACCTATTATGCCGGGGCAACGGGGGGAGGGATCTGGAAAACAGAGGATGGCGGCAGGACGTGGCTCAATGTCTCCGACAGATATCTCAAACTCGGAATTGTCGGTGCGTTGGAGGTTGCGCCATCCGATCCGAACGTCATTTATGCGGGCACAGGCGAAGCCTGCATTCGGGGGAATGTTATGCCTGGAGAGGGGATCTATAAATCGGTCGATGCAGGAAGGACATGGGAATTCGTAGGACTTGGAGAGGCGCAAACAATAAGTAAAATCAGGGTTCACCCTAAGGATGAAAATCTCGTCTTTGCGGCTGTGTTCGGACATGTGTTCGGCCCGAATTCGGAACGCGGGATTTACCGCTCGAAGGATGGCGGAAGGAGCTGGCAGAAAGTTCTGTACAAGGACGAAAAAACCGGTGGTGTGGACATTGAACTCGATCCAATGAATCCACGGCTTATCTATGCTGCATTATGGGAGGCGTACAGGAATCCGTGGAACCTCTCAAGTGGTGGACCAGGAAGCGGTTTATATATGTCGCGCGATGGTGGGGACACCTGGACCCAATTGGGTGAAAAGGAGGGATTGCCGAAAGGTGTGAAGGGACGGATTGGTATTGCAGTTTCCGGCGCTCGGCAGGGGCGCGCGTGGGCACTTATCGAGGCTGAGGATGGTGGATTATATCGCACAGATGATTGGGGAAAGAATTGGTCGAAAATCAATGATGACCGGCGTATACGACAACGGGCATGGTATTACTCTCACGTTGTCGCCGATCCGCAAGATCCCGATGCTCTCTACCTCCTGAATGTGGAAATGTTTAAATCAAATGATGGCGGGAAATCCCTCCTGAATATCAGAACGTCGCACAGCGACAATCATGATCTGTGGATTGATCCGGATAATCCGCAAAGGATGGTTGAAGGAAACGACGGGGGTGCGAGCGTGACCTATAATGGAGGGAAAACCTGGACGGAGGAAACCATGCCGACAGGTCAGTTCTACCATGTCGCCCTGGATAATGATTTTCCTAGTCACCTGTACGGGGCGCAGCAGGATAATTCGACCGTCCGCATAGCCAGCCGGACAACAGGATTCGGTATCGACAGGACCAGTTGGCATTCCGTCGGGGGTGGAGAAAGCGGATTTGTCGTTCCCAAGACCGACGATCCCGATATCGTGTTTGCGGGGAGCTATGATGGATATTTGTCGCGCTATGATCTTCGGACCGATCAGGAGGAGGACATTTCTCCATGGCCTGACAATCCCATGGGAAGCGGGGCGGAAGGTGCGAAATACCGTTTTCAGTGGACGTACCCGATCGTGACATCCCATTTTGATTCAAGGACGATTTATGCATGTGCAAACAGGGTATTCAAAACAATTAACGAAGGCTCTGAATGGAGTCTCATAAGTCCTGATCTCACGAAAAACGATACCAGTAAGTTGCATTCTTCCGGAGGGCCGATCACCAAGGATAATACAAGTGTCGAATATTACGGAACGATATTTGCATTCGCGGAGTCTCCCCTGAATCAAAATATCCTTTGGGCAGGGTCGGATGATGGATTGATTCACCTCACGAGCGATGGGGGAGTCCACTGGTCGAATGTAACCCCGGGTGCGATGCCGTCGTCTCCGCTCATCAGCACGATCGAGGCTTCACATTTCAATCCCGGAACTGCATATATTGCCGCGACCCGGTATAAAATGGACGATTTCAAGCCATACCTTTTCAGGACGACAAATTTCGGAAAGTCCTGGCAGGCAATCACCAGGGGAATTCCCCCCAATGAATTTTCTCATGTCATCCGCGAAGATCCGAATCAGAAGGGTATTCTCTACGCCGGGACGGAGCGCGGATTGTATGTATCATTTGACGACGGCGGACGATGGCAGCCTCTTCAGAATAATCTGCCCGTCACTCCGATCCACGACATCGCGGTCGACAACCGAGAGAAGGATCTGGTCGTTGCGACACATGGAAGAGGTTTCTGGATTCTGGATGATCTTACCCTGCTCTATCAGCTTTCAGAGGCTGCGCAGGCTAGTTCCTATCTGTTCAAACCCCGCGATACATATCGCATGGGTGGTTTTTCGTTCAGTCGTCCGGGTCTGGCGGTAGGGAAAAATCCACCAAACGGGGTCATCGTCTACTATGATCTCAAAACCCAACCGCGCGAGCAGGATTCACTCCGGCTGGAATTTCTCGATGCGAGTGATTCGCTTATTAAAACGTTTGTCGGAAAAACCGTGAAGAAAAGGAGCGAGGAATCTCAACCTCGCGAAAATGAGCGGCCGACCTGCCCGGCCGATTCAGGTCTGAACAGGTTCGTTTGGGATATGCGATATCCCGATGCGGTTAGGGTTCCCGGCGGGATGATGTGGAGTGGTATCCTCGATGGACCCCTGAGCGTTCCGGGGACTTATCACGTGCGATTATCCCTCCGCGGTAAGCACTGGGTACAGTCGTTTGAAATCCGCAAGGATCCCCGTCTGAAAACAACGGACACCGATTTTAAGGAACAGTTCGATTTCCTGATTAAGATCCGGGATAGGGTGAGTGAGGCGCACAGGATCGTGAATACGATTCGCGAAATCCGGGGACAGACAAATGAGCTGACGAGCCGGCTTGATAAAGGATCGGCCAGTGATACAATCGCGCATGCGGCAAAACGGCTGAACGATCATCTCAAATCGGTCGAGGAGGAAATTATACAGGTAAGACTGAAGAGTAATGAGGATGCATTAAATTACCCGATTAAACTCGACGATAAAATTGCGACCATAGCCAATGTGGTCGGAAGTGCTGATGCGCCGCCGACAAAACAGGCATACGAAGTTTTTGATGAACTGACAAAAAAACTGGATGTCCAGATCAATAAATACACGGCAATTCTCAGGTCGGAGGTTCCGCAGTTCAATGCAATTGTAAAAAATCTTGATATCCCGGCTATAACAATCAAATCCGCCGACAAGAATGACTTACATTAGTGGGAGAGTCCATATGCGCGTAGCTGTTGTCCAGACCAATCCTGTGTTCGCCAACGTCAAGTCCAATCTTGAGGAGGTCTGTGGATATATTTCGAGGGAACATGCCGACGTTTTCGTCCTGCCGGAATTATTCAACACGGGGTATAATTTTATTGATGCGGAAGAGGTCGCCGCGTTCGCCGAAACCGCCGATGGACCTACCTATCAAAAGATGTTCTCTCTTGCTAAGGATAGAGCTTCATACATCTGTTATGGATTCGCGGAGAAGGCTGATCGGCTGTATAATTCCGCCATCCTTGTCGGACCGGAAGGGTTGGTGGGTCTGTACCGGAAGGTCCATCTTTTTTCCCGGGAGAAACTTTTCTTTGCACCGGGGGATCTGGGATTTCCGGTTTTCGATCTGCCTTTCGGGAAAGTCGGGATGATGATCTGTTTTGACTGGATTTTTCCGGAAAGTGCGCGGTCGCTTGCACTCGGTGGTGCGGATCTGATCCTCCATCCATCGAATTTGGTCCTTCCCCATTGTCCCGATGCGATGATAACCCGCTGTCTCGAGAACAGGGTATTTGCCGCAACGGCGAACAGGGTAGGAACAGAGAGCAGGGGTGGAATTGTTCTTTCATTTATCGGTAAAAGTGAGATCATCTCACCGCGGGGAGAAATTCTTCATCGTCTGGGTGACAGTCAGCCGGGAATCGGCGTTGCGGATATCGATATCTCCCTGGCCAGGAACAAGCAAGTGACTGAATTTAATCATGTTATGGACGATCGCCGCACCGCACAGTACCGCCTCACGTAGTCCGAATTGACTTTCATGATTTTGTTTTGTAGGATTGGGGTCGGGTTTTTACCTAATTCACTTTTTTGTTTAACTTCCATTGGAGGAAGTATGAGTAAAAAAGTCTGGATTGGTTTTGTGGCGGTGTTCATCGGGATGTCGATTCTTGACTATCTCATTCATGTGGTGATCCTTAGCCCTGCTTATATGTCTGATCCCATGAAGAGCCTGTTTCGCCCAGACATGGAGGGAAAGGTCTGGATTTTTTATGTCGTTTATCTCATCATGTCATTTTTCTTCACACTGATTTTCTCTAAGGGATATGAGGGTAAAGGGATCGGGGAGGGAATCCGTTACGGGCTTTATATCGGATTGATGTTGGCGACCCCGATGGCGTATGCGTCGTACGCGATGTATCCGATACCATACTCAATCGCACTGCAATGGTTTATCTATGGGATCATTCAATATATCATTCTTGGAATCATTGTTGCGGCGGTTTTCGGCAAAAAGAAAGAGCAGGCTCCGGCGGCCTGATAATTTTGCAGTACTTTATTTCGGCGTTCTCCCGTGGAAAGGGGGGCGCCTTTTTTTTTGGAATGAATGGTCGTGGGATTTTCAAAAAGGGTAGCAAAGGAATTGAGCACATTTTAACTATTTGTTTGGGGGGAGACTTGAAAAGTGTAGAGAAAATATACAACTTCCCGTTCGGGATGAAATTAAAGGGCAGAAACAATGAATCCGAAGTCCTAAAATTTTGGAACTTGAAATAAGTTTAGGTAAATTATTAGATCAAAATATTTTGTTCTTCTAATCAAAATCATTTTAAAGAATTGTTGTGGATCAGGTAGCAATTCTTCAGGAGGAAAATCAGCGGCTTCGCAAAGCAGTGGATGAGTTATCACTGCTCAACGAACTGGCGCGTGTCATAAGCTCGACCATGAGCCTGGACGCAGTCATTGAAAGCGTTGTCAAGCGGGCTGTGCGGGCATCCAGCGGCCAGCAGGGAACAATCACGCTGGTTGACGAAGTAGCACCAACGGAAATGAAAACCCTTATCCGTGCACAGAATTCCACAGGCAATCATGAGCAGTTCCATCTCAATCAGAACATTCTGGGATGGATGATGATCAATAAAAAACCGCTACTCTCGAATGATCTTGCCGCTGATTCACGGTTCTCAGGTGTGAGGGTTGGGGGGGATGTGCATTCGCTGGTGTGTGTGCCGCTGCTGGTTAAAAACAGACTCATCGGCTTATTGGCGGTGTTCAACAAGAAAGATCACGGCCAGTTTTCCGAAGACGATAAACGGCTGCTTGCGATCATTGCAGCACAGTCTGCCCAGATACTTGAAAACGCGCGGCTGTACGACGAAGAACAGAAAAAACTGATTCTGGAGAAAGAACTCATTGCCGCCCGTGAGGTGCAGATGAACCTTCTTCCCAAACAACTTCCCCTTCTCCCCCATTTCGAATTTGCAGCCAGAACCATTCCTGCACAGGAGATCGGCGGTGATTTCTATGACTTCATTACACGAGGAACAAATTTCTGTGAAATTGTCATCGCTGATGTCGCCGGCAAAGGATTGCCTGCCGCATTGCTGGCAACGCTCGGCAAGGGGGTTCTCTATGCTCATGCACTTCAGCAGCTTCCCCTCGGGGATCAGATTCGGCACACAAATACCATTCTCCGGGGCAGTATTGCCAGAAAGTCATTTATCACAATGCTCCTTGTCGCCATCGATACCGACCAACGGTCGATGACGGTATCGAATGCCGGGCACTGCTATCCGATTCTTTACCGATCGGCCCAACGCAAGGCGGAAATCCTGGAGGTTCGTGGTATGCCTCTGAACTTTACCGACGAGTTGAGGTGCAATGATTGTCAGATAACCCTTGAACCGAATGATTGTCTCGTTCTGTTCAGCGATGGTGTGAATGAAGCACAGAACAGCGGACATGAGTTGTATGGCAATGAACGTCTGCAATCGCTTGTCGAAACCGCCGGAGATCAGCCGGCGGCATTGCTCCTGCAGAAGATTCTCGACGAAGTGAAAGTGTTCTCACGGGGAGTTCCCCAAAGCGACGATATTACATTGATGGTTCTCAGGGCAACGGGTTGACAACCGTGGCCCTCGCGTAACGCCAGTAAGGACAGCCAGTGAATTTTTAAGGGGCGTGACCTCCATGTTTATGAGATTCGTTCAGTTGAAACTCGATGCCGAGCGTTTTGCTGAATTTCGTAAGCTCTATGATGAGCGTGTCATTCCCGTTCTCCACGCCACTCCGGGATGCCTCTATGCGAGCCTCATACAGAGCATCGGTGAAGCGGGGGAGTGTATCTCCATGACAATCTGGGACAAACAGGAAAGCGCCGATGCGTATGAACAGCATGGGACCTATTCCGTGCTGTTAAAGGGAATTACAGCATATCTTGCCGAGTCCTCGGAATGGAAGGTGCAGCTATCCAAGGACCTGACCATGGAGTACGAACGGGTGACGGAGGAACCGGTGGTTCAGGCCTATCAGGTGACGACACCGCAAGCTTCGCGAAATGTCCCTGAAGAAAACGCGCTCTATGTTCGAATTGTGTCTCCGGTGGTTCGTGAAGGAATGGAAGCTGAATTTCAGAAGATTTATAAGGAGAGTATCCTTCCCACGCTCCGGATGGTGAAAGGATGCAGGTATGTCTACCTGACGAAAAGCTCGGGAGAGGCCAACAGGTTCTTGTCCGTGACAATCTGGGATAGAAAACAGGATGCGGAAGAATATGAGAGAAGTGGCATGTTTGACAAACTGACAGAGGAACTCCGGCCCACCCTCTCGGATCTTTATCAATGGAAAATGCAGCTTGACAGGAAACCGCAGAAGTCTGGAACGACACCTGTAGATCTTGCCGTTGCTGGTTACACAGTTGTGACCGGCAAGAGTTTTATCTGATGCCTGGGAAAGGCTGAGAGCAAAAAGGATATTTTTCATGCTTGGAACGACGATCTCGCACTATAAAATCCTCGAAAAGTTGGGCGAAGGCGGCATGGGTGTTGTCTATAAGGCCCAAGACACAAAACTCAATCGCACCGTCGCGTTAAAATTTCTCCCGCCGCATATTTCAGCATCGGATGCCGATAAAGCCCGTTTCGTCCAGGAAGCACAGGCTGCTTCTGCCCTGAATCATCCGAATATATGTACTATTTATGATGTCCTTGATCATGAGGGGCAAATGTTTATCGTCATGGAATTTGTCGACGGTCAGACTCTCAAGGATCTTATGGCATCTCTACCAGGTGCAGTGATGCCGTTAAAGCGCGGACTCGATATCGGCATCCAGATTGCCGACGGCCTTGCGGCAGCGCACGATAAGGGAATCATTCACCGTGATATCAAACCAGAGAATATTATGGTGCGTAAGGACGGGATCGCGCAGATCATGGATTTCGGCCTGGCGAAGCTTCAGGGTTCAAAGGTTACCAGACTGACCAAAGAAGGGAGTACTGTTGGTACCGCAGGGTACATGTCGCCGGAACAAGTTCAGGGCCAGGATACCGACCACCGTTCCGACATATTTTCTCTTGGAGTGGTCCTTTATGAAATGTTGGCAGGGCAGCTGCCGTTCAAGGGCGTGCACGAAACAGCGCTCATGTATGAGATCGTGAATGTCGACGCTCCCCCGCCATCGACGATACGACCTGAGATCGATTCAACGCTCGACGCGGTTCTTTTGGAGTGTCTTGAAAAGGATCCCAACGAACGGACACAGTCGGCCAAACAGGTCTCTGTCGATCTGAAACGCCTCAGAAGGGAATCGAGCCGGCAGCGCGCAAGCCGCATCAGTGCCGCACGTCCCGTTCAGAGATATGATGAGAGAACTCCGATGATCGCCCCCCAGGGGGTTGAGAAACCGGAAAATGTACGGGGAGGATCGTTGCGATTGCTTTTTCCTGGTGTGGCGGTATTGTTTTTGTTGACGACGGTCGTGCTCACATTCCTCCTTTTTCAGCGTCCGAGTCCTGAGACGGCCGCAATACGATCATATATACTTCCACCAGACAAGATGGGTTTCGCTAATCAATCAGGGACGGCCGGGGAGGGTCATGTTGCGCTTTCTCCCGACGGCACGATGCTTGCGTTTGTTGCGGTAGATTCCACCGGCAAAACCCGGTTGATGCTCCGGCATCTGAATGATCTTACGGCGAACCTGCTGCCGGAGACTGAGGGAGCTTCTTACCCCTTCTGGTCTCCCGATAACCGCTTCATCGGCTTTTTTGAAAATGGCAAGCTCAAGAAAATTGAAGCCGCGGGGGGACCTCCCGTCACGATCTGTGACGCGAACGATGCCCGCGGTGGCACCTGGAGTCAATTCGGAACGATTGTTTTTTCTCCCACCGCTGAGGATCCCTTATATCAGGTTTCTGCGGCAGGGGGTAAACCTACGCCATTAACAAGGTTTGATACGACTCATCATGAACAGTCGCACCGATGGCCGCATTTTCTTCCCGATGGCAAGCACGTTATGTATTTTGCGCGGGCAAGTTTCGGGGGCGTGGAACGTGAGGAGGACGAACTGGTTGTTGCGTCATTAGACGATCCGACATCCAAACGGCTCATTCCGGCAAAGGGTAATGTTGAGTTTTCGTCGGGTTATTTACTCTACCTTCGCGAAAACACGCTCATGGCGCAACCCTTTGACGACAAGAACCTGAATGTGACCGGCGATCCGCTTCCGGTTGCAGAACCGCTGGAATATGATCTCAATTACAACCGGGCGGTTTTCTCATCGTCGCGAAATGGGCTCATTGTGTATCAGATGAGCAGTACAAAGAATGGTTGGACGATCGAATGGTATGACCGCGGTGGTAAGCCATCAGGAAGAGTAGGGGAAGCCGCACAATATGCATATGCATATCTCTCACCTGATGGAAACACGGTTGCGTATGATGTATATGACCCGCAATCTCACAACCGCGATATCTGGTTGTACGATCTTGTCAGAGGTATTAAAACAAGATTTACGTTTGATCCTTCCGTTGATGAAATCCCCATTTGGTCGCAGGATAGTAGCAGGATATTTTTCCACTCCGACCGGAAGGGCCACTATGACCTTTATCAGAAGACGACGAGTGGTGCCGGGGGTGAGGAAACCCTGCTCGAATCATCCCAAATCAAATTTCCCCTCGATTGTTCTCCAGATGGAAAATACCTACTCTATGGGGTCACCGATCCGAAGACGAAGACTGATCTCTGGATTTTACCGCTAACGGGCGAGCGGAAACCGTTCCCATTTCTTCAGTCGGAGTTTGATGAAGACGAGGCTCAGTTCTCTCCCGATATGCGATGGATTGCCTACCGGTCAAACGAATCGGGAAATCTGGAGTTATACGTCCGTCCCTTCCTTACACCGGATGGGAAAATCACAAGTGATCAGACCCGAAAATGGCAGATTTCGACAAACGGGGTATCAACACTATCTCAGAATCGTTGGTGGAGCCAGGACGGGAAGAATCTCTATTATCAGTCTGCCGACAATCGGATCATGATCGCCGACGTGAAAACTTCGGGAGTGACGCTTGAAGTAGGAGCGGTGAAACCCCTGTTCGGGGTAGGTTCCCGGGGAAATTGCGTTTTATTGGATTTTACAAAGAACGCCCAGCGCTTCATGATGTTGTGCGGTGAGGGAAACCAGAATTCTTTCCCCCTTGCGCTCGTAACCGGTTGGGATAAAGATCTCAGGAAAAAGTGATCATACGATGAAGAATACCACCTTTGGTACACGGGCCAACTTATGAGATGGAGTGGAAGTATTGTGAATATGAGGAGATTTGAGTGATGCCGAACATTGGAATGAATCTATCGACTCTTGCCGCCACGGCTGATTCCCTTTATCAGATAGACAAGACGTTCTTACGTCCTGGGGATTATATGTTGGTAAAAACCCATAACTCACTCTATACCATAAAAGTTGTGGAGAATGGTTGGTTTGAGGTTTCCGGGGGATGGTTTGATCGGAAGGGTGTATCGCCTTATAAGGTTCGGATTCAGGGCTGCACCTGGGGGGGGAGTGCGATTAAAATCGACATCGCGGCAGCCTGCGGTCTTTGTCTTGAATTCGGCAACCGCGTGATCACAAGCCCGATTCAGAAAATATTTGTCCTTCCATATGGCATACAGAATTAGCTGCGAAACTGTGAGGATGACCAAGTGATCGGCCAGATGATCTCTCATTATCGGATACTTGAGAAATTGGGTGAGGGGGGTATGGGTGTTGTCTATAAGGCCCAGGATACAAAACTCAACCGGATTGTAGCGCTGAAGTTTCTACCCCAGCATGTAACCGCAACAGAGGAAGAACGCGCACGTTTCACGCAGGAGGCCCAGGCCGCTGCCGCTCTGAATCATCCCCACATCTGTACGATTTACAGAATTGAGGAGTATGAGGATAAGCAGTTTATCGAAATGGAGTATATTGATGGGGTAACGCTACGCGCGAAAATCGCAGGGAAGAAGGGTAATTCCCCCCTTCCTCTCAATGATGCCCTATCTCTTGCCATACCGATCGGGGAAGCGCTCCAGGAGGCACATGCGCAGGGGATCGTCCATCGCGACATCAAGGCGGAGAATATCATGGTCAACGCCAGGAACCAGGTCAAGGTGATGGACTTTGGTCTTGCGAAACTTAAAGGTACAATGAAGCTCACCCGTAGCTCTTCGACTGTCGGGACACTGGCCTATATGGCACCAGAACAGATTCAGGGGGGAGATGTCGACGCACGGAGCGACATTTTCTCGTTCGGTGTTGTCGTCTTTGAGATGCTTACCGGACACATGCCGTTCCGCGGGGAACATGATGCAGCGATGATGTATTCGATCCTGAACGAAGAGCCTGATTCCCTGCTGAAAAACCGGCCGGATCTTCCCACAGATCTGGATCGGATAGTCCGCAGGGCAATGGAAAAAGATCCTGCCGACAGGTATCAACATGTCGATGATATGGTCAGCGAACTGCGGAGGCTACAAAAACAATCTACGCGAGTTGTAAGACCCGAAACAGCGGTATCGGTGCCGGACCGGAAACCCGGGGAAAGACAACCTCCACGTTTGAAGAAAGTGCTCCTCCCCGGCATAGTGGCGGTCGTCGTCATCGGTGTGGTTTTGAGTCTGTTTGTATTTCGGACGAGCAGTCCTCAAAAAGATGGAGTGCAAGGTGGACGGAAGATGCTGGTCGTGCTGCCTTTTGAAAATCTTGGTTCTCCCGATCAGGAATATTTCGCAGATGGGATCACAGAGGAAATTACGGCTAAACTCTCCGGTCTCTCCGGTCTGGGTGTCATCGCGAGGTCCAGTGCCATACAGTACAAGAAAACGACAAAACCGGTCAAGCAGATCGGGGAAGAGCTGGGGGTTTCCTATATTCTGCAGGGGACGGTGCGTTGGGAAAACAGCGGCGGCGCGATACATGTGCGGGTGACTCCCCAGTTAATCAACGTTGCCGACGGTACCCAGGTATGGTCGCAGTCTTCTGATGCCGTGATGGCGAGTGCGTTTACGCTTCAATCCGATATTGCCGGCCAGGTCGCGAGCGCGCTTGATCTTACCCTCCTTCAGAACGAGAAGCAATCGCTTGCAGCATTACCGACAGAGAATTCCGCTGCCTATGATTATTATCTGCGGGGCAATGAATACATGTATCGAAGCACCCAGGAAAGCGACTATCGTGTGGCTGAGCAGATGTTAGATCAAGCTGTCAGAGCCGACCAAAATTTTGCGCTCGCCTATGCCAGGCTTGGTGAACTTGATTCCCATATCTATTGGGAGTATTATGATCACACCGATCAGAGGGCTCGTAAATCCAAGGAAGCTGCTGAACGAGCCCTGCAGCTTAATCCGGCACTTCCGGATGCACACGGCGCGATGGGCTGGTACTATTATCATTGCCTGCGCGATTATGCCAATGCAATCAAAGAGTTTGGCGAGGCCCTCTCCGCGCAGCCAAACAATGTCGATTTGCTTCTCGGGATGGGATCAGTCTACCGTCGTCAGGGGGATTTTGAGAATGCCCTCAAGCAGTTCAGGCTTGCCCAGCAGATCGATCCCCGGTCCCCTGCGATGGTTGGTAATTTAGCGGAGACGGAGATATTTATGCGCAATTATTCCGATGCACGGCTCGCTCTTGACCGGGCAATAGCGCTCGCGCCGACGGGAGCGGACTGGTATTGTGATAAAGCCATAATCGAAGTGCTCTCAGGCGGGAATGTCACTGCAGCGCGGGGATGGATTGATGAGATTATGCGCCAGGGTGCGGGTGAGGGAAACCTCTTGGTTATCTATACGCGGCTATGGCTTGGTGTGCTTGGTGGTGACTACCAAACAACACTTGCACGGCTCGACTCACTCGACATAGCGGTATTCACGTATCAGGATTGGTACATTCCCCGTCAACTTCTTCGTGCTCAGCTTGAGCAGTATCTCGGACGGAGTGCCGAAGCCCGTCAGGATTACGATGGAGCACGGATAACCCTGGAGGCTGAATCGAAGCGTCATCCTGATGACGCACGAATTTATACATCCCTTGGTCTCACCTATGCGGGCCTAGGGCGTAAAGCCGATGCAATACGTGTGGGAAAGCAGGGCGCCAATATCCTTCCTCTCTCGCTCGATGCAGTCGCTCCCGTACAACAGGTCGAAGATCTGTCCAAGATTTATGCGCAGGTTGGTGAAGAGAACCTCGCGATCGATATTCTCCAGCAGCTTCTTTCGAGGCCAAGTACTATTTCACAATCGTTGATCCGATTAGATCCCGCTTGGAAACCGCTGCACAGCAATCCCCGGTTCCAAAAACTGCTGGCCGAGAAACCATGAATGGAAAAAGGTCGGAAAAGTGCAGGTCCCTCTCAGACAGTAGGGAAAGGGGAAGGATTAGTTCGTGACAAGGCAGATCAATTATATATAATAATAAATGAAGGATGAAGTTCCATGGTTGGACAAACTGTTTCGCACTATAAAATTCTTGAGAAATTGGGTGAAGGTGGCATGGGCGTCGTCTATAAGGCGCAGGACTCGAAGCTTGACCGCCCGGTGGCAATAAAGTTTCTTCCCGCACATCTTGCCGGCTCATCTGACAACAAGGCGCGCTTTATTCAAGAGGCGCGGGCTACTGCCGCATTAAACCACCCCAACATTCTTCATATCCATGACATCGACGAACAAAACGGCAGTTTGTTCTTTGTGATGGAATTTATTGACGGGAAAACTCTGAAATCCCACATCGCTGGATTGAAATCGGGGGAAGGAATCCCTGTCCGACAGGCAATCGACTGGACCATTCAGATAGCCGAGGGATTACGAGCCGCTCATGAGAGGGGGATTGTCCACCGGGATATCAAGCCTGAAAATATCATGCTGACAGCGAACGGGCAACCCAAGGTCATGGACTTCGGTATTGCGAAATTGAAGAGTGGGACCGGTCTCACCAGAACCGGGACATCTCTCGGGACTCTGGCCTACATGGCGCCGGAACAGGCGGAGGGTTTGGCTGCCGACCAGCGGACCGATATTTGGTCACTCGGTGTTGTACTCTACGAAATGCTCACGAGTGAATTACCGTTCAGAGCTGAGCATGAAGCGGCGCTCATGTACCTTATTGTGAATGAAAAAGCGGTGGTGCCGAGCATGCATGACAAACGAATTCCGCTCGTAGTCGATTCGTGTGTGATGAAAATGCTGGAAAAAAACCGTGATAAACGATTCCAGTCGATGGATGAAATGATCTCATCGTTACAGACACTCAAAAAAGAACTTGAAAGTTCAGGTCAGTCTTCCAAGACGAAAGCAATCGCACTTCTTCCATTCGAGAACATCAGCCCGGACAGAGAGAGCGATTATTTCAGTGACGGTCTTACTGAGGAACTTATCCTGAGCCTTTCGCGGCTGAAAGATATGAGGGTCGTATCCCGAACCAGTACGATGCAGTATAAGGGTACAAAGAAGGACATCAAGACAATCGGACGCGAACTCGGCGCCCGCTATATTCTTGAGGGAAGCGTGAGAAAGTTCCAGGATGACCTGCGCATTACGGTCCAGCTCGTGGATGTAGAAACCGACGCGCAGTTGTGGGCTGCCAAGTACAAAGGGAAACTTGCCGATGTCTTTGATATTCAGGAACAGGTGTCGGAGCAGATCGTGGATGCATTGATGGTCAAACTCACGCCGTCGGAGAAGGTGGTTCTCACCAAACGCTCGACCGAGAATGCGGAGGCGTTTGACTATTACATGCGCGCAAGGAATGCCCTCTACCGTCGGACCAAAACCGATATTAATAATGCCATTATGCTCTTTCAAAGAGCCATCGAGCTCGATCGTCGGTATGCAACCGCATACGCAGGTTTAGGTGAGGCCTATGCTACTCTCTACCAGGATATTGAACGGAATGAATCATATCTGGACAAGGCGGTGGAAGCTAGTCATAAGGCCCTGATGTATGATGCCTCACTCTCCGAGGCATACGCGGCACTCGGAATTGCCTACTTCAACAAGAAGATGCGGGATGAAGCCATGGAGGCGGGGAGAAAGGCTATAGAGCTCGATCCTCAAAATTACATTGCGTATTGGCTCCTTGGAAGGATCTATCACAGCAGCGATCAGGATCAACGAGCTGTTGATGTGTATAAAAAGTGCATCGAGCTCAATCCTGATTTCTATTCAGCTTACGCTGATCTGTGCAATTCGTATGAAATCATGGGGCAGACGGAAAAATACAAAGAGATGCTGCAAAAGGTCCTGAATGTAATCGCGCAGCACCTCGAGAGCCACCAGGATGATGGGCGGGCACACATGCTTTATGGTGTCTACCTGGTCCAGGCCGGGAGAGTCGAGGAGGCGAAACGTGAATCAGCAAAGGCGTTGGAACTTAATCCGACCGATCCGCTCATGCTCTATAATGCATCGTGTTTCTATTCACGCATTCAGGAGAAGCAGCTCGCACTTGAAACTTTGAGGAATGCCATCACTGCCGGGTATCAGAATTACGAATGGATTAAAAGGGATACGGATCTCGACGGCATTCGCGGTACACGGGAATACAAGGAATTGATGGAGGGGAGGTAGGATATGGCCCACATGGATAGCACACAATGCCGATTTCAAAAGATGTCACTCCTGCTCGGGGAATCCGGTCTTACGGAGGGAGTTAGAGGCTGTGAACCAATAACGTTCAGAGGCTGCAACCCATGATCGGCCAGACGATAGCCCACTATACAATACTTGAAAAGGTAGGTGAGGGCGGTATGGGTGTTGTGTATAAGGCACAAGACACCAAGCTCGACCGCCTAGTCGCCTTGAAGTTCCTTCCCGTTCATCTGAGTGCTTCGGAGCAGGATAAGGCGAGGTTTGTCCAGGAAGCAAAAGCCGCCGCCGCATTGAATCATCCTAATGTCTGCTCGATCATCGACATTCAGGAACATGATGGGAACATGTTCATCGTGATGGAATATGTTGATGGATCCACGCTGCGCCAGAAAATGCCCGCGATAACCCAGGGAAAAGCTATCGACATCGGCATTCAGATTGCCGAAGGTCTGGCTGCGGCGCATGAAAAAGGGATCGTGCACCGCGATATCAAACCTGAAAATATCATGATCCGCAAAGACGGAATTGTTCAGATCATGGATTTCGGGCTGGCAAAACTCAGGGCAAGCGGGAGTACGATCACCCGGTTAACCAGGGAAGGAAGTACTGTCGGCACCGCCGGGTATATGTCGCCGGAACAGGTCCAGGGGCAGGATGCAGATCATCGTTCAGATATCTTTTCATTTGGTGTCATGTTGTATGAGCTGTTTACAGGGGAACTTCCGTTTAAAGGTGTTCATGAAACGGCATTGATCTATGAGATTGTCAATGTTGACCCGGCCCCCATGACGGCGATCAAGGCGGATCTTGATCCTGAACTTGACCGGATTGTTCTCGAATGTCTGCAGAAGGAACCCGACGAGCGGTATAATGCTGTAAAGGATATTGCGAAAGATCTCCGGAGGGTGAAGCGTGAATCCAGCAAGGCAAAACTCTCGCGAACCTTTGCCGCGCAGACCGTTTACCGTTCCACCGCCTCGGTTCCGGCTCAAAGCGGCGTCGGGGAGACGATATCGGCGCGAAAAGGTAAGGTCATCGGCTACATTGCGCTCATCGCTTTTATCGCCGGAATTGCACTGACGACGTTGTTCTGGCGCCCATGGAGTATACAGGGAGTCACCGCACCGCCGAACATGCATTTCACAATTGAGCTTCCGGACAGCTTGGCAATTCCGATAGGAACTTCGGGATTGAATATTTCTCCGGATGGAAAATATCTCGCGTTCTTGATCCAATCGGGCGTTAATGCAAAAATCATGATTAGACCCGTCGACCGGGAAAATCTTGAACTTGTCCTGGGTTCGGAGGTGCCGGCTACCGGGGGGGTGCAGGTATATTTTGTGTTTTCACCCAATGGACAATGGATCGTCTATAATCCGAGCAACATTATCCAAAAATCCTCGGTGTTCGGTGGTGCAGCCGTTGCGATCTGCGATGCCGGAGGCCAACCCAGGGGATTGTGGTGGGGGAGTGATAACAATATTTATTTCGGCCACATCAGTAGTGTGATTTACCGGGTGAGTGCGGACGGGGGAAAGCCGGTTCCTGTCACTTCGCTTGATTCTGCCTCCGGAGAAATCAGCCATCGGTTCCCGGAGCTCCTGCCGGACGGAAAAAGCGTCCTCTACACGATCAAATTCAATAACATCACGAGCTTTGATGAAGCGGCGATTGCGGTTCTCGATACAAAAAGCGGGGAAAAGAAAATACTCATAAGGGGAGGATCATATGGCCGTTACATCCCGACGGGCCATATTGTGTACGCCCGTGGTAGCTATATTTATGCCGTGCCGTTTAACCTGCAAAAGCTTGAGATTACGGGTCCTCCCAAGCAACTCTTTAAAGGCGGATGGATGAACCCGTTTTCAGGTGATGTCAGCCTTGCATTTTCCGACGATGGCACATTGCTTTTTATCCCGCGCGGAATTGAATCCTATTCGGTGGGGAGAATCAAATGGTTAGACATGGGGGGACATCTCTCACCGTTTGTCGACACCATGAATTCCTATTTTACGGCCGCCTTGTCGCCGGATGGAAACAAACTTGCGATCCATGTACAGGCAGCGAACGATGATGTCTGGCTCTATCACATCGGACGAAAGAGCTTAACCCGGCTGACCTTCGGGGGTGGAAACAGCGGATATCCGGTTTGGACTCCCGACGGACGGTATGTGATTTATGGATCCGAACGGGGCCGGGCAACCAACATTTACCGCGCTGCATGGGATGGATCCGGGAAGGAAGAACGGCTTACAAACAGCCCCCAGAGTCAGTATCCGCATTCAGTTTCCCCCGACGGAAAGTTCCTCGCATTCATCCAAGATGGCGATATCTGGTTGCTATCCCTGGACGGATCAGGAAAGACGGCACCTTTTTTCACCTCGCCTGCTACAGAGGGTAACCCGGTTTTTTCACCGAGCGGCCGTTACTTGGCATATGAGACCAATGAATCGGGTAAGAACGAAGTGGTGGTTGTTCCCTTTCCATCGCGCGCGGGTAAATGGCAGATATCAAGCGGTGGCGGATCAAATCCGATCTGGGGTCCTACAGGCAATGAAATTTATTTTATTCAGGGTACGTCGATTTTCTGTGTAACCATCCATCCGGGAAGTAGTTTTGATTATTCGGCTCCCCGGAAAATAATGGATCTCCCCCCCGACGGGGCATTTCTGACCGACATATCCTCGGACGGCAAGAGATTTGTTATGGTTACGCTCCCGTATAAAGACCTCAATTCTTCTGAATTTACGCTGGTGACAGATTGGTTTCAGGAACTAAAGAATATATTCTCGGCAAAATAAGCAATTTTCTATGTCAAATCGGACCATGTTGCAAAACACATTTCCTGGTGAAAGACTTTGTATCCCGATTCGAACAAATTTCACAGTCGGACTTGACGCGAATTCATCACTTCGCGTATCTGCTTGGTGTTCTGCAGGCTTGCACACGGTGAGGCTATCATGATCGGTCAAACAATTTCTCATTATAAAATCCTGGAAAAACTCGGCGAGGGTGGCATGGGTATCGTCTACAAGGCCGAGGACATCAAGCTCAAGCGCATCGTTGCGTTGAAATTTCTTCCTCAACACCTCACGCGGACTGCCGATGAACAGGCACGATTTGAGCAGGAGGCACAGTCGGCCGCTACGCTGAATCACCCGAACATTTGTACGATTCATGCCATCGGTGAATTTGACGGGCCGCAGGGTATCAGGCAGCAGTTCATCGATATGGAGTTTGTCGACGGCGTGACACTCAGGAAAAAACTGCCTGTTGAAAAGGTGTCCGACGCGATTGCCTATGCAATCCAGATAGGTGAAGCGTTGCATGAAGCCCACCTCAAGGGTATTGTTCATCGTGATATCAAGGCAGAGAACATCATGGTGAATACGAAGAACCAGATCAAGGTCATGGATTTCGGTCTTGCCAAGCTGAAGGGGTCATCCAAGCTTACTCGCACGTCCTCGACGGTCGGTACATTGGCCTATATGGCTCCGGAGCAACTTCAGGGTGGTAACATCGATGCCAGAAGTGACATCTTCAGTTTTGGTGTTGTCGTGTTTGAATTGCTGACAGGCCGGATGCCGTTCCCGGGTGAGCATGAAGCGGCCATCATGTATTCGATCATGAACGGGACGCCAGAACCAATCAACAAATACAGGAAAGACATTTCTCCGGAGATTGAAAGGATTGTCCATCGTGCACTCGAAAAAGATCCGGAGGACCGGTATCAGCATGTCGATGATATGGTGAGTGAATTCCGGAGGGTGCAAAAACAATCCGCAAGGGTATCCCGTGCTTCACTGACAGGAATGAAAATTCCCGAACAATCCTCCATCGAGACTCCATCCGTTGGGACCACGGGTAGTATCACAACCGGCCGGAAGCGGAATCCACTGTTCGTTGCGGGCGGAGTTTCTCTTCTCGTTATCGCCGCGGTCGTTATAGGATATCTTAATTTCTTCAGTTCTCACCAGGCGATTGATTCTCTGGCTGTCCTCCCCTTTGCAAACGCAGGGGCGGATACAAATACTGAGTATCTGAGCGATGGTATCACGGAAAGTCTTATTAACGGATTATCACAACTGTCCAATCTGACCGTGATGTCGCGCAGTTCGGTTTTCCGCTACAAAGGAAAAGACATCGATCCTCAGAAAGTCGGTAAAGATCTTGGTGTGAAGGCAATCCTGACGGGCAGCGTCACGCAACGCGGGGATAATCTCCTCATAAGTACCGAGCTCGTGAATGTCGCGAACAACAGTCACATCTGGGGTGAGCAATATAATGAGAAATTGTCCGATATCATCTCAATTCAAGAGGAAATCTCAAAAGAAATTTCGGATAAATTGCGCGTGAAACTGGCCGGCGACGAGGAGAAAAAGCTTGAAAAACGTTCCACCGAAAACACTGAAGCCTATCAGCTCTATCTTAAGGGGAGATTTTATTGGAATAAACGCAAAGCCGACGACCTCTATAAAGCCATTGAATACTTCAATCAGGCGATCGAGAAGGACTCCAACTACGCACTTGCCTATGGCGGGTTGGCGGCAACCTATGTTCTTCTTCCCGAATATGCCAGTGTCCCGGCGAAAAGCATTCTTCCGAAAGCTGAAGCGACCGCAAAAAAAGCATCTGAGCTTGATCCATACTTCGCAGAGCCACATGCTGTACTTGGACTAATTAAGGGAAACTATCTCTTTGATTTGATGGGAGCGGAAGAAGAATTCAAAAAGGCTATTGAAATAAATCCAAAGTACCCTACTGTCTATCATTGGTTCAGCATCTGTCTGCGGAGTCAGGGAAAGTATGAAGAAGGATTGGCAGAGATACGGCGTGCGGAAGAACTCGATCCGCTCTCTCCGGTGATTAACCTAAACGTTGCGGAAGCCCTCGACCTGGTGAACCGACGCGATGAGGCCATAGACCATCTGAAAAAGGCCATTGAAATGGAGCCGAACTATCCAGGTGCTCATCAGGGTTTGGGACTTTTTTATGAGGAGAATCACCAGTATGATGATGCGCTGAAGGAGTTTGAGACGGCCCGGCGTATTCTTGGGTCCGAAAATCCGAACGGTCTTGGCATGTATGGCTTTGTATTGGCCGAGGCCGGGAAAAAAGGGGAAGCGGCGAAGATTCTTGAGCAGCTTCAGACATTGTCAAAACAGGGATCTCCGCAGGCGCTTCAGATTGCAGCTGTCTATCTCGGCTTGGGGGAGAGAAATCTCGCGCTTGACTGGCTTGATAAAGCGTATGATGAACGAGATGCCGGGGTCGTTCTTCTCAAGGTATACTCCGTTTGGGACAATCTCCGCTCAGAGCCCCGGTTTATTGCTTTGTTGAAGAAAATCGGACTGGAGAAATGAAGGCAGTGGTACTCATTTACCGATGAGTACATCGGATATTACAGAATGGTAGAATGTAGCGGATGAACACATCAACACAGAATAGGTTCTGGAAATATTAATGGAGATGATCGGACGAACTATATCGCATTATAAGATCCTGGAAAAACTCGGTGAGGGAGGTATGGGGGTGGTCTATAAAGCCAAAGATATTAAACTCGACCGATTCGTTGCTCTTAAATTTCTTCCACCGCATACGAACAGCTCCGGGCAGGACAAGGCGAGATTTATACAGGAGGCAAAAGCTGCAGCTACACTCAATCATCCGAATATATGCACCATCCACGACATCCAGGTGGATGATGGACAGGTTTTTATCGTCATGGAATTGATTGAAGGGGAGACGTTAAAGGAAAAAAGCGGTAATCTGAGCATCAAGCAGGCCATCGATATAGCTATACAAATAGCAGATGGATTGGCTGCAGCGCACGAGAAGGGTGTTGTCCACCGTGATATTAAACCCGAGAACATCATGATCCGGAAGGACGGCATCGTTCAGATTATGGATTTTGGTCTGGCGAAGCTCCGGGCGGCAGAAAGCAGAATTAACAGGTTGACGAAAGAGGGAAGCACGGTCGGTACGGCGGGGTATATGTCCCCGGAGCAGGTGCAGGGTCAGGACACTGACCATCGTTCAGATATATTTTCTTACGGAGTCGTGGTGTATGAGATGATAACAGGGCAACTTCCGTTCAGGGGAGTCCACGACACGGCGCTCGCGTATGAAATTGTGAATGTCGATCCTCCTCCGATGGCCTCAGCCAAACCGGAGATTGATCCCGCACTTGACGCGATTGTCCTGGAGTGTTTAGAAAAGGACGTTTACGAACGCGCTCAATCACTGAAACAGGTAGCGGTTGATCTCAGACGATACAAACGGGAATCAGGCAAGCAGCGGGCCAGTCGTATCACCGCGGCCGGG
Organism: Bacteroidota bacterium; assembly: GCA_033854175.1. Lineage (GTDB taxonomy): Bacteria > Bacteroidota > Ignavibacteria > UBA10030 > SZUA-254 > DATKPE01. The sequence goes on along the minus strand of JAWOKN010000023.1, from coordinate 29,954 downwards.
CCCCGCGTTCGGTCTCCCCTTGCCGTCTCATCCGTTGATGGTAAATCTCCGGAGATCAAGCTTTCAAGAAGGTACATATATCCTCCCTGGATTATCGCATCGATCTTCATTGTCATTTCAATAGTGTTAGGAATATTGTATTTCCGACCATCGTCGCAGGAATTACAGGTGATACGGTCCTCCATACTAGCGCCCGAGAGGTCGTCATTTTTCATGCATGGCGGGGGGCATCTCGCTCTCTCGCCCGATGGCCGTATATTGACGTTTATTGCGAGGGATTCGGCAGGAAAGTCGGCGCTGTGGGTTCGGTCGTTGAGTTCGTTCGCAGGGCAGCCGCTTATAGGGACCGAAGGAGCGGAATACCCGTTCTGGTCACCGGATGGCAGGTTTATTGGTTTTTTTGCGGACGGCAAAATGAAAAAAGTTGAGGCATCAGGCGGACCGGTCCAGATTCTCGCCGATGCTGCAAGTGGACGTGGAGGGACGTGGAATCGGGCGGATGTCATTCTTTTCGCACCGAATGCAGCTTCCGGTATTTGCCAGACAAGCGCTTCCGGGGGACCGGTCAAGACCCTTACGAAATTTGATTCACTGCGACGGGAGGATAGTCATCGATGGCCCTTTTTTCTGCCGGATGGCAGGCATTTTCTTTTCCTTGGCAGAACCACAAAAACCGGGGCGGGAGATCAAGATTTGATATATCTTGCTTCACTTGATTCAGCTGAAAAAACCACAACGATACTTCCCGCGAGTTCGAATATTACCTACAGTGCAGGATACCTCCTTTTTGTCCGTGAGCAATCCCTGATGGCTCAGGCGTTCGATGCGGCACATCTCCGCTTGACAGGAGACGCAGTTCCGGTCGCAGAGCATGTGCAATATGATCCCAGCGTCAACAAAGCAATATTCTCGTCGTCGGAAAACGGCATGCTTGTCTACCAGACTGGTATCGCTGGCGGAGGCAGACAGCTAGCCTGGTTTGATCGGGGTGGCAAACGGCTCGTCGATGTCGGCAAGGCTGGAGACTATCTCGACGTACGGCTCTCTCCGGACTCCAGGCGTGTTGCTGTTGCTCTTTTTGAACCTCAGTCGCGCAATTATGATATCTGGCTCTATGAGTTTCAGAGCGACGTATGGAGTCGGTTCACGTTTGACCCTGCTCTTGAGCGATTTCCTGTCTGGTCGCCGGATGGAAGCAGAATCGCGTTTGCATCTTCACGGTATGGGCATCTGGATATTTTTCAAAAATCCTCGAGTGGCGCCGGGAGCGAAGAACTTCTTTTCGAATCGACAGACGGAAAGTTTCCCACAGGATGGTCATCGGACGGAACAATGCTCCTGTTCACGTCGAGGGCTGGATTAAAAACCAAAGATGATTTATGGGCTGTATCAATATCGAAGGAAAGAAAGGCATTTCCCTTATTGCAGACGGAATTCAACGAATCTGGTGGGGTCCTTTCTCCGGACAGGAAATGGATCGCATATCAGTCCGATGAATCAGGGACAAATCAGGTGTATGTCCGTCCATACCCTGGTCCAGGTGGAAAATGGCAAATCTCGACGACCGGTGGTACGCGACCGCACTGGCGAGGGGATGGGAAGGAAATTTTTTACCTATCCGAAGACGGCAGGCTGATGGCTGTGGAAGTAAAAACGAGCAGTTCTGCATTCGAGGTTGGTCAGGTTCAGGCGCTTTTAGCCGTCAATCTTTTCATGAATATCGACGGCAGTGCGTATGATGTTACTCCAGACGGGCGCCGTTTTCTCCTGAATACCCTGGTCGAAGATATCACTTCTCCGCCGATAATGTTCGTGAGTAATTGGGACGGCGAGTTAAAGAAAAAAAGGCGGACGGATTGATAGGACCATCTTCGCTCGGTAGGAGGATCTCTTGGCCCAGGCTTTTGGTCAAGAATGGGACGATGGTTCGATGAACCAATGAGCGGATTTTCCCGATGATTGGTCAGACGATATCACATTACAAAATAGTTGAAAAACTCGGTGAGGGGGGTATGGGCGTTGTGTACAAGGCTCAGGATACAAAACTCGACCGCCTGGTTGCACTAAAATTTCTCTCCCGCCAGGTTTCTTCATCTGAAGAATACAAAGCGCGTTTTTACCGGGAAGCTCGTGCCGCTGCCGCACTCAGTCATCCGAACATTTGTTCAATCATTGACATCCAGGAGTTCCGCGGCGAGGAATTTCTTGTCATGGAATTCATCAACGGACGCAGCTTAAGGTCGAGGATAGAGGAAGGACCCATGCCGGTTTCAGACGCGGTGAAATTTGCCAGGCAGATCGCCGAAGGTCTCGAGGCTGCCCACAGCAAGGGGGTCATTCACCGGGATATCAAACCGGAAAATATTATTGTCACCGACACTGGCGTTACAAAAATTGCAGATTTTGGTTTAGCGGCACTCCTCAATGCAATGGAAACCCATGAATCCGGGCGCGTCGCTGGAACAACAGCTTACATGTCTCCGGAACAGATACGGGGGGATCAGGTCAATGATCTGACTGACATCTGGTCGCTTGGAGTGACACTCTACGAAATGATCGCTGGTCATCGACCCTTTACCGGAGAGTATGAACAGGCAGTAGCCTACTCCATCCTGAATGAAAAACCTCCCCCGGTCACAGCTTCACACATAATTATTCCCGGGGAGCTCGAGAAGATTATCGACAGGTGTCTTGAAAAAAAACCTACCGATCGTTTTTCCGATGCAGCTTCTTTGGCAAAGGAATTACGTCAGGTAGAGATCGTCCTGGAAAATCCGCAAACTGCTTCCCTGAAGTCTATTGCAGTCCTGCCGTTTGCCGACATCAGTCCGGAAAAAGACAATGAGTATTTCAGCGAAGGTCTGACAGAGGAAATTATCGCAAACCTCTCCAGGCTGCGGATGCTTCGTGTCGTATCGCGGACATCTGTCATGCAGTACGATCGCGCGGATAAGACCATGAAGCAGATTGCGGGCGATCTTGCCGTTCATTTCATCCTTGAGGGGAGTGTGCGAAAACACGGATCTGAACTTCGCATCACAACGCAGCTTGTGGATGCACTCCAGGATACGACCCTTTGGTCGGAGACCTACCGTGGAACTCTTGAGGACATCTTCGATATTCAAGAGACCGTGGCTTCGAAAATTGCCAAGGCACTCAAGGTACGGCTGACCCCCGGGGAAAAGAAAACGTTGAAACGTCACCCGACGGTCAACACGGAAGCATATCAGTCGTATCTCAAAGGCCGGTTTTTCTGGAATAAAAGAAATAAAGCCTCACTTGGAACCGCAATCAGGTATTTTGAGGAATCGATTGCGAAGGATCCCAACTATGCACTCGCCTGGGCCGGACTTGCGGATGCATATTTTTTACTGAGTGAATACGGACATGTCACACGACGGGACACCTACCCACGATCGAAGTCTGCCATTGAAAAAGCACTCGAGCTTGACGATCAGCTTGCCGAAGCCCATGCTTCCCTGGCAAGCCTGATGATGCTGGATGAGTGGGACTGGACAAATGCCGGCAAACAATTTGAACGTGCCATCGACCTTAAACCGAATTACGCCACCGCTCATCATTGGTACGCAGAATGGTTGTTGTACATGGGAAGAGAGGAGGAAGCCATCCGGGAGATTACGCAGGCGGCCCTGCTCGATCCGCTTTCGGCTGCCATTCTCAAGGATATGGGAATCATCCTCTATTATACCCGGCGGTACGATACTGCGATCGAGGAGGGTAAGAAATCGCTCGAACTCGACCCGGGATTTGCCTCGGCACACAGACTTTTATCGCTCGCCTATGGGGGAAAGGGAATGTATGTCGAGGCGATTGCGGAAAATCAGAAATGGGGGGAAGCAGGGGGAGATCATACTGAGGTCATGCTCGGGCTTGCACAGCTTCTTGCCGTGTCGGGCAAGAGAGGGGAAGCTATGACTATCGTGGAAAAAATGCCACAGGAGCAAATCGCCAGTGGTAAGGTGTACCGTGGGCTGGCCCTGGTCTATGCCGCGCTTGCAGATCATGATTCTGCGTTCCATTGGCTCGAGAAGGCGTATGAAATTCGTGCAGATTCTCTCTGTTCCCTCAACGTCGATCCGAAACTGGAGACCATCCGTTCGGATCCCCGTTTTACTGATATGTTGAAAAAAATTGGTTTGAAATAATGGTAGGTCAGACAATCGTACAGTACAAGATATTAGAGAAACTCGGCGAAGGAGGTATGGGCGTGGTGTACAAGGCCCATGACACAAGACTCGACCGCTTCGTGGCACTGAAATTTCTTCCCTCGCAATCAGATTCCTCTGACGAGGACAAAGACCGGTTTACGCAGGAAGCGCGCGCGGCTGCAGCGCTGAATCACCCGAACGTCTGCTCGATTATCGATATCCGGGAGGCGAATAACAGGCAGTTTATTGTTATGGAATTTATCGACGGAGAGAATCTGAAGTCACAAATCAGAAAAGGTGAATTTTCATACGGGCGGACTGTCGATATCGCACTTCAGATTTCGCAGGGACTTCAATCTGCCCATGATCGCGGGATCGTGCACCGCGACATCAAATCCGAGAATATCATGCTTGCACGGGACGGGCGTGTCAAAATTATGGATTTCGGACTCGCGAAACTGACCGGCAATTCCACCCTGACAAAAACCGGTTCGACCGTGGGTACCATCGCGTACATGTCACCCGAGCAGATTCAGTCGATGGATGTCGACCATCGTACGGATCTCTGGTCACTGGGTGTGGTGATATATGAAATGATCGCCGGTAGACTTCCCTTTCAGGGTGAACATGAGGCAGCGGTGATGTACGAGATCCTGAACCTCGAGCCGAAATCCCTGCGATCGGTCCGCCCGGATGTACCGGGGGGTCTTGATGAACTTGTTTCCCTGTTGTTGCAGAAAGATGCTTCCAAGCGGCTCCGTTCCGCCGCCGAGGTCATTGCAGCGCTGAAGCAACCGGGTTCCGAGGGAGCATCTGCTGAGACTAAAAAATCGATTGCGGTGCTCTATTTTGAAAATATGAGCCCGGAGAAGGAGAGTGATTATTTCTGCGCGGGGATGACGGAGGATATCATTACTGACCTGTCGAAGATCAAGGAGCTTAATGTGGTATCGCGCACTGACGTGCTCCCGTTCCGGAACCGGGAGGTAAATACCCGCCAGGTGGGAGAATCCCTTCGTGTGCATTATATCCTTGAGGGAAGTGTACGCAAAGCTGGGAATAAAATCCGCATAACGGCACAGCTTATTGATGTAAGGTCAGGATATCATATCTGGGCGGAACGCTATGACCGGCTTATCGAGGATATCTTTGACCTTCAGGATAATATGGCCCGAAGCATCGTTCAGGCGCTGAGGGTATCTCTTTCGGATTCGGAGAGAGAATCGCTTGGTAAAAAACCGACGCAGGATCTGCGTGCGTACGATTTCTATATGCGCGGACGTGAACAGATGTACCGAAGGGGGAAGAAAAATAATGAACGGGCGATACAAATGTTCGAGAAGGCCGTCGCGTTGGACAGCGGTTTTGCAGCTGCATATGCCGGTCTTGCTGAAGCATACTCGTATATGTATAGCTGGTACGATGGTGACGTACAATGGCTCTCAAAAACTATTGAAGTAAGTCAGAGAGCCTTCGCCCTCGATCCTCAGTCAGAGGATGCAATCTTTGGCCTTGCAATGGTCTACTTTCATCAGAAACGGTTCGCGGAATCGATGAAGATGCTTGAAAAGGTCATTCATCAAAATCCTGAACACTATGATGCGAACAGGTGGCTTGGCATTATGTCCGATCTCAACCGGGATTACGATGCGGCCATTCGGTATTACAAATTTTGCGCCGTTCTGAAACCGTACAGTGAAGAACCGTGGACACATCTTGATATGACATACAGGAGAAAGGGTGAAAAAGAGGAATCGGAAAATGCCAACCATAAAGCCATTGAAGTCGGTTTGCGTAAACTTTCAGTGAATTCTGATGATGCCATTGTTATGAGCAGGATGGCTGGACCCTATGCGCACTTGGGCGATAAAGAGAACGCCCATCGCATGCTCACTCGCGTCCTGGAAATTGATCCGAGGGATGGGCTTGCACTTTACAACTGTGCTTGTACGTATGCAGTATTGGGCGAGGAAAAGGAAGCACTGACGTGCTTGAAAAAAGCTATTGACAGCGGTTACAAAAACGTGTGCGAGTGGGTGAAGAGTGATCCCGATTTCGAGTCACTTCGTGAAAACCCGGATTTCAAGGGACTCATTGCGGAGATTGGATAGGAATGAACCCCCTGATGATTGAACTTTGTATAATGAACCGCTAGGTAAACGAATGAACAAATTTCCCATATGATTGGCGAAACAGTTTTACATTATACCATAATCGATAAACTGGGTGAGGGAGGTATGGGTGTGGTCTATAAGGCCCGGGATACAAAACTGGATCGGATTGTAGCGCTGAAATTTTTGCCTCAGCACCTCAATGCCTCGGATCAGGACAGGGCCAGATTCATCCAGGAAGCCAAGGCTGCCGCGACATTGAGCCATCCGAATATCTGCACTATCTATGGAATCGAGGAAATCAGCGGATCCCGGGGGGATAGGCAGGTGTTTATCGTCATGGAATTTGTGGATGGCCAGACTCTGCAGGAAAAGAAAGGTACACTCTCGTTAAAGCAGGCGATTGAAATTGGTATCCAGATGGCTGATGGTTTGTCTGCAGCACATGAGAAAGGCATCGTTCATCGTGATATCAAACCGGAAAATATCATGATCCGTAAGGATGGGATTGTACAGATCATGGACTTTGGACTGGCCAAACTCAGGGCGCGCGGGAGTAAAATATCGCGTCTGACGAAGGAGGGAAGCACTGTCGGGACGGCGGGATACATGTCTCCCGAACAGGTACAGGGGCAGGAGACGGATCATCGCTCAGATATATTTTCGTTCGGTGTCGTTCTCTACGAAATGTTGACGGGCCAATTGCCGTTTAAGGGTGTCCACGAAACCGCACTAGCCTACGAAATTGTGAATATCGATCCACCCCCCATGGCTTCCATCGACCAGAAAATCGATCCCAGTCTCGATGCAATCATATTCGAGTGCCTGGAAAAGGATCCCCGTGAGAGAACTCAATCAATCGCGCAGGTGTCGGTGGATCTGAAGCGTTACCGGAGAGAATCAAGCAGGCAACGGGCAAGCAGAATTACCGCTACGCGGCCGACCGTCGGGATGCCTGCGTATCAGAAAAGGACAAACGTCGCCGCAGGTTTGTGGAGAAAAAATCTCGGTTATATTTCTGCCGGAATCCTGGCAATCGTTGCGATTTTCCTCATTGTGATTCTGTGGAAAGAAGGGGATAAGACAGCTCATCCCGTGCTGCGTCTCTCGATTGAGCTTCCCGCCGCTAATCCGTTATTCTGGTCACTTTCCCAGAGCGGGATTGCCGTCTCACCTGACGGAAAGTATCTTGCCTATACGGGTCAGATTCCAAACACAAGTCAACTTTTTCTTCATCGGATGGATCAATTAACCTCCGAGCCGATTCCGGGGACCGAGAATGGTGCGGAACCAGTATTTTCACCTGACGGTCAGTGGATCGCCTTCAATGCCAGCCAGGCGGAGCTTGTCAAAATCTCTGTCTTTGGTGGTGAACCCGAGATACTTTGCCGGACGAACGGTCAGACTCGTGGTATCTGTTGGGCGGAGGATAATTCCATCTATTACGGACATATCAGCAGTTCGATATATCGGGTCCCTGCCCAAGGGGGAACTCCGATTCCTGTCACAACGCTTGATTCATCAACGGGTGAGATCAGTCATCGGTTTCCACAAATTCTCCCCGATGGGAAAACAATAATTTTTACTGTCAAGAATAATAATATCACATCGTTCGATGATGCGACAATCGTAGCCCAGAGGCTGGGTTCAGGAGAGAGGAAAATTCTCGTACGCGGGGGAACCTATGCGCGTTATCTCCCGAACGGCTTTTTGGTGTACATGCGCGGCAATGCAATATATGCTATAGCGTTCGACGCGGAACGGCTCGAAGTGAAAGGTCCTCCGGTGTTGATTGAAGAAGGGGGTTATTTGAATCCAGGTTCGGGGCAGGGGAATATTGGTTTCTCGAACAATGGTATACTCGTGTTCGCCCGTGCAGGTCCATTATCGTATAATCGGTTCACTCTGAAGTGGATGGATCGCCAGGGTTATATCCGAAACCTGCTCGACTCTCTCAGGTCATATTTTACGGCAAGCATATCACCCGATGGCCAGCAAATTGCAACCGACATCAATGCGGCGAACGACGATATTTGGTTATATCAAATCTCACGGGGTACGCTTTCCAGGGTCACATTCGCCGATGGAAATAATAACTATCCACTTTGGTCTCCAGATGGCAAGTATGTGGTATACAGTGCTGAGAAGGGAAAGGCCCGGAATATTTTCCGAAAACCCTGGGATGGTAGTGGCATTGAAGAACGCCTCACAAATAATCCCAACCCACAGATTCCAAGATCCCTCACCCCGGACGGGAAGACGTTATCGTTTGATCAAAATGGTGATATATGGATCCTACCGCTTGAAGGGGACCGAAAACCATACCCATTTGTGCACTCTCCTGCCAATGAGGAGGATGGTCTGTTCTCTCCCGATGGCCGATGGTTGGCATATACCTCAAACCAGTCGGGCCATGATGAGATATATGTGACAGGCTTCCCGAAAAAGGATAGAAATTGGCAAGTTTCGACCGGTGGGGGTATAAAACCAATCTGGTCCCGGAATGGGAAAGAATTATTTTTTACGAATGGTTCATCGCTGATGGTTGTGACTGTCAGCGCGGGATCGGCATTTGATTTCTCCGTACCAAGAAAATTGTGTGATATTCCCCCATCAGCGCTAGTCTGGGATGTTACGCCTGATGGAAAGCGGTTTCTCGTAAGGGTGACGCAGGTACAAGCAATGACATTATCTCGATTGGAGGTTGTGACGGAATGGTTCGAAAGGGTAAGAGACAAAATTGTGGCAACCAAGAATTAATTAAAATTTATAGGAAAGAAATCAACCGAAAAATGACAGATCAAACCATATCGCATTATAAAATTCTCGAGAAGCTAGGGGAGGGAGGGATGGGCATCGTCTATAAGGCTCATGACATGAAACTTGATCGCACGGTTGCGCTGAAGTTTCTTCCCCCGTTTCTCTCAGGCGATGTCAACGAAAAGGAACGGTTTTATCAGGAGGCTCGGGCTGCTTCGGCCCTTCTTCATCCCAACGTGGCTGTCATCTTTGAGGTCAATGAGCATGAAGGACGGATATTTCTCGCAATGGAGTATGTCGAAGGACAAACCCTGAAAAAGCTTATCGAGGAAGGCGAGGACATTTCGATAAAGAAGGCTCTGGATATCGCCATACAGGCTGGTGAGGGATTGGCCGCGGCGCATGAGAAGGGGATTGTGCATCGCGATGTGAAATCGGATAACATCATGATCACACCGAAGGGCCAGGTGAAGGTGATGGATTTTGGTCTGGCAAAGGTCAGGGGCGCAACAAAACTGACGAAGGCGGGATCCACGATCGGGACTGCGGCGTACATGTCTCCCGAACAGGCTCAGGGCGAGGAAGTTGACCTCCGGTCTGATATCTTCTCCTTTGGTGTTGTCCTATATGAATTGTTGACAGGAAGGGTCCCGTTTAGGGGTGAACACCAGGCGGCCTTGATTTATTCCCTTATCAATGAGGATCCTGCGCCAATTGCACGATATAATGAAAAGGCGGGACCTGAACTAGAGCGCGTGGTCATGAAAGCACTTGCGAAAGATCGTGAGGAACGCTATCAGCATATCGATGATCTTCTCGCTGATTTGCGCAGGGAGCGGAAGCAACTCGAATACACCCGGCAAGGCTACGTCACAACTCCGACCATTTCCGCCTCTGTTACCGGGAAACCTACGAGCAGGAAACTCAAGAAAATCCTTATCCCCGGAATCGCGCTTGCAGTTATCATTGCGATCGGGATTATTCTCTTCATTATCCGGCCGGGGTCCCAGGGCGGCTCTCCCGCCGGTTCATCCAGGAAAATGCTTGTTGTTCTACCTTTTGACAATCTTGGAACACCTGATGAGGACTACTTCGCCGACGGGATTACGGAGGAGATAACCGGGAGATTATCGGGGTTGTCTGGCCTTGGCGTTATTGCGCGGACAAGCGCGATGCAGTATAAAAAGACCACAAAGTCCCTTCAACAGATTGGAAACGAACTCGGAGTGCAATACGTGTTGCAGGGAACAATACGCTGGGGGACCTCTTCCGAGGGGGGGAAACGCGTACGCATCAATCCTGCACTTGTGAATGTGGCCGACGGGACACAAATCTGGTCTCAGCCGTATGATGCGGTTTTTTCCGATGTGTTCAAACTACAGTCGGACATTGCGACCGAGGTCGCTAATGCGCTGGGGATGACGCTCCTTCAGCCGGAGCGGGCGTCACTGGAAGCGCATCCGACGGAGAATTCGGCTGCGTATGATTATTACCTCAGGGGTATTAACTATTATCGCCGGAGCTACGAGTATCAGGATATCCGTATTGCGCTTGACATGTTCCATAAGGCTATTGATCTTGATCCGAAGTTTTCGCTGGCGTATGCGAAGATCGCTGAAACAGAGGCGGAGATGTATTGGTTCTTCTTTGATCACACACCGGAACGCCTTGTCAAGGCGAAGAAAGCCGCAGACGAGGCACTCCAACTCGATCCGAATTCGGTTGAAGGGCATATATCTCTCGGCTTCTACTATTACTGGGGATTTCTGGATTATGATAATGCCCTGAGGGAGTTTTTCCTTGCCCAGAAGAGCCGTCCCGACGACAGCAATATCCTTCTTGCCATCGGATCGGTATATCGGCGTCAGGGTAAAATGGAGGAAGCTGCTGTGGCGATGAACAAGGCAGCAAACCTCGATCCACGGTCATCTGAAGTGGCCTATAATACATCGCAGACCTACTGTCTGCTTCGCCGTTATCCGGAGGCGGAACGGATGCTCAATAATGCAATTTCTCTTGCTCCCGACGTCCTTGACAGGTATGCCTTCAAAATTCTGATCTGTCTTCTTTCGTCTGGCGATACCGCCAAGGCTCAAGCTGTTCTACGGGATGCTTCTTCAATCCCAGGCTACGAAAACCATTCGAGTATCCGTCAGGCGAGGGTATGGATGGCATCGATAAAAGGAAATTACCGTGAGGTACTCATGCTGGCGTCTTCCAGCCCTGAGGCTTTGATCGATAACCAGTTCGAATATCTGCCAAAATACCAGGTAATCGCCTTCGCTGATGAGATGATGAACGAACCAGATAAGGCACGACGGGCTTATGACTCTGCACGCATCGTGGTCGAGCGAAAAGTGGCAAGCCAACCAGATGACGCACGGTATCATTCTGCTCTTGGCATTGCGTATGCGGGTCTCGGCAGGAAAGAAGATGCATTCCTTGAGGGAAAACAGGGGGTGAAGCTTCTTCCAATAGATAAGGAGGCGTGGCGCGGGGCTTACCGGGTCCGTGATCTTGCTCTCATTGAGACGATGGTCGGTGACTATGACGGGGCGATCAACAACCTTGAAACGCTCCTTTCCAGCCCGACGGATCTCTCGGCAACGTTTGTACGTGTGAATCCGGTTTGGTCGCGTTTGTGGGGTCAGCCCAGGTTCCAGAGACTTATGGAAGAGAGAAAATAGACCAGGGTATATCCGAGAGGGTGGAACTTCTGAGTATCGGGGTTGGGTATTATTTGTTGATCGTGTCGTGAATGAAAAAACATAAGTATCAGCATGAGGTGATATATGAAAAATGTAAAAATCTCGGTCATCGTATTATGTGGAACCATGCTTGTCGGAATGGCCGTCGCTCCAAAATGTGGCTACGCTCAACAAACGAGCGACCGACGTTACTTCAACCTGCCGGACAAACCCGTTCAGGCCCCCTTCAGTGATGGCGTGCTGGTCGGAAATACACTTTATCTATCCGGCCGTCTGGGGCTTGATCCGAAAACCGGGAAGGCCCCCGACAGCGTCGAGGCTGAAATCCGGTTGCTGCTGGATGGAGTCAGAGCGGCGCTTGGTGCGGGAAATATGACAATGAATGATCTTGTGTATGTTCAGATTTTTTGCCCTGATCTCGGTCTGTATAATGCCTTCAACACCATTTATCGCACATATTTTGAGAAAGATTTTCCGGCGAGAGCTTTCATAGGCTGCGCATCGCTCTTGCGAGGGTGTCATTTCGAAATGCAGTGTATAGCCATCAAGCGGGGATAGTGTTCCGTAAAATTTCTTATATTCCCGAAACACCAGGCATCATAGCATAGAGGCTTTATCCGCATCTTCCTGTTACCGATGAGATCCCTTTCTCTCCGCGGGTTGGTTACCCGCATATTTTCTCCCGGTTCACGAGAAGGGTGGATAGTATTTCTTCTCGTTATTACTTCACTTGCCATCCGGCTTGGCTATTTACAGGAAATCAAAAATTTCCCCCTTTTTTCCAATCTTAAACTGGACGAAGAATTTCACGATCAGTGGGCGCAGTCGATTGCATCCGGTAACGTCGTTGGTGATGAAGTGTACTTCCGGGCCCCTTTTTACGCTTATTTTCTCGGGGCCATTTTCCGGATCTCGGGTCACAATCTGTTTCTTGCGAGGATTATCCAGCATATTCTGGGTAGTTTTGGTGTGCTCCTGGTATTTTTTGTCTCGAGAAAACTTTTCGGGAAATCGGCCGCATGGATTGCCTCTGTCCTCTACGCTCTCTATCCCTTTGTAATTTACATTGAAGACCAGCTCCTCCTTGAATCAATCGTCAATGTTATATTGCTCGTTCTCATCTTTATTATCTACCGGGGTGACGACAAGCTGGCATTACCCCGTTGGTTTTTCATCGGGGTTCTGGTTGGTATTCTTTCCCTCATCCGGCCTACCTTTCTCACGCTGCTGGTCCTTCTGATCGGGTATGTGTTCTTTCGTTATCGCAGACCGGTTGGGGCAAAGAAAATTATTCTTGTCAGCTCTGTCGTAATTTCAGGGACAGCAATCATGATCGCCCCTGTGACCATCCGGAATTATATCGTAGGGAATGATGCCGTCCTCATTGCTTCACAAGGCGGCGTGAATTTTTACATGGGGAATAATCCGGACGCGAGCGGATATTTGTCGGCTATGCCCGGCACGGCTGGTGTCCGCTGGGAGTACGGGGATTTTGTCGAGCCCGTCAGAAAAGCTCTCGGGGGCGAACCAAAACCCTCCGAACTCTCGGAGTATTGGTACGGGCAAGGATTAAGATTTTTCCGGGAGCATCCGGTGAATTTCCTTGCCCTCTTTGTCAAAAAAAATTACATGTTCTGGAGCAGGTTTGAAATTCCCAACAATCAGAATTTCTACTCCTTCGAAGATCATTCAGAAATACTCAGGGACATACCGATCGGCTTCTGGCTTGTCGGACCACTCGGTCTTTTGGGGATGGTATTCGCCTGGAAGTTACGCCGTGGGAGATTCTTGGTCGTCTATGTGCTCGTCTATTCGGTTGTCGTGGCTCTTTTTTTTGTGTGTGACAGGTTCCGGATGCCGGTGCTTCCGTTTCTCTGTATATTTTCCGGCGTGTCAGTAGATTCGGTCATCATTCTTCTGAAGCGGAGGAGGTTTCATAAAATCGGACTGTACCTGCCGCTCTTCATTGTTTTTGTCTGGCTTACAAACAGCAACCTGACAAACTTTGAACCGGGGAACCGGAAAACGGAGCTTTTCTACCTTGCCAACGCGTCCCTTGAAAGCGGACAATATCACGATGCGATTGCGAAGTACCGGGAATGCTCATCCATGCCGGGGATAGTACAGGATGTTTCGTTAAATTGGGGAGTCGCCCTCTGGAATGACGGCAGAACCGAGGAGGCGCTCAGGAAATTTCATGAGGAACTCGATAACTTCCCGTCGTCCTATAATTCCCTTACGAATATTGCTCGCCTTTATCTTATCCTGGGACAGAACGATTCTGCTCTCACATATGCCGCACGAGCGATTGCCGTTAAATCATATGCTCCCACGGCGTATATCGATATGGGCCTTGCCTACAGCAATTCAGGGAAACTTGCGGCAGCCGAGTCGGTGCTTGTGCTCGGGAAAACACGGTGTGGTGAAGATGCATATCTTTACGGCACCTCCGTTTTGGCTGGCGTTCATCAGGTGGAAGGAAACACTGGCATAGCGGAAGCTGAATACCGTGGTGTGCTGCAAAAATTAAAACCTAACGCGCAACCATCATATCTCCCGGAATTCCAGTTTTCCCGTGACTATACCATAGAGGGTAATCTTCAGGATTTCAAGGCCAGGATATATTTCAGCCTGGGGCACCTCTTCCTCGGGGAGAACAACATCGATAGCGCTCTGGCTTATTTCACGCTCACCAAGGATGAAGCGCCCGGATTTGCAGATGCATGGTTTGCCCTGGGGAGTACTTGGCTCGATCTCCATCGTGCAGCCGATGCCTGCGCGGCATTTGGGAAAGGCCTCGAAAGGCAGCCCGGCAATCGTGATGCCTGGTTTCAATATGGCGTGGCATTGCGCGAAACAGGGAATTTCCGCGAGGCGAGATCGGCATTTACAACAGCCCTGAGCATCGATTCGGCGTTTCAGGAGGCTCGGGAAGCTCTGCGATCGTTACCTGCCAAATAAGTTAGCGCAGGGTGAGGGAGAAATTTGCGTTTACCGTGGATTTTGCGGGGACAGCGATCGTTTGTTTCTCTTCATAGGGCGGTTCAAACTCATACCGTTTGACATTTCCGTGTTCCATTTCCTTATGGGCTATCGCCACACCTTCATGCCACATTTTGAGTGTGTAATTCCCCGGCGGAATATTCTCAAGACGGTAGCTGCCGTTCTGGTCGGAGACAGTATAATATGGATTGGATGCAACCACAACGTAGGCTGACATCCATGGGTGGCCGGCGTCGCAGGTAGCGAGAAGTACGCCGCATTTTGTAAGCGGCTTCGTCATCGTTTTGACGCCTTTGATCGGTTGTGCAATATTAAAGACCGATCTGCACTCCCCCTCGGTTTCGTACGAGTGAACATTATGGAGGATGATATCACTGTTGACGATGGTAAGACGTTTTCCGTCCGGTATGATTGTGATATGCGGCGAATAATCACAGTTATGCTGGTTCAGGAGGTATGTTTCACCGTTCGGGAACGGCTTTCCCGATGTTATTCCTTCGAGGTAGACCACGGTATTGGCAACTCCATGTTCGGAGCCGATGGCGAGGCGGGGAGATCGACGGACTTTGCCGCACACTTTGTTGTCCTGTGAGACGAGCATGGTGATGAAATCCGGGATTGTTCCTCTGAAAATGACTTTCCCGCAGATCGTTCCACCATCGGTAAAAGATTTTGAGCAATAGGTTGTTTGACACAGGGCAATGTTACCATTAGGCAGGACGTTATATGATAAGGTGAAGAAGATCATAAAGATGATGATCTTCCTCACCCCAGAGGTGATTCGATGATAATGGATGTTCACACTCGTTCCAGCGGTATACAAGAGATTATTGCTTTGGTGGCGCAGCAGGTGGAACCGGATCCGGAACAGCGTTTGATACCGGTTTCAGGGATTGCAGATAGGAAAAGATCGCTTTGAGATCGGGATCACTCAAATGCCCGATATCAAACCATGGCATCGGGGGAAGAATATCCCGGCCTGTACCCATGTGTTTTCCTGTCCGCAATGCTTTGATGAACATCTCCGGAGTCCAGCTGCCGATGCCGGTTTCTTTATCAGGCGTCAGATTAGCGGCGAACGATGTACCCCAGGGGCCTTTCCAACCGGTCATATCACCGGTTGTAACGGCACCCCATTTGTCAGGGGTCATGCCGATAACACCATCGGGTAGATTTGGAGCCTGAGACTTTGCCGGATAGCCTGAAAGTAATTGGGTTGTATCCGGTACCGGACCTTGCGCTGTGAATACTTTGGGTGAATGGCAGTGGTTGCACCCCCCCAGGTTGACCAGATATTTGCCCCGGTTAGCCTGACCTGATGACCGCATTCCTATTTTTGTCTGGCTGTATGTTCCGGTTACCACAGCAACCATCGCGATCATGAGAGCTATGGACTGAATTGTACGTCGACGCGAAGACATAAAAATCCCTTCTGATGGAGTAGTGGGTAGGTTATTTAGAATTTTAATATTCGTCTACGAAATGAAGAACACAACAGGAAATTTACCCTGACCCCAGGGGAAACCCGCAGTAAAAATGATGATTTTTAATATAGGTAAATATCTTTAAAAATCAAATAGAAACAATAACTTATAAAAATAAATTTCCATAAAAACGACCAAACGGGATCATTTTCAATGGAGAAAATGGGCAAACATACCCCCGCCGCCTCTTCCGCCGTGCGATTACTATGCTTTTGTCAACTTTTTCCTGTTTCCGAGGAAAAAATCCCTTATCACCCATCCAACAACGGCTGGTCTGGCCTGAACTTCCCTGATACTGTAGGGAAGGGATGGATATCCGTAACCGATATAAAGGCGCATTGGAACGTGGAGCTCTTTTGATAACGTGGCGCAGTTTTGCGGAAGACCGGACATTTGCCCCATTTCACATGAGGTTTTGGCCTGAAGAAGGCGGTGGAGCGATTCTCGTGCTAATGGTCGGTGGTGCGTGGCAACTTCAACATGAACGGCCTTCCCCGCGAGAGCGTCGATGACAGCCAGATAATTTTTTCTGACATCTGTTTTTGGCACTAACGGATCGGGCCACTGCCCTTTGACAACGCGGACCGGAATACCCCATTCAACCACCTGCCGTGCATCGCGAGCGGATCGTTGCCACCTGGCAGCGATGGTATAACCCACATTGTGGTACGAGGCGAGTATGCGTTCGACGAGTTTTATTGTGGGTGACGCGGAATCGGGATCCATGGAATCAAAGTGAATCCGAATACCTCCGCTCTTTCCTATCTCAACCAACTCGCTGATGAGGCCAAAGTCGTACTGCAGGTTGGGGAGTTTCACTGAAAGGTAGCAATTCAATGAACCGTCGAGTATGGTGTGCAGGGCTGCGAGGTATTGATCGGCGGTTACCTGGAGCGTGACGGCGGGATCAGTCCACGGTGCAAATGTTGATGACCACCCTCGCTCTGTTGCAAGATTGTAAACATGGACGGCATCGGTCAGCGTGGGTCCTGCAAGATGGCTTGCCGCGATGCGATGGAGGATTTTTTGCTTTATCGACAAAAAAGGATTGGGCATGGATGGGCTGAATATTCAACATTCGGGTATAATCTGCTGACGAAGCGGGTGAAAATATTTTTGCTCTCTTCCGTATTACTCATTCCGTAATGCCTCGACGGGATCGACGCGTGCGGCGCGGGCAGCGGGGTAATACCCTGCAAGCACACTCACCGTGATGCCGATCGCCAGAGCGATCAGTATCAGCCATACAGGAAGTGCAAAGAGATCGATCGGAGGAATTCCCTGCCGTTTCATGAACATCTGTGCAACAAGTGAAGCGACACGTGCAATAATCCAGCCGAATGTTATCCCGCCGATTGTTCCGAGCAGGCCGATTACTCCTGATTCGGTCAGGAATAAAACCCGGATATCCCTGTCATCCGCCCCCAGGGATTTCAGAATACCGATTTCCCTCCGGCGTTCCGTAATCGACATGACCATGGTGTTTATGATCCCCAGGGAGGCGGTTGTAAGGGCGATTAAGCCGATCAGTGCCAGTGCAAGGTTAAAGTAGAGGAACGCGCGCTGGATTTGTTCAAACTCCGCGGCGAAGCTGAATGTACGGTATCCCATCTTTTCCACGCTGTCGACGACCGTTTTATAGAAGACCTTGGGGTTAAAATCGATTGTAACCTGGGAAAAAGTATTTAATGATGAATCTTCGGGTTGTGAAAAAAGCGTACCCTGGGTCATTGCCGAAAAGAGATCGATAGGGGCATTGGCCATACCGCTTGCCTTGAATTTCGATGCCGTGGTGACGGGAATAATGAGCGGTTCGACATGCAGTCTGCCCATACGATTTGCCGAGGAGCGGACGCCGCATATTGTGAGGGTTTCAGCAACCTGCCGTTGAGCATTCAGAAAGCCGTCGACGAACCGGCGGACGAGTTCATTTGCCTCGCTCCGGAGAATATGTGAGCGGTACGATTTGACGAACAGAGAGTCAATGTGAATGCGTTTTGCACGGTCAAGGAGTGATTCGCCGTTGTTGACCAGAATGTGCGCAAGACCGCTGTCGAGTGTGGAAACACGGACTGAAACGATGAGTTTGCGGCCTATGACGGAATCCGGCTTTGTGACGCCTGCGTTTTTCAGGAGTTCCTCGGTGATCAGTGCTTCATGGAAATAGTTGGAATCGAATCCCCTGCCGGCCCTGAGGTTTGAAAATAATTTTGTCGTCACCGCGGACATTGACAGCGACTGGGCTTTTGTGTTTAGAACCGAGTCGCCGAGTTTTACCCTGACGTTGAAGGGATCGTAAGGGTACACAAGATTCACGCCGGGAATCGCGGAGAGCCGTTCGATGGCTTTCGTGTCGAGTTTCGGGGAGGCGGCAGTGTCGGGTTTCCCGGGAGATGTTTTTGGGTAAACCTGAATTGTGGAGAAGAGCCCGAACTCATCAAACTGGTTTTCAATATACCGCTGGTTACCCGCACCGAATGAAAGCATGGAAACGAAGGCTGCAATGGCAATCAGAACCCCGGAACTCGTCAAGAATGTCCGGAGTTTCATCCGGGTAAGGTTCCCCATGGAAATGACGACCATATCCCGGAGGGTCATGAGTGCCCCTCTGAGGAAGTTGGTGTGGTTCCGGGGTCCATTACTCGTCCATAATGCAGACGAATGGTACGACGGGCGATTTGATGTGCGATTTCGAGGTTGTGGGTTACCATTACAACAGTCAGTCCTTTGTCATTCAGCGACGTGAGGAGTCCGATAATCTGATTGGCGTTATCGTAATCGAGGTTTCCGGTCGGCTCGTCAGCAAAGAGAATCTCCGGCTTTTTTACAATCGCACGGGCGATTGCTACCCGCTGCTGTTCGCCTCCGGAGAGATCAGCGGGACGATGCGTGAGACGGTCGGACAGTCCAAGCCGGTCAAGCGCCGCAAGGGCCAGACGTTTCCGATCTTTGTGTGACGTGTCGGTGAAATACAGTGCTGTTTCGACGTTCTGCAGTGCCGTATAATGAGAGATGAGATTGAACGACTGAAATATCATTCCGACCTTGCGTGCGCGGTAAGCGGCAAGTTGTTTCCGCGAAAGGGTGGAAATAGGAATTCCCTCGATCTCCAGGATACCGGATGTCGGAGTGTCGAGCCCTGCGAAGAGGTTGAGGAGGGTGGTTTTTCCCGAACCGGATGAACCCACCAGACCGAGAAACTCACCACGATTGATTGTCAGTGAGATACCATCCACGGCGCGGACTATATATTTACCGCGTTGGTAATGCCGGCAGAGATCTGTCGCCCGGAGGAATGGCGCCTGGGTTGTCATGGTGTTTTTCTGGGTTTGAAACTAGCCTGTTGTCGCTGGCTCATCGTATCCGCAGAAAATTGAACCAGCCGATCATTAACCTGATACGGTAAAAACAACGAGATGTTTCTTACGGGAACGGAGATCCGCTGACCGGTCATATCAGTTGACGATTTCCGCCTGCCATTTTCTCACAGTCCCCACCAGCCCGAAGGCTGCAATACCGGCAAACGCCAGTGGTGCAAGGGGAGGTTTCTCCTTTTCCTCCTGTTCAGTGTTCTGAGCATTTTTATCTTCAAACTCGTCTTCGAGAATGTGGAAATACAGTCCTGCTGCCGCGACGAAAAATGATGTAAGGAGAAGAATCTGGAATGCCCCGATCCATTTCGCCCTCCAGAGGATCCCGGCAAGAAGTCCAATAATGGTCCCTATGCCGCTGAACACAACCGGGACAAAGGCCCAGGACTCCTTTGTCAGTATCGCCCAATGTTCGAATATCGAATCGATTGTGAGAACGGCATAACCAGAACCGACGAGAAGGACAAGGAGCCGGTTGATTGAATAGTTTTTCAGCATGAAAAATCTGTTTCTTTTGTGCTTGTCCTGTGAAGGTACATAAATCGACCGGAAATGGCAAAATGCAGTACATGGGGTCAAAACCGGGAGGATACTTTATTTTATAAAAAATATTGTTAAATTTCCGCATGCTGAATACAGGAAAATATCAGAAATTCATCTTCATCTCCCACGTCAGGTCATCAGGAAGGGCAAACATGCGAAGTCTGTGCGGAAATCGTTTTTTGACGGTTGCGATCTCGTTCTTGTGTCTCTCGTCGTTGCTGTATGCGCAAGAGTTGAAATATCCGGTTACCCGAAAAACTGATCAGGTTGATACCTACTTTGGTGTAAAAGTACCTGATCCTTACCGGTGGCTTGAAGATGACAATTCACCTCAGACCGCCGAATGGGTGAAGGAGGAGAATAAAATCACATTCGACTATCTCGGGAAAATCCCCTTCCGGGAAAAACTGAAGGAGCGGCTGGATAAGCTCTATAATTATCCGAAATACTCGGCCCCATCCAGGAGAGGGGACAATTATTTCTTTTATAAAAACGATGGTCTCCAGAATCAAAGCGTATTGTACATCCAGAAAGGGCTCGAGGGAACTCCGGAAGTGCTTCTTGATCCCAATACTTTCTCCGCCGACGGCACGACGCGGCTTGCCGGTTTTGTTCTCTCAAAGGATTGTACATATGCGGCCTATGGGATTTCTCGGGGTGGTTCGGACTGGCAGGAATACTGTGTCATGGATATGTCGACCCGTGGGACTTTGCCCGATACGTTAAAATGGATCAAGGTTTCCGATATCGGGTGGTCGGGTCATGGTTTTTATTACAGCAGATATGCGGCCCCGGAATCGGGAAAGGAGCTCGTATCGAAAAACGAGGATCACAAGGTATATTATCATCGTGTCGGGGATCCACAGTCGAAAGATCAGCTGGTCTACGAAGATCCTGCTCACCCCCAGAGATTTAACACACTCCAGACTACGGAAGATGAACGCTACCTCGTTCTCAGCGTCTCTGAGGCCGGGAAAGGTACCAAAGGAAATTCGTTGTTCTACAGGGAAGCCTCCGTAACGGACAAGACGTTTAAACCGATTGTGAGCACGATCAGTGACGATGAGTATAATGTTATCGATAACGTCGGTGATAAATTCCTGATTTATACAAACAAAAACGCTCCCAATGGCAGAGTGATCTTGTTTGATCCGTTGCATCCTGATGAGAAGGACTGGAAGGACATTCTCCCCGAAAAACCAGAACCACTACACGGTGTGGGTACGGCGGGCGGGAAGTTATTCGCTACCTACCTCAAGGATGTGACGACGAGGACATATGTATATGATCTCAACGGGACCCTTGAGAATGAAATTGCCATGCCTGATCTGGGGAGTGGCGGGGGGTTCGGTGGAAGAAAGGACGACGCATTTGTATTTTATACGTTCACGTCCTTTACGTTTCCCCCGACCATTTACCGATATGATATCGCTTCAAAAAAGAGCACGTTGTTCCGTGCGCCGACGATCCCCGAATATCGGCCGGAGGATTACACCACCGAACAGATATTTTACAAGAGCAAGGACGGAACAGAAATCCCAATGTTTATCGTGTATAAAAAGGGGTTGAAGCAGGATGGTCAGAATCCGGCGCTTCTCTACGGTTATGGTGGGTTCAATATTTCTGTCCCCCCCTCGTTTTCTTCCACCCGCCTGGCACTCCTTGAACAGGGGTTCATTTATGCATCTGCAAACATACGGGGTGGTGGAGAATACGGAGAGAACTGGCATGAAGCAGGGACAAAACTCAAGAAACAAAACGTGTTCGACGATTTTATTGCTGCGGCGGAGTGGCTGGTTGCCAATAAATATACGTCGCGTGAAAAACTATGCATCATGGGGGGGTCAAATGGCGGTTTACTGGTGGGGGCGGTGATGAATCAGCGTCCCGACCTTTTTAAGGTTGTGATCGCGCAGGTTGGCGTGATGGACATGCTCCGGTTTCATAAATTCACGATCGGGTGGAACTGGATTCCGGATTACGGTTCCAGCGACAGCGAGGAGCAGTTCAAGGCGCTTTATGCCTATTCACCGCTGCACAATATCCGTGAGGGTGTCGAGTACCCGGCCACACTTATTACGACGGCTGATCATGATGACCGCGTTGTCCCGGCTCACTCGTTCAAATATGCAGCTACACTTCAGGAAAAATATCATGGAAACCATCCCGTCTTGATCCGCATCGAAACACAGTCGGGTCATGGCGCATCCAGCACAACGAAAGCGATCGAATCAACGGCGGATATCGACGCTTTTATCTTTGAAAATCTCGGGATTACACCGCAGTACTGAAGAAAGGACCTCTCAGTCATCATCATGGCACGGCCAACAACATTCGATCGCCTCCGGTGTAATATCCTGTTAGAATCCCTGACTGCAAAGGAGTTTGATTCGATGAAGGACCGTTTGACCGAGCGTCGGTATCGCGAGGGCGAAGTCATTATTGAGGATGATACTGAAGGGGAAGATCTCTATCTCATCGCCGACGGGAGGGTGAAGATTGTAAAAAACACAAGGAACGGTGAAGAGAAGTTAATCGCGCTGCTGCATGCCGGTGATTTCTTTGGTGAGCTCGAGCTTGTCGACGGACGCGCACGGTCGGCGAGAGTGGTGGCCCTGGAAGCCTGTAGCATCTATACAATGCCGGCGTGTGATTTTCACCGCCTTTTGGAAACCAGCCATCGATTTACCGCGCGTCTGATGCAGGTCATGAGTATCCGGCTCAGGGCGAGCAATAACCATTTTCTGTCGGAACTTGAAAAGTATGCGCTTACGTACGGCCGGGAACTCGACAAGTCGCAGCAACTGATCGAGGCGGCAAAAAGACTCAACTCCACTCTTGATCTGGACAAACTTCTTGATATTATTCTCGAAACCGCCCTCAGAGTTGTTGACGGCGACCGGGGGACGGTGTATCTCCTCGATGAGAAGATGGGAAGGTTATGGTCCCGTGTGCTCAAGGGCGGGGAACATGTCAGCATAGAGTTAGAGATCGGAAAAGGAATTGCAGGGTACGTTGCGGCTACTGGTGACACGCTCAGCATTACCGATGCCTATCTTGATCCCCGGTTTAATCCTGAAGTCGACAAGGTTACAGGGTATCGGACAAGGAACATTCTCTGCATGCCGATGAAAAACAAGGATGGGAATATCATCGGCGTTTTTCAGCTCCTCAACAAGCATAAAGGTGTCTTCACGGACGAGGATGAAACGATTATTGCAGGATTATCGGTTCATGCAGCACTTGCAATTGAAAACGCACGCCTGTATGAGCAGGAGAGGACCTTGATTCGGATGCGTGAAGAGGTACGACTGGCGGCCAAAATCCAGAACGACCTTCTTCCCAAGAATTTTCCGGTCATCGAGGATTACGAAATTGCCGGCAGATATATCCCCGCACAGATGGTAGGCGGAGATTACGTGGATTGCATTCCAACGGATCATGGCCGGTATGCGATCTGTCTTGGCGACGTCAGCGGAAAAGGTTTGCCGGCATCCCTCCTGATGGCAAACGTCCAGGCAACCCTCCGTGGCCAATCGCTGCTGAGTTTGTCTGCAAAAGAATGCCTTCGCCGGTCAAACACGCTCCTGTTCCGGAGTACAAGCGACGAACGTTTTGTTACGCTCTTTTACGGAATTCTCGATCCGAAGAACCATCAGCTCTGTTTCTCCAATGCCGGTCATGATCACCCTTTTCTTTCCTCAACCGGAGGAAAGTACCAGAGGTTAAAAACCGGCGGCATCGTTCTTGGAATTATGGAGGAATTTCCGTATGAAGAAGAAACGATATCCCTCCGTAAGGATGATGTGCTTGTCGTCTATTCCGACGGTATCGCTGAGGCGATGAATAGCCGTGAGGAGTTTTTCGGAGAACAGCGTCTGGCTGCGGTCATCAAACAGCACAGGAACCGAACTGCCGAAGAATTGCTCGGGGAGGTTATTTCGGCCGTTCAGAAGCATGCAGATACCTACCCCCAATCCGACGATATGACCATTGTCGTGCTGAAGAGGAGATCCTAAGGGGTCGCGTGATCAATGTCACCTCTTAGAATGGTCAAAGATTCTATGATTATGCTAGGTGTATGAGAGGACGACTGATCATATTTGAGGGGCTTGATGGGGCGGGGAAGACGACGCAGATCGAGCTGTTGAGTAAATATCTCCAGGGAAAAGGATGTCCGGTCGTCGTCACCAGATGGAATTCCTCACGGCTGGTCTCGAAGGCGATCAAGCGGGCGAAGAAAGCTCGGCTTCTGACGCCATATCTCTACAGCACGCTGCACGCGACGGATTTTCTCTACAGGCTGGAAAATATCATTATACCCTCCCTTTATGAAGGATATTATGTCATTGCGGACCGGTATGTGTATACCGCGCTGGCGAGGGATATTGCACGGAGGGTAGACCGGAAATGGGTGGAGCATCTCTATGCGCTCGCACCCAAACCGGATATTGCGTTTTATTGTAAGACAACGCTTGAAGAGGCTCTTCAGCGCGTTATTGAAAAAAATAATGGCGGCGTCCCGAGCTTTTATGAAGCCGGGATGGACGTCTCGACGCATACGGACCCTTTGAATGCCTTCCGCGATTTTCAGTCGCGCGTTGCTTCCGAATATGAATGGATTTGCCGTCAATACAAACTGCTTGAGATTGACACAACGGGTGAAATTGACCGGGTATTCGATTTTGTCAAACAGACGATTGATGACGCGGTCGCGGCTTGGAACGAAGAGGAGAATCAAACGGATTCGGTCGAGACAATTCTGCCGCTTCCTTCGACCGATGAAATTTCTCGTCGCCCCAGGATTACTCTCTCCCCGCACCAGTATCCCGGTAAACTGATTGTCTTCGAAGGTGTCGATAAACTTGCCACTGCACGCCAGGCGAATCTTCTTTTTCACGAATTACTTGCCAGAGGATATGACGCTGAGATCGGCCTCACGGGAAATTCATGGGTCGGTACGGAAGTTGAGCGGAAAGCACTGCAGAAGTCGATCCTCTCCCTTTCCGCGAAGTTGCTTCTCACGACGAGTGAAATCGCTCTTTTGTTTGAACAAAAAATCATTCCTGTCCTTTCCCGCGGAGGTTTGCTCGTCCTGGACGGCTATATTGCCAGTCTCGTATCCCGGTATAGCGCGGCAGGTCTCTACCCGGAATGGTTTGATGCTGTCTACCGGGTGTTCCCGGTCAGACCCGATCTGACAATTTTTCTTGATGCACCGCTACATGAGTTGATGCGGCGCAGGTCTCCCTTTCAAACTGGAAAGCTTTTCTCGGAGCAGGTATTTGGTGAGTCAAAATCCTCCTGGTATGAAACCACGGATCTTTCCATCCTCCAAAAAATGGTTGGATTATATCGTGATTTTGCCCGTGCGGAGGGTTGGCAGACCATTCAGCTGCGCGGCACGCCGAATGAGATTCACCAGTATCTCCTTGATAATCTCCCGAAGGACCTCCTTCCCGCCACTGGACGGGGATCAGAGCGCATCGCTTTGAGAGAGGTTTTTCGTCTCCTTGGACAGTACGATCAGGAATTCGAACATCCCCGCAAGGTCGCCGAGCTGGCAGTCTCGATCTTTGATCAGACCTTATCGTTGCACAAGTGCGGGGTGCGTGAGCGCGATATTCTCTATTATTCGGCGATCCTTCACGATGTTGGCCATGCCCTCTCCGATAAAAATCATGACGTGTATACATACGAGGCAATCATCAGGCATTCCTTTTCGGCAATTTCGGGAGCGGACCAGCAATTGATTGCGAATATTGCATATCTCCACAGGATGCCGTGGGGAAAAATTGATGTCGAACGTCTGGCACGCCTTCGTGCAGCCGATCAGATCATTGTGAAGAAAATGGCCTCGCTTCTGCGGCTTGCTGATGCTCTTGATGAGACCGGCCGGGGGGTGGTTCAGGATGTCCGCTGTTATGAAGAAGGCGATGTATGGTTTCTCGACCTCCACGCGGTTTCAAAGGCCCGGCAGGAGCGTGAAGCCGTCCTAAGAAAAGCGGATATGTTTGAACGGGTGTATCAACGATCCGTTGTCGTCGAGCGGAACCTTATCGAAAAACGATCACGGCGTGCAGTGGCAGCGCGGCGGATTCCCGGGGAGTAGGTGTGAAATCATTCCTTTTGTTGTGTCTTTGTATCTCCACAGCAGGTTGGGCACAGATCCCCCGTTATACCATCACCATCTCCGAGACAGTCGGGGAATCCTTGCGAACGAGGGATGTGTTCAGCAATGATTATCTTCCGGCCCGATTTGAGTACAACGATACGGTCTGGGATAAAGCTGAAATTCGATATAAAGGCCATTCCAACAGGTTTTTCTCGAAGAAACCTCTACGTGTCCGCTTTCCAAAGAAGCACTTATTCGAGGGGATGGAGGATCTTAATCTGAACGCGATGTATACCGATAAATCATTCATTCGGGAAAAACTCGCGTGGAATCTTTTTGAAGAGATGGGGGAACTCGCACCCCGTGCGCATTATGCTACGTTTTCCCTGAATGGAAAATCCCAGGGACTTTATCTGGTCGTCGAAAAGGTGGATAAATACTTTTTGCAGAATCACGGAAGAATGATTTCGTCTGTCTATAATGCCGGGGGATATTATTCATTGGGGGATATGACGGTTCAGAGCAGGAAACTGCTTCCCATGTACTATCCGAAGGAGGTCGGGGACAAAGATGATTACGATGATTTGTTCAACCTTTTTACCTCCCTGAACTCTTCGCCGGACAGCGGTTTTCCCCGGGTTGCGGATTCCCTCTTTGATATGAACAGTGTATATAATTGGTTTGCCGGGAATATCCTCATGATGATGGGGGATTCGTACAATAAAAACTATCTGCTCTATCGTGATGTTTCACGCCGAACGGGGCAGTGGACGGTCATCCCCTGGGATTACGACATCAGTTTTGGAACTACGGGCGATTTTGTCGTCCCTTACCCACGGTCATTGTTGAACGATGGTTTTGGTTACACATTTCCTCCTTTGTCCGGGCCGACGAATATCCTGAAAGAGCGCATGCAGCGGTCACCGGCAATGATGGATCGCCTCCGTCTTCGGGTCGACACGCTGCTGAATACGATTTTTACGAATGAACACCTCGATCCGATGATTGACAGTCTGGCGTCGTTGATCAGGAACGAGGTCGTGGCGGATTCCCAGAAACGGGGAACATATCAGGATTTTGTCGATGCTGTCGAGGCGCTGAAATATTTTATCACCGCGAGGGGGAATTTTCTTCGGATGACCTATACGCATCCACATGCTGGTATGTTCGACATGGTGATGGTGAAACATTTTAAGAAGAATGAGCCGGAATATTGTGTTGGGTTGGACGGAAGACTTATTGCAACTCTCTGGTTTGAGAAGATGCAGGGACTGGACAGCATGTTGGTCGAGGCGCATCCGGATTCGGTTTATCCAGGATTTGATACCGTTCAAACACCCGCGTTCGTCAGGAGGTGGATGAGGATTACACCGTATCCCGAATCGGCGAAATTTATAATGAAACTCAGGTGGTCCTACCACGATATTGCATCGACGGAACGCGAAGTCAGCCCCGGTGTCAACGATGAGCGTGCCCTGCGATGTTTCTACAATCATAAAGGTGTCTGGCAGCCATTACCCGGAAAAATTAATCCTTTATCGAACACGATGACCATTGAATCAGTTTCCAACCGGGATTGCGGCCCCGATAATTATTTTATGCTGTTTACACCTGCCAAATGAAAGTTATTCCCCTCGTGGTATTATACGCGTCCGTTCTCTCTGCACAGACGAGAACGGATGTCTTTATTCCTGTAGGGAAATCCGATAGTCTTGACGCGACGTATTTTAGTCCACGCCAGCCTCCGCCTGACAGGGGATATCCCGCGATTGTCATGGTGCACGGATTTGGGGATGACAAGGAAGCAAGAATTCCTTCATGCCGGATTTATGCCGACCTCGGTTATCTGACACTGGCCTACTCCGTGCGTGGACAGGGACATTCGAGTGGCCAGACAACAATTATGGCAGACCTGGAGAGGAGAGACCTTGGAGAGGTCATTAGGTATGTTACACATTTGGCGCATGTCAATGCGGCGGCGATCGGGATTATTGGAGGATCCCAGGGAGGATTGCACGGTCTATGGGCCGCATCCGATCGTCTGCCGGTAAAAGCCATTTCGGCCGATGCGATAACGCCGCACTGGGCTTCGGATATGTTCGTCAATGGTTCGATTCGCCGGACGTTCCTCCTGCTGCTGAACTACCCAGGTGTCCGTTATGCTCCGGTCAGGGATACGCTGTGGGATCTTGTCCGGTCCGATGATTTCGACAAACTCCGGGACAGGTTTTGCAGAGGAAGGGATCTCGATACATCACTTCTTGTTTCATCCCGGGTTCCACTTCTTCAGTTTTTGAAATGGCAGGATTATTATTTTCCCGCCGCCCCCGGAATTGCATCATTCCTCAGATACGAGGGGAGCAAGAAGCTCTATGTCGGGACACAGGGACATTTTTCCGATGAAATCGAGGAGGAGAAGCAATTTCAGAATGGCCAGATTACACGCTGGTTCAATTATTATTTGCAGGGAGTGGAGACCGGAATCATGGAGGAACCCATGATTACGTTCGGCATCAGCTCTCTGCCCATAGATAGTGCTGGATACTTTCACTGGGAGCATGCGTATTCAGACGTGTGGCCGCCTGATTCTGTTCACCGGGTGCGATTTTATCTGAACGCTGATTCCTTGATTTCGTTTGAACGCCCTGTACAAAGGAAAAATTCCGTCATCGTGCGGAATGAATATAGAGATTCCTCTTATACGTTCGACATGGGTTTTATCGAAGGATTCCGCGGCAGGCGTTTTGAAAGTATCATTCCGCGGCATACGACGAGTTTTACCACGCCACCGCTTGACTCGGATTTGATATGGGTGGGTGCGCCCCGCATGAGTGTTTTTGTGCAATCACGATATCGGGTATTTCCATTACACGTGCAGATCTATGAGGTGGACAGTGCCGGCAATCAATTTTTTATTAACCGTATTAACTTTACTGCACGGCACTGGAAGCGAGGTAGCCTGAGACAGATTGTTGTTGACGGCAACGCTCATGCTCACCGGTTCCTGAGGGGGAATCGCCTCCGGATTCTTTTCACGAATATCGATTGCACAAACCGAAAAGTGCTCGGTGAGTATCCGTTTGTTCTTCCGGTATTTCATACGGCCTCTGCGACCTTATATTTCGACAAATCGCATCCTTCCTCTATCGAACTTCCAATCCTTGGCACCTTTTCCCGGCACCCGGAATAGTCGTCAACATCGATCGTCCGGTGGGAGAGCGCTATCCAGTCTGTCTAATCGAGTTGTTCCTCCAGACATGCATTTTCCAACTTTATCGACCCGATCATGACAACTGACGACGGCGTTTAAAGTTGTATATGTGCTTTATCTTTCGTAAGATTCCCCGCGAGAAAAATCTGCGTTAATTTTTCTGTTTTCAAAGCTTTTCACGGTCACTTTTCAAAAAATGGTAACATTTTCATTCAGACATGTTACAAAATGGTTACAGTTGTTATAGAGTGGTATAGACTGGTACACATTTCAGTTACAAATCGGTTACAGTCGTTCTATTATAGGTCAAAGCCCCGCAGTACCCGGGGGCTTTTTTTACTGTGCCTAGCGATTTGATGTCTGTAATAGATAGGGATTGAAAAATCCAAATTGAAATTGTCCAGCGTATTATTTAAATTAGATGATCATCGGGGGCGTTCTTCCTTATTTCCAAGCATTTGAGTTATCATGAGATTATT
>JAWOKN010000022.1:0-7176 GCA_033854175.1 Bacteroidota bacterium | reverse complement strand
CCCTTCCTTGATATTGCAGGCACCAGGAGTGAATAATGTTGCATCAATCTTCAGCGGAGTTTCTGTCTTATCTTCTTGGAAAATGTTCTCAGTGAAGAAAACCGCATGATGACCGGGAACTTGCCGTAATCTCAAGACCTGTTTCCTCGCCATTCCCTTTGCATTGTATCTGACTTGAGACGCACCGCAATATACATTGGGGTTGCTGCTATCACCACTGGCGACAAGGACAAAATAGTGAGAATCGGTGTAGACCGTAAACGATCCGTCCGGAAGCAACCAGACTCCCTTTCGCCACTCACGGAGTCTTGCCTCCGGGTTTTCGGTTTGAGGTGTAAACGAAGCAAGAAGGAAGGGAAAAAGTAATGCAAAGAAAACAACACGAGCTCGGTCCATATTTTCACCTTTCGAAGTGTTTATCTTGATAATACTGGAAGGGTTCAACAGTATGCAGGTTATCACTATGGTCGTGTGGTTTGCACATAAGTGTGCGGGTTTCTCGCGGTTGATGTTTGGTCACATTCGACTTGTCTCCAATACGCTAGTAGTTCATGTATTCACCATTTCTGAGGGCCTGGGGAGCTGGTCCAACCGCTCGGACGAGATCATATCTGTGAAACAAATGTAGGTACGTAAAAATATGAACTTAGTTACAGCCAGTCGGCAAATCATCGACCTCGTTCTCAAATTGATATCTACTCTATTGGTGTGTCAACGCTCATCTGAGTGTGAAATTATCAGCATTTGTCGATTGATGAGGGAAATACATTCCAGGTGCCCGAGCACGCTGTTTGTGTTCGAGCTCGTTTCCGATGGTGGGCTACAAATCAGGGATACGTTGGAAATAAAAATCCCGCCTGCAAGTTGTACTTCGTTGGGGAGGGCAACGAGGCACGTGGGGGACCTCTAGCCGGGACTTACATCATCTATCCTGCCAGGCACCTTGAGTATGGCGGATTAGGTTCATCCAGAGAGATAGTTATCCAGACCGGTAAACAGTTAAAAAAGATAAAAAAATGGAAAGAACAATAGTTCAAAGATCAAACTTGCCGACCAATTCGCCATCTATGAATACCTCACACCTGTATCCTTCCTTCATAAATGATTGCGTTCTGGATAGATTGGCAGTAACATGGTGGCCGCGATAATCCCCTTTCATATCTTCATCAGTATTGAACACTCCGACTGATCCCTCACAAACGACTGAGTCGTTGACCGAGATCTCTACTTTTTTTGTCAGGTTGTTTTGTTCTACTTTTACCTTCCATGCTGCCTCATTTGACCCTCGTGGCCGATAACTGGCGATGTTCGAAGTACTTCCGCAGCCGATAATCATTACTAAGGCAAAAACTAATAAAACGGATTTCATTAGCTTACTCCTTGAGTAATTAGACAAAATTGTTAAATCCCCCTATTCCAATTATTGGAGAAAATTATCATTTACTCGACTGCAAATTTATCACTTAAAATGACAATAATCAATATTATTGTTTTATAAGTATCGAGAATGTCTGCCACCCGCTTAATTTTGTTTTTCAGCATTTTGGATTATATTTTCTGATTTAGATTAAACATGAAGCAGGATCCCTTTAAAGAAACCAAACTCAATGCCAGCAACCGATATCGAATTCATGCACTCCAAATCGGTTTGCTTGTCGTTTTAGGTGCTGTCCTAAGAATTTGGAACATGGGGTGGGGATTACCCGAGTTTTATGAAGAGGGAATACCCCTACGCGCAGCATATGAAATGTGGAGTTCGGGCAGGCACGGATTCGATTTTTTACCTGCCACTTTCGTTTATCCCGCCTTTACATTTTACCTTCAATTTCTTATACAAGGACTCCATTTTTTGGTTGGATCGACCCTTGGCGTCTATCATGGTTTGGATTCATTCTGTCACGCGTGGGAAACAAATCCTACGGCGTTCGTTATCATAGGCCGGGCAACATCAATTTTATTCGATTGCGGGTCAATTGTCCTCGCCTATATCATAGGGAAGCGTCATTTGAATGTCCACGCGGGCATTTTAGCCGCCGTGATGATTGCTGTAAATCCACTACATATCCAGGAGTCACATCTTATCAATGTCGATACTCCGCTTACATTTTTTGTATTGTTATCGCTTCTTTTTGCTTATCGCCTTGTTGACGAGCAAAATATCAAATGGTACATCTTATCGGGAATCAGCATCGGCCTGGCTGCGGCGACAAAATATAACGGGGCATTGTTATTTCTGCTTCTTCTCACGGCGCATGTGCTGAAAGTTAAGACAGTTAAAGAGGCCTTCGTTTCACTCAAAAGCCCGTCATTACTTACCGCAATTATCCTGGCCGGATTCATATTTGCTGTCTTTAATCCATACATACTCTTGCGGTTTGGTGACTTCATGCGCTCTTTTTCTGAAGTCGAAACACACATGACGACGGGTCATTTAGGGCTCGATAAAAATACAAGCACATTGAGTTACTATTTCCTGGATTCCTTGCCGAAGATTATGGGCTGGCCAATGATGATTGTTGTAATCCTTTCCGTTATAAAGTTGATCATTGCCCGTTCCAAGAAAAACCTTCTACTTGTTTCATTCCCATTTTATTTCATTTTGACAATCGGCGTTTGGGCAATGCGCGCAGATCGGTATATCTTCCCGATTGTGCCGAACCTTATCCTTATTGGTTCTATAGGAATGTGTTCGATCCTTGCATTTCGTCAGAATATTGATAATCGACCGCTCTCTTTCTTGGTACTGAAGCTTCGTAGGTGGTCACCGATTGTTCTCATTATTCTAATAATTCTAGTCATCGGACCACAGATATCCTCGGTCCTGACGTATCAGCGCATGCTTTCTCTTCCCGACACGCGTGCAGTTGTCAAACAATGGATTGAGAGGAACATAACCTCCGGTTCAGCAATTGCATCGGGCCCATTCGGTATTGATCTTGAGAAGGATAATTACCTCGTACTTTCAATACCTTTTAACGCCGGCGGGACAGAAAAGACAATTGCGTTCTACGATGCACGGTGGTATGAGGATCTGGATGTCGTTATCACGAGTGATTATGATTATGGAAGATATCTCCAGGAACCAGGCCGATTCCACGATATACTCCGTTTTTACGATACTCTCCATTCGTCATGGAAACTTATATTTTCCACAGCGCCGGGGGACAGCCAGAGCGGGCCGACCTTCTGGCTATATCAATGCCAATCCCGGAAAACCGATTCGCTTGATGTCGATATGATGAATAAGGTTTGGACAACCGCCGACAGCAATGAAACTAACGAATTTTTTCTTAAACTTGCGGAAATATCCGCAACGAAGCAGAAGTATATGAAGAGCGAACAGCTTCTCCTACTCCTCATTAATGAGAATCCTAACAATTCCCGTACGCAAAAAGATCTTGCATATACTGAACATCGCCTGCATCATGACGATTTCGCCCTACAGCTCATTCAAACATATCTGCAATCGTATCCTAAGGATGCTTCTCAATTGGCCTTCGAGGGTGAAATACTCTATGATCTCCACCGGATCGATGAGTCAGAACTGACCTCGATCAATGCTCATCGACTGGATAACAATCTTGAGTTACCATATGTTACGCTGAGTATGATCTATTCACTTCGTGGCGACAGAGCGAAAATGATCGATATACTGTCACACTATCTTTCGGTATTGCCGCCGACTAGCCCCAGAGCAGGAGAAGTACGGGCTATCCTTTTGAAAATTCAGCAGACACGATAATGTGGATTTTTATTTTATCAGGGCTGGTCCGATAGTAGAACACTTCTTTCATCGTCCGAAGATGCAGTTGCTTGTTGAGTGTTTCCGAGATTATCTAATTTTCGAACATGGGGCCATAGAGTGGACTCTTCTCATAATGGTTCTTGTCGTCGATTCCGGTCAAATAGGAAATTAGGCCGGTATCAAAGAAATATAACTTCGGGCTTTTGACAATCCGTTTCCCAAGGTTTTTGTAGAACGGCTGCAACAGGAATATGATATACGAAGCGTCCAACACTGATATCCATTTCTTAACTGTCGGCACGCTCACCCCCACATCGCGAGCAAGGTCAGGCATGTTGAGAATCCCGGAGACTCTGCCTGCTAGGGGCTGAAGGCACCTTCGGAAGTCGTACAGATCACCGATCGCTGCAAGGTCCCTCACGTCCCGGGTCAGGTACGTGTCGATGTAAGAAGCATACCATTCCTTTGCATTTCGATACCCGCGAATGACAACTTCAGGATAGCTGCCGCGATAAAGCGAATCTTCCCGGACTTTCGACGGGATCTTGGAATACTGAAATGGAAGGGTCGATAGCAATCCAATCCGGCCGGCCAGGCTTTCAGATATCTTCTTCATGAACTGGAATTGACTCGAGCCAGTAATAACGAACTTTCCGTACATCCCACGCTCAGCATCTACGGCCAATTTAATGTTGTTGACAATTTCCGGCACCTTTTGAACCTCACCAAAGATAACCTTATCGCTATGCAGCCTCATGAACCGGACCGGGTCTGATTTAAACAAATCGACATTGCTGGAATCGTCGAAAGAGACGTATTGATATGAGCCCCCTAATAGCCTCCGTAGCATGGCGGACTTGCCCGATTGGCGAGGGCCTGTAGGGCCGACGACCGGGAAGAGGGAGAGATAATTCTTGACTATCGGTTCTATGACACGTCGAATGTACGGCATACCAACTCCGTGTAATTTTAAACTTACACTTTAAAATTACACAATCAAACTAAGAAATGTAACATCTTTGCTTCGCAAGGAACATGGATTCGGTGACTCCCTGTCGCGACCCCCACCCCCCTGAAGAATATCATCTGATTCCTTACTCAAATGGACAAATGAGCGTTGTGAGTTGTATAAAGTTGCTACCGCCGCTACGAAACAAGCCGAATCTGAAAAGATTCGGCTTGTTTTTTTCTTTGTCCAGGAGATGAATCTGCAGCAATGTACCCCCGGCGTGCACGCGTGTATAACCTTGATACTTTGTGTGCCATGCACGACTCGAATAAGAATCGTGATTCAGGCATTCATTCGTCGGCCAGCATGGCGCTCCAATTCATCCGCAGCCACTCCAATGCTCCGGGCGTCGACTTCCACGCGCTCATATTATCTCCGGAGTACGCCACCGCCTCGGATTTGTCTCCGAAGCCGACATGATCGGGAAGGTTCCGGGGAATTCTCTTTGCACCGAGAAGGTAGGACGGAACGAATCTATTACCTTGGAGCGCTATAAACAACAGATTCCGGGATTGAGGGGTATCGCCGTTCATCCTGAATGCGACGAGGGCAGAACTATATGCCATTTGCGCAGTGGGATCGTCCTTGTACTGGCCGAGCAACGCATGAACCTCATTGTTGCGGTTCAGGTCGAGCAGACAAGCAATAAGGACATCCCTGATTCCCTGATTGTCATTCGGGTTTAGACGGATCATTTCCTGGTAGTGACCCACGGCTTCGCCCCTCTCTCCCAGTTCCCAGAGGAGCTGCGCGAGCCCGAACCGGGCGCGCATGTATGGACGGGTTTCTAGTATGCCCCAGAAATGACCCTCAAATTCCTTGAATTTCACTGATCCGATCGCACGCTCACCGGCTTCCATCCCCTTTCGGTAGAGCTCGGCGGCTACTTTCGGTGATCGCACAGATTCCTGTGCGAGAAGAACATACGCATCGGCACAATCTGGAGAGATGAGCAACGCCTTCCGGGCGAGGGCGATACGACGAGAAGGGCTTTGCTCTTCCCAAGCCTCGTACATAACATCTTGGGCAGCATCCAGCGGGCCGCCCTCCTTCCGGCCGGTGAACTGCGATAGGAAAGTTTCCATTCTCCCTGGGATGGGAAGCGGGAGAGCGTTTGCGCGGTTAATCTTTTTCTTCTTTCGATGTTTTTCACTCATGGTAGTGCTGAAATCGTGTTGTGGAGACTATGCGGATCCCGTTGTGAGTCAATTCAAATTACTGTTTTCGATGTACACATTCAACCGTTGAAATGAGCGCGGCTAGAGCAATCTATGCGCGCCGGTTACTTCCCCAGATCTTTGACCTTTCTCATTATTGCTTCAACAAGTTTGGCTGATTTATGCCGTTTCGAATCGGCGATAATTTCCGCCTCCTCCTCAGAAAGGTCATGAAACATCTGCGCCTTAGACTCTATGAATTGAATCATTTTCTCAGGAGCAGGCCGAGCTCCTTTGGGAAGCAAGTTGTCCAACTCTCCCCAATTATACTTTGTCGAGCGGAGATTTCCAAGAAACCGATCGACATCGAACGGATCACGGACCTGCCAACACTTGAGCAGCACTAAACCTTTGAGTTGTCGAAGGTTCATGGGCTTCTGAAGACAGTAGTAAAGGTCATAGACGTCTCTTGGCCGCGTACGCTGAAATGTCGCCCGCATTTTTTCCGACACAATTTCTTCAAAGGCCAACGTCTGAACCTCCGGAACCGAAATCTCCAGTTGTTTAAAATACGATTGACTCAACAGCGGTTTTTGACTTACTAACAGGACCGGTTCTGCCCGAAAACTGGCTTCGAAGTCGAAAGCTCCTAACACTGAAGGTGTTCCATATTCGAATTGTACTCCGATCCCGCCGGGAGTAATCCGGTCGGACCCTTTGACCTCTTGAAAACTGATTTCATGAAATGTGGAGGAAAACGTCGTTCGTACTTCCCGCAGGAGTGCTTCAGGGCTTGCTTCACCCAAGGTGGTAAAATCGAGATCTTCCGAGAAACGGTATTGTTTTCCAAAGAAAACTTTCCGAAGACATGTCCCCCCTTTAAAGGCGAGACGTTTGAGTAGTCCGTTTTCGCTCAACAAGGCAAGCGCATACGTCAGGATGATTTCCTGTCGGGCAATGCCGGCAGGAACCCTTGCATTGACAGCGTAGAGATCGATGAACTTATCTTCAATCATCTAACGTATCTCGATCTCCGCCTTCAGGTCTTTGAGCGGGACATTTTCGATGACATTCCAGTCAGGATTGATCCGCCCTTTCTTACCCCATCTGCCGACTTCGCCAAGCGGAGTACGAATTTGATTGACGTACTTGCTGAGATCCTTTAGCACGAACTTCGTTGCTCTGGGGACCTGCAAGACGTCAATCAGGTAACCCAGGCGGACAGCAATCGCTCTATTCCCGATCTGCTTTGTATAGAGGAGGAG
>JAWOKN010000021.1:0-95377 GCA_033854175.1 Bacteroidota bacterium | reverse complement strand
TGGCAAATGTAGAATCAAGAGCAACCGCCTTCAGGAATTGATCATGCGCTTCGGCAAGATAAAGCTTATACATGTATTCCATGCCGTTCAAGTAATACCGGTATGCTTCGGGAGAATGAGTTGTGACGTCGGCAACCGGTTTTGCGGATTCCCCTTCGGCCCGCTGAGCCAGTGCTAAACTTCTTATAACCCCGGCTGTAAGCCTGTCGACAACGGAGAAAACATCGTCCGTGCCTGCACCGGCAACCTTCTCGGCTGCCAGGATTTTTCCGCCGTCTGCCTCCGAAACCTCGATTGTCAGCACAATACTGGGCTTCACTTGCAACACCTCTCCCGTCGCAACGAGTCTTACACCCGCCTTTTTGGCGACTTCCGACGCCATGCTCTTGTCAATCGATTTCGCATCCTCCTTGCCGAGCTGTTTGAGGATATCATACAATCTCTGCTGGCTCACGACTTTCAGCGTCTTTGATTCGGAGAGGCCGGTGATCAGAAGTGACGTGAGCATCCTCGCCGTTTTCTCCTGGTCAGCCGGATCGGCGATATTTTCAAAGTACATCACCGCGATGGAATTCTGATCCGGGCTCGCGCCACCCTCGTGTGTACCGAACGGGAATTTAAATGGATTGAAGACGATGATCACAACGACCACAACGAGGACGGCGGCAGCCAGTCCACCGAGTTTGACAAAACGCCGCTGTGACTTCGGTGCGGCTACAGGAACCGACCACGATGTTGCTTCACCCGCTTTAACGTACCCGGACCGGGCATATTCCAGCTTCTTTCTCTCCCGCCTCAGGTCGGTGACCAGTTCATCCGCATGCTGGTAGCGATCCTGCCTTTCCTTCTCCATGGCCTTGGCCACAATGCGCTGCAGTTCGTCGCTGACCTTATCGTTATACCGGGCCAGGGGAGTTGGCTCCTCGTTGGTGATCGAATAGAGGAGTGCTGCAGTGTGCTCCCCACGAAAAGGGGTCTTACCGGCAAGCAGTTCATACAGCACGACACCGAAGGAAAAAATGTCGGATCGTTCGTCGACATCCTCGCCCCGCGCCTGTTCCGGGGACATGTATGCGGCGGTTCCCAGTGTTGAACCTGTTTTGGTCAGTTTCGTGGCCCCCTTGAGCTTGGCAAGGCCAAAGTCCGTAAGCTTCGCCGATCCGTCTTTCCCGACGATGATGTTATCGGGCTTTACATCCCGGTGGATGATCCCCTTCTTGTGCGCTGCGTTGAGCCCCTCACCGATTTGAACCGCGATATCCAATACCTGTCTGATCGTGAGGGTTTTGCCGGCGATCAGTTCCCCGAGCGATTTACCCTCCACGTATTCCATCGCTATGAAAAGCTGTCCGTCGGCTGTCTCACCGATCTCATGGACAACGGCAATATTAGCGTGGGTCAGAGCTGCAGCGGCTTTGGCCTCGTGATAGAATCGTTCCTTCTCGATGGGGTCGCGGGTAAGATAATTCGGGAGGAATTTCAAGGCCACCGTGCGCTCGAGCGTGGTATCGTGAGCCTTATAGACAATACCCATGCCGCCTTCCCCAAGCTTTTCAAGGATCTTGTAGTGCGAAACTACTTGACCGACCATAGACCGCACAGCCTCACGTTGAACAGATTGCACTCACCCCAATAGAAATGTAGGGGAGCTTACTTTGAGCCTTAGAGGGTATCGTATTTTAAACCACAAATGTATAGAGATTCCCTTGAATTATCAAGGGCCAATGGGTGGATGGAGTAAAAAAAATTGAATCTTCAGGAAACCTTATTTCGTGCGAAAAGGGAAAACATGGCTCCGCTGCGTAGAAGATATAAGATTTTCAGTTTATTTCTCCATCCCTGAATGCTTCCGGCGGACTGGACCTTACGATCGAGTAATATTAAAAAGAGAGTTGTCGGAACCTGAAATCCTTTGTTTAATCTTCAATGAAGCAATCACTTCGCAAAATGCGGCTGAACCACTCGTACTGTCAAATGGGTTCATACCGGTATGGACGTACCAAGAAACCTCGGATTGGTCGAAAAGGAGTAAATTTAGGATGAACTCTCCAAACTCCGTTCGATCAGTAATGCTATTTGCGATTGTCTTGTGAGGAGGACCAGCTTGAAGCGAGTCGGGATGCCGGGATTTGAACCCGGGACCTCCTGCGCCCAAGGCAGGCGCGCTAGCCAGGCTGCGCTACATCCCGATTGAAATTCTTCTCGAGTTCACCAGTTTTCTGCACCATAATCCACTAAATTCTCTTCCGGATGTCAGGTGGAGTGTCTGACGTTTTGCAATAATGAATATACTAAGAACCGAATGCAACCGCAACATCCTCCCCGGATTGCCCATCATCAATATTCGATATAGTTTTTGCGATTTGAACTGGCGGGCTCTATCCCGGCGTGAGTCGGCGGCCGCGCTGGCTTTCGAAAATCATACACAACGCCGAGAAACTCGACGCTGCCGCCCCCCCCCCCCGCCTGTATTGTAGTTGACATTCCCTTCGATTCTTCATACTTTCGCACTGTACATCGGACAAACAGGTTCATATCGATGAACCTTTGTTGGATTTCGCGGTTGGACCCGGCAAATAGAATCATCAGAGGGATATGATCGGTCAAAGCATTTCGCATTACAGGATTCTTGAGTTACTCGGTGAAGGTGGAATGGGTGTGGTCTATAAAGCCGAGGATACCAAGCTCAAACGTCTGGTCGCCCTGAAGTTTCTCCCCAAAGGTTTGGAAGCCCATGAACCCGAACGAGCGCGTTTCCTCCAGGAGGCACAGGCAGCCAGTGCTTTGAACCATCCCCATATTTGTACGATCCATGACCTCCAGGAATACGACGATCAGCAATTCATCGTCATGGAATATGTCGATGGGAAAACCCTCAGACATATGCTCCCTCTCGATAAGATGGAAGACGTAATTACCTATGCGGTGCAGATCGGCGAAGCGCTTCAGGAAGCGCACAGTCATGGCATTATTCACCGCGACGTGAAACCCGAAAATATCATGGTCAATACGAAGAACCAGATCAAAATAATGGATTTCGGGCTCGCCAAACTCAAAGGATCTCTAAAACTGACGAAGAGCTCATCAACCGTCGGCACGCTTGCGTATATGGCACCAGAGCATATCCAGGGCAGCGGGGCCGATGCCCGAAGCGATATTTTTTCGTTCGGCATCGTTCTGTACGAAATGCTGACCGGTCACCTGCCTTTCCGGGGTGATCACGATGTTGCAATGATGTACTCCATTGTCAACGAAAGTCCTGAGCCGGTCCAGAAATACCGTCCGGATGTCTCATCGGAGTTGCTCCACATTCTCAACCGTGCACTCGAGAAAGATCCCGAGGATCGGTACCAGAACGTGCATGAAATGGTAATCGATTTGAAAAGACTGAGGAAGGAAACCTCGCGGGTTTCCCGCATGACCCCGACCGACTCCCGGATTGATTATCAGGCAACCCTCCAGCAGACATCCCCCCAATCCTCCCCAGGGCCTCCACAAAAAAGGTCAACATCAAAAAAGATAGGTTGGACAGTTCCTGGCCTCCTGGTCATTATCTTGTGTCTTGTTGCGTGGTGGATATTCCACTCATCGTCACGACGGGTTACTTTCCAGGCCGGGCGCGCTTCGCAGGTGACATCTGAACCCGGGATAAAATTTGACCAGGCAATCTCTCCTGACGGCAAAATGATCGCCTACAGCGGATATGTAAACGGAATATTGCGCGCACAGGTAAAACAAGTCACAGGTGGTCATACAATCTGCCTCACCGACGGGATGCCCGGATATCAAAGGGTCCAGCAATGGTCACTGGATGGTTCAGAAATCGCCTTCTTGAGCTTGAAGTCCACATATTTGTTTTCGCCCGCATGGGAACAGTTCGTCGTACCAGCACTCGGCGGTGCACCGAGAAAGACCCAGGTTGGTGTGCTGTCACCTGATGGCAAGCGCCTGGCATATACCGACAATGATACAATATTTACCCTGAGAGTCATCGAAGGCACACCCGAGAAATTAGCGACAGTGTATAGCCCCTATAGCCTCACCTGGTCTCCCGATGGATCCTCAATTGCATGCGTTTCGGGGAACTCTCTTTATGTATCGACCAATTATCCCCTTAACATCGCCCCGAGCGTCGTATGCGTCATCAATACCTCGAGCGGACATGTGTCACACGTCACGGACAATACCTGCCTCAATGCAAGTCCGGTATGGGGGAGCGATGGCAGCCACCTGTTTTTTGTATCGAACCGTGACGGAACGCGGGATATCTATTCAACAATCATCGGACGATCCGGACTCCCGGAGGGAAACCCCGTTCGTGTAACAACAGGCCTGAACGCCTTTACCATCAGCATCTCAGCCGATGCAAAAGTGCTGGCATATTCGACACTGATGTATTCAACAAACATCTGGTCGATGAACATACCTGAGGTAAATTGGATTTCGGTGGAGAAAGCCACTCAGGTAACAACCGGAAACCAGGTGATTGAAACCGTCGCAATGTCCCGCGATGGTCAGTGGCTTACCTATGATTGCAACCGGGAGGGACATCAGCATATTTTTAAAAGGCTCCAAAAGGGGGGCGAACCTATTCAGCTCACGACAAATCCGTGTGACGATTTCGCACCAAGTTGGTCCCCTGACGGAAAAATGATCGCCTTCCATTCGTTCCGTTCAGGCAATCGCGATATTTTCATCATGCTGAATGATGGAACACAGCAACAACAGATTACCTACGATTCCACCCAGGAGCAAAACCCCGACTGGTCGCCAGATGGCAACCAGATTGTCTACACCTCCAACAAATCGGGGCAATACGAATTATACATCGTCTCAAAAAGACCAGGGGATGCGGGATGGAACGTCCCTCGACAGATTACCCATGACGGCGGCGGCGCACCGCGGTGGTCCCCGGACGGTCGGTGGATTGCCTATCTGGGCTTGAAGGACGATCTTCGGGTGATTTCTACGGCCGGTGGTCCACCAAGGACCTTGATTTCGGGAAATGCTGCAAAGGGTATCCCCATGCCTGATCAGGCAGGTTGGTCGTCCGATAGCCGCACGATTATCTTCAAGGGTTTAGATCCCTCACAACAGTCAAGTTTTTGGTCGGTCCCCCTCCAGGGAGGCAATCCGAGATTACTCGTGAAATTCGACGATCCTACGAAGCAATCCCATAGGGCCGAATTTGCCACCGACGGCAAGCGCCTTTATTTTACGATGAGTAAATATGAATGCGACCTCTGGAAGATGGATCTGATAACAGTCGGGGACTGAACCCATTGGTTCATGATTTTTTTTTGACCGTCGTCCCATTCAATTGTACAGGATACCCATCCTCAGCGCAAGAGCGTCATCTTCTTCGTTTCGGTAAAACTCCCCGCAATAATACGGTAAAAATATATCCCGCTGGGGACCTTCTCCGTGTCCCACCTTACCGACTTGTATCCCGGTTCCTGGATTTCATCCACGAGTGTTATGATTTCCCTCCCAAGAAGATCAAAAATTTTCAGAGTTACATGAGTTCTGTTTGCCAGTTGGTACGTTATCGTGGTCGCGGGATTGAAGGGATTGGGATAATTCTGGCGCAGGGAAAATGCCCCCGGTAGATCCTCCACCCCCGGCGACACAGAGGTCGCCTTGCCACCGACTTTAGCGACAACAACATCATACCCACCGGCGCTCCACAGTGTGTCTGCATCAAACACAATCGGGGAGCTGATGAAACCGCCGGTAATATAAGCATTTCCCGAGGCGTCGAGTGCAATACACTGCCCGATATCATCATCCGCCCCTCCTGTGCCCTTTGCCCAAACAATCCTTCCGCCTGTATCATACTTTGCAATGAAGATGTCATAGCTTCCGGCGTTGGTCAGGACAGTCGTGTCAAATGCGATATCCGGACTGAAGAAGTATCCTGTGATATAACTGTAGCCCGA
This sequence comes from Bacteroidota bacterium, assembly GCA_033854175.1. GTDB lineage: Bacteria > Bacteroidota > Ignavibacteria > UBA10030 > SZUA-254 > DATKPE01. The sequence continues at coordinate 89,438 of JAWOKN010000021.1, read as the reverse complement.
GGTGTCCACTGAAACACCGTACGCTTCATCGTCGGATGTGCCCCCTGCACGCCGTGCCCAGATGACATCCCCCATTCGATCGTATTTGACAAGAAAGATGTCGCTGGCGCCGGTGTTGGTCAGTGTTGTAGATCCGAATGTAATGCTCGGGCTGAAAAAATAGCCCGCCACGTAAATGTTTCCAAAGGCATCCGCGCTGACACTGTATCCCTCATCGTCATACTGGCCGCCGGCTTTCTTCGCCCAAACAACAGTTCCGCTTGTGTCATATTTGGCAATAAACATATCCCCGCTGCCGCTGTTCGTCAATACCGTCGGTCCGAAGGCGATGACCGGGCTGTAGAAATACCCCGTCACGTAACTGTTCCCCGACGGATCGACGGCAATTCCCTGAGCAACATCATCGAAACCTCCACCGGCCGACATCGCCCAAACGGGCTTTCCGTCAGGATCGTACTTAACAATATAGATATCGGCATATGCCGTTTTCATCAGCGTAATCGAGCCAAATTTCAGTGTGAGACTTCGAAAACTGCCGGTCACATAACAGTTCCCTGATCTGTCGACAGCCACCGCATAACCGTAATCATCACTGGAGCCGTCAGCGCTTGTTGCCCACAGAACGCGGCCGCCGGAGTCGTATTTTACGATGAAGAGATCGGCATACGGAGGGTTTGCATTTGTCAGTGTATCCGAACCAAAGACGATAAAGGGACTCCGGAAATATCCCGTGACGTAGATATTCCCGGAGGAATCAAGCCCGATGCTGCGTCCGTAATCGAAATCGGATCCGCCCGCCCCCCTTGCCCATACAACCCCGCCCGAAGAATTGTATTTTGCGATGAAAAAGTCCGCAACCCCTGCGAGTGCGTTTTTCAACGTATCCTGACCGAAAACGATATCCGTGCTTTGAAAGCCACCCGTGACATAGACATCCCCAGATCCGTCCACACTCATCCCCCAGGCATAATCGAAATCGTTACCACCCGCACTTTTCGCCCACCTGTACGGAGGCACCTGGGCTGTCAACGACCCGACAGAACACGCCAGCACGACAACACATCGTACGATATGGTTCATCATCCATCACCCTCCGGCCACCTGCACCAAGATTATTTATATCTTCATCATTTCACGGATCCGCGCGTCTTCTCGCGCAGATCAGCGGCCATTGCCCTTATCTCCGTCAGATCCCGCTGCATTTCGCTCCATCCATACCACATCGCATAATCCGGACTCGAATGGAATGTCCCCTGGAAACACCGCATTCGGTGTTCAAGATACATCACAAACAATGTCTGTTCGATCCGGGTGGGAGCATCATGAAAGGTCAGCAGATCGGGAAACGCGGACGCATATTCCTTGGACTTCGCCAGAACCCCATCCTTGTACAAACCAGCAACGATGCGTATCGCTTCGGCCATGAGATGGTCGGCGGATTTGATCATATCATCGCCCGCCCGAAGCTGCTGTTCCGCAAAGCTTCCTGAATGACACTGATTGCATGTTTTGATCATCTTATCGCGCTGAACTTGCCAGTCGTCCTGCGTCAAACGGGCTACATCAGCCGCTTTGACCACATCGAGCCTGGCAGTCGGTTTTCCCCCAGGATCAAGGACACCCAGGCCCTGAAGGATTGTCGTACGGTCATCTGCCCACTCTTTATCCTCCGGCAACGGCAGACGCACGGCCAGGAATCCCCAGGCGGTTTTCACAGCGTGGTTCCCCTCCTGCATATGGCAGGTTTGACACGTCGGGGCGGAGGTACTTTTGGGTAAAATATTATCCTGTTTCATCGCCACACGGACGCCGTGTTTCGAAGCGGAATACATTTCCCACTGCGGATGATCGAATCCCATGTGACACGTCTCGCAGGCCTCCGGTTGCCTTGCTTCGGCGACCGAGAAGGTATGGCGTGTATGGCATGCATCGCAGGATGCCAGCCCGAAACCGTTACCCTCTTTTTTCAACTCTTTGATGTCTGCATCCGTCTTGAGCCCGATCTTATGGCAGCCACCGCATCCCTTCATCCCTTCCATCATCGCCATCGGCTGCCAATGCGCTGTCGGCATGGCATTCATGGCGGCCCACGCCATTGCATGTTTTCCCTCCTTGAACTGTTTGACCCGCTCTTCATGACATTGGCCGCAGGTTTCGGGTGTGGGAATCTTCACGTTGTCGATATCGGCTGCCTTGGTGTGCTGGTCTCCGTGGCAGGCGGCGCAATCGACACCTGACTTGTTGTGTTTGCTGGCCTCCCAATCCGCGACAATACCGGGAGATACCTTTTTATGGCATTCGACGCACTGATCGGCTAGAAGCCCCTGAACGCCGAAAAACATCAACATGGCCGCAGACAATGTAAACATTCTATGTGTCATTGATTCCTCCTTTATCCCTGAAGTTATTGGTGAGAAAAGACTGAAGAAATTGAATGCAGATGGTTGGTATGTAAAAATGTGCTGCAGTCATGATATCGTATGCCAGGTATACAACTGATACCCTGTACCCCCGGGGCTCACCTCAACCTCCATGCACGCAGGAATCGGCTCGTACCGCTTGCACGATATCAGCCCGATCTGCTGTGTGGTTGATAGTACAAAAAAGTCCCATCTGAATCAAGCGTCAAAAATTGATCACTCGTCGATCCGCGAACGACACGACACCGACCCTGTGAATCCACGTTATTTTGACAACGGGAGGAGATGCATTTTGTCAGATCTTCCACTTTCGGTTGTCACGAAGGTGGATTTTATTTCGGCTGGGAACACTTCCCCCCCCGAAACCGGCTCCTATTGGGATGAGCCGGAAGGTCGGCGATTTTTGCATTTTTCACAAAATTTGCAGTAATTATGCCAGAAACATGTTTCTCAACCTTACGGAATTCCCCATCAAAAGATGACGTTTCTCAACCCCCTTGTCCTCCTCGGACTTGTCGCTGCGGGAATTCCGCTGCTACTCCATCTCCTTAATCTTCGCAAGCTCCAGACAATTGATTTCAGCAGCCTCGCATTCTTAAAAGAACTCCAGCAGACAAAAATCCGCCGGCTCAAGCTGCGCCAGCTTCTCCTCCTCATCATACGGACGCTGCTGGTGATCTGTATCATCCTCGCCTTCGCGCGGCCCGCAATCCGCGGAACGATCCTCGGTTCAATCGGCTCACATGCAAACTCGACCGTGATCATCATTCTCGACGATTCCTATACGATGGCGGCAAGCGATGAACATGGCGAGCGGCTCAAACAGGCAAAAGCCGCGGCACTGAGAGTCATCGATCTTCTCAAGGACGGCGATGATGCGTCGCTCCTCAGGCTTTCCGACATCCCCAGAGCGACGGTCGATCCCCCGACACACGATTTTTCGCTCCTCCGGAATTTTGTCAACCAGACGCAGATCTCTCCCGTCCATAGATCGTTCGGCGATGCAATCCGCCTCTCGGCAAAACTCCTGGACCAGTCCCATAACGCCAACAAGGAAATCTACGTCATTACCGACATGCAGTCGACGCAGTTCGGGACCGAAACCAGGGCCGACAGTGCGCTGCGGCTTTTTGGCGAGCGGATTAGTGTCTTTGTCCTTCCGATCGGATCGAAACCTGTTCCGAATATGGCCGTCGATTCCCTTGCAGTGACCACGTCAATATTTGAAATGGGTAAACCGATCACCCTCGCGACCACGATCAGGAACTTCAGCGATGCCCCGGTCACGAATTCCGTGATCAGCGTCTATCTGGACGGCGTTCATGCAGCCCAGCGGAACTTCTCGGCGGAAGCGTGGGGTTCGGCGAGTCTGGAGATTGAAGCAACACCAAAACATGCAGGCTTCGTACAGGGATACGTGGAAATCGAAAACGATCTTCTCGAACCGGACAACCGGCGGTATTTTACAATCTCCATCCCGGAGAATATCAATGTTGCCGTGATTTCCTCGTTACCGGGTGACAATCAATTTCTACGCTCCGTGATCGCGGCGAGCGGGAACGAAACCGGGCGGTCGTTATTCACTGTCCAATACCTCCCGGTCCAGCAACTTCCCCGGCTTGACCTGAAAAACCTCGATGTCGTGATCTGTCAGGATCTCACCACCATCGAACGCTTTGAGGCGGAACGACTGGCGGATTTCGTCCGCGGAGGGGGAGGGTTGATCATCTTCCCGCCTTCGACACTCGGCACGGGGTCTGCCGGCTCAGCACTTCTGGCGGGCCTCGGTGTTCCGGCCGTCGAAGCGACCGTGGCAACTGATCCGGGGAGCAGTATTCTGTTTCAACGGGTCGATACCGACCATCCGCTGTTCTCGCACATGTTTGAGACCGAACAATCCCGCACGACCCAGCAGGCGCATCCTATCGAATCGCCGAAAATTATCAGGACCGTCCGGCATGGAATCACCCGCACGGAGCGTACAGTCATCTCACTCAACAACGGATCGCCTTTTCTGTCGGAGTATCCGCTGGGGAGCGGCAAAATCCTTTTCTATTCCGTCGCGCCAGTCCTATCGTGGTCGGATTTCCCCGTGAAGGGAATTTTTGCCCCCCTTCTTTTCCGTTCAATCCTCTACACGGCAAGCAGGGGGGAATCCGTTCCCTCCTACATCTGCGGCGATGAACACTCGGTCACACTGCCGCAGTCCAGAACCACCCCCGTCACCGCGCAGGCGACCATCGTCGATCCCGACGGGACCGAAGAAATCGTTGAGGCTTCGCAGAATATCAACGGCAATCCGATCCATCCCGAGGTCACGCTTACTGCGAGAAAATTCAGCCAACAGGGATTTTACCTGATCAAAAACGGGCCTGCGGTCATCGGTTCGTTCGCCGTCAATACCGACCCGAAGGAATCCGATCCACGGTTAATGCCAAGGGATGAAACCGAAAAATTTTTCCAACACTACGGTGTACCACCCTCCTCCCTGGTGTTCGTTTCCACCGGGGGCGGGCAGATTCAGACGGCCGTCCTTCAATCACGGTTTGGCGTGGAACTCTGGCGCTACTGCGTCATCCTCGCAATCCTGCTTGCCGTAACGGAGATGCTGGTGGCGCGGGACAGCCGTAAAGCGATGCAGGAAACCGTTTAAGGACCCCCACCGGATGAAACTGATTGAAACAAAAATCCAGGAACAGGCTATCGCGATCGGCGTCATGACGGGGAGAACACGCCGTGCGACGATGAATGAACACCTTGACGAGCTGGTTCTCCTTGCCGACACGGCCGGCGTGGAGGTGCGGCATACAATAATCCAGGAGCGCGATCAGATCGATCCGGCTACATTCATCGGCAGCGGGAAGGCGGACGAAGTCGGACGGCTCGCCCAGCTTGAACGTATCTCGACAGTCATCTTTGACGATGATCTCTCGCCCGTGCAGGTCAGGAACCTCGAGAAGGTCATTCCATGCAAGATCATCGACCGGACCGGCCTGATCCTTGATATATTTGCCTCCCGGGCAAAGACAAAAGAAGCCATGACACAGGTCGAACTGGCCCAGCTGCAATACCTCCTGCCGCGGCTCACTCGGCAGTGGACCCACCTCTCGAAACAATATGGCGGCGTCGGAACAAAAGGACCCGGAGAGACCCAAATCGAAACCGACCGCCGCGCGATCAGATCCCGCATACGGCATCTTCGGGAGAAACTGGAACGCATCAGCAATGAACGGGAGGTGCAGCGGAAACGGAGAAAAGAGATGCTCCGTGTGGCGATGGTGGGCTACACCAACGCGGGGAAATCGACTCTCCTGAGGCATTTTTCGGGCGCAGACGTCCTCGTTGAGGACCGGCTCTTTGCAACCCTCGATACGACCGTCCGCATGGTGAAAATTTCCCCCTCAAAAAAGGTTCTCATCTCCGACACGGTCGGATTTATCCGGAAACTTCCTCCCCATCTCATCGCGTCATTCCGGAGCACTCTTGCCGAAGTGACCGAGGCGGACATCCTGCTCCACGTCGTCGACATCTGCCATCCACACTTCGACGAGCAGATTGCCATCGTCAACGAAACCCTCGATGCTCTGGGTGTTCTCGGAAAACCCGTGATCTATGTTTTCAATAAAATCGACAGACTCGAAGACCGGAGTGTGATGAGCGAGGTTCAAAAAACATTTCCGCCTGCAGTCTGCATATCCGCCGAACGCGGCATCAACATCGGGAGTCTCAAGAAGGAACTCCTCCGCTTGATTGAACAGAACGTGGACGAGCATGTCATAACGATCAAGCAATCCGAATACGGCACGATCGCGAAACTTCATGAATTTGCCGAAATACTCGAGACCGGGTACGATCAGGATACCATAAGGGTCCGGTTCCGCATAAACCAGAAAAATCTCGAACAGCTGAAAAAACTCATCGGCAGGAAAATTGCCTTACAGCCTGAATCCTCCCCGGCGGGGAACCAGGGAACAGATCATTAGACCATTTCACCACCACGCACGGCATACCATGCTCAACATCGCAATCGAAGCAGCTCTGACGGCGGGAAAACTCCTGAAACAACACGCGGGGAAAGCCCGTGAAATCCAGCTCAAACAGGGGGAGTCGAAGAACCTCGTCACCGAGATCGACAAAAAATCCGAAGAGCAGATCATTTCCATCCTGAAACGGCATTTTCCGCATCACGAGGTCCTGGCCGAGGAAAGCGGCAGGCAAAAGGGAAAATCTTCCGAGTTCAGGTGGATCATCGACCCCCTCGACGGGACAACAAACTTTACACACGGATTCCCCGTCTTCTGCGTCTCGATCGCACTTGAGGTCAGGGATGAAATTGTCCTCGGCGTCATCTATGATCCCAATTTCAATGAACTCTTTACGGCTGAAAAAGGTCAGGGGGCATTTCTGAACGGGAAACAAATCCGTGTCTCACGCCTTTCACATCTCAAAAACAGCCTCCTCGTCACCGGGTTTCCGTACAACATCACGGAGAACCCCAACCATGCCATTGAACGTTTCGTCAGCTTTCTGATGAACTCCCAGGCGGTGCGGCGAATGGGTTCCGCAGCCATTGATCTCGCGTATGTCGCAGCAGGCCGGTATGAGGGATTCTGGGAGGTCGACCTCCATCCATGGGACATGGCGGCAGGCATACTTCTGGTTGCCGAGGCCGGGGGAACCGTCTCAACATTCAGCGGTGAAAAATTTTCAATCTACGGGAAGGAAATCCTCGCGTCGAACGGCCTCGTCCACGACGAAATGATCTCAACGCTCAAAATACCGTAACAAGATGCCGTTTGGCCTGCCACCCTATCGTCCGGTGGCTATTTCCACAAGAAGGCGGACCATGACCGCCAGGAACGTACCTCCGAACAGCAACCAGATCCCCGTCATCATCAGCCGTTCCTTCGTCACCCTCCAGTCAATCGAAACCGGGGGATAGGTCTTGATCGCCATATCCTTCATGACACTGATACGGCAGGCAAGCCGCACATTCTTCGGGATTTGTCTCGCATAAAACGGGACAAGCCCCGTAAGTGACGACTCTTCAAGGGCTGACATGGCCGGGGCGTTTTTGCCGTCGACAATTTCGACGCGGCAGGTTCCGCACAAACCGTTTCCCAGGCAATTCAGGATCTTATCCTTCCCGATATAGGGTGAAATTCCGTTTTTTAAAAGTGATTTCCGCAGGTTCGCTCCCTCGGGGACATCAAGCGTTTTCCCTTCGTTGACAAGCGTAAGAACAGGCATTACCAACTCCATGATAATTATTGAAAAAGAACAATACAGCTCCACTTGAAAATAAAAAAAAATTGTGGGCTTTCAAAAAAACCTCCCGATTGAGCTCCCCCTATTTCCCCTTTACCCGCCAGCCGTGCCGGCCCCTGGCGTCGACCATCGAATGAATCATCCTTGGTGGAACGACACGGTTTTTCCGGATGACATAGGAGCTTTCAATGCGGGGTGCGACCTGATGTATCACATTCTCCCTGTCGGTATAGAATACCGCGAGGACCTCACCGGACCTGACTTTATCGCCGATTTTCTTTTTCAGCACGATGCCCGCCTTCGGTTCAATCTCCTCGTCGACCTTCATCCGGCCGGCGCCGAGGGCGATGCCCGTAAATCCGAGCTCGAGAGAGTCGATCGAGGAAACATAACCCGACGTCGGAGATCTGACCTCACCGACATACCTGCTCGACGGGTAGCGCTCCGGATGCTCAACCATGTCAACCATTCCGCCCTGACGGCGGACCAGATCACAGAACTTTTTCCATGCAAGCCCGTCTTTCACCGCCTGCCTGGAGAGCCGTATTCCCTCACCGATGGACGACGCTTTACCGCCGGTGTACACCATCAGCCCGCCCAGTGCATAGGTGACTTCCATGAGGTCGGGGACATCTGCGCCCCGGAGGCAATCGATGCACTCCCGCACTTCCAGCCAATTCCCGATCGCATAACCGAGCGGCTGGTTCATATCGGTAATAAGGCCGATCGTTTTTTTACCGGAGCGTACCCCGACGGCGATCAAGGTCCGTGCAAGCTGCTCGGCATCCCGTTCTGTCTGCATGAACGCACCCCGGCCGGTTTTTATATCAAGCACAAGCGCATCGATTCCCTCGGCCAGTTTCTTGCTCATGATACTCCCGGAGATGAGCGGTATGCTCTCAACCGTCCCCGTCACATCGCGCAGCGCGTAGAGGCGTTTGTCCGCGGGTGCTATTTCCGAGGTCTGACCGATCATCACGACACCGATATCCCGGATGACCGCGGTATATTCCTCGAGCGTCAACCGGGTGTTAAATCCGGGTATGGATTCCAGTTTATCGAGCGTCCCGCCCGTATGCCCCAGTCCGCGGCCGGAGATCATCGGGACCGGCACACCGCAGGCAGCAACCATCGGGGCGAGGATCAGAGAAACCTTATCCCCCACACCCCCCGTCGAATGCTTATCGACCTTGATTCCCGGGATCGAGGAAAGATCGACAACCTTCCCCGAATGAAGCATAATCTCGGTCAGGTGGTTTGTTTCCTCGAAATCCATCTTCTGAAAATAGACAGCCATGAGAAACGCCGCCATCTGATATTCAGGGATCGACCCCCTCAGATAGCCGTCAAATAAAAACCGGAGCTCTTCCTTTGAAATTTTGCCCCCCTGGCGCTTTTTCCGTATTATTTCAATCGGATTCATTTCTGCGTTCTCATGGTTGAGGATTCAGGTTTCGACCTTCACGATGAACTTCTTCCCGCAGGTGTTGCATTGGAGCTCAAATGTCGCCCAGTTGTTCCGCTCGTAGTACGACAATTCGGCGAGTTCTCCGTCACAGGTCTGCACGATGCACTTTTTGATGTCCAGACGATAATTCCGGTGGGATGCATCCCGGCTATACGTTGAATAATCTTCGATCATGCCCTCATCTCCTCTTCAATTCCCGTTCCCCGATAAGAATTCCACAGATCGATTTCCCATCGACGATATCACCTCGGTCGATCATCGATAGCGCCTCACCGAATGGTATCTTCTTCATGGTCATCGTCAGTTCTCCCTCCTCGAGCATCCGGCCCTCAGGTCGAGGAGATAATCCTGTGGCAAGGAAGATATGGAGCACTTCGCTGCAGAATCCCGGGGTGGTGTAAATCGCCGTAAGCTTCTTCCACTGCGCGGCATCATATCCCGTTTCTTCGGCCAGCTCTCTTTTCGCGCAATCCAGCGGATCCTCCCCCCTGTTGCGCTTTCCTGCGGGTAATTCCCAGATGTAGCTGTCAATCGGGTAGCGATGCTGGTTGATGAGAAGTACGTTCTCCTGATCATCGACGGCAAGGATTACCGCACCACCAGTGTGTTCGGCGACTTCACGGATCGAGTGATTGCCCGAGGGATATTCCACCTCATCAACCACCACACTGAACACCCTCCCTTCATAGAGCCTTTGCCGTTTTAAAATCCTGAGTTTCATGGTATCATTTCAGTGGAGTCGTGCACCGGGAATGCTGCAACCCCTGTGAAAGCCTTCAGTGGCTCACCACAGGAGGGAAGAATCAACGGTAGCATGATTGAGTGACGTATGAACCGGTCGCGAAGCATTTCAAACGTAAGGGGTGGGTTACTGTTTCAGTTCGGGCCGGCTTCCGGGTTTATCAACGGGAACCCCTTTTTGACATAACGGGCAGGCGGACGGCCTGTAGGTGACAACATCCAGGGTGACTGTGGCGAACAATCCGGGCAGACCCGAAGTTCCGCCGCTTCTGTCGACGATCGCCCCGATCCCCACAACCGTACCCCCGTGGTCCCCGACGATATCGATCACTTCCTTCACCGATCCGCCCGTCGTAATGACATCTTCACAGACGAGGACCCGCTCCTGATGTTTTATTGCAAAACCGCGGCGGAGTTGAAGCACCCGCTCTTTTCTTTCGGCGAAGAGCGTCCGGGCGTTCAGTTGCCTCCCGACCTCCTGCCCGACGACGATTCCCCCCAGCGCAGGGGCGATGACGACATCAACCGCCTGATCCCGGAAATGTCCGGCGATTTCCCCGCAGAGCTTCTCCGCATTCGCGGGATACTGGAGGACTTTCGCGCACTGGAAATAATTGGGGCTGTGGAGACCCGATGTGAGCTGAAAATGCCCCTCGAGCAATGCCTCCGTTGACCGGAACAGGGCCAGAATTTCATCCCGACTCATCTTCATGCGCGCCACCCCCGGTATGACCCGAAAATCATAGAGATTCGATCTCCTCCGCAAGAGAAAAATCCTTCTCCGTGAGCCCCCCTTCGCTGTGCGTTGAAAGCGAAAGGGTCACCTTGTTCCACCTGATATCGATGTCAGGGTGATGATTGGCTTTTTCCGCAAAAAGAGCGACGGTATTCACCCAACCGATCGCCCTTGCAAAATCCGGGAATTCAAAGGTTTTCCGGATATCATTCCCTGCCCGGATCCATCCCGGCAGCTGCCGGAGCTTGGTTCCGATTTCTCTTTCTGATAGTAACGGCATCGTCATCCCCTCTTCTATGAATCTGATCGATTGTGAATTAGTTCAGAATCCTTCCGCACGACGGATCCTCCCGAGCTTATGACCGAGGAAGCGTTCACCCACTTCACTGAATTTCAACGGGATGTCACTGACAAAAAACTGAACGTTGGGTTTTTGACGGCTTGGATTTTTAAGACCCTGCTCTTCAAGGACACGGTCAATTTCAACGACGGTCGCCTCGCCGGAATCAATCAGTGAGATGGCGTTCTCAAAGACCTTCCCGATGACCGGCCGGAGGATAGGATAATGCGTGCATCCAAGGACGAGCGTATCGATTTTCTGCAGCTTGAGCGGAAAGAGGTACTCCCGTGCGATCATTTCCGTCGCCTTGTGCTCGATCCACCCCTCTTCGGCCAGCGGAACAAAAAGCGGACATGCCTGGCCGAATACCGACGCCTCAGCGTCGAACTGTCTTATCGCATTGGTATAGGCGTTGGAAGCAATGGTTCCGACCGTTCCGATGACGCCGATCCTCTTCTTTACCGACGCCGCGACAGCCGCCCTCGCCCCTGGTACGATAACCCCCACAACGGGAACTTTCGAATGCTTTTGGACGATTTCCAGCGCAACCGATGAGACGGTATTGCAGGCCACAACAATCATTTTGACATCATGACGGACGAGAAACTGGGTATCCTGGGCCGCGTATTCTTTCACCACCTGGGGCGATTTCGGCCCATACGGGACGCGTGCCGTGTCCCCGAAATACACGATGTTCTCGGAGGGAAGGTGATGCATGATCGCACGAACGACAGTCAATCCGCCAATTCCCGAATCGAATACACCTATCGGTTTTGTCTGGTGCGTGGAAACGGTCATAAAAATTTTCTCAATATAGGAATTATGGGCAGTATTATCAAACACCGAAAACCGGAGAGTTTCGTCTGATGTCCTGCCTACCCCTGCAAACGGGGCAGATTTCCCACTGGCGAAACATCCACGATGATCATGTGACATCCCATCCCAGAAAGAACGCGGGATTGAATATCTGATGAGCCGAAAACCGGGCCGGAAAACGCCTGCCGTGGTTGAGACTCATGAAAACTTTTTGTATCTTGAACCACGCTCACCAGACGGCAGGATGGATGTTAACCCATGCCGCAACAACAACTTAACAACATTATGAGGGGTTCCAGAGTGGAACGTGTTATTATCCTGTTCTTTCATTTTATCGGTTTCGGGCTGCTCCTGACGACCTCGGTTGCCGGATACATTCTTAACGCACGATATAAAAAGGCCCGGGAGATTCAGGCGAAGTCAACCATCCTCCGCGCCCTGAAACCGATCGGAATTTTGAGTCCCATCGCACTGGCCCTGATGCTGATCACCGGGATCGGCAACATGCACATGCTGGGGTATACATTCACCGATCCCCCCCATTGGCTCGCGTACAAGCTCTCCCTGTTCGTCCTTGCGGTGATCGGCGGAATCGTGTTCGCTGTAAAGTCACGGAAACGCGGTGCCCTCATCGGGGAGCTCGCTTCGGGGAAAACTCCGGCCAACGCCCTTGAAACCATACAGTCGTACGACAGACAAATAAATGTATTTTATCTCGTCCTGGGACTGCTCATGATCATGATTCTTCTTCTTTCCATCAACGGAAGACTGGGAGCTCAGTAAACCGGATGCGGGAATACGGTCTCTATATCGGGGGCGCGTTCAGTGAATCAGCATCCGGCCGAACATTCGAGTCGGTCAATCCGTTCGACCGATCAGTCGTTGCGCGCCTTGCACGGGCTGACGGCGGCGATGTCGATCGGGCCGTCCGCGCCGCCCGTACGGCATTCGATCAGGGCCCCTGGCCGCGCATGAAGAACGAGGAACGAAGCGCCATACTCAAGACGGTCTCGGATAAAATCAATGAAAAGAAGGAGCTCCTGGAACACCTGGAGGTGGATGATTCCGGCGGGACCATCCGGAAGGTCAAGGAGGACGTCTACCTCAGCGCTCGGGCGATGAATTACTTCTCAAAGCTTGCAACCTCCGAGACTTCGCAGCCCGTCGACGGCCTCTCCAGGCCGGGTTTCAGTCAGAATTTGCTCATCCGCGAGCCGGTGGGTGTCGTTGCGGCCGTCACCCCCTGGAACTTTCCACTCAAGATGGCCGTCTGGAAAGCGGGACCGGCGCTTGCTGCCGGAAATACTGTCGTGCTGAAACCGTCGGAACTCGCCCCGGTCACGACAATGGAGCTCGCAACGATCTTTCATGATGCCGGCCTTCCCCCCGGCGTACTCAACATCCTAACGGGTTTTGGACCTGAAGCGGGTGAACCGCTCATTCAGCATCCCGGGGTTGACAAGGTCTCCTTCACGGGTTCCACCGCGACCGGCCGGCGGATCATGTCGCTTGCGGCGGCGTCACTGAAAAAATGCACGCTCGAGTGCGGCGGGAAATCAGCGAACATTGTTCTCGAAGACGCGGATCTGGACCTCGCCGTTGACGGGGCGCTCTACGGAATTTTTTACCACCAGGGCCAGTGCTGCGAGGCCGGAACACGGCTTTTTCTCCCCCGGAAACTCCACGATGAATTTGTCGGGCGGATGACCGGGAAGGTGAAAAAAATGCGCATCGGCGACCCGAAAAAAAACGACACGGATATCGGTCCGGTCATCTCAGCCGGCCAGCGGGATAAAATTCTGGGATATATCCGGACGGGGATCGGCGAGGGTGCGACACTGGCCTTCGGCGGCTCCGAGGCGAAAAATGCCGAGACGGCGAACGGGTTTTTCATCGAACCCACAATTTTCACGAATGTCGCCAACTCGATGACCATCGCGCAGGAGGAAATTTTCGGGCCCGTTCTATCAGTGATTCAGTATTCAACAACCGATGAGGCCGTCGCAATGGCCAATGACTCGATCTACGGACTCGGAGGCGGTGTCTGGTCACGCGACAAGGATAAAGCCCTCCATGTCGCCGGGCAATTACGGGCGGGGACAGTCTGGATCAACGAGTGGCACCTGATATCCGAGAAGGCCCCGTTCGGAGGATACAAGCAGAGCGGTGTCGGCCGCGAGTTCGGGCTGGAAGGACTTCATGAATATATGGAGGTCAAACATCTTCATATCGACGAACTCGGGACGCGGTCAAAAAAATTCTGGTATGATACGGTCATTCCCCATTCATAATTTTTCCATTCACAATAGATGGAGTACATTCCGATGAAACACTTCATGTTGTTCCTGGTTCTCATCACCCTCGTGCTCGCCGGGTGCGGCGAACAAAAAGTCGAGATGATTCCTGTGGGGGAGATGAATCAGTATACAGACCCCGGGTACGGATTTAAAATCAGCTACCCGAAAGATTGGAAGAATCTCGGGACAACGGGCAAGGCAGTCTTCGCCAAATCCCAGGAGGTTTTGGACAAGTTCCTCGATCCACGGACGGGTATTGAAGGAGAACAGGTCACCGTCGAGGTGGTGCCCTACGCGGGCAAGGATCCGGCCGCAATCATCCAATCCATCAAGGATGATCTGAAACAACAGAACGCGGATCTTCAGCCGGATCAACAGATCACCGTTGCCGGAAAACCCGCCGTCATGCTTCAATACCGGATTCAGGCAACGACGAAAACAAGCATTTTCGGCAGTCAGGTCTTTGTCAAGGGCGACACCGCAATCTACCAAATCGAATTTGAGGGGTACGGTGCACAGTTCGACGCCCACGCAAATGTGAATGAAGCGATGCTGAAATCGTTTGAACCGCCTGTCGTCGTCGCCAAAAAGCCGGATGTTTGGAATCCCGCACAGAATCTCAGCGTGTACAATTCGAACTACTTCAGCTTTAAGTACCCGGACAATATGGAGTTCGTCGACGTCAAGAAAGGGAACAACGATTTCGCGATGGAAATCCGTGCCGACCGGCGTGATTGCAGCATCCACATTGACGTCTTCGGCGCAAAGGGATTGACCGTCGACAAGGTCTGGGATCAGAACAAGGGAAGATATCGTGCGAAGTCGACCGGGACAACGACTCTTGACGGAAGTAAGTCCTATTGGGTCGATTATACCCCGATGACGAACATCAACAGCAGGGCGTATTTTGTCGTAAAGAACGATAAGGTCATCCGCGTGACGGTCAACTGGTTCGAACCGCAGAAGGATATCTACTTTAAGACATTCGAGCAATCCGTAAACTCCCTAAAGCTGAAATAGCCTCTATGATCGATCACGCACTTGTAACGACGTCAACATCGCTCGAAGGATACCGCATCGTCCGCCAGCTCGGCCTGGTGCGGGGGATTATCGTCCGCTCCCGTTCCCTGCTGGGGAATATCGGCGCCGGTTTTCAGATCCTGTTCGGCGGCAATATTTCACTCTATCAGGAACTCTGCGAAAAAGCACGCCAGGACGCATATGAGATCATGCTCCAGCATGCACAGCAGCTCGGCGCGAACGCCATTATCTGCATGAGATACGATGCAAACGAGATCTCTGCGGGGGTCGCGGAAGTTCTTGCATACGGCACGGCCGTGGTCGTTGAACGAATAATCTGATCCGGCATCTCGACCGGAGAGTTCGCGAAGGGTACATCTGTTCTCATCATCATCACGCAGGGAAAGGTTCTTTCCCTGCGTACCGCTTTTTGTTCTCATGGAAATCCATAATCAATACTATTCAGCCGACAGTATCAGGTGATTTATGAATATGAAAGGTCGCTCGGTCCTCGTCCTCGGGGGAAGTGGTCTGGTGGGCACCGCAATCTGCAGAAGACTCGTTGAGGAACAACCGGAACAAATCATGGTAACCGGTCTCCTTCGAACCGAGGCGGAGGAGGCGGTTTCGACACTCAGAAAAGAGTTTCCCAAGGCCGGGAAAGGATTCTTCCTCCCATGGTGGGGGAATATTTTTGTCCGCAATTCCCTCAAGGACATGAAAAGAGAAGAAATCATCAATTCCCCTCCGTTCAGGGACCTGCTCATCGACGACATCCTCGACGAACTCGCAGAGTCGGTTCTCAAGCGTTCAGCAATTTACCAGTTGATCGCAACATTCAGACCCGATGTCATTATCGACTGCATAAATTCTGCCACCGCAATCGCGTATCAGGACATTTTTCACAGCGCCCGGACCGTGCTTCATCAGATCCGGCGTTCAAAGTCCGGCAGCGTCCAGCCCCCGCTTGTGGAGGCTACCGAACGGCTCCTCTGCACACTCTATGTCCCACAGCTGATACGGCACGTTCAGCTCTTGTACCGGTCAATGCATGCCACCGGCACGACGATGTATGTCAAAATCGGTACCAGCGGCACAGGCGGCATGGGACTGAATATTCCCTATACGCACAGTGAAGAGCGCCCCTCAAGCGTCTTACTGAGCAAGTCGGCGGTTGCCGGCGCACATACGCTGCTGCTGTTCCTGATGGGAAGAACACCCGACGCGCCGATTACAAAGGAAATTAAACCGACAGCCGCGATCGCATGGAAACGGGTCGGATTCGGTGAAATCAAAAAGCGCGGCAAACCGATACAACTGTTCGACCTCCCACCGGCAAAGGCCGTGAAGTTACATAAGTCACTGACACTCTCCTCCCCAGGAACCGGAAGGGCCACCGGCCAAACACTGAAATCCGTCTTCATCGACACCGGCGAAAACGGCCTTTTCTCACGCGGGGAATTCGAGGCGATCGCCACCCCTGGTCAGATGGAATTTGTCACCCCCGAAGAGATAGCAGAAAACGTGGTCTACGAAATCAAGGGTGGTAATACGGGCCACGATATCATCAATGCCCTTGACAATGCGAGCCTCTCTCCCACGTATCGCGCCGGCTACCTCTTTCAGAGCGCCAAGGAACGTATCCAGGCTCTGGAACGGAGGCATGGCGTCGACAGCGTCGCATTTGAGATGCTCGGCCCCCCCCGCCTGTCGAAACTCCTGTACGAAGCATACCTCCTGAAACTCTGTTTCCGGCGGATGGAGACAGCCCTGAACACACCCGCATCGGATCTCTCAAGACGACTTGCGAAAAAAATCACCTCCGACCCCGTACTCCGCTCCAATATCATCTCCATCGGTATCCCGATCCTTCTGCCCGACGGTGTATCCCTCCTGCGTGCGACGGAGATAAAAATCCCGCCATCCCAGGGGGAAAATGAAGTACCTCTCAACAGGAAAAAAATTGACCAATGGGCGCATGACGGATGGGTGGACCTGCGGGTGAGCAATATGAAACAATGGAAGATACGGTTCGCCGAAATCAAACGGATGATTGATACCATTCCCGAGGGCGACACCAGCTCGCGACAGCTGAATACCCCGATGTACTGGCGCAACTTCAGGGAAATCGATCCGGGGAAACTCGCAGGGTGGATCTTCAGCTATGAGGAACAGGGGATGCGCATGAAGGCGTAACAGAAAGCCCCGGCCGCGGCCGGGGCTTTTCATTGCGAAGAGAGTAACGCAGCATTTTTATTTGATGACAACCATCCGCTTCACTGCTTCCTGGGAAATCTGGGATCCGCCATCCAGATTCCGGGCGATAATCCTGTAGAAATATACACCCGAAGCCAGCCTGTTCGCATCAAACTCGACCGATTTCTCTCCCTGGTCCATCGCCGTTCCGTCAAAGACCGTCGCAACCTCCTGCCCCAGAAGATTGTAGATTTTCAGCGTCACAATGCTCGCATGGGACAGCGTAAACTCGATCGTGGTCGTCGGATTGAACGGATTCGGATAATTCTGGTAGAGCTCGATCGCCGAAGGTTCCTCGTCAAGGCTTGATATATTCATGCGGCGCGCCAGAAGGGGTGTCGCCGCAGGATTCGGATGGAGGAACGGCGGAAGAGGATTCGTACCAGCCAGCACAAGTGGTTTAAACGAAACCGCCACATAGGGGCCGTCAAACGCCCTGTTGATCCGGCTCACCGATGTATCGAATTTAAAGTAATCCGCCGCGGTGAAATGACCGCAATAGGTGAGTGCGGAATCGACAAAATGGAGAAAATTCCGGATCGTCATGCCGTTTGCGGGATCACCCAGATTCACCGGATCATTATAGATAAGATCGCCCAGCGCCGTCCCTGTATCAGGCTGCGTGACACCGGAATCGTTCGCGACCACCGCCAGCTTCAGCGCGTGAACCTCACCGAGGAGATGATTATTGTGCTTTTTCACGTGGGGGTTCTTGAGTTCACCGACAAAGGGGTGCATGTTCCCCCGGCCGTCAACGATAAAATCGAAACAACGGGAGCTGTCGGTGTGGGGGAAATATTTCCGGTCATCGGTTTTATACCGTATCCATCCGACCCCCGGCGTATCCGTGGGATCACCCACCACAAGCCCATTCGGCCGCTTGATCACGCGTTTGTAGATGTACTCGCGGACATATCCGCCGTTCGGCTGGATTTGAATCGGCGTGGATGAACCGGCGAGATCTTTCTCAGCGCTCCCGACACGAACCCCGTTCGTATCCCACCACCAGGTTGTCGCCTTCGATCCGGGGCCCTTCTTATCGACATTAAAACAGAGACTGGCAGAGTCACCAGCTGCGACCGTCCGGCCGACGGCAACAAACTCCTTGCGCCGATGATTGAACGTGAATGTCGTGAAGCCCCCGGAATCGAGGATTGCCGTAATCGAGCTGTTCAGACGGACATGGAGGCTCGTGACCGCAGTCCCCGTACTATCGTTCCTGAAGACAAAACAGACGCTGCTTCCGAGCGTTTTTCCTGCCTTCGACTTCCTCCCCGAAAGATCTTCCTGGTTGAACGTCCTGTAGGTCGCCTGCCCAAAAAGGGCCGATGAAACGACCAGCAACGAAGTAAGGATGAAGAGTACAGACGAAGTAAAAGCAAATCGAGATTTCATAAGGATTCTCCTTTATTTTGAAAAATACCGGAGATTTCTGAAGGGATGTACAGTTCAACCTAATGTATCCCGGGCAATTTGTCAAGTGAATAATTATTAATATTCACATGGCCGGATTTCCGCCTCAAAAAGGGGAAATCCCGGGAGCAATTTACTCGTATCTCAGTGAATCGATAGGATCGAGATTTGAGGCCTTCCACGCAGGATAAACACCGAAGACAATGCCGATAACCGAGCAGATGGCAAATCCCAGGAGCGTCCAGTCGAGAGGAATGACCGGGGGGACCGTCAGGAGCAACGCGACAACATTCCCGCCGATGATACCGCCGATGATACCGATGAGCCCGCCCAACTCACTCACGACAATCGCTTCAAGGACAAACTGGGTGAGAATATTTTTCTTCCGGGCACCGATGGCTTTCCGGATGCCGATTTCACGCGTCCGCTCAGTCACCGATACAAGCATGATGTTCATAATCCCCACGCCGGCGGCAATCAGGGCAATGGCACTGATGAAGAACAAACCGAGCTTGAAATATTTCGTGAAGCTGTTGAACTGCTCGATGAGGGAATCATTCGAGAATATATAAAAATCATCATCCCGTCCGGGCTCAACCTGCCTTACGGTCCTCAGGATGCCACGGACCTGTTCGATGCAATCCTCATATGCCTCCCTCGAGACCGCCTGGACCATGATGTGCGTGTCAAGTTCCTTGCCGTATTTTTCGAACAGCGTGGTGATCGGGATGGCAACAAAGTTATCCTGATTTCCGCCGAGCATGCCGCCTTTTTCGGCGATGACACCGACGACCTCGTACTGTTCGTTGTCAACGCGGACCTTCTGCCCGAGCGGATCGGTTATGGGAAATAATTTCTTCTTGACGACTGATCCCAGAATGACAACCCGCCTTGACGATTTCATTTCATCCTGCGTGAACAGACGCCCGTCGCCAATGGTCCAGTCGTTCGTCGTGAAACCCTCGACATCCTCACCGACGATGGCGACACCGGGGTTCGTCTTCTTGCCGTCGGAGGCAACAATGACCTTGCCCCCCTGCCAGGCTTCTATTCCGACGCATTTCGCCAGCGAGGCCTTCTCCTTCACCGCCAATCCCTGTTCGTATTTAATGTGCTTCCTGTTCCGCTGCTTCATCCTCTCCCGGGGGTCGTTTGAACCGAACTCCGACATCCTCTGAACCTGAAAAGTGTTGACACCCAGCTGACTCAGGCCGCTCTCGATACTGTTGACGAGCACACCCATCGCCGTCATGACGGCGATAATGGAAAAGACCCCCACGGACATGCTCAGAAGCGTTAAGATCGACCGGAGTTTATTGGCTCTCAGCGCGTTCATGGCCATCATCAGGCTTTCCCGGATCTCGTGAACGATTTCTTCAAGCAGGGGTGACATGGCCTATTCGTCCTTCATTATTCATAGCGTAATGAATCCACCGGATCAAGTTTTGATGCCTTGAACGCCGGTAAAAATCCTGATATAATCCCCGTAAGCGCAGAAACCGCAAGCGAGACGAACACCACGGATATCGGCATCGCGGTGGGGAGAATCTGGTTCAGGATCAGACTCGAGGGATATGCCGCGATAAGACCGATCATCCCGCCAAACAGGCAGATGATCGCCGCCTCGGCCAGGAACTGGAAGAGGATCGTTCCGCGCCGAGCGCCGATCGCTTTACGGATGCCGATCTCCCGGGTCCGTTCAGTAACGGAGACATACATGATGTTCATGATGCCTATTCCACCGACAAACAGGGATAACCCCGTGATGATGAATCCCACCATCGCAATGACCGTGGTGATACTCTGAAACAGGCGCAGGAGCACTTCCTGCTCGTTGATGTTGAAGTCATCCTCCTGTCCGGGGGCCAGGGAACGGACTTTCCGCATGATCCCGCGGAGTTCCTCCTTGGCGTCATCGATATCGGCATTTTGCGAAACCCTGACATTGAGAGTCACATCCCGTCTCGTGCCGAAGACGTTCATAAACGATTTTATCGGAATAAAAATCCTGTAATCCGATGTGAAAGCGCCGAACAATCCCCCCTGTTTTTCAAATACGGCAAGAATGCGGTAGGGATAGCCTCCCACCTTGACCGTCTGGTCGATCGGATCTGTGTTCGGAAAGAGTGTCTCAGCCACATCGGCGCCAATCGCGCAGACAGGCCGGCCGCCATCCGATTCCTCCTGGGAAAAGAACCTTCCCTCCTGTATTGCCGTCCCTGAAGCTTCCTGAAAGGCGGAGGTGGTCCCGCTGACGAACGCCCCGAGCATGGTGCGGGATCCGGAACTGGCAGTCCGCGCTGTTCCCATGACAGGTGCGACCGCATCAATCAGTCTTGCCTGCCGGGCGATGACATCGGCATACTCGACCCTTAAATTTTTGCGGTTCCTCGATTTCCAGAACTCCTCCTCCCCGCCGGCCCAGGCAAATTTCTGGACGTAGAGGACCTTCGCGCCGAACGCCGACGTGCTCTTTTCAAAGGCCATGCTTACCCCTTCAATGGCTGTCGCCATCATCGTCACAGCCCAGATGCCGAAGGCGATGCCGATCATCGTCAGCAAGGCGCGCATTTTATTGGAACGGATCGCCCTGGCCGATACCAGCAAGCCTTCCTTCAATTCAAATGCGGAGATCATACGACGTTATGATGCAACGGGAATTTGGAATTTTCGCGGGGACGGCGTGTCGCTTTCCACCAATCCGTCGCGGACCCTGATGATCCGATATGCATGTTCGGCGATTGATTCCTCGTGGGTCACCAGGATGATGGTGTTCCCCTGCTGGTACAGCTCCTGGAACAATGCCATGATTTCTTCGCCGGTTTTCGTGTCCAGGTTACCTGTCGGTTCGTCTGCAAGCAGAATCGAGGGCCGGTTCACCAGCGCTCTCGCCACCGCGACACGCTGACGCTGACCACCCGACAACTCGTTTGGCTTGTGATGCACCCTGTCACCAAGACCGACGTGCTGAAGGGCTTCAAGGGCAAGTTTTTTCCGTTCGGACGATGCGACACCTGCATAGATCAGGGGAAGTTCCACATTATGCAGCGCATTCGACCGGGCCAGCAAATTAAACGTCTGAAATACAAACCCGATTTCCTTGTTCCGGATTTTCGCAAGCTGATTGTCATTCATATCGCTGACATTGACCCCGTTGAACTCGTAGAGTCCCGAGGACGGCGTGTCGAGACAGCCGATGATGTTCATCAACGTCGACTTCCCGGACCCTGAGGGCCCCATGATCGCGACATATTCGTTCTTATGAATCTGGAGGGAAACACCCCGCAGGGCCTGGACTTCCTCGGCACCCCCCATATCGTAAATTTTCTTGATCTGCTGTAAACTGATGACCGTTGAATTTTTATCCATATCCTCGAATTCCTCGTACAGGTTATTTGGGCGTACCGGGATTATTTTTTTTCGCGTTATCAACCTTCACTTTCACACCGTCTTCCAGTTCCCGGTTGATGGATTTATAACTCCCGGAGACCACGTCTCCCCCCTCCTTCAACCCGCTTACGATTTCGGTGTAGGAATCGTCCGATATCCCGCGCTTGACGTCGACCATCTTTGCGGCATTATTCTCGACGAGGAACACCACTTCCTTCGGTTTTTCAAATTTTTGCTTGATCCGGTTGTCGTTCGCAGCCATGGCGTCGGACTCATCAGGCTCCTTCTTCTCATTTTCCTTGTTCACCGAACGGGTTGTCACACTCTGTATCGGCACCACGATCACATTGTTTTTCGTCTGCGTCTCGATGACCGCAGTCATCGACATCCCCGGGCGAAGCTGGACGTCCTTGTCGAGTATTCTGATCTTGACGGTAAAATTCGTCACTTCCTCCTGTGTCCCGGCACTGGTCGTGACCGCGGTGTTCCCGATTTCATACACGCTGCCGGTCAGCTTGCGATCCTTGATAGCATCAACGTCTATCCGCGAGGTGTCGCCGACTCTGATCAACACGATGTCATTCTCGCCGACATCAACACGGGCTTCCATCCGGGAAAGGTCAGCCACCGTCATCACATCCGTCCCCTGAAACTGGCTTGTACCAAGAACCCGCTCGCCCAGCTCGACCTTCAGTTCGCTGATGATCCCGTCCATCGGCGCGTAAATTGTCGTCTTGTTCAGGCTTTCCTGGGCCTGTTTCAGCGCCTGGTCGGCCTGATCATATCCCGCCTTGGAGACTTCATAGGTGGTTTGCGTCTGCTCCAGGTCGGAATTTGAGATCAGTCCCTTGGTAAAGAGTTCCTTCTGGCGCTTGAGCTCCGATGAGCTTCTGTCCATACTCGCTTTTGCCGATGAGAGCCCCGCCTGGGCCTGTCCCGCCATCGCAATGTAGATGTCGGGTTTGATCTTCATCAGGACATCCCCCTTCTTCACCTTCATCCCTTCCTTGACGGGAAGAGCGATGATCTCACCGCTCACCTCGGGCGATATCGTCACCTGAACTTCAGGGTAAATCTTCCCCGTCGCCGTGACAGTTTGCGTGATGGAACGCTTGACCACCTTTTCCGTCTGAATGGTATAGACCGGCTCCCTCTTACTCCCCAGAATGACAAGGAGCGTAAGAACGATCAGCAGTGCACCTGCAATGGAAAAGATGATGACTTTTTTCTTCGATTTTTTCCCGTTTGGCATAGAGGTTCCTTTGAAAAACCGTTATTTGGAAATTGCTCCCAAAGCGTATTCAACCTGTTTTTGTGCAAGAATGTATCCCGTGACGGCGTTGACCTTGTTGCTCAACGCAGTCGTGTAATTTGCCGTGGCCACCAGGAGATCAAGCAATGTTCCGGCTCCGAGATGATATTTTTCGGATGCGATCTGCTGATCCATTTGCGCGGCAATCACCGTCGTCTGCGATACGGAAACCTGTTTCTCCGCGGCTTCAAGCCCGAGGAGCGCTTTCCGGATGTCAGAACGGATCTGGAGCTCATTTTGTCTCACCTGTGCATCGGCATTGCGGTGCAAGACCTGCGCCTGTTCCACCTCGTTTTGCGTGGCGAAGCCGTTGAAGATCGGCAGACTCGCAGAGAGCTGGAACGAAAGGCCCCGGTAATCGGTGAACTGATTGATCATCAGCTGATCCAGCTGCGGACCACCGAACTGATACGCGCCCCTGAGGCTGACCGTGGGGTAATAACTGCCGCGCGCAGCCGTCACCGACGCATCCGAGCTGTTGAGATTTTCGACGGAGGCGAGATAATCGGGTCTTTGTGCAATCGCGGCGGCGACAAGTTTGTCCATGTCCGCATACTGCGCGTTCAATGCGGCAAATGTGGTGGTGTCAATATCGGTCGGTATGCCCGCAAAATCAAATTTGTACTCCGCGTTTGCATCAGTCCCCAGGAACGATATCAGGTCAACTTTCGCCGATTCATGATTTGCCTGAGCCTGGATGAGGTTGAATTCATCCGTTCCCACCTGGACCTGCTGGTGATACACATCCGCGAGCGCAACCGAACCAACCTTGTTTGACTCCACGATCTGCTCGAGCTGTTCCTTGCTCCGTTTGAGATTGTCCTCGTTCACTTTCAGAAGTTCATATGTCCGGTACACATTCAGGAATAAGGTGTGTGCGTTGAGTATGGTACCCTGCTCCGTCCGGTGAAGTGCGTGCTCTGAGGAGTTCTCATCCGATCTTGCACGGGAAACAGTTGCCGTGTTCGCAAAGCCGTTAAAAAGGGTATATGTGCCGACAACGGATGCTCCATTCGAGTACGAACGGACATACCCGCCCTGAGAGTTCGTAATGACCGTCCCATCCGGCAACGTCCTCGATCCGGTTGTCACGGGGGACCAGTTCTGATACTGGGCGACCGAGGCTGAGAGGTTGACTGTCGGGAGCAAACCGCCTATTGCAGCCGTTGTTCCGGATTGCTGCCCTTCAAGTGTATTCTGGGCCTGAATGACGGAAAGATTTTTTTCAAGCGCGATGGCTACCGCTTTATCCACCGATAATGTTACCGATTGCTGGGCGAGCGCCGGCAGGAGGCAGGTGAGGATGAGTATAAGGATTGCACAAGAAGCTTTCATTCGTCTTCTCCTAGTGAAAATGACCCTTTTGAAGGGAGAATTGACAACTATTTAATTAACGAATTTTATCGAAAAAAGTTACACAGCCAGAGGTGAGGAATTGCGGGAATTCTCGCGGAGTATGTCATCTTTGATTGTCAGAAGATACTGCAGTGCCGCATCGTGTTCATTCGGGATAATTCCGTCCAATATGGCGTTTTCAATCTTGGATTTGAGTATTCCAACCAGCGGGCTCGGGGGAATGCCACAGACGTCCATAATCTCATTTCCCCGCACTGGCGGCTGCCAGTTGCGAAGACGATCTTTTTCCTCAACCTCCTCCATTTTTCTCAATACAATATCGTAATTTTTCAGGTATCTGGCAACCCTGTCGGGGTTCTGCGACGTGATGTCCGCCCGGCAAAGGAGCATCAGATCATCGATATCCTGACCCGCCTCGAACAGCGTTCTCCGGATCGCCGAATCGGTCACTTCCTCACTCACCAGAACCATCGGCCGGAGATGGAGCCGGATCAGCTTTTCCACGTACGGGAGTTTATCCATCGGGAGCCGCATCCGGCGGAACATCGGCTTCATCATGCGTGCCCCGAGATCCTCATGGCCGTGAAACGTCCACCCGATCCCCTCCTTAAACGCCTTTGTTCTCGGCTTGGCCACGTCATGCATGAGCCCGACGAACCGGAGCCAGAGGTTGTCGCTCGCCGCCGATAGATTATCAACCACCTTCAGCGTATGGAGAAAAACGTCTTTGTGATGATACTCCTTCCGCTGTTCGACACCGACCATGTCGACGAGCTCAATCAGGAATTCCTTCGCGAGGCCGGTTTCATACAGCAGGCTCAGACCGACCGATGGCCGGCGGGTGCCAAGGATTTTCAAGAACTCGTCGGTGACGCGTTCCTTCGAGACAATCGAAAGCCGCGCCGATGTAGTCTTGATTGCACGGAGCGTTTCCTTTTCTATGACGAATTTCCTGCCTTGCCCGTCATCAGTCAGCTGTGATGCGAACCGGACAGCCCGGAGCATCCTGAGAGGATCGTCACCAAAGGTCCGCTCGGGTTCGAGGGGCGTCCGTATAATCCCCTTCTGCATGTCCTCGTATCCGCGGAAGGGATCCAGAATTTCACCGAACCGGTCATGATTGAGAACGACAGCGAGCGCATTGATCGTAAAATCCCTCCTCGAGAGGTCACTCTCGGCGGTCGCACGCCGGGTGTGGGGCTTTCTTGAATCGGCGTCATAGGATTCTTCACGCGCCGAAACAAATTCCAGCTTTCCATCCCCCATCGGGAGCATCGCGGTGCCGAACGCCTCAAAGGCAACCACCTCTCTTCTTCCCAGATGCTCGGCCACCTTCCTTGCGAAAGCGATTCCGTCGCCGACAACCATGATATCGATGTCGGTCACGCTCTTGCCCAGCAGGTTGTCGCGCACATATCCCCCGACAAGGTACGCCTCAATCCCTTCACGATCGGCAAGCCGGCCGATTTTCAGGATGACATCGGAGGTTATTTCAAGAGAGCGCCCATGCATCGTCATGCCTACACAACAAGCTTTTGTTGTTGAATCCTCTTCATGATCTCATGGGCGATCATCAGGGCCTGCTGCCCTTCCTCGGCCGTCACGAGGGGTTCGGTATCCGATACAATCGCCCTGACAAACGATTCCAGCTCATATTTCAGCGCGTTGATCTCCGCCACCTCGGGTTGTTCATAGACGATGTTGCGTTTCCTTTTCCCTGCATCGATCTGCCCGAGCATCATTCCGGCGCTTTTTGCCGATGAGCCGTCTTCTTCCACCAGCCGGAAAACTTCAGCCACACCGTCGGAAAAATCGACTGAGATGTACGCATCCTTCTGGAACAGGCGCATCTTCCGCATCTTCTTCTGAGATATCCTGCTCGCTGTCACGTTCGCAACACAACCGTTCTCGAACTGCAGCCGGGCGTTGGCAATGTCAATGGTTTCTGAGACCACCGCCACACCATTTGCATCGATCTGCCTCACGGGTGAGCGGACGAGACTGACGATGATATCGATGTCGTGAATCATCAGGTCCAGGACAACCGCGACATCCGTTCCGCGCGGATTGAACTGGGCAAGCCGGTGCGATTCGATGAACATCGGACGGAGTTCATACCCTTTTAACGCCAGAAGGGCCGGATTAAAACGTTCAATGTGGCCCACCTGCACTTTGAGGCGGTTACGGCGCGCAAGATCGATCAGCTGCTGCGCTTCATCCTCTGACTGGGTGATCGGTTTCTCAATGAACAGATGGATCCCGGAGGACAGCACCTCGCGTGCCACTCCAAAATGCGTTTTTGTCGGGGTGGCGATGCTGACGGCCTGAACACGCTCGAGCAGCTCCTTCATCGATCCGCATGCCCTGGTCCCGAGGTCCGCCGCAACCGATTCCGCACGCGCGCGGTCAATATCATAGATACCGGCCAGAGCCACATCCGCGATCTGTGAGTACATTTTCGCGTGCAGGGCGCCCAAATGACCGGCTCCGATCACACCGACCTGAAGTTTTTCCCTTGAATTCATGTGCACCGCCATAAATGTGAACAACGTTGGACAACAATCCAGTACCAGCGGGGATGCCTTACTCCCGGCGTTTCGCCCCCGGTGATACAAGACTCTTTACCCAGCTTTCAAACTCCACGACGCTGTGGAAGACATAATCGACATCCATCTCGAGAATCTTCTTTTTGCCGTAGGAGTCCCATAATACAGCTGCAATCTGCACACCGGCCTCGTGAGCGGCCTTGACGTCGGCCACGGCATCACCGACCATCACCACCTCCTGAGGAGTGAGACCGAATTTTTTGATAATCCTCAGGATCCCGTCCCCCGAGGGCTTGTGATTTTTGACATCCGAGCCGGTGACGATCATGTCAAAATACTTCCGGATCCCGAAGTGATCAAGTGAAATGGCTGTCGTCCGCTTCCCCTTTCCGGTGAAGATCGCAAGCAGAAAGCCGCTCTGCCTCAGATGTCCGAGTAATTCCTCAACACCCGGATGGAGACGCGCCATATCCTTGTGGTGCTCCGCGTAAAAACGGTAATAATCGTCGATCGCCGCACCGAGATTTTTTTCCCCGATCAGGTTTCCGATCGCGATTTCCTCAGGAGGGCCGAAAAAACCGATGATCTCCTCGGGTGAATGCCTTTTGCCTGTATATTTTACGGCAATATGATTGAACGACTCGAAAATAAGATCGGTCGTTTGTGCAAGCGTGCCGTCAAGATCAAAAATAATGCAGGAAATCCGTTTCATACGGTCAAAATATACCAAAAAATGGCCGAGTTTCCAACGATCACAGCCGATGCCGGTGATTCGACATCCTGGATTTCCTTCAGTATATTGTGTGGTCAACCGCCCCCACGAGTTGAACGTAGACAGCATGAAGCATTATCCCGTCTTTATCCTGACCGCCTTTCTCACCGTGCATGCCCCCTGCCCGGCACAGCCCGGTAATGACGATACCGTTCGTGGCACAGAAACGTCAAGGATCGATATGCCACGGCTCCTTGCTGTCGGGGCTGCATCAGCCGTGGTTGTCACGATCGCCCATATTCAGAATTACAATTCCTGGTGGAAGGGCACAAGCGGTCCCTTCCATGCCGCGGTCGACGACGCTCCCCCCCTCGGAGCGGATAAATGCGGCCATTTTCTTTTCTCCTATTATGTCGCAGACATCCTCGGGGGATCAATGCGCTGGTCAGGCATCGACTCTCTCCGCGCCGCACTCTATGGCAGCCTGTTCGCATTCACCCTGCAACTCTACGTGGAAATCGAGGACGGTTTTCATCCCAACCTGGGATTCAGCTTCGGGGATCTTGCGGCGAACACACTGGGAAGTTCCTATGCCCTGGTTCAGGAGCGCTACCCGCTCCTGAGATCGATCTCACCCAAGTGGAGCTTCTCCCCTTCCACACGTTACCTGCACCACGACTACCGGACAATATTCGATGATTATGAGAGCCAGAATTACTGGCTGAGCTTCAATATCGCCGGCCTGACCGGGAACCGCATCCTTTCCTTTCTGCCGTTTCTCAACGTTGCCGTGGGGTATGGTGTCACAAATCTCGACCTGAAAGGAAACGGCGACAGGGAAATCTACCTGAGCCTCGATATCGACATGACAAAACTCCCGGGTGACGGCGAGCTTCTCCACTCGATCAAGCATCTTCTGAACTATTTCCATTTCCCCGCACCGACAATCCGCCTCACACCGACTGTCATCGCGTACGGCCTCAGATTTTAATCGCCGCCGCACCCGGAATCGTTCAAGCAACATTCCGGAGATTGAGGTATTCCAGTCCTCGTCATCCCCTTCCCCTGAACATGCAACGACGGATGCTGCGCTATCAGGTGGCGCGGGCGGCGGGTGACTTTTCTTCCTGATCCGGGAATCCCCCAACGGCACCCCCGTGATTTCACCTTTTCAGCTCTTTTTCGTATATTGACCCGTCATCAAATCCCCTCATATATAGAGAAACCAGATTATTAACCATTTTCACGGAGCTGTGAATGAATATTCATGATATAGAACAATTGCTCGGCGGTGATGCGAAAAACCTCCTGGAACACAAATCGACATGTATCCCCAGGGAGATGCTGATGTTGCCGGGTACGGATTACGTTGAGCGGGTGTACGCACTGTCCGACAGACCGACACCGGTTTTAAAAAGCCTGAACTGGATCATCCACCAGGGGCGGCTTGCACATACGGGATATGTTTCCATTCTCCCGGTAGACCAGGGAATCGAGCATTCCGCCGGTGCATCGTTCGCACCGAACCCGGTGTATTTTGATCCCGAAAACATCGTAAAACTCGCCATCGAAGGCGGGTGTAACGCCGTCGCCTCCACCCTGGGAGTCCTCGGGGCGGTCGCGCGAAAGTATGCACATAAAATCCCCTTCATCCTCAAATTCAATCATAATGAATTCCTGTCCTATCCAAACACGTATGATCAGATCATCTTTGCAAGGGTGAAACAGGCTTTTGACATGGGAGCCGTCGCCGTCGGCGCGACGATCTACTTCGGATCAGCAGAATCCAAGCGCCAGATTCAGGAGGTTGGAGCCATGTTTCAACAGGCCCACGAACTCGGTATGGCAACCATCCTCTGGTGCTACCTCCGGAATTCCGCTTTCAAAACCCCAGAAAAGGATTTCCATCTCTCGGCAGACCTTACGGGACAGGCCAACCATCTCGGTGTCACCCTTGAGGCAGACATTATCAAGCAGAAACTGCCCGAGAACAACGGCGGTTATGAAGCGCTGAAGTTCGGAAAGACATCAAAAAAGGTGTATACCGACCTTACATCCAGTCATCCGATCGATCTCTGCAGGTATCAGGTCGCAAACTGTTATATGGGCCGCGCCGGATTGATAAACTCCGGAGGGGAATCCAAGGGCCAGTCAGATATGGCCGAGGCCGTAAGGACCGCAGTCATCAACAAGCGTGCCGGCGGGATGGGTCTCATCTCAGGCCGGAAGGCGTTCCAACGGCCGATGAAGGAGGGAGTCCAGATTCTTAACGCCATCCAGGACGTCTACCTCTGCAAAGACGTGACGATTGCCTGATCTCGGTTCCTGTGCGGCACCCCCACCGGTGCCGCATATTTTTGTTCCATCCATAATCGGTATCCTGCTTGAAACGCGTCACTCTAAAAAAAAATGAAGATCACCGGATAACCGGCGGACACCTCTGGGTGTTCAGCAACGAAATCGCATCGGTCGACGGATCCCCCGAGGCCGGTGAGATCGTCACGCTCGAAAATCACACGGGAAAGTTACTCGGTATCGGATTCTTTAATCCGAGATCACTCATTGCGGTTCGCCTCCTCACGCAAAAGGATGAACCGACCGATGAACAGTTTTTTCAGAGGAGGATCGAGGCAGCTTACACCCTGCGGAAAAAATTGTATCCGGATTCCGGAACCTTCCGGCTCATTCACGGGGAATCGGATTTTCTGCCAGGTCTGATCGTCGACAAGTACGAAGATCTCCTCGCCCTTCAGATCCTGTCGGCGGGAATGGAGCGGCGGCTCCCGCTTATCGCGGATATCCTCCAGGAACTCCTCCAGCCTCGCGGGATGATCGAACGTAACGATATTCCCGTAAGAACGCTCGAAGGATTAGAGATGCGAAAAGGACTCCTCCGAGGGTCATGCGGGCCTCTCATCATGACCGAAGGAAATTTGAGCTTCGCCATCGATCTCCTCGAAGGACAAAAGACCGGATTTTTCCTTGACCAGAGAGAGAACCGCCAGGCAATCCGCCGCTATGCACACGGTGGATCGGTCCTGGACTGCTTCTGCAATGACGGGGGGTTTGCCCTCAATGCCGCGAAAGGCGGTGCAAAAAGCGCCCTCGGCATCGATAGTTCTGAAACGGCGATCGCGCGGGCAAGCGAAAACGCCAGCAGGAACAATCTTTCCGGCCAGGTATCCTTTCTCTGTTCCGACGCCTTTGAATATCTGAGAAAAGCGGCCGACGAGGAGAAGGATTTTGATCTCATCATCCTCGACCCTCCCTCCTTCGCCAAATCCAAAAAGTCCGTCCAGAAGGCCGTACGCGCTTACAGGGAGATCAACTCCCTGGCCATGAAAATGCTGAAAAAAGGTGGAATCCTTGCGACGGCATCGTGTTCCCACCATATCTTCCCAGAAAAATTCCTCGAAACGGTGCAACGTTCGGCCCGCGAGAGCGGAAGAACGCTCCGTTTGCTTGAATGGCGAGGTGCATCACCCGACCATCCCCTCCTTCCGTCAATGCCGGAGACCCTCTATCTCAAATTCGGCATCTTCGGCGTAGAATAGGTTCTTGACTTTAGCGTCCCGCCGGTTTATATTACATTGTAGAGTCGTTATCACCGGAATCGACCGATAGGCAAAGCGTATGTTTATCAGAAAGCATCTGACAATCGTTCTTGTATCTCTGAGTATTTCACCTCTTCTCCACGCCCAAACCCAGCCTTCAATCAAGGACACCCTGACTGCAAAAAATTCCGCCGCAAACATGGACTCCATACCCGTTATTCAGGATTATCGTCACAATTCGATCGGCGTCGATGTCCTGGTTTCTGCCGGCGGGTTCGGCCTGGGGACATTTTACCGGCATGAGTATACCGATGAGCTCTCCTCCTTCATCGATTTTTCAATCTCGGAAGCCGGCGATGACAATGAAAAGGAGTATATCGATTACTTCGGCAATCGTTACATACCCGGCAAGGTCAACAGGTTCCTCGTACTACCCCTTTTTGCCGGACTGGAACGACGACTGTTCAAGGACGACATCGTGGACAATTTCCGCCCGTATGTGAGCGCCGCGGCCGGTCCGACGATGATCTATATGTTCCCCTATAACGAGGAATTTTTCACCGGTATCGGAAAGGGATCCCCCCGGTATTTTGTCGGCGGGTATCTCGACATCGGGGCGTATTTTGGATCGGAGCATTCAAATGTCCTCGGACTGAATATCCGATATTACTTCCTCCCCTATCCGAAAGGATTGGAGAATCTGCAGAACGAGACAAAAAAGGAATTCGGTGGGTTCTATATTAGCCTGAAGTTCGGCAGCGCCATTTAGGCCGCTCCCGGCTGCATTCCGTCCACCTCAATCGGGGCGGAGATACGGACGGAGATATTTTCCGGTATAGCTCTCCTGCACCCTCGCGACATCCTCAGGAGTCCCCATAGCCACTACCCGGCCCCCCTTATCACCTGCCTCGGGTCCGAGATCGATGATCCAGTCAGCACACTTTATCACGTCCATGTTATGCTCGATGAGAAGAACCGAATTCCCCCGCTCGATGAGTGCATTCAGGGCGCGGAGGAGCTTCGCGATGTCGTCAAAATGCAGACCTGTCGTCGGTTCGTCGAGAATATAGAGGATGCGCTGGCCATCCTCATGCGGCGAGAGATGCGATGCGAGCTTGATCCGCTGCGCTTCTCCCCCCGATAACGTCGTGGCGGATTGCCCGAGTCTGATGTACCCCATGCCGACGTCCTCGAGAACCTTCAACCGCCGTGCCACTTTCAATCCCGTGGGATGGGCGGAAAAAAATTCAATGGCCCCGGTGACCGTCATGTTCAACATATCATCGACATTTTTTCCCATGTAGCGGATCTCCAGGACACCTTTTTTATACCTCTTTCCCTGGCAAACCTCACAGACGAGCTCGAGATCGGCAAGGAACTGCATCTCAATCGTCTGAATTCCACTCCCTTCACATGCCTCACATCTCCCGCCGTCGACATTGAACGAAAAATATCCGGGCGTGTACCCGTGAACTTTCGCCACCTGCGTGTTTGCAAGCAGGTCGCGGATCAAATCGAATCCCTTGATGTACGTGACGGGGTTCGAGCGCGGCGTCCTGCCAATCGGCGACTGGTCGATGAGCTCAACGTCGCCGATCAAATCCACCCCCTCGATGGATCCATAGGCCCCCGCTTCACCGACCGGGGTGCCCTTCCTCGACTTGATGGCGCGGTAGAGTATTTCATGGACAAGCGTGCTTTTGCCGGAGCCGCTCACACCGGTGACGGCGACGAACATGTTGAGCGGGATTTCGACATCAATCGATTTGAGGTTATGCGCCGACGCGCCCCGCAGCACAATTGAAGCCCGCGTTTTCCGCCGCCTTTTCTCCGGGATGCTGATCGATAATTTTCCGCCGAGGTATTTCCCGGTGAGCGAAGCGTCAGTATTTGTGATCTCCCGGAAATCACCCTGGGCTACGATCTCCCCGCCCGATTCCCCAGCCCGCGGGCCCAGATCGACGATCTCGTCGGCGGCCTTCATCATGTCCGAATCGTGCTCGACGACTATGACCGTGTTACCGACGTCCCGCAGCGCGCTGAGGATGGAGATCAGTTTCTGATTGTCCCGGGGATGGAGCCCGATACTCGGTTCATCCAGGACATAGAGGGAACCGACCAGGGATGACCCGAGGGCCGTCGCGAGGTTGATCCGCTGAGATTCCCCTCCCGAGAGCGTGCTCGAGAGCCGGTCGAGGGTCAGATATCCTATTCCCACGTTTACAAGATATCCCAGCCGGCGGTGAAGTTCGCGGAGAATCCGCTTTGCGATTTCCTTCTCAAAGGCCGGAAGGGAGAGGCCGGAAAAGAATGCAAAAACGTCCTCGATCGTCATCCGGACAATATCGGCCATATTCTTTCCGCCGATCCGTACGGTCAGTGCCTCCGGCCTGAGCCTCGCCCCGCCGCATGCACTGCACGTGGTGTATCCCCGGTACCGGCTCAAGAGGATCCTGTAGTAAATCTTGTAGAGCTTACCTTCCACCATCGTGAAGAAACCGTTGATTCCCTTAAACCCGTCATAACCGTTCATGACGATGTCGATCTCTTTCTTCGACAACTTTTCAAAGGGCACATCAATCCGCAGGTTTGCATCATACGCGATACGGAGCAGATCGCGGAGCCAATTATGCCATTTGGGGACGGTCCAGGGCTGGATGGCACCATCGCGGAGAGACTTGACCGGATCGGGTACGACCAATTTCATATCGATCCCCACCGACCGGCCGAATCCCTGACATTTGGGGCAGGCACCGAAGGGGCTGTTGAACGAGAACAACCGGGGATCAGGTTCCTCGTGTTTTGTTCCGCAGCGTGAACATGCGAAATGCTGGTTGAAACGGAGATCCTCGTTCTCCTCCAGGATCCTGACCACCGCAAACCCATCCCCCGCCTTGAATGCGGTTTCAAGCGAGTCGCCAAGCCTCGGATTTTCTTCACCCTTCCGGTATATCAGCCGATCCACCAATACGAAAACCGGCTTCCTCTTCGCCGTCGCCGTCAACCGCTGCTCGTGGAGGTCGACGATGTCATGCTCGGTCACGATCCTGAAAAATCCCTCTTTCTTTAAGTGCTCAATCTCAACGTCAAGGGGGATATCCTTGTGATGGTGGAGGGGAAATAGTACATAGAGCCTGAGTTCGTGCGTCTTGGTGCATTTTGCATCGAGCGCCGCGATGACGGTCGAAACCGAATCACGCTGGACAAGATTTCCGCATTTCATGCAGAAGGTTTTTCCGATGCGGGCGAAGAGAAGCCGAAGATAGTCATAGATCTCGGTCGTGGTACCAACGGTCGACCTCGGGTTTCTTGCGGCGGTTTTTTGCTCGATCGCGATAGCCGGACTGATACCGCGGATGAAATCCACGTCCGGTTTGTCCATACGCTCGAGAAACTGGCGCGCGTAGGACGAAAGACTTTCCACAAACCTTCGCTGACCCTCGGCATAGATCGTGTCGAACGCAAGACTCGATTTGCCGGAGCCGCTGACCCCGGTCAGGACGATCAATTTATTGCGGGGGAGATCAAGGGAAATGTTTTTGAGGTTGTGCACCCTCGCCCCGCGGATCGTGATGACCTCTCCCCCATCACTGCGCACTCCCGCCTGCGGCGAGGGAGAGTTTTTACCCCGTGGGGATAACTTTTTTTTCATACGACGGATATCACATTCACAAAACCGTGAAGAACAATGACAGTTCGGCGACGAGCTGCGTCATCGCCACCCCGCTCCCACCCTTATCGAAGAGGTTGAGGATCTGATACTGCACATGGCCGTCGACGGACACCGAAGGAAGAAGCGGCATTGCAATCCCACCCTCCAGGCTGAGCCCTGTGTGGGAAGTCTGACTCTCGAACGTCGGCGTGCTTTCAAGCAGGTTGAACAGGGCATCAACACCGGCATAGGGCGCGGGTCCCTCCATACGTGGCTCCACCGCCAGACCGGCGGAGAACATCCAGTAACCGAGACTGCCGTGTTCCATCACGGGGGGAGCGAAGGGAGCAATCAGAACTTCTTTCTCCATCCCGAGATTATTATAATGCAGACCCGCGTCGATGCGGAGAAAGCCTTTTGAAAAGACCTTTCCCCTCAGACCGATATGATAGCCGGTTTTTGCAATTCCGGAAAAATCACCCCTCGGGATTGCATAACCGCCCCCGAGTCCGATATCGAGGTGACTCCCCGCCGACGTCTGTCCTGAAAGCCCGTTCAGCGGGAGAACAATGCACAAGAGAAGAAGACGCTGCCGAAAGAATTTCCTCATGACAGTTCCCGATTGATCCGTAGTCCGGAATATACGAATATATTCCCCATCGGACCAACCGGGGTCATCATCACAGGATTCCGAACGAAAGCGAGATATTCGCCATGACCTGAGAATACGTATCTTCGTTCTGTTCCTTGCCGGCGACATTGAAGATCTGGTATTTGAACTCCACATTGACGTTTCCGAAAACCGCAAACGGAATCTGCGCCCCTATGCCGGCATCAACCCCCTCCCTCGTTATCGAACTTGCGTTCGCAGCCGTGCTCGAAAGCGATGACACAAAACCATCGACACCGATGTAGGGCCGGATGACGGGAAGCGAGATGGGGAATTCCAAACCGGCACCATAGAGCCATGCCACATCATACTCACCCGAACTGGCCGGCGCAATGGGGCCCACCACGGCCGGAGCGACGGATTGCGAGCGGTTGGGAAGACGGTTGTATTGAACCATCCCGACAATCTGCAGCGGGATCAATCCTTCCAGACGGACCTTCGCGGCGGCATTCCATCCGGCATCATCCCGATCGCCCAATGACCCTGTGGGGGTGGACGGACCCGCGCCAATTCCGAGCGCAACCTTCACCGGCGCACCAATCATCTCATCCTGGCCATATACTGACCCCGTCAACAGGAGACAGACAAAGAACCATAACGGTATTTTCATGTATCCTCCATCATTAGTGATGTTTACACACTTGCGTGCTGGGCATGATATTCCTGCAATGATTTCACACTCGATGACCGTTCCCGCATCCATTGAATCCCCCTGACGACGGCCGCCGCGGCCGATATGGTTGTAATGATCGGGAGTTTCGCCTCGAGTGCCGCGCTGCCGATTGCCAGCTCGTCAAACCGGGAATTTTCGCCGAGCGGCGTGTTGATGAGAATCTGAATCTGTCCGTTCTTCACCGCGTCGACAATGTTCGGGCGGCCTTCATTGACCTTGTAGACCATCGTATTGGCAATTCCGTGCTCTGAAAGGTATTTCGATGTCCCGGCGGTCGCGTAGATCTTGAATCCGTTGCGGATGAACCCCTTTGCCACTTCCAACGTCCGGTAATTCTTGTCATTGTTGTTGACACTCACGAAAACACCCCCCTCGGTCGGGATGCTCCCCCCGACACCCAGAAACGCCTTTGCAATCGCTTCGCCAAAGTCATCGGAGATCGACATGACCTCCCCGGTCGACCGCATTTCGGGGCCGAGATAGACCTTTGCCTTCGGAAACTTCCCGAACGGGAAAACGGGATTCTTCACGGCGATATGCTTCGGACGCTGCTCCAGGGGAACGCCAAGTTCACGGAGGGATCTCCCCAGCATGACCTTCGTCGCAATCTTCGCAAGCGGTACATCCATGGCCTTGCTGATAAACGGAACCGTCCGGGATGCACGGGGATTGACCTCAAGGACGTAGACAATCCCGTCCTTCTCGGCACATTGCACGTTCACCAGACCCCGGACATCAAGGGCAAGGGCAAGCTTCCGTGTGAAATCCTTCAATTGCTCGATCACCTGGACGCTTTCCGACTGCGGCAGCAAAACACAGGCGCTGTCCCCCGAATGTATCCCCGCTTCCTCGATATGCTGTAATACACCGCCAATGAGAACATCCCGGCCGTCGCAGACCGCATCGACATCAAATTCCCTCGCGTCCTCCAGAAATTTATCAATCAGGATCGGAAGACCCGGCGAGACATCAACGGCATTCCTCATGTAATCATCCAGGGTCTCGGGTTTGTAGACAATCTCCATCCCCCGCCCGCCCAATACATAGGAAGGCCGGACAAGTACCGGATAACCGATCGCCGAGGCAACTTTCCTCGCCTCATCGACCGATACCGCGGTGCCGTCCCTCGGATGGGGTATCTGGAGCTTTTTCAGAAGATCACCGAACCGTTTTCGGTCCTCAGCGATGTCAATGCTTTCGGAGGATGTTCCGAGAATCCGCATCCCATTGGCCTCGAGCGCCTTCGCGAGTTTCAGCGGGGTCTGGCCCCCGAAACTGACCATGACACCCTCAGGTTGTTCCGCCGTATAGATGTCAAGGACGTTTTCGAGCGTCAGCGGTTCAAAGTAAAGCTTGTCGGCCTGATCATAATCGGTCGAAACCGTTTCGGGATTGCAGTTGATCATGATCGTCTCGTACCCCTCTTCTTCGAGTGCGAAAATCCCGTGGACGCAGCAATAGTCGAACTCAATCCCCTGCCCGATGCGGTTCGGGCCACCGCCGAGGATGATGACTTTTTTCCGGGGCGAGACTTTGACTTCATTCTCCTGCTCGTAGGTGGAGTAGTGATAGGGCGTCTCCGCCGCGAATTCCGCGGCACAGGTGTCGACGGTTTTAAACACCGAGCGGACATTGAGGGATTTCCTCAGGTCCCGCACAACCGACTCGTCCGTATGCCAGAGGTGCGCAAGCTGGCGGTCGGAGAACCCGTACTGTTTTGCCTTCAGAAGTATGTCGTGCGTGATCTTTTGCGGCATTCTACTTTTCGATATCCGGCCCGGTTACACCGATAAGGCCCACCGATCCACCGGGTCGGGGGAATTTCCTAATGACCTGTCCGGGCACCCGCGCGTTTCATTTTTCTTACCATCTCGGCCTGGGCGCTTGAAAGGACCGCCCGCGTTTTGAGGTGCGCGACCAGGTGCAGGGTCCGGAGTTTCGCGCGGAGTTTTTCAATCTGATCGACGGATTCGCGGATGGTGTTTTCAGCCACCAACCCGGAGGCAAACGATTCGTTCAGCTCCTTTTCGACAGAGATAATCCGCTGCCCAAGCTCCTTCGCCCGGGACTGGGTCTGAGTGTAGATCTGCTCGATCTCCTTTTTCTGTCCGGCGGAAAGCTTCAGATCGCCTGCGACATCAAGGACGCGCTTCGGCCCCGGATAACCGTTCGCATCGGCGCTCGCCGTCAGGCCTGTCTCCTCACCGTTGAGCAATGCATCGCGATCGGGCGGGACCTGTGACCGTCCGGACGACACAACGGTGAACAACGTGAGAATGCATGTTCCCGTAAGCAACAGAATTTTGTTTATCATGGTTACACCTTGATGATTCATTACGAAATGCCGACAGTGCAGGACTTCAGCTCGTTTTCCATTTCAACGATCTGCCGTATGTTGTGGAGAAACCACGGATCGATCCCCGTTACGGTATGGAGTTCACCGACGGAGACACCGAGTTGTACCGCGTACCGCAGGAAGAAGATGTTGTCGGACCGGGGTGTGGCAAGTCTCTGCATGACCCGTCCCCGCCACTCGAGCCGTTGTTCTTCCGAGAGGGTGTCAGCGTCGAACAGGTCCTTACCATCGGCACCCAGACCGTAACGCCCCTGTTCCAGCGATCTGATGGCTTTCTGCAGAGCTTCTTTGAACGTCCGTCCAAAGGCCATCGCTTCACCCACCGATTTCATCTGGACCCCGAGAACATCATCAACACCCTTGAATTTCTCAAAATCCCAGCGGGGAATCTTGACAACGCAATAATCAATGGCCGGCTCGAATGATGCAGGAGTCTGACGGGTGATGTCGTTCGGAATTTCATCGAGCGTGTAGCCGACGGCAAGTTTCGCCGCAATTTTCGCGATCGGGAACCCCGTCGCCTTGGATGCGAGCGCCGATGAACGCGATACCCGCGGATTCATTTCGATCACCAGCATCCGGCCTGTCGCCGGATTGACGGCAAACTGGATATTCGAGCCGCCGGTTTCAACACCGATCGCCCGGATGATTTTTCGGGCGGCGTCACGCATGTACTGGTATTCCTTGTCGGTCCGGGTCTGTGCCGGCGCAACCGTGATGGAATCGCCGGTGTGAACTCCCATCGGATCAAAATTCTCGATCGAGCAGATGATCACGACGTTGTCTTTCAGGTCCCGCATGACCTCGAGTTCAAATTCCTTCCAGCCGATGACCGATTCTTCAATTAACGTCTCATGAATCGGACTCGCAGCCAGCGCGTGCTCGACTTTTGATAAAAATTCCTCCTTGTTGAACGCCGTTCCCCCTCCCGTACCCCCGAGCGTGAAGGACGGACGGATGATGATCGGAAAACCGATCTTTTCCGCAAAGTGCATCGCCTCCCCCGTCGACCGGACAAACATCCCCTGTGGGGTCTCAAGCCCTATACTTTGCATTGTTTTTTGGAATAATTCCCTGTTTTCGGCCCTTTTGATCGCCTCGAGCTTCGCCCCTATCAATTCAACATCGTAGCGTTCGAGAACGCCGTTTTCTGCCAACGCAACGGCGGTATTGAGGGCCGTCTGCCCCCCCATGGTGGCTAGGAGGACGTCCGGACGGTCGCGCTCGATTACTTTTTCCACGAATGCGGGGGTGATCGGCTCAATATAGGTCCGATCCGCAAACTCGGGATCGGTCATAATTGTTGCGGGATTGCTGTTGATGAGTATGACGCGATAACCTTCTTCGCGCAGGACCTTACAGGCCTGGGTTCCGGAATAATCGAATTCGCAGGCCTGACCGATGATGATCGGTCCGGCACCAATGAGAAGAACGGATTGAAAGTCTGATCGTCTTGGCATAACTCGCTGTGATTTGACGAAGATACGAAGATTTCCTGATATTTGCTAAAACGAATTTCGCACCCGGGAAGTATCAGCATCGGGCACAAAGGATTCGTGGTGAATCGGGCGAGGTAGTCAAAAATGATGCCACGCATCAGATGATACACGTGATGGGGAAGCGGACGATTCGGAGCAGATCTCCTGATATCCCGGAGCCGAAATCGCAACAATATCGTCATAAATACGTACCAATCTGTGTGTGTTGATTCGGGCAAACCGCGAGATTCGGCAACTTTTTACAGGGCATTTCGGGGATCCTACAATGAAAAAAAAGGTCTACATTTTCGGCGGAATATTTCTGGCAGTCATCGTTGCTGTTATTTTCGTGATTTCCAGATCAAACAGTTCGGCCAGTTCAAGCACCACGGCGGTCAAGGTTACACGGGGCTCGATCGTCGAAAAAGCACTGGCTGTCGGCACCATTGAACCGGAAAACGAAATCTCGATCAAATCAAAGGTCTCCGGTGTCGTCAAACGGATCTTCGCCGACGCAGGCACCTATGTCCACGAAGGTGATCCGCTACTGGAGGTAAAACCCGATCCGACCCCCCTCGAACTTGCTGATGCGAAACGACAGTACCAGATCGCGCAAACTGCCCTTGTGAACGCAAAACAGGAATTTGTGCGGGAGGAATCCCTCTACAAAAAGGGCCTGATTTCGATAAAGGAATATGAGGATTTTCAAAAACAGTACAATGAAACGGATTTAAACTGCAAACTCGCCCAGGAACATCTCGCACTGCTGGAAAAAGGATCTGTAAAGATCGACAGTACCATCATCGAATCGATCGTGAAAGCCCCCATCAACGGCTATGTCCTCAATAAAACCGTCGAGGTCGGCGATCCCGTGACACCGCTGACAACGTATCAGGAGGGGACAGTCCTGATGAAAATGGCAAATATGAGCCGCCTGATCTTCAAGGGGACCGTCGATGAAATCGACGTCGGTAAACTGAAGGAGGGGATGGAATCGGTCCTGAAGGTTGGTGCGCTTCCGAATGATACGGTCAGGGGAGTCCTGAGGAAAATATCCCTCAAAGCGGATAAAAAGGAAAATGCGACCGTATTTCCGATTGAAATCTATATTCCGCCATCCCAGAATGCCGTACTGCGCGCCGGCTACTCGGCAAACGCCAATATTATCATCCAGCAAAAAACGAATGTCCTGACCGTCCCGGAACGCACCGTGACATTCAGGAACGATTCGGCGTTTGTCATGATTCCGCTGGGTCCCGAGAAAAGCGCCGACCGGTACATCAAAACAGGTCTGAGCGACGCAATCAACGTGGAAGTGATTTCAGGTCTCAAGGAAGGCGAAGAGGTCATGGAAAAACCTGTCAAGAAGATTGAATGACCACGGCGGATCTGACCGTAGAGCGCCGTTCATACGAACAACAATGACGCCATGTATCAATTTCACACAATCATCGCCGAATTTCTCCGGGACCTCAGGGCTCAGAAACTCCGGACCTTTCTGACGATCTTCGGCATCGTCTGGGGAACGGTCGCCATCGTCGTCCTTCTCGCGTTCGGGATGGGCTTCAAACGGCAACTGGCGATCAACATGCACGGCATCGGGGAGAAGATCGTCATCATGTTCCCCGGATCGACGACAAAGCCGTACGAGGGTTTCGGCGTCGGACGGCCGATATCGCTTCTCGAAGAGGATGCGCGGTATCTCGCCGAACAGGTGCCGGCGATCGACAAGATCAGCCCCGAATACAGCTCGCACGAGACTGCGCTCCGCGTCGGACAGAATATCATCAACTCCTCCGTGGCCGGAATCTATCCCATCTATGGCGATATGCGCAACATCGTTCCCGATCCAAGCGGCCGTTTTATCGATGATCCGGACCTCAAGGAACGGCGGCGCGTGGCCGTCATCGGCGATAATGTGAAGGACCTTCTCTTCGGCGAGTCTGACGCGATCGGCAGGATCATCTATCTGGGCGAGGTTCCCTTTACCGTCGTCGGTGTCATGCTGAAAAAGATCCAGAACTCCTCGTACAACCGGCAGGACAGGGACAGGGTCTTCATCCCCGCATCGACATTCGCATCGGTATTCGGCGCCGTCCATATCAACAACATTATCTTCACACCCAAGGATCCACGGAAATCGGAGGCGACCAACGACCAGGTGCGCCAGGCATTGTCACGGCGGTATAAGTTTGACCCGACCGACAGGGATGCCATCTGGCTCTGGGACACAACAGAGTTCGATAAGTTTATGTTCTACTTTTTCCTGGCGTTCAATATTTTCCTGGGCGTGATCGGCAGCTTCACGCTCGCGGTCGGAGGGCTCGGGGTTGCCAATATCATGTATATTGTGGTGCAGGAACGGATCAAGGAAATCGGTATCAAGCGCGCGGTCGGGGCAAAACGATCGAACATCGTGACCCAGTTTTTCCTTGAGACGTTTATCATCATCCTCCTCGGTGCCTCGATAGGATTTATCATCGCGGTTGCGATCACCCGGATACTGCAGTACGTGCCGATCAAGGAATATGTCGGAACTCCGATAATTTCGGTTGAAGTCGGCATTGCGACGGTTTTTGTTCTCGCGGTCATCGGTCTTGCCTCCGGTTTCATGCCGGCACGGCACGCGGCGGAACTCAATGTTGTGGAATGCCTCCGGACATAAATGCCATGTGGATTGAACTCTTCAAAGAATTTTTTCAGGATCTCAGGGTCAACCGCACACGGACGCTTCTGACGATGATCGCGATCATGTGGGGCACCATCGCCGTCGTCCTTTTGCTGTCGTTCGGCGAGGGTCTCGGACATCAGATGAACAACGGACTCATCAACGCCGGGGACCGGATTATGATTCTCTACGGCGGCGAGACCGGAAAGCAATATGAGGGGATGCCCAAGGGGAGAAAAATCCGGATGGTGGAGGAGGATGTCGTCATGCTGAAAGCCGCGATCCCCGATATCAGCATGATCAGCCCGCAGTACGAGGGGAACGTCAGGCTCACCCTTGGAAAGTTTTCAACGAACGCGGAATGCGAGGGAGTCAATCCCGGCTTCGAGGAAATGCGCCGGATGTACCCCATGGCTGGCGGTCGGTTTCTCAACGACCGGGATGTCGTGCTCCAGCGGCGCGTTCTTGTCCTCGGATCAAAGATCGCCGGCGATATTTTCCA
Source organism: Bacteroidota bacterium (assembly GCA_033854175.1). Classification (GTDB taxonomy): domain Bacteria; phylum Bacteroidota; class Ignavibacteria; order UBA10030; family SZUA-254; genus DATKPE01. Next base: position 45,794 of record JAWOKN010000021.1, on the reverse strand, counting down.
CGCTGTGGATCCGGTCGGCAAGGTTCTCCTCGTCGACAACGTGCCTTTTACGGTCATCGGCATCCTCCAGAGGAAACTGCAGACGAGTATGAACAACGGACCGGACGACGAACGCGCAATCATCCCCTATTCCACGTTCAGGACCATGTACGGGAATATGCGGGTCAACTCGATTGTCGTCCGCCCGGGGGATCCAGGCCGGCAGGAAGAACTCAAGAAGGAAATCTTTCAGGTACTCGCACGGAAATACCATTTTGATCCGACCGACGAAAGAACCCTTTTTATCTGGGATTTTATTGAAGCACAGAAAATCAATGAGAAGGTCTCACTCGGGGTATCAATCTTCCTTTTTGCGGTCGGCCTTCTCACTCTACTGATCGCCGGTGTCGGCGTTGCCAACGTGATGTATGCAATCGTGAAGGAACGGACGCGCGAGATCGGTATTAAACTCGCCGTCGGGGCAAAACGGGTGCACATTCTCACCCAGTTTGTCTTCGAAGCGTTGTTCATCGCCATCATCGGTGGTACCGTCGGAATCCTGTTTTCATGGGGGGTCGTCTCGATCGTCCACCTCTTCCCGTCCAACGATGGCGCCATGCAGTTCCTCGGAAAACCGATTTTCTCCCCGGGTCTCATTGTCATGACGACGGGAATCCTCACCACGATCGGACTTCTGTCGGGTTTTTTCCCTGCGAGGAAAGCCGCATCGGTGGATCCGGTCGAATCCCTCCGCTACGAATGACCGCCTGAACTTCATCTACAGCATTACCAGACAGAATGATGTAGGACCATACCGGTGATGACCGATGGCACGGGCCTCACCCCGACCGGGTGTGCCGAACGACCGGATCACCGGACCGGCCAAGGGGTTGAATATCCCGAACGGGGGTTGTATATTTCATTATTCATCATCATCATGGAGACATGTCATGGCTGACCCACGGTACCCGATCGGAAAATTTGAATTCCGCCCCGACATCAACAACAATCAACGTAAACTCCTGATCAGAAAATTCTCCGCCATGCCACGGGAACTGCGACGCGTCGTACGGGGATTGTCGAAGAACCAACTGGCCACACCGTACCGACCCGGCGGATGGACAGCCCGTCAGGTCGTCCATCACCTTGCCGACAGCCACATGAACGCCTACGTCCGTCTTAAGCTGGCGATCACCGAGGACCAGCCGACGATCAAACCCTATGATGAAAAACTCTGGGCGGAATTACCCGATGCAACATCCCTGCCCGTCGAACCTTCCCTCAGGCTGATTGAATCACTACATGCCCGGATGACAGCCCAGTTCCGCTCGCTCCAACCACAGGACTTTTCCCGGAAGTTCCGGCATCCCGAGCATGGCCTCATGAGTCTCGACTGGCTGCTCCAGATCTACACCTGGCACGGGCGCCATCACATTGGACATATCACCACGGTCAAAAAGAGGAAGTCGTAACCGGCCACTGACGTGTCCCCGATTTGCCTGGTCAGGACACCCCTCACAATGAGGCATATGCCACTTTTCCCGAAGTTCTGCGGTATGACACTGATACTTCTTTTCTCACTCGGCTGTGGGCAGACATCCTTTGTTCCGTCGGGAGCTGCGGTTGATGAAGGTGCCGTCAAGTTCTTGTATCCCGTCGAGGTCCGGGGTAAGTTCGGATATATTGACAGCAGCGGCGCGGTCATCATCGCACCGCAGTACGATTATGTGTATGAATTTTCCGACCGCCGGGCACTGGTCCGGTACGGGAATTACGGGCCCACCGGTGACTTTTATTTCAACGATTACGGATACATCAATACCAGAGGCGAAATGGTGCTCAAACCTGATTACCGGGAGGTTAAAAGCTTTTCCTGCGGGCTCGCCCGCGTCAAGGACGCCGTCGGCCTGTTCCGCTTCTCCCTGTGGGGATACATCGATCTCACGGGTGCAATCGCCATACCCCCATCCTACGACGAGGTCGGGGATTTTCACGAAGGCTTCGCCTGGGTGAAGATCGTCAAACGGTTCCTGTTTATCGAACTCTCCTCCCACTATGCGTTTATCAACACACGCGGCAGGATCATCACCGACAGGGAATTTGATATGGCCGGGGATTTTTATGAGGGCTATGCCCCGGTCGTCCTCGGCGGCAAGCGCGGATATATCGATACGACCGGCGCTATCGTCATTGAACCGAAATACGACCAGGCTTTCAATTTTTCAGAAGGGCTTGCACGGGTCCGGCTGGGACCCCTCTGGGGATACATCAATACCAACGGGACATTTGCGATTGAGCCCAGGTATACCCTTGCTCGCAATTTCAGCGACAGTCTTGCGCTCGTTGTCATCGGCGGGAAAATCAGTTTTATCAACCGGCAGGGGGAGGTCGTCATCCAGACAGATTGTGAGAACGCCCTCCCCTTCTCGGAAGGTCTTGCAGCCGTCGAGATTGGATCCCAATGGGGGTACATGGACAGACACGGGGAAATAAAAATCCCGCCCCGGTTTGAGGTGGCGGAACCATTTTTTCACAACCGCGCGCGGGTCACCGTTCCCGGAGGGACCGGGTACATCGACAGCGCGGGTGCCTACGTCTGGAAACCCACCGAGTGACCGGACGCCACCGGCATTTTACTGATACCTGTCCAGCTTGAACTTCTCCCCAAGATAGAGCCTGCGGGCTTCGGCGTCATTGGCCAGAAACTCGGCCGTGCCGGACTTTATGATCTTTCCCTCGAACAGGAGATAGGAGCGGTCGGTTATCGACAGGGTTTCATGGACATTGTGATCGGTGACCAGAACGCCGATGTTGCGATTCTTCAGATTCTGGACGATGCGCATGATATCCTCGACAGCGATCGGATCAATACCGGCAAAAGGCTCGTCCAGAAGGATAAATTTCGGATTGGTTGCCAGCGCACGCGCAATTTCCGTCCGCCGCCGCTCTCCGCCCGAAAGAGTGTATCCCTTGTGGTTGGCAATATGGGTGATCCCGAAATCACCCATCAGCTGCTCACAGCGCGGCTCGCGCTCGGGACGGGGAAGTTTCATCATCTCGAGGACCGACAGAATATTCTCCTTTACGGTCATTTTCCTGAAGATCGAGGCCTCCTGTGAAAGGTATCCTATACCCATTCTGGCCCGCCTGTACATCGGTTCGCGGGTGATTTCAGCCTGGTCGATGAACACCTTCCCGGAAGTGGGTCGGATCATGCCGACAACGATGTAAAACGTTGTGGTTTTCCCCGCGCCGTTTGGTCCGAGCAAACCCACCACTTCGCATTGTTTCACCTCTATATTCACGTCGCTCACCACAAACCGTTTCTTGTATCTCTTGCCCAAACCCTCACCCCGGAGAGTCAGAAGGTGATCGACTTTGCCGCGTGATGTTTCACTATCTTCGGTCTCTTTTTTCATTCAGGTCGTAAATGTACATAAATTTCGTTTGAGATGCCCGCACGGACGTGCATGGGACACGTGGGAAATGCCGGTTATTTGGGGACTGCCCTTCCCTGGACTTCCGCCTGCTGGGTTTTTCCCTGCCGTCCCTTCCAGTTAAATCCCGGGAGGTTGTACTCGGTCTCCCGGTGTGCGACGAGCCGTTCAGGGTAGTACTGCCCTTCGACGCTGTTCATGACTTTCAGCTTGTCGATCTTGCCGTTGAGAAATGTTATCCTGACCTGATCACCGGATGTTTTGTTCAGACCGTTCGGCTTCCTGCCGTCAAAGAGATAGTAGAGGCTCGTCGCCGTGACATTCACATCAATCCGGAGGATTTTATTTTCCCTGAAATACATCACAATCTCCTGTCCGGTCATCTGATTGTACCGGCCGGGATAGAGGGAATCGGCTTCCGCAAGGGCGACAGCATGTCCGCGGACATCAATACGGTCGAGCTTGCGTTTCACCAGATGCAAAAAGACCGAATCCCCTGAAAGCTGGTTCTGCTGACCGCTGTCAGTCGTGTACCAGATCATCGGGGACTGACGGAGTATGATGCTGTCAAGTTTTGTAAAAAATACCGCATACCCCGACTGACCCTGCATTTCGGAGTGAATGATCCTGACACTGTCGGTGGCAATAAGCCGCTCATCAGGGTCCTGATACGATTCCATGATCCGGCTCAGCACGGTCAGCGTATCCTTGTGCCCCCCCGCCGTGTCCACCTCGACGAATTTTGGCCGTTCGGTCATCCTGCTGTAATGCTCTTTGCGGTAGTTTTCGAAATGCGCCCCCGTGATCGTCATGGTGCGGGCGTGATTCATGATGACCACCTTCCCGGTGGCGATCGATTTCTGCAGGTCGCGGTAATACGTCAGTTCATCACACGTCATCACCGACCCGGTATCCTCGACGCTCACATTGGTCTTAAAATAGGCCCTTTTCTCCCTGACAAAATATTTGCCGTAATCTGCCTTCAGGGTCGTGTTGGCATCCTCCACCATGACACGGTCAAAAGCCTCGGCTATCCGGTCATCGCTGTAATACATTCCTCGCATGGTGACCATGCGGGTGGCGCTGTCAAGGACCTCGACGTCTCCTTCAAGACCGATCTTCTTGCTTGTCAGGAACTGCACCGCCTTACGGCATCTCAGGGTGACCTTCCCCTGCGTAAACTGCACGTTCCCGTAGAGCTCTTTGACACGCTCACCGTTGATCTCCCCGCCGACAAGACTGTCGGCATGGTTGAGGATGACGACCTTGTCGTCATCCTGGGCAAACAGACGGCTTGGGGTGAGAAGTGCGGTAACGACCAGCAGGAGGGCGGCCACACCCCCCGCCCGGAACCTTGCGGATTGGCTAATCATGTGTCTTCGCCTGCCCCGTCACCTTGAAAATCGTGTAATGCTTCAGACTCTGGTCGGATTCAAAACCGTGACCCTGGATGTGTTCCGTGGGAGAGGTGATATCGACAAAAGCCGGCGTGGTCACCTGCTGGGTCGCATTGTTCCAGTACAATTCGTCAGTCCTCAGCGTCGTGCCGCTGTCGGATACCACGACGACGTTCCCATGCGCTTCAAAATCATGATTCAGATCATTCACCCTCCCGGAGAGCGCGGTCAGGACCGAGGTATGATGCTGCTGCTGATCGAAAAAATCGACCGTGATATTCGAGTCGAGGAGCGTATATTTTTTCTGCTCAAACATAGCGATGTGTCCGGCGTGGAGAATCCCGGTGAGCCTGCCGGAATCGGTAAACACGATCTTTGCATTCCAGCTCTCCTGTGTGGGGATATCCCCGCCGAGCCGGGAGGAAATGACCGATGGCTTGATTTTTTCCTCGGAACACCCCAGAACGTGTATCAGGAGGATGACAAAAATGATGAGAGACGGGCCGGGCGGAACCTGCCGTTTGGGTTTTGAATCCATCGCTGAAAGGCGGTTACTCAGGCTGTTTCCCCTCCCAATCCTGCCTTCACCAGGTCATGAAGATGAACAATGCCGATCGGATGCTGGTCGGCATCCACGATGACCAGCTGCGTTATGTTGTGCGCCTCCATTTCCTGAAGGGCAACCGCTGCGAGGTGGTCTTTTGTAATGGTCTTGGGGTGTTTGTTCATGGCCATTCCTGCGGTGACCTGGGTTACATCGGTTGTCTTCTGCAGAAGCCGCCGGAGATCCCCGTCGGTGATGATGCCGATGAGTCTTGCGTCATTATCCACAACGCAGGTCGCACCGAGACGTTTGGACGTCATTTCCAGGATTGCATCACGGATGGGGATATCCTTGTGGACCCTCGGGACCGCATCGCCGGCCACCATCATCTCCCCGACTTTCAACAACAGTCGTTTTCCGAGCGTTCCGCCGGGATGATAGAGGGCGAACTCCTCTGCGGTAAACTGCCGGCGATCCAGGAGTGCCATCGAAAGCGCGTCACCGAGGGCAAGCGTGGCCGTTGTCGATGAGGTTGGAGCCAGATCATACGGGCACGCCTCCTCCTTCACACTGACATCCAGAACAATGTCGGCAACATCGGACAACCGGGCCCCCGGAGTTCCGAACATCGCGATGATCGGAACACCGATCCGCTTTAACATCGGTATGAGAGTGTGCAGCTCGGGGGTGTCCCCGCTTTTTGAAATCAGGATGACGACATCCTCCTTCCGGACCATGCCCAGGTCACCATGCATCGCATCAGAGGGATGGAGAAACAGGGACGGCGTGCCGGTGGAGTTGAGCGTCGCGACAATCTTGCGGCCGACGATGCCCGATTTCCCGACACCGGTGATCACCACACGACCCGCACAGCGATACACCATCTCGACAGCCTTTGCAAAATCCTCCCCGATGCGGTGCTCAAGCGCCGCAACAGCTTCCGCTTCAATGCGGATTACCTCCTGTCCCCTTCGAATCACCGTATTCATGTTTTTTTAAATAAATGAAGGATCTTTTTTAGCGATATTTTTTCTTTCGCCCCCTCCATCGGGGGAAAACCCTCCCCCGGCACCTTGGTCTTTAACTGATTGTACGATCGAAACGCCATGCGCAGATCCCCGTCACTGTAACCCCGGAGGTTTTTGAAGAGATTTTTTGAATCGAGCGCCACCCCGGGATCGCGGATGCCCTTGTGGAGCATGAGCTCGTTGTAGAAATTTGTCACGGGGATCAGCCTGTTGACCAGTGATGAAGCGTCGTGGACCCACAGACGCCTGTCGGCCGGACAGACCGCGAGCGTATACTGCGGAAGGTCATTCCGGTCGCCACGCATGGGGATCTCCCGGCATTCCATCTGGCACTGCGGGCAGGCTTCACCCGGATTCCAGGTCGAATACGTCCACCGCCGGTGCTCCGCGTACCGTTCGGGAATAACATCGCTTCGCTGGCTGACGATCTCAACCGAAACCTGATCATCCGCCATATCGCGGACGGTGATGGAAATCCCTCCCGAGTCCGTTTCAATCATCCCATATGCAAACACCGGGGGGAGCGGATTCGAGAAATCGGGCGTTCCCCCCTCGTTCCCGAGAACAAACTCTCCCTTCCCCCGCCGGCCTTCACCGATAACCACCAGGTGAGTCAGCCGCGCCCGGAATTCCCCGTAACCCTTTCTTGCGGCCGGGAGAACCCAATCGATCCACTCACGCTCACGCGTGGAAAGGGGTCTGGGATATTCGCCGTTCGGAATCACACCCACACATGTCAAAGAAGATTTTTGGCTTTCAGGATTTTGTCGAGCAATTCACGAACCGCACCTGCGCCGCCGGCCTTTGCCGTGACAAGATCAACAATCGACTTAATTTCCTCGACGGCATTTGCGGGGGCCACCCGCAGATTTCCCGCCTGCAGAAACTCCCTGTCGTGTGCATCGTCGGCGATACAGCAGATATGCTCTTTTTTCAGATTGTATTTTTGCCGGAGATGCTCCACAACCGCGACCTTGTCCCGCACCCCCTGATACACTTCTTCGATCCGGAGTTCCTTCCCGCGACGGGCGACAATCTTCGATGTTCTCCCGGTAATCAGGGCGAACATGATCCCCCGGTCCCGCGCCCTGGCTATCCCGTAACCATCATGGACATGGAAGGATTTTAATTCGTTCCCTTTATTATCGTAGACAATCCTCCCATCGGTCAGAACCCCGTCAACATCCAGCATAACCATCCTGACCGATGCAAGTTTCTGCCGGAGAGTCATCATGGTATCCGGATTTTTTTTCTCAGAGTGACATCAATGGCCATGATCTGACGGACCAGATCCTCCAGAGCATCGAGTTTCAGCTGGCTGGCGGCATCGCTGAGCGCACGCCGGGGTTCCGGATGCGTCTCGACGAACACCCCGTCGACGCCGACGGCGACACCCGCACGGGCGATGGGAAATATGAACTCCGGCTGACCATCGGACGCGTTTGCACCGGCACTCGGCAGCTGGACGGAGTGCGTCACATCCAGAATGACAGGGAAACCGAATGAGCGCATCATGACGAGCGAACGCATGTCCACAACAAGATTATGGTACCCGAACGTCGATCCCCGCTCGGTCAGCATCACCCTGGAGTTGCCCGTGGAGGTGACTTTTGCGGCCTGGTGCCCCATATCCTGCGGTGCGAGGAACTGACCCTTCTTGATGTTGACAATCCTGCCCGTGCGCCCTGCCGCCTGCAGGATCTCCGTCTGACGCGACAAAAATGCCGGGATCTGAAGAATATCAGCCACCTCCGCCGCAGGCCCGGCTTCAGCCTCGGAGTGAATATCGGTAAGGACGGGTACCCCGATTTCCTTCTTGACTTCGGAGAGGATCGCAAGGGCCGCATCCATATCGATTCCCATGAACGAGTCACCGCTTGTGCGGTTGGCCTTTTTGTATGACGATTTGAAAATGAAGGGGATATGGTGCTTACGCGCGATCTTCTGGATGCGGGCAGCGGTACGGAGTGTAATTTCGCGCCCCTCAACAACACACGGACCCGCGATCAAAACCAGCGGATTTCCCCCTCCGATCTTTATTTTTCCACAAGCGATCATGAATCACCGTCAAATTACAAAAAAAGGGAGGAAATTCAAAAACTGCAGACCCGATCCCCCCATGCAATCCGGACCTGACCGATGAGCTCTGCGACCGTCATCGAAGATCCCGGAACCGGCGCCCCCGGAAACCGAACCAGGGTGATTTTCTCCCCCCCCCCCGAGACCTCCTCCTTTGCATCTCACCCGCGATTCCTGTATTTTCATCCATCCAATGAGCATCAGGGCTTACGCAAAAATCAATATCGGCCTCAATATCCTCGGAAAGAGAGAGGACGGGTTTCACAATCTCGAAACGGTGTTCCACCTGGTGAATATCTACGACGAGCTTGACCTCCAGCCATCATCAACAATCATCCTGAAGTGTGATTCAACAGACGTCCCCCCGGACGAGACGAATCTCTGCCTCCGCGCGGCACAGACCATTGCCGGGGAATGCCATACGATACGGGGGGTTCAGATCACACTGACAAAGCGTATCCCCGTGGGAGCCGGCCTCGGAGGAGGCAGTTCCGACGCAGCCGCCACACTTACCGGGCTGAACACATTCTGGAATCTGAACCTCTCGGGACAACGACTGCATGAATATGCCCTCCGGCTCGGCTCTGATGTCCCCTATTTTCTGCACCGGCAGAGCGCACTGGCCACGGGACGGGGAGACGTACTTGAATATTTTCCCCTGGATGTTGGCTTCTGGATTTTAATCGTCGCCCCGGGTATCCAGGTATCCACCCCCTGGGCGTACCGGCAGTTACAGCCGTCCGATGCACCGAAAATCCGTCTTACGAAAAACCTCCTCCTCGACTCTCTCGAGCACCCGGAAAAACTGTCCCATTCGATCACGAATGATTTTGAACAACCGGTATTCCATCACCACCCTGAACTCCGCAAGATCAAAGAATCAATCTTGGATGAAGGAGCCGTGTTCGCCCTGATGTCCGGCAGCGGATCGGCCATCTACGGGTTCTTTACCGACCCTGCGACTATCCGGGCTGCAGCATCCAAACTCGGAAAACACTTCCGTACCTATCTCACGCCACCCCATTTTCAACCAGCCGAATAACACCCACCCCCCGCGGGGGGGGGGCCGGCCCCCCCGCCGCCGGCCAGGAGTGCATTCACAGACTGACGATCCATACCTGATTTTTTACATTGGTCGAAATTTTCTCTATATTTTCGGGCAATGAGACGACTTCTTCGGCATCTGCAGTACTGGCTTGTCATCGTATCTGTGCTTCTCCCTGAGCAAATGGCCGGTCAGGGCGTAACCGCCGACTCAACCCGTACCGATACAACCAAATCCCCGCAGCCTGACACCCTCTTCAAACCGAGAATCCCGATACCCCTGATGGGATCGATCAACCGCTCACTTCCCCCCGATCAGGTAATCACCGACTCTGAGAAACAGTTCGCGGACTATCGTTATCTCGGCGATCTCCTGAGCGAAAAGGCCGGCTTTTCTGTTTTGGAATTCGGGGCACCCGGCCAATGGCAACAGGTATTTTTCGAGGGGGCCGACGCCAGGAGAATCCAGGTTTTGAGCGATGGTGCACCGCTCAATGACGGGACAAGCGGTACGTACAACCTCAACTACTATCCGACGGAAAACATCGACCGCATTGAATTCATCAGCGGGACAGAGGCCTATGTGTATGGCATGAACAGCCCGGATGCGGTTGTCAATATTCTCAGCCTCAGCAAAAAAGCCATCCGCCCGTATTCCCATCTCCGGTACAGCGAGACGGCATACGGTCAGGCGCTCATCGACGCCGTCCTGAGCCAGGATCTGATCCGCAATCTCAACCTGACACTCGGCGCCTTTCACGCAACCTACGGCGGGAGATATGGCAACAGCAATGAAGACCACTGGAACGGCAGAGCAAAACTCCGCTATAATCTGAGCGATTATGTCAATATCGCGGCATCGGACAATTACAACCAGAGCTATGTGGGACTCTTCAGCGGCATTCAGAGCGCCTCACCGGACACCGTGTACAATCCCTATCTGGCGACGATCGAGAACGGCGATGCGTACGAAAAGGTCTTCCGGCACGATCTCCAGCTGAACCTTGCCCACAGATTTCCCGGCGACACAAACGGCGTATCCACCCTCACCCTCTATTATTCCAACCAGCGCCGGGAATACCGCGACGAGGAAAACCGCTTTCCTTCAAACGGAATATTTATCCAACAGGACCAGGCTTCACGCTGGTACGGTGTACGGTTCGACCACCAGTGGAATGTCGAACAGGTCGGCATCACGTTTGGCGGGGAATATCGGTGGATGCGGTGGTACGAAAACACATCCGATCATACCGGAAGCCTCTTCGGAATCGGTCGTCTTCACCCGATCGGGCTCATTCAGCTCACACCCTCCGTGCGTCTTGAAAATATCACCGGACATACTCCCTCCTCGCTCTCCTACGGAACCGATGTGTCCCTCGAGCCAGCTCCGTCCGTCGAGCTTTTCGCGGGATACTCCCATTCAAAACGCTTCCCCACATCGGAGTATGACGGAACCCCGGGGGTCATCATCACAACCCTCAGGGATCCCGAGGTGCATGATCTCTTCGAAGCCGGCCTCCGTCTTCGTGACGCGCCCTTCATGACGGCTGAAATTGATTTTTTTCACAGGAATATCCAGAACGCATTCTCCGTCGGACCCAACCCCGTCATCGATCTCCCCGTTGAATGGGCCTTCGTCCCGCATGAGAAAAGAATCCTCCGGGGAGCTGCAACCCAGGTCAACGTACGCGCGGGGAGTTTTGTCCTCGCAGGCACGGCACAATACCTTGATGTTGACGATCCGCAGGATTCGCTGGTGACGCTTCCGCGATGGAGCGCCGATGGAGGGATCTACTTCTGGGATACCCTCCTTCAACACCATCTGCAGCTGAAAGCCGGTATCCAATGCCGTGCATTTTCAGCCTACTGGGGAAGAACATTCGACCAGCAGGCTCTCACGTATCTGCCCGGAGGGCAGGAACTGGAGATCCCCAACACCGCCGTTCTCAACCTCGTGGTCATGGCCAAACTCGGTGATGCCTATCTCCACATCATCCTGGCGAATCTGCTCGACCAGCAATACTTCGTGAATGCCCTCTACCCGATGGTCGACCGGTCACTCCGGTTCGGCGTCAGCTGGGAGTTTCGCAATTAAGCACCTTCTTCGCTTGCCATGAGGAGCTGATAGATGATATCCTCCACCGATCATCGCCATTTGGTCGTCTCGATCTTCGGAAGTTCCCGCCCGCAACCCGGGGATGCGGAGTATCAGCTTGCTTTCGAAACCGGAAAACTTCTGGCCGACGCCGGATTCACCGTCTGCAACGGCGGATACCGCGGAATCATGGAGGCTACGGCGGGCGGCGCCAAGGCTGCCGGCGGGACAACGATAGGCGTCGTCAGCTCTTTTTTCAGCGTGACCGCCAATAAATTCATCGACCGGACGATCGTTACGGAAGCATTGACCGACCGCCTCCTGAAACTCGTCGAGCTCGGCGATGCATACGCCATCCTCAAGGGAAGCACCGGAACACTTCTGGAACTTGCAGCCGTCTGGGAATTCATCAATAAGGGGGTCATGAAGACGAAACCGGTCATTCTCATCGGAAATTTCTGGACACCCGTCGTGCTCACACTCCGCGGCGAGTTGCTCCACGAGGGGAAGGGGGAAATCGCCTCGGTCGTCCGGGTGGTCCCGTCGGCAGAGGAATGCGTTAAAATTCTCAGAAAACATTTCAATTTGCCCGGATTTTAGGCACAATTTGACAAGAGGGTCAAAATTTTGTACTATCCTGCCGGAAAACCTGCGGGGAAAAAATCCGTATAAGAGGAAAAGTCCAGTCGAATAACATCATCGAGGGAATATGGAACCAACCACCACACCCACTCCGGCACAAGTCACATTTTCGTACGCTGGTTTTTGGAAACGCTTTGTAGCGTGGATCATCGATAAAATCATCCTGGGCGCCGTAAGCATGGTTATTTTCATCCCGTTTATCGGCATTCTCGGAATCAGCACACTCCGCTGGCATGAGCTCGATGAAGCACCGATGGGTTTCCTGTTCGCGATTTTCGGGGCGTATATGATGGCAATTGCCGTATATTTCGTCATCCAATGGCTCTACTACGCACTGCTGGAATCGCGCAAGGGAGCCACCTTCGGTAAAATGGCCCTCGGGATCGTCGTCGTCGATATGGCCGGAAACCGGGTATCGTTTGGCCGCGCGACGGGAAGATTTTTCGCGAAAATTATTTCCGGGCTCATACTCGGTATCGGATACATCATAGCCGGATTCACACAGCAAAAACAGGCTTTGCACGACATCCTCGCGGGCTGCCTTGTCATAAACAAGTAACCCCGGATCCCCATCCCACAGGAGGGTTTATCCCTTCAGCGGGAAAATAATGTTTTTCCACCTCGTCTGCGAAAGGTATGGATATGAACCTCGCCTCCGTGGTATGTTGTGCCTCTCTGGCACTATCGGTCATCCTGACACCGGCCATGGGCCAGCCTGTCATTTTCCCACAACCCCTCAGCCCCCGCACAGCCAATTATAATATCGGGGTACGTTATGACCCTGTCACGCGCACGCTCACCGGTCATGATACGCTACGGTGGCACAACACATCCACCGACATCATCCATAACCTGGAGTTCCATCTCTATCTGAATGCCTTCCGGAACAGTCGATCGACATTCATGCGCGAGTCCGGAGGCATCGGCCGCGGGTTTACCCTCGCAAAAGACGAATGGGGATATACCGACGTTACCTCCATCAGACTTTCGACAGGGGAAGACCTGACGCATGCATATCACTTTATCCACCCCGATGATGACAACGGGGACGATAAGACGGTCATTGACCTTTCACTTCCGCACGCTCTGGGGCCCGGGGATTCAATCACCCTGATGATCGATTTCTCCGCGCGACTTCCGCAGCCCCCATTTGCCAGGAGCGGGGCCAGGGATGAATATGCCCTGGTCGGACAGTGGTTCCCCAAGATCGGCGTCTATATCGACGATGCATGGAATTGTCACCAGTATCATGCCAACAGTGAATTTTTCGCGGACTTCGGGGTGTACAACGTCCGGATCACGGTTCCCGAAAATAACATCGTTGGTGCAACCGGACTCGAGGTCAGCGCCGTCAGGAATAACGATGGGACGAAGACACACTGGTACCATGCCGAGGATGTGCACGATTTCGCCTGGACCACCAGCCCCGAGTTTGTCGAGTTCACGGGTAACACACAGAATGTCGACATCCGGGTTCTTGTCCAGCCGGACCATCGTGACCAGGGCCAGCGTCACGTGGAGGCCGCAAAGACTGCCATCGACTATTTCCATAAGTGGTACGGAACATACCCCTATCCGAATCTTACGATCGTCGATCCGCGGCGGGGTGCGGGCGGATCGGGCGGAATGGAATACCCGACGTTCATTACCGCCGGAACGTATTACGGGCTCCCCTCTTCAATCCGCTTGCTCGAGTTCGTCATCATCCATGAGTTCGGGCACAACTATTTTTACCACCTCCTTGCATCGAACGAATTCGAGGAAAGCTGGATGGACGAGGGAATAACCACCTATGCGGAAACGCAGGTCAGCCTTGATGCCTACGGTCCGGATTGCGATCTTATTCACTGGATGGGCGTGTGCCTCGATGGGAATGCGTTTAACCGGATAGGTTATATCGGAAGCGCCACCTATGATCCGACGGTCAGGAAAGCCTGGGAGTACTACTCAGGGGGCAGCTACGGGACCAACTCCTATACAAAACCGGGACTTTTTCTCACCACGCTCCAAAATTACCTGGGGAAGGAAACGATGCTGAGGATCATGCGGACCTATTTCGACCGGTGGAAATTCCGGCATCCGAAATCGAGGGATTTTACCGACGTCGCGAGCGAGGCCGCAGGACAGAATCTCGACTGGTTTTTTAATCAGGCACTCTACTCAAACGCCGTCCTCGATTACAGCGTTGACAGAGTTCAAACCTATGAGGTGTCCAAACCGACGGGATTTGATTACACACTGCCCGAAAAGGACAGCTCCACATCCGTTCAGGAGACGGAGAGCACAGACAAAGATTCTGGAAAAACGTATTTCAGCGAGGTCGACGTCCGGAGGCTCGGAGAGTTCAGATTCCCCGTGGAAATAGAAGCGGTCTTTGACAACGGGGAAAAAATCCGCGAGAAGTGGGACGGACAGGATTTGTGGAAGAAATACCGCTACATAAAATCGGGAAGGCTTGTCTCTGCAACCGTCGATCCCGATCATAAGATCCCGTTGGATATCAATCTGACCAATAACAGCAAGACCGTGGAGACTGCCTCCATGGGGATTAATTCGGCCGCGGCCCATTTTCTGTTCTGGGTCCAGACACTGTTCGATCAACCCGACCTTCTCAATATGCTGTCGTTCGTAATTTCTGTCCATGACATGTGACCATTAACCGCCGGAGTTCTTATGCATTATCTTCTTGTAGGATTGAAAGCAGCCTGGAACAATAAAAAAATGCTCCTGGTGTTCTATGCCGTCAACCTCTTTTTTGCCGTCATCGTCATGATTCCATTCAGATCCCTCCTTTCGAGCTTCGCGGGCCACTCCCTCGTGGGAAAATCACTGGCTGAGCGGTTTGATCTGGAATATCTCGTCGAATTCCTCAGCAACACCCACGGCGCCGCATCTGCAATGGTGATGCTTTTCGTTGTTGCTGGGGGAATGTACTGGCTGACCGGGCTGTTCCTCTCGGGCGGAGCGTATGGGGTTCTGACCTCCGGTGAACCCTTCACCGGAGGACTGTTCTGGAAAAACGCAGGTCACTACTTCGGCCGGTTTATGAGGCTCTTCGTATGGAGCCTGCCTGTTTTTGCCGTCTTCTATGCCATGCAGCTCGTCGAGAAAGGGATTGTACGGGTGATTTTCGGAAAGGACCCCTACCAGAATATTGTCTTCTGGGGGAATGCCGTGCAGACGGTTCTCGGATACCTGGGCATCATCCTCTATTATCTTGTTCTCGATTATGCGCGGATCTATACCGTCCGGACAGGCGAAACAAAAATGCGCAAAGCTCTCTGGCACGGGCTGAAATTCGTGGCCGGTCATCTGGGTTCGACCTTCATGCTCTCCCTCGTTATCTATCTCATCGGCCTGATCGCCCTTCTCATCTATTACCCCCTGGGGATCGCCATGCATGTGCCGAGTACAATGATCGCCCTTGTGCTCCTGGTGGTCCAGCAATGCTACATTCTCCTGAAAATGCTTCTTCGGATCTCCTTATATGCCGGGCAAACGGCGCTCCATCAACACTCCTGGGAGGTCGATGTCCCGGTTGCACCAGACCCGGGAAAGGAAAGCGGTGATCTTGCCCCCGCCATGGGGACATAGGGGGCCTGTGACGGTATTTCCCTTTCTTTGCAATATTTTCTACAATTGATATATTGGTACCAAATGTGACCGTCGTACGACGAAGGACTGTCGAGGTGACCCGACCGGCGTCACCGTGCGGATCTTTATTCTACAGAGTGGCCTGGATATCAGTTGAAAAAGTACATTTTAAAAAAGCACCCCGATGAGCTGCATGTCGTTCACCCGCAGCACCTCAAGATCGATTACAAGAACGACCTGAACGCGGCGCAGTATGCAGCGGTGACATCGCTCAACGGCACCTACCTCATCATCGCGGGTGCAGGAACGGGAAAGACCCGGACCATCGTCTACCGGGTGGCCTATCTGGTCGAACTAGGCGTCAAGCCTGAGCACATTCTCCTTTTGACATTCACAAGGAAGGCCGCACAGGAAATGCTGCGGCGGGCCGCTATGCTCCTCGATTACCGTTGTGAAAAAGTGTCCGGCGGGACATTTCATTCATTTGCGAACTTCATCCTCAGGAAACATGCCCCACTTCTCGGTTTCGACCGATCCTTTACCATACTCGATCAGGGCGATGCCGAGGATGTTATCAACCTCATACGCACACGGTTGAAGCTTGATACCAGGGACCGCCGCTTTCCGCGGAAGGAAACACTCTACGACCTCTACAGCCGGTCGGTGAATACCACGGCGCCACTCACGGACCTTCTCGGCACGGATTACCCGCACTACGCCGAACTCGAGGACGAGATCAAAAAAGTGCACGATGAGTACAACACGTACAAAAAGTCCCACAATCTCATGGATTATGACGACCTCCTTCTCTACCTCGGGAAATTACTGAAGGATCATGAAGCCATCCGTGCCGACATTTCGAGCAGGTATAAATACATCATGGTGGACGAGTACCAGGACACGAACACGCTCCAGGCGGAGATTGTCAGCCTTCTGACCTTCCGCCACCAAAACGTCATGGTCGTGGGTGACGATTCACAGGCAATTTATTCGTTCCGCGGAGCCACAATCAGAAATATCCTTGATTTCCCCGAGGCATTTCCCACGTGCACGGTGATAAAACTGGAGGAAAATTACAGAAGCACACAGGCGATACTGAATGTCGCGAATGAGATTTTAAACCGGGCACTCGACTGATGAAAAACTTCCCAAGGCATCGTTCCGTGATCGGGCTCCTCTCCGTTGGTTGTCTCCTCTGGTTTGCGGGATGCCCCTCACCGCCTGAAACACAGAAGCCCCAGCCGCCTCCGTCCCCGGCCGGGGGGAAAAAACCGGCCGGCCCGGAGATCACATTTGAGTTTGCGACTCTTGACATCGCCGGCCATCAGGGGAGGATCGAACAGACTGATATCGATCAACTGGCACAGTATCTCCGCAGGGAGAAAATCGACATCCTCGCCGTCCAGGGCATCATCCGCTATCCGGGTCTACAGACACGGATTGACTTCGTCGATGCACTGTCCGCGGAGGCGGGCATGCGGAACGCCTTCGGCGAAACGATCACACTCAACGGCCGGCAGGGCGGCAACGCCGTTTTTTCGGGATTTCCGATAAAAACGACAGGCAACAGCCATTACATCGAGATGCAGGGGACCGGATTCGAAGCCGCACTGCAAGCCGTCGTCGACTGCGGGCTCCGCGACGTGGTGTTCGTCAGCACCCGCCTGCCTGAAGATGCCGGAACCGGGGAGGAGACGGATGTCATGTCGACCTTTACCGCCCTGGGCACATCCTACCTCGATCACCCGATCATCATCAGCGGAAATCTTCCGCAGGCGGCAATCATGCAACCCCCCGCAGCCTACGCCGAAGTCCAGACCGCCAACGCCGGCCATACAAAGGTGTGGTATACCAACGACGGCTCGCTGAAGATACTCCAGACGAAGACCGACACAACCCGCTTCGGCAGAATCACCCTCGTTCAGTTTGGTCTTTTCCGGACAAAGCCCGGATGAAACACAAGTATTCCAAAAAACTCTACACCAACAAGCAGGAGGGCTCTCTCCCGCAGCTTATTATCGCGAATGATGAGAACGCCCAGTCGAAATTCGTTGTCCAGAAAATCCTGGAACTGCGTGAGCAGGGCGTGAAGCTCGAGGACATTGCCGTCCTCTTCCGATCCTCGTTTCTCTCCTTTGATCTGGAAATCGAGCTGACAAAAGCCGACATCCCGTTTGTGAAATACGGCGGCTTTAAATTCATCGAGACCGCACATGTCAAGGACATGATCGCCTACCTCCGGGTCCTCGAGAATCCGCGCGATGTTGTGGCGTGGAACCGCATTCTCCTCTTGCTGGATGGTGTGGGTCCGCGGACGGCGGAAAAGGTCATCGATGACATCCTCGCCCGCAGGGTGGCACACGAAGGAGGGAAATTCTGGGAAACCTATGAGGGATACCCGCCCCAGATCCGGGATTTGTTCGACAATCTCAAATCGATCGCACCTGAACGATACGAGCCATCCGAGAAGGTATCCCGCCTGATAACCTACTATCACCCGCTGTTTAAAAAGCGGTACGACGATTATACGAAAAGGCGGAAGGACCTGGATGCGTTCGAGCAGATCGCCTCGCGATACAAGAATATCGGCACCTTATTGGCCGATCTCGCCCTCGAACCCCCCAATGAGAGCGTCACCGACATCACGTCCCCCGGCCAGGAGGATGAATATCTCGTCCTCTCCACCATACACAGCGCGAAAGGGCTTGAATGGCACAGCGTCTTCATCATCTTCGCACTTGACGGCCGTTTTCCGACCATCCATGCGGCAAACAATATCGACGAGATGGAAGAAGAACGGCGGCTGATGTATGTCGCCTGCACCCGAGCGAAGGAAAACCTGTTCATCACCTATCCGATCAACATCTACGACCGCGAGACAGGAATGATTCTGACGAAACCGTCGAGGTTCCTGGAAGGGCTTGACGAAAAAATGCTGGAACCGTGGGTCATCGATCATGAATAGCGGGAAAAGACATTTACCGGATAACCGGATTCTCAGACACGGAATGACCCTGCCGGTCATCCTCGCCATTTTCCTCCTCGCCCTCCTGGTGATTGTCCACGATCGATACGGCTATTTCAGGGATGAGCTCTATTATATCGCATGCACGGATCATCTTTCCTGGGGATATGTCGATCTTCCGCCCCTTTCGATCGGCATTTTGTGGGTTGTCCGGCACCTCCTCGGGGATTCCCTCCAGGCCATCCGGTTTCTCCCATCAGTCGCCGTGGCTGTCGTTGTCCTTTTGACAGGGCTCATGGCGAGGAGGCTCGGAGGCGGCCGACTTGCGCAGGGCCTCGCTGCCCTCTCGGCCGTCGCTGCACACGGCCTGATCGGTCACGGCACGCTTTTTACGATGAACCCGTTTGACCTCCTATTCTGGACACTCGCGGGATATGTCAGCATCGTGATCCTCAAAGAAAACCGTCCCAAACTTTGGATCCTGTTCGGTGTTCTGGCCGGATTGGGACTCCTGAACAAGTATTCGATGGGATTTCTCTGCGTCGGGCTCTTTGGAGGCCTCCTTCTCACACCGGAAAGAAAACACTTCGCCACAAGATGGTTCTGGCTGGGGATCCTCGCAACTGTGATCATCGTTCTTCCGCACGTACTCTGGCAAATCGCATACGGATTCCCGTCCCTGGAGTTCATGCGGAACGCGAGTCAGTACAAGAATGTGAGCCTCGGCGTGGTCGATTTTCTGTTCGGACAGATAAAAACCATGAACTTTCTCAACGCTCCGATCTGGATCGGCGGGATCTACTTTTTCTTCGTCAATCGGGATCGCCACCTGCGCTCCCTGGGGTATGTGTACCCCATTGTCTTTGTCGTCATGATCCTCAGCAACGCGAAATTGTATTATTTATCGGTAATCTATCCGCTTTTTCTCGCGGGTGGGGCCGTCCAGGCTGAAATATTTTTTCACCGTGTCCGGTGGACATGGGTGCAACCTGTGTACACGAGCCTTCTGGTGCTTCTGACACTTGTCGTTCTTCCCTTACCCGTTCCGGTACTGCCGGTCGACGCGTTCATCCGGTATGAGAAATTTCTCGGCCAGACCCCCCATGCGGATGAACACAGCAGCCTGAACGAGCTTCCCCAGTATTACGCTGATCAGTTTGGATGGGAAGATATGGTTGCAATCTTCGACACCGCGTACCGGAGACTCACCCCCCAGGAACAGGCGGAGTGTGTCCTCTATGTCAGAAATTACGGAGAAGCCGGCGCAATAGACTTCTTCGGGAAAAAATACGGTTTACCGGGTGCGCTCTGTCCTCACAACAGCTACTGGCTCTGGGGACCGGGGGAGCGCACGGGGAACATTGCAGTCATTCTGGGTGGTGCGCCGGACCGGGAGGCAAATTTTCGTGACCTCCGGGGCAGGTACCGGTATGTGGAATATGTTGATTCAACACATTCACGTTATGCGATGCCGTTCGAAATCGGGCGTCAGATTTTCATCTGCAAGGGGATGAATACGACCTTTCAGAAACTCTGGCCGGGAGAACGGTTTTATTATTAAAAAAGAGTATATTCAGGATACCGTATGGAAGACATCAAAAGTCACTGGGAAGCGATTTATGCGGCAAAGCAGCCGCATGAAATGAGCTGGTGGCAGGAAATCCCGAAAACCTCCCTTGAGATTATCCACAAACTGCATCTGAGCAAGTCGTCGCGGATCATTGACATCGGAGGGGGCGACAGCACATTTGCGGGCTTCCTGCTCCAGGATGGATTTACCGATATTACCGTACTCGACATAGCCGCCAAGGCGATTGAAAGGGGAAAACACCGCCTCGGCCCTGCGGCCAAAAAAATTCACTGGATCGTGAACGATGTCCTCGATTTTCACCCCCCCTCGGGTTATGATCTCTGGCACGACCGCGCCATGTTTCATTTTCTCACCAGCGAGGAACAGATAGCCGCATACCGCGACGTCGTCCGCGACAGTCTCAACGATAACGGACACATCATCATCGGCACCTTTTCCCTGCACGGGCCCAAACGATGCAGCGGACTTCCGACCCAGCAATATGATGCCGAAGACCTTCAACTGATCCTGGGCAATGAGTATAACGAGATTCAAAGTTTCACCACCGACCACATCACGCCGGCGGGACTGACTCAAAATTTTCAGTTTTGTTGTTTCCAAAAGATCCGCGTGCACCCGTAAGCCACACCTGCCCGCGCGACGATGCTCCTGACCACCTGAAATCCGTTCTGGGGCATCATGGGGAAATATCCACCACACTATCAGGAGAACGCCATGTCGGCTCCCGCAAACATACACCCCCCGGCACCCTTCCACGTCCTTATCCGTATCCTGGTGGGGTCGGTGTTCCTGTCGGAAGGGATACAGAAGTTCCTTTACACCGACGCCCTCGGTGCCGGGAGATTCACAACGATAGGAATACCCCTGCCGCAGTTTTCAGCTCCTTTTGTCGGTTTCGTTGAGATCCTCTGCGGTCTGCTGATTCTGGCAGGACTCTTCACACGGCTTGCCGCGATACCACTCCTTGTCGACATACTCGTGGCAATCTCCACGACGAAAATTCCGATGCTCATCAACCAGGGGTTCTGGAAAATGGCCCACGAGGCAAGGGTTGACTGGTCCATGCTCCTCGGACTTGCCTTTTTGCTACTTTCAGGCCCCGGAAGATATTCTCTGGACAACCTGCGGGCGGGTGCACCCGATCAAGTTAAAAAACCAGACCGAGCACGCTGACGGGGTGTCCCCGCGTCATCCCAATCAACGCTTAATCAAAGGATCATCTGATGAACAGAAAATTTCTCGCGCCCCTTGTAACCGCCCTCATCATTCTTGCCCTTGTCTATCTCATCATCAGGGTACAGACGATGAACAATGATCTGTCGGAGGAGCGCCGGAACGCCGATGCATCGGCCGCACAGATGCGCGACTCGATCAACCTGGCAGAAAGAACGCTCGACTCCCTGAAACAACAGTTGCCGGGTCTCGGCGAGTACATGTCGGCAATTCAACTGCACATATCGAAGCTCTGGTTTGCTGAGAAGGCGTCAAACTGGGACCTTTCCATGTATGAACTCAACGAACTGCGTGAAGCCGTTGCCGGCGCAAAGGGCCTCCATCTTGTCAAAAATACGGTCAACATATCTTCCGTGCTTGAAAGCGTGGATGAAACGCAGCTGACGGAACTCGATGAATCCATCGCACTGCACGATCGGGAAAAATTCATGAGCAACTACACAGAAACCCTTACCGCGTGCAATGGGTGCCACCAGGCCGCCGGCTACAAGTTCATCCATGTCATCACACCGAAGAGCGAACCGGTGGTCAACCAACAGTGGAATCCCTGACAACGCAACTGTTATCCGCCCCCCTCCGCGAGCGCGGGAGATCCCCACGGTTGAATTATTTCGCCATTTAGCGTATCATAGGCTATGTTCATAGGACATTACGCAGTCGCATTGGGAGCAAAGGACCTGACCCCAAAGGTTTCGCTCGGGACCTTATTCCTCGCCGCACAGCTGGCCGATTTACTCTGGCCGCTTTTTCTCATCCTGGGACTTGAACATGTCCGCATCGACCCCAGCAACACCGCGTTCACACCTCTCGATTTCTACGATTATCCCATATCCCACAGTCTCGTGGGGGCGATTGCGTGGTCGGTCGTCATGGGAGGGTTGTACTATGCCATCAGGAAGGACCTGAAAACCAGCGGCGTTCTGGGACTTGTCGTGTTCAGTCACTGGATCCTCGATTTTATCACACACCGGCCCGATCTGCCCTTTGGTCTCGGGGTCAATCTTACCTTCGGCCTCCGCCTCTGGAACTCGGTTTCCGGAACGATGATCGTCGAGGGTGCATTGTTCATTGCGGGAATCGCACTCTATCTCCGGGCGACATCAGCCAAGGACAACATCGGCAGATACGGTTTCTGGAGCCTGATCATTCTTCTCGTCCTGATCTATTTGGCGAGTATCGTGGGACCGCCACCCCCGAGTGAATCCTCCATAGCAATCGTCGGCAATTTGGGCTGGCTGTTCGTTATCTGGGCATTCTGGATCGACCGTCACCGGAGCGTTTCCGCCCAGGTTCATTCCCCACCGCTCTAGTACCGCCGCCATGGCAGAAGAGAACAAAATCTGGTTCATAACAGGGGTATCGGGCGGGCTGGGCTTCGCACTGGCCGTGCATGCTGCACAAAAAGGCAACACCGTCATCGGCACATTGCGGCAGAAACAACAGATCTCGCGATTTAACAAGGTGGTGGAAGGGAGGACGTACGGGATGAACATGGACATCACCCGGGAGGATGAGATCCGGGAAGGTGTCAATTCCACCATTGAACGCTTCGGCAGAATAGACGTCCTGGTCAATAACGCCGGCTACGGACTCCTCGGGGCAATCGAGGAGGTCGATATTGCGGAGGCGCGGGAACAGATGGAAACCAATTTTTTCGGAATGTTTCTCATGATCAAAGCCGTGTTGCCGTTCATGAGAAAGCAGCGGTCCGGTCATATTGTGCAGATATCCTCCGGAGGAGGATTTCACGCGACCCAGGGCATGGGCTTCTACAACGCCAGCAAATTCGCGATGGAGGGATTCAGCGAAGCACTCTCGCTGGAGGTCCGACCATTGAATATCCGGGTGATCATTGTTGAACCGAGTCCATTGCGCACGCAATTTGCCGGGACCTCGTCGAAAAGGGCCCGCACCGTCATTCAAGACTACGAGGAAACCGCGGGGAAACTCATCGATATCGTACATGCGAACAGCGGCAAGCAGGACGGCGATCCGAGGAAGGCCGCAGAAGTCATATTTACGGCGGTGCAGGATCCGCAACCCCCACTCCGTCTCCCCCTTGGCAATTTCGTCCTTGAGGAAATCCGGTCCAAAATCGCGTCGGTGGAAAACGACATCAGCACGTGGCGTGAGGTCATCACGAGGATATCGTTTGACCCCTAGTGCCCGAGCGGCCGCACGAGAAACCCGCGAACCCAGCGCCGATCATGCACGACAATCACTCGGGGGGGGTGGCCTGAACGTGTTCATGTTTTCCGGGGAATGTTCGCGGAAAGGATGCACCTTCTGTAGAAGATACTGGTGAGCAGAAGTCCATTCATGAAGACGAGGTTGATCCAGAGATAGAGATAAAGCTGGTTCAGCCAGGAACAGATCCCCAGAATAAAAAGTTCCGTTCCAAACCCCAGCAGCCCCGAGAGCCGCAATCCGAACCGGTCAGCATACCATATGGAGAGGTGGAGATCGTCAAAATTTTCCCGCATGCACCACCGGTCGACCTTCGCGACGAGTCTGTCCTGCCATGTGTAGATAACATTAAAAACCTGCTGAAGGCGCAGCGCAACCCTGTCACCACGGAGATCCTCTTGGGTGACTGATTCAACGATGCGGTTCAGATGGTACCGGTTCTGACCGTGAAGGAATGATACCTGATAGTAAACATGATAGGAAACCCGCAGCGTGATCCCGGCCAGCGAACCGCACCCGAGGAGAATGGTCAGGAAAAACGGGTTGTGGCGACACACAACAGCAGTAATCGCCGAGAAAACCACGACATCAACGGCAAAGTCCCCTATGGAATCGAGAAATCTGCCCCTGCGGGAATATTGCCCCCTCGCCCTGGCGAGTTGGCCGTCGGCATCATCGAATATGTCCTTGAGGACGACAAGAGTCCCCGCCGCTGCAACGGCAAGCGGGGTGCCGTACAGATATACCCCCGCCCCGATGCAGCCGAGAAGAATGGCAAACAGTGTCACCTGATTCGGCGTAATTTTCGTGGGATAGACCAGCCAGACAACGACGGCAGCCAGCGGCCTTAACAGGTAAATATTGATCACCTCATCCGCATAAAAGGCGTCCGATTTCAGATTCTGAAGATAAATGGATTTTAACGAAGGGCGGGGCACGGGGATCTCACACGAGGTTTGACAACGCCGCAAGTTTCAGGTGCACCCTGCGCTGGAGGAAAAAGCAGATTGCCAGCCACAGGTTTCCGAGAATCAGAACTGCCCAGATGTACAGATCCGGTCTTCCGAAGCAAGATGAGACAATCAGTGCCGTCCGGTTCGTCGTTGGACCCAGAAAACTCCAGAAACGGATCACACGGACGTTTTCATTCCTGTAGACCTGCGGATCGATTCTATCGCGGTGCTTTTTTGTACTGGAAACATGCTGGAGGTGCAGATACCGGATGTAAACGGAGAGGACAAAAATCCTCAGCCTGTTTGCTCCCCGCGCCCTCAACAGGCCGACCTCCGACGAAAACTGTTCCGTTTCCCGTTCGAGAAAATTCCGTTCCGACCGGACCGCCGAAATAAACTCGCTCTGATAATGATCAAAGAACATCGCATGGATTGCCGTGCAAATCCCTGCAAGAAGAACCGTAATCCAGGTGCCGAGATCCCCCCCTGAGAGGCCGTATCCCAGGCCGAGGAAAATCGCAACACCCCCTACATAATCAGCCGCACCATCCAAAACACGACCGAGCAAAGTCCCGTTGTTTTTCAGTCTGGCAAGCTGTCCATCCGCGCAGTCAAGGACATTGGCAGCGGCGTAGACCATCGCGGCCGTAAAAAAATTCCCCGGATTCCCGCCTCCATACATCCAGGCGGCAAATACTCCGCACAATAACGACACCAATGTCACCTGATTCGGTGTCACCGGCGTTTTCCCGAGCACCCGGACACATGCAAAGGCGAGGGGACGATAAATGAGGAGGTCGAACACCTCCTCGGCCTCCTGCATTTTAAGGGACCTTTTGTACTCAGCGAGCAGTGCCACCCTCGAGAATCCTCCGGAAGTACTCCGTGATAAGTTTCGCATCTTCCACGGGATTGAATGGCGACGGGTAAGAAAATTTTGCAGTAATTCGGGATGATAGCCGTTCGGCTGCCGACCGGATTTCCTCGGGGAATTCCGGATCGCCCGCAAGCCGGAACAACCTGCTCATCACATCACCCCCCCAGCCCGTACCGGGATGCCTTTCCAGATACCAGCCGATCGCTTCCGCTGCCGCGCGCCGGCCACAGACACGGGCTTTTCCCTCCTGGCCGGACCGCGAAAAATCGTACGCTGCCGTCAGCTCCTTCTCCATCCTCTGGCGATACTCAGTGTCGGTCATGGAATCCCCTGTCAGGAAAAGACTCCCGCAAGAAGCGTGATATCATCCTGGAATGCATCGCTACCCGTAAACTCCTTTACACTATTCTGGATATCGCGGCAAATCGCCAGCGGGGAGTCCTCTGAACCGCTCAGGCACGTCATTAAACGCTGTGCGCCGAATTGATCCCCCGCCTTGTTCATGGCTTCAATGACGCCGTCGGTATAGAGCAGGAGGCGATCGCCCGATTGAAAACTTGCCTGCCCCGAAGAAAATGGAAACTCGCTTTTGAGTCCGAGACCGATATTCGCGGTCCGCAGCGACTCGATTGCGTCCGCCGTCGAACGCTTCAAAAATACGGCCGGATGCCCCGCGGTGGCGTAATACATCTGATGCGAGCGCCGATCAATGAACAGATAGGCAAACGTCACAAACATCTGATCCTTCGATAAATCGTAGACCGTACGGTTCAGATTTTGAAGGATGTACGTCGGAGAGGGATTATGGACAACCTCGGTATGAAGGGCGCTTTTAGCCATCGCGGAAAGAATTCCCGCGCCCACCCCGTGACCGGTGACATCAGCGACCGCCAGAACGAGCTGATCATCGTGAAGTTGGATGATGTCGAAAAAGTCGCCCCCCACCTCGGATGTCGGTATGGTCATCCCGGCACCGGAAACCCACGATAGAGCGAATGTTGACGGCGGGAGGAGGGAATGTTGTATATCCTGCGCAATGTTCACCTCTGTTTCAAATCTCGCCCGTTCACCCGCCTCCTTCCGGACCACGCGGATGAACATGATATAACCGACGGCGATCAGGAGCATGGAAAGAGACCCGAGTATTCCGCGCTGGGTGTAAATCGCATCAAGTTGATCCGGCCGGAAAACCAACGAACGTTTTGTGTTTGGTTCGTCCTGTATCCCCACTCCCGTGCCCAGATTGGCTCTCATGCCGCCTTCACCAATGGTGAGCGTCAGACCACCGGAGTTTAATGTGATGACGAATGTCCAGAATAGAACAATCGCTGTGGTGATCCACCAGCGTCTCCTCGCGAACAATGCAATGGAGGCGGCGAAACCGCCCAGGCTGGCCGTTTGGGCGATCACAAATGTCCAGGGAACAAGGCGGAGCGAGGATTCCATCAGTATGGTAATCGGTCCGACCGCCCCGAATGTCAGGAAGACCGCCAGCGCCAGTCTTCTCAACGACGAAGGTTTCATCTCCTTCCAGATGTCGATCGCTCTCTTTTTATGAACGGGCATGAAGAATTTCCTGGATGTTCAGAACGGAAACTGATGATCGTACCAATGTTTTGTCAGGTCAAGCCAGAAGAAAAGACCTCTCCATTTGCCGTAGGGTTCATAGAATTTCTCGATCTGGCGGTCATTCCCCCTACGGCCCCTTCTGTGGATTTCAAAAAATTTCCCCCTGCACCAGCTGTCGAGGCCAAGATAATCATATCGCCCGAGAAGCTTGAGAATATTGCCGGCAGCGTACGGGCCCACACCCCGTATCGACCTCACCTGGTCAAATAACTCCGGTGTTGGCAACGTACTCGTCCGCCACGATTCCGGCTCGAGCAGACCGTCGGATACGCGTCGCGAGAATTCCAGAATGTAGGGGGACCGGTATCCTGATTTTACATTTTTCCGTAAAAACTTTTCCGTCGTCCGGGCGATGGCTTCAGGCGAGGGGAAGGCATAACCGGCATTACCGGCGGCCGTTCCGAAATATCTGCAAAGGTTGGCGACCATCACCTTCGTCAGCGAAAAGCTGCAATTGGTCGTGCAGATCATCTTGAGAACATCCTCGAAGACTGTCGGAGCGCGAAGCATCCGGCCTGCAGCCATCCGTCCGATCCATCGAAAACCGTTCCGCCGGCGCACCTCGCGGTAAAATTCACCGAAATCCTCATCGAGCCTGAGACATGAGCGAAGTTGCAGGCGGATTTCGGCCCGCCCCCGTGGATCCGGCACCGCGGGTGAAGTAGCAGTGACCCGCACACCGCCTGACGGCAATTCCCTGAGCCGCACGTGAACGATGCCACCGCCACTGAGCGTCAGAATGCGGCCAAGGTTCTGTTGTTCCTTATCAACACGGAACGGCGGAAGGGCGCACCATCCATGGCTGAACACAGTCCGCCAAAAACTGAAATGCTCCGGGGCGGGAATTGTCAGGGTGTATTCCATTCACGGGTGGATGCAGTGTACGGGACGATCGATGTTGCCGCCGGAAATATGCAGCTTCTGCGTCACAATCGTATCAAAAAAGTGTCAGGGGATATCTCGTAAAAATTTCCCCAGGAGCTCTTCATTTGTCGGATAGCGCTGAAGAGCATTCAGGAGAAGCGTCATCGCCTCCTTCGGCTTCATCCGATGGAGGGCACGGCGGAGAGCCTGATAACGAACGGTCTCGCTGCCGAAGAGCAGCTCTTCCCGTCTTGTACCTGACGCCGGGATGTTGATGGCCGGAAAAATGCGCTCATCCGCAAGATCACGGCTCAACACCAGTTCCATATTTCCCGTCCCTTTGAATTCCTGGAAGATCAATTCATCCATGCGGGAATTCGTATCCACCAGGACCGTGGCGATAATCGTAAGCGATCCCTTCCCCTCGAGCGCTCTTGCGGATCCGAATATACGCTTGGGAACCTCGAGTGCGCGGATATCAACACCGCCGGACATTGTTCTCCCGCTGCCCCGTTGAGCGGAGTTGAACGCCCGCCCCATCCGGGTCAGCGAATCAAGAAGAAGAACAACATCCCTGCCCGCCTCGACCTTCCTCTTTGCATACTCCAGCACAAACCGGGCAAGCCGGGTATGGCTGTCACGGTCGCTGTCGCTCGAACTGGCGAAGACCTCGCCGTGAATCGACCGTTCCATGTCGGTCACTTCCTCGGGACGCTCATCGATCAGCAAAACGATGAGATCAATTTCGGGATGATGCTTGCTGATCGCAGCGGCGAACTGCTGCATGAGAATGGTTTTCCCGGCCTTTGGCGGGGATACAATCAGCGCGCGCTGTCCCTTGCCGACCGGGCAGAGAAGATCGACAACCCTCATCGACACTTCAGACGCGGATGAGCAAAGATCCAGCCGCTCAAACGGATCAACAGCAGTGCGCCGGCCGAATTCCTCGACGTGCGCCCACTGTTCGGGGGAAATACCGTTGATCCCCACCACGTCCGAAACAAGATCGCGACCATCGCGCCGGCCCGAAACAGTTCCCCGCACCACCGATGCCTCGCGGAGTCGGAGGCGGGCAATCAGATCGGCCGGAACGAAGGGATCGGCAGGTTCCGGAGAAAGGGTCCTGGATGGCCGGCGGAGATATCCCCCGCGGCGGCCGTCAGTCTCGAGCAACCCTTCAGATTCTCTCTGTCCGGATTCCGTCATCTTTTCTTTCCAAAATATTTTCGTATCTTTCAGTTCTTATAACTATCAGGATAGCCCCATGAAATTAACCATAATTCAGATCCTTCTCCTTCGGCTGGTCCTCGGTGCACTTTTTCTCAACGGCGGTGTTGAAAAATATCAGGAAGGCTGGCTGACAAATTCCGAGCCGTTGCATGGTTCCCTCTCGGCATTCGAAAAAACCGCCGTCGGGTTCCACCGGACCTATCTTCAACGGGTAGCACTCCCGTATGACGGGCTATGGTCGAAGTTCATCTGCGCCGGTGAGGTAGCCCTCGGGGTTTCCCTCCTCCTCGGCTGCTTCGTCCGTCTTTCGACGTTCATCGGATTGCTCTATCTCCTCAACCTGTATGCCGCCAACGGAACATTATATTCGCTGAAATTCTTCGGATCCCCATGGTCGGCGCTTACATTTGTATCGTGTCTGATCCTTCTCATTGCCCGTGCGGGGCGATGGGGAGGCATTGACGCACTTTTCGCCAAATCAAATTCGAAGGGCCTGCTCTGGTGAAGAGATCGTATGCACACATCTTCTGATTCATTGAATATAACCAGACAGATGGAGAGTTGCAATCGGCCGGCGATTTTTCCCGGCGCCGGGAGAGGCCGGAGAATTTGTATCATTGATCGGGAAATCCTATTTTTTGTCGTACGACAAATTTCAAAACCCGCCCATGCCATCCAAAACCGGATTTGTCTATCACGACCGATTTCTTGAACACGATACCGGCCCTGGCCATCCGGAACGGCCGGACAGATTACGGACAATATCCTCCCACCTCAGGGAAAAGACACTCTGGGGCGAAGTCCATCATCTTCTCATCGATCCGGCACCGGAGGATTCTGTCCTCGCCGTCCACACGCAGAATCACATCCGTTTCATCCGGGATTCATGCCTAAGCGGAAGGAAAATTCTCGATGAGGGTGATACGCATGTATCCCCGACATCGTACGAGATCGCACTCCTGGCAGCGGGTGGAACACTGGCTGCGGTTGATGCGGTCATGCAGGGGACCCTCACGAACGCCTTTTGCGCTCTCCGGCCACCGGGGCATCATGCTGAACGCGCCCGTGTGATGGGTTTTTGCCTTCTCAACAATATCGCCATTGCCGCCAGATACGCACAGCACACCTATGGTATCAAACGGGTCGCTATAGTCGATTGGGATGTCCATCACGGAAACGGTACGCAGGAAATTTTTTATGACGATCCCACCGTACTCTATATCAGCACGCATCAGTATCCGCTCTGGCCCGGAACCGGATCCAGAAACGAGCAGGGGACGGGATCGGGGAAGGGATTTACGCTCAACATTCCCATGCCACCCGGATCGGGCGAAGAGGACTACCTGACCGCATTTAACAAGGAAATAGTTCCAATGATCGACAGTTTCCGGCCGGAACTCATCCTGATTTCGGCGGGATTTGACGCACACACGGACGATCCTCTGGCGAGCATCGATCTCACCGAGGAAACGTTCGGGAAACTCACCGCCATAATTCAGGACCGGGCAAGGTTCAACTGCGGCGGAAGGATTGTATCTCTCCTTGAGGGGGGATACAATCTCCGGGCGCTTGCTGCCAGCGTCGAGGAACACCTCCGGGTCCTTGTGGATCTCTCATGACGCAGGCGCGAAAAATTCCCCCCACTTTTCACCGCCATCCCAGACCGTGAGCTACGACAGACAGCTTATCCTCCTGAAATTCGCGGCTATCGCGATGCGGTTCCTGAGCATCGCCATGATCGTCGCTCTGCTCCTCTTCTTCCTCCCGCTTGCAGTACCGTATCTGAAGAACGCAACATCCTTCGGCTACATCCAGGTCGGGATATCCGCCGAAACGGCGATGGAAAGCTTCATCAGGAAATGTGTGCCAACCGTCGTCGCCGGGAAGGACATCACACGGTGGATCGGAATTCTTCTCGCGCTCGTTCTCAGCGGCGCGTTCGGCCGTTCATCCGAAAAATTCCGCGGCCGGGTCCAATATCTGCGATATAAGATCTCCATGGAACAATGGAAGGCTCAGATGCATATCACGGACGATGCCGGCGTCCTCTCCCCCCTCAATCAAAAGCTCGAAATGATCAAGAAAGCAAAACCAAAGGACCGCGAACAGCTGCTGAAGGAGTTTGTGGAAACAAAGAAAAAACTGGATGAGATGGGACGAGACCTGGCATTCCTGTCGATCGACGTCGTTGATTCCACGGGGATGAAACAGGGAGAAGAACGGGCGAGTATTGAGCATGATTTTAAGGAATATCGCCGCTTTGTCGAGCGATCCCTCATCGCCCACGGCTGCCTGAAGTCGACATGGACCCCGGACGGTGTCATGTGCGCCTTTACCTCCGTCGATGCGGCTGTGCGTGCCGCCCGTGAAGTTATAGCCGGACTCGCGCAATTCAATAAGAGCGTCAAGACCATGCGCAGGGATTTTATCGTGCGGTGCGGAGTAAATTCCGGGTTCGTCTATTTCGATCCCTCCATGCCCCTCGAAGACCTCAGCGACCGGGTCATCGATATCACCGCCCACATACAGAAAAAAGCCCGCCCCAATACCGTCTGTGTCGCCAAACCGGCGATCGAACCTCTCAATGAACGCTCGGGCTTTGAACCAGCGGGAATGATGGTCGACGGCTATGAGGTCTATGAATGGCGGAACCGGAGGTCTTAAGACTTCCGCCACACCGTCCCGTCTTTTTTATCCTCCAGGGTGATCCCTGCCGATGTCAGCCGCTCCCTGATCTGATCGGCAATCGGCCAGAGTTTTTGCTTTCGCACCTCTGCACGGACATCGATAATCAGCTGCATCAGGCAGGATTCGGTATCTTTCTCCGAGGACGAGGATACACCTGCGCCGGCCGGAAAAAGACCCAGGATGGTGTCACCGAGCTCCGTCAGAATTCGGTCCGCTTCACGGAGATCTGCCGAGCCGATTTTATGCTCACCAAGAAGAGTGTTCACTTCACGGGCGAAATCGAACAGAATCGCAATCGCCTGCGCGGTGTTGCAGTCATCCATCATCGCATCAAGAAACGCCGATTTGTACCCCCCGGCATTTATGACCCCCGGCTGGCTTTCCGGTGAGGGAGGGGATTTTTCCAGCTCCGCCCGGATATTCCGGAGTGTATTGAGCAGTTTTTCATAACCTCGTGCAGCCCCTTCGACAGCCTCATCGGTAAAATCGAGCGTGCTGCGGTAATGACTCTGAAGGATGAAAAAACGGACGACCAGCGGGTGATACTTCTTGAAGGCGTCCTTCAGAAGAATGAAATTCCCGAGGGATTTGCTCATTTTCTGTCCGTCCACGGTCACAAGATTGTTGTGAATCCAGTAACGGACGAACTGTTTGCCCGTGACATGTTCGCTCTGGGCGATTTCACACTCGTGATGGGGAAACTGGTTATCCATCCCGCCACCGTGAATATCAAACGTCGGTCCAAGGTACTTCATCGACATGGCGGAGCATTCCACATGCCATCCGGGAAAGCCGGCACCCCACGGACTTGGCCATCGCATGATGTGTTCGGGTTCCGCGTGTTTCCAGAGGGCGAAATCATTCGGGTGTTTCTTCTCCGACTTTACCTCTACACGTGTCCCGCTTTCGGCCTCTTCGATGTTTCTCCCGGATAGTTTGCCGTAGCCGGGATCCTTCGAAACGTCAAAATAGACTGAGCCGTTCACCTCATACGCAAACCCCTTCGCCATGAGCGCTTTAACCATTTCAATCTGTTCGATGATATGCCCGCTCGCACGGGGCGATATGTCCGGCCGGAGAACATTCAGTGCATCCATATCCTCGAAGTAACTCCGCGTATAGATCTCCGCGATCTCCATGGGATGTTTTTGCTCAAGACGCCCCTGGCGGAGAAGACGATCCTCCCCTTCATTGGTATCCCCGAGAAGATGACCGACATCGGTAATGTTCTGCACATAGGTCACCTTGAATCCGAGATACCGGAGGAAACGGAGGATGATATCGAACGAGACATAGCTTTTCCCATGCCCGATATGTGAATGGCCGTACACTGTCGGTCCGCACACGTACATCCCGACGTAACCTTCATGGAGCGGTCGAAATTCTTCCTTCTGGCGTGTAAGGGTGTTATAGATTTTCAATGGCATACATATTCCCCCGTTGTGACCCCGTTGAGGATCAATAATGGACTATTGCGTGATTCCGTACCGCGAAAGAATATAGGCATAATCGAATGCCGCTTCCTTCAGCCGCTGGTACCGCCCGGTCGAACCCATGTGGCCCTGCCCCATGTTCACCTTCAGGATAATCGTGTGTTGATCCGTTTTCAGTGCGCGGAGCTTCGCGACCCATTTGGCCCCTTCCCAGTAATTTACCCGGGGATCGTTGAATCCGACCCGGACCATGATATCGGGATAATCCCTTGCCTTCACGTTCGTGTAGGGGTCGTACGACTTCATGTAATCGTAAGAGGCTTTCTCATGGGGATTTCCCCACTCGAGGTACTCCTGCTCGGTGTACATGAGCGTGGGATCAAGCATCGTGTTCAAGGCGTCGACAAACGGGACTGCGGCAATAACCGCCCTGAACAAATCCGGCCTCATCGTCGTCACCGCGCCCATCAGCAACCCCCCGGCGCTCCCACCGGAGATGGTCAGTTTCTCCTTGCTCGTGTACTTCTGACTGATGAGGTACTCCGCACAGGCGATGAAATCGGTGAAGGTATTCTTCTTCTTCAGGAGTTTCCCGTTATCGTACCATTCCCGGCCCATGTCACCGCCGCCCCGCACATGGGCAATGGCGTAGATGACCCCCCGGTCCAGATAACTCAACCTCGGAGAGCTGAATGTCGGCTCCGTCGGGGCACCGTACGCACCGTAGCCGTAGAGATGCAGGGGTGCGGTACCGTCGAGTTTGACACCTTTTTTGTATACCAGGGAGATCGGGATTTCCGTGCCGTCATCGGCACGGGCAAATATTCTTTCCGACTGATACCGTGAGGGATCATACCCGCCAAGAACTTCCTGCTGTTTGATCAATTTCTGCTCCTTCGTATCGGCATCGTATTCGTAGATTGAGGGTGGTCTGGTCAGCGACTGATAGCTGTACCGGAAGATGTGAGTGTCAAATACCCTGTTCACGCTCGGAAATGCCGAGTACACGGGATCGGGGAAGCTGATATACTGCACATCACCGCTGGCAAGATTGACCACGCGCATCTTCGGCAAACCTTTCTCCCGCTCATAGACAATCATGTGCCGGGAGAAAAGGTCGATTCCCTCGATCGTCACCTCTTTCCGATACGGGATAACCTCCTGCCAGTATTCCTCGCCGGGATTGGCTGCCAGCGTCCGGACAAGTCGGAAGGTTGTCGCGTTACTGTTCGTGCGAATATAGAAATATTTCGCCCAATGATCGACATCATACTCATGGCCCGCGCGGCGCGGAGCGATAACCGTCGGGGGCTGATCGGGGGTATCGGCAGGGATAAAACGCCATTCAGAGGAGTTAAAGGCACCCGATCCGAGAAGGAGATATTTATCATCGCGCGTTCGCTGGACATCGACGGTAAAAAGTCCGTCCGGTTCCTCATAGACGAGCGGATCTTCAGAAACCTTCCGGCCAAGCGTATGCCGGTAGATCCGATAGGGCCGCAATGCAGAATCCACGACCGTGTACAGGAGCGTCCTGCTGTCGGCTGCCCAGGCCATGTTCTGCGTATGATTGATTTTGTCATCCAAGTACGAACCATCGGCAAGATTCTTAAAATGGATGACATAGTTTTCGGCACCGCTCGTATCGACCGAATAGGAAAGCATCCGGCCATCAGGACTCACATCCAGCCGCCACAGGCGGTAAAATTTGAACCCTTTCGACATGTCATTCTGATCAAAATATATTTCCTCGGCAGCATCGGGACTCCCCTTCTTCCGGCAGTAGATCGGATATTGCTTCCCCTGCTCGGTCCGGGTATAATAATAATATTCTCCCTCGCGGTACGGCGGATCCTGGTCAGTCTCCTTGATGCGCCGGACCATTTCATTATAGAGCGTCTCCTGCAAGGCGGCGGTCGGTTTCATCACATTCTCGGTGTACGCGTTTTCCGCCTCGAGATAGTTCTTCACCTCGGGATTGGTCCGCTCGCGGAGCCAGTAATAATTGTCCACGCGGATATCACCATGAAGTGTATCGGCCCTGGGAATGATCTTCGCCACAGGAGGTGCGGGCTGGGAGGGCTGTGCAACAACCGGCCCGAGTGTCATGATCCATAATCCGACAATAATCCATGCTCGTTTCATCAGAGGTTATCCTTTCATATTCTTTGCGGAGAGGCGGTTCAGCCGATCCCCATGAGCTCGCGGGCGCTCTGGAGTCCGTGCTCAGTCACCTCCACGCCGCTCATGAGCTGCGCAACTTCCTTTACACGTTCATCGAGATCCAGCTTCCGCATCCGCGTGAAGGAGCGCTTGTTTTCTTCAACTTTTTCAACAACATAATGCGTATCAGCAAGTCCCGCAATCTGCGGGAGATGAGAAATGGCAACGACCTGGTGGAACCGGGAGAGCTTTTTCAGACTCTTTCCGACAGCCTGTGCGATGCGCCCGCTGACACCCACGTCAATTTCATCAAAGATGAGAAGGGGAAGCCTGTCAGACTTGGCAAGAATCATCTTGAGCGCAAGCATGATCCGGGAGACTTCGCCGCCCGAGGCTACCTGCACAAGGGGGCTCAGGTCCTCGCCGATGTTCGTCGAGATATAAAATTCGACCCGGTCAATCCCCTTTGCCGATGCATCGAGCCACTGCTTGCCGAATTTCACAACCGCAAAGTCAGGATCCTTTGCGGGTGTCTGGAGAATTTTCACCTCGAACCTCGGGTGAGCGATCCCCAGTTCGCCGAGTGCCTGGACAATCGACCTGCTGACACTTTTTGCGACCTCGTTCCGCTTGGATGAGAGGCGTTCGCCGATCTCCCGGCAGACTTTGCGCCGGCCGTCGAGACGTTGTGCAAGGGAGGCGATTTCCGCGTCGAAGTTGTTCGCCAGTGCAAGCTCCCTCGCCGCGTTATCGCGCAGATTCAGCACCGCTTCGAGGGATCCGCCGTATTTCTTCTTCAGCATGGTGATGCTGCCGAGCCGGTTCCGGATCTGTTCGAGCCGTTCGGGATTAAATTCGATCCTGGCATTATACTGCTGGATGAATTTCGCGAGTTCGTTGACCACCGCTACGGCCGACGAAGCCTCCTCCTTCGCGCCTTCAAAACTTTTATCGATCGATGCAAGGTTTTCCAGCTCGTTCCGGACGATCACCAGCTGATCATGCACGGCATTGTCACCTTCATACATCATCTGATAGAGGCGTTCTGTCGCGCTGTAGAGGCGTTCCGCGTTCTCCAGAATCATCAGTTCGGACTCGAGTTCCTCTTCCTCACCCGGATGCGGGGAGACCGTCTCGATTTCTTTCAGCTGAAATTCATAGAAGGACCTTTTCTCCATCAGCTGCTGTTCCCTCTCCTTCAGCTGGCCAAGCTCGCGAAGGAGAGCGAGGCAGGCGCGATAGGCCTCCCCGAATTCCTCCACCAGGCCTTCAAGATTCCCGTAATCATCCAGCAGATCGATGTGGGTCTCAGACCGGAGCAACGACTGATGCTCATGCTGACCGTGGAGGTCCACCATCATATCTCCGACGGTTTTCAACAGCGTTGTCGTCGCGGGTGTATCATTGATGAATGAACGGCTCTGACCCTTCACGGAGAGTTCCCTCCGGAGAATGCATTCATCCCCGGATTCGATCTCGTTTTCCTCAAGGAGTCTTTTGAGCTTTGTATTGTCCGCGACAACAAGGATGCCTTCAACAACAGTTTTCTCCGCCCCCTTGCGGATTGCGGAAAAATCGGCCCTCTCACCCAGGATGAGGCTCAGCGCGTCGATGATGATCGATTTTCCCGCACCTGTCTCGCCCGTGATAATGTTCAGCCCGCGTTCAAACTCGACGGTAAGATCCTCGATTAATGCGTAATTTTTTATGTGAAGCGACTTCAGCATCTGACGGAAATCGGGGATTGGCGTTTTGTCAGGGACAATGTACAGAATATTTCTGAAAATTTCCGATGCATCCGATCATACGGCGGCACCTGGAAATGCTGACCCGTCATCTTCGAACGACACGAACCTGATGTCGGGGAGGTCACCCAGGATCCCGTAATAATATGCCATCCGGAAGAATTCCGTGAGCCCGGACCGGGATCGCTCATCCAGGATGTACCGGAAGTTCCTGAGATAGGCTCGCTCTGCTTCATCCGGCATGAACGCATCGATGCTTCTCCGGGAAACAGATTCAATCGACTCCGCTTCGCCCCTGGTCAGGCCGTTGCGCCGCGTAACCCAAACGCCATGGACAAACGGCAGACCGGTCATGTCGGACCACTCTTCGGCAAGATCGAGTTTCGAGGTTCTCCCGCTCTCCGCAAGCGCCGTGTCGCCCGTGCAGAGGACTGCATCGGCTTTTCGTAATCCGTCCGCCGGAGAGCCCTGGTAGGGGACGATCACCGGCATGCCGTCAAAACGTTCGGCGCAGACGATATCCGCGAGCACGATTTCAGAACTGGACGTGGGTGAAACGGCGAGTGTGGAAATTTTGCGGAGGTTTTCCTTGAAAATCAGGATCGCACTCATCGCCCCGTTTTCAGCTGCAACGCAGGTTCCGGGAATTAGGGCGTACATTGCGTAATCGCGGGCATAATCAACGGGGGATAAGAAAGCTGCGTCGAGAGACTTCTCACGCAGCTTGATCGCTAAGTGTGCGGGAATATCCTCCGTGATGAGAAATTCCGGGAGAGCATCATTCCCCTTGGCAAACAGGTGAAAGAGAGGCCTAGCAAAGAGTGAAGGGATGATTCCCAGCCGCTTTGCCATAGAGGATCAGACGGAGGTCTTCTGCCGGATTTGCTTGGAGGCAAGTTCCCGTAAATAATACAGCTTGGCCCGGCGCGCCTTCCCTTCCTTCGTCACCTCGATCTTTGCGATTCTGGGGGAATGGAGCGGAAAGATGCGCTCAACACCGACGCCGTTGGAAATCTTTCGTACGGTAAATGTCTCACCGAGGCCTGATCCTCGCCGTCCGATCACAACACCCTGGAACTGCTGAATGCGTTCCTTGTCGCCTTCGATGACACGGACATGAACGTTCAGGGTATCGCCCGGCTTAAACGCGGGAATATCTTTTTTCATCTGCATCGCTTCAACGAGCTTCATCTTATCCATTGTTGTTCTCCTTCGTACACTATGATAATAAATCCTTACGGCGTTTTTTCGTTTTTTGCAGCCGCTGTTCTTCCCTCCAGCGGGCGATCTCGTCGTGATTGCCCGACAGAAGCACATCGGGCACGCGCAAATCCCGGTACACGGGGGGCCTGGTAAAACTCGGCGCGTCGAGCAGCCCGTCCTGGAATGAATCCGTCAGCATCGATTCTCCGTCGCCGAGGACACCGGGAATCAACCGTACAACCGAGTCCACAATCACCAGCGCCGCCAGCTCCCCGCCTGTCAGGACATAATCCCCTATCGAGATTTCCCGCGTTACGAGGGCTTGCCGCACGCGCTCATCGATTCCCTTGTAATGCCCGCAGAGAAGAAGCAGATTCTTCCGCAGGGAGAGCTCGTTTGCGGTGCTCTGCGTAAATTGCTCGCCATCGGCCGTCAGATAAATCACCTCATCGTACCTGCGCCGTGACCGCAATGTATCCACGCACTCGAATATCGGTTCCGGTTTCAGGATCATCCCGGCACCGCCACCGTAGGGTGTATCGTCGATGGTCTTATGCCGGTCGTGCGTGTATTTCCTCAGATCATGGACCCTGATCTGTGCTAATTTTTTCCTCTTCGCCCGGCTGATGATGCTTTCGTTCAGCGGTCCGGTCAGGAGCCTCGGAAAACCGGTGACAATGTCGAACCGGAGAGCCTGGCTACTCATCCAATAATCCTTCTATGGGCCGGATGACGATCACATGCTTCACAATATCAACCGATTCGATGAATTCCCTCACAGCGGGAATCAGATGCTCCTTCGCATTATCCCGGACAACCCAGATATCCTGCGACGAAAATTTTAAAACATCCACCAGCGTTCCCACCTGCACACCCCCGACGGTCACCACCCTGCATCCGACGAGGTCATGAACAAAGTACCGGCCTTTCTTCAGTTTCGGTAGAAGCCGTTTCGGAACGAAAACATACTGGCCGATGTACTTTTCCGCCGACGTTCTGTCATCAATTCCCCGGAACTTCATCCGCGCCGTCGTTCCCGAAACGCGAACCTCCTCGACATCCATGCTCACTGCCGTCCGGTCATCAAATCCGACGAACAAATTTTTAATTTCTCTCAACCGACCGGGAAATTCCGTCAGCAGTCCGAGTCTGCAGAATCCCGCCACACCGAAACAGCCGACGATCTTTCCAACCGCGAACAATTCCCCGGGCATTTCGGACCCCCGGGAACTATCACCCCGCCGAACGCTCAATCGAGTACTTCGAGCATCACTTTCAACCCCTGTTTTTTGCCGACAGCCGCGACGAGCGTCCGAAGCGCGAACGCCGTTCTTCCCTTCTTTCCGATCACTTTACCGATATCGGGCTGAGCCACCCTGAGTTTGAGGAGATGCTTGTCTTCATTGACTTCTTCCTCGATTGATACCTGGTCCGGTTGATCAACGAGTTGTTTGGCGATGTATTCGACGAATTCTTTCATGCGCCCTCCAGTTCCACATTTTCACCGTCGATCTTTACGGGTGGAGGTTTCAACGTTGCCCGTATCGTAAAGATTTTAACCGCAGGTGCGGAGCGGTGATGAGTTCGGGGTATCAGTTGATTACAGTGAACGCTATTGTCTATCTGTTCAAACTCATACGTTATGCCGTCGTCGGCGCCGGAGGTTCAGCCTCAGTTGCCGCAGGTGCAGCCGGTTCAGCAGGTGCCGGGGGAGCAGCGGCAGCCGGTGCCGGCTTTTCAGCCGCAGCAGCCTTCTTCCGCCGGGCGGACTTTCTGCGCGACCGCCGTTCGTTTTCCCTTCGCAATTTCTCTTCCTGCAATCCCTGCCACCGTTCAAATGCGGCCGCGATCGCCTGTTCGTCAGCTCCCTTTTTCATCAAACCCCATTTCAACCACAATCCTTTGCGCTGCAGAAGACTCCGGAGCGTGTCGGTCGGCTGCGCACCGGACCTGAGCCAGTAAAAAAGCCTCTCCTCCTTCAGATCGATGATCATCGGATTCGCCAGCGGATTGTACTGACCCAGGTTTTCTATGAACCTTCCGTTCCGCCATGCACGCGAATCGGCAACAACGATCTTGTAAACAGGCTGTTTCTTCTTTCCAATGCGCCGCAATCGTATTTTTACCACTGTGTCTACTCCTCTTGATGTATCGTGTGTGATCTGCTATTTCCGACGCTCAGGCGGACAACTGCATCCCCTTGAACATCTTCGGTAATTTTCCTTTGGATAGTGTTTTCATCATTTTCTGCATTTCCGCAAACTGCTTCAGGACCTTGTTGACATCCTGAACCGACGTGCCGCTCCCGAAAGCA
Source organism: Bacteroidota bacterium (assembly GCA_033854175.1). Taxonomy (GTDB): domain Bacteria; phylum Bacteroidota; class Ignavibacteria; order UBA10030; family SZUA-254; genus DATKPE01. The sequence continues at coordinate 4,880 of JAWOKN010000021.1, read as the reverse complement.
ATCCGGCGCCGCCGGTTGCCGTTGATAATGTGCGGCCTTCGCCGTTCTTCAACCGTCATCGATTGAATGATCGCCTCCACCTTCACCAACGCCTTGTCGTCCACGGCCGAATTGACCGGCAGTTTGTTGATTCCCGGGATCATGCCCAGAATTTGCTGGACCGACCCCATCTTCTTGATCTCGTGGAGCTGTTCAAGAAAGTCTTCGAACGTGAATTCGGATTTCCGTAAACGCTCCTCAAGCTTTTTGGCCTTCTGCTCGTCGAACTGCTGCTGGGCCTTTTCCACCAGCGTGACAATATCCCCCATCCCGAGTATCCGGGAGGCCATCCTCTCGGGATGGAAAACCTCGATCGCATCAAGTTTTTCACCCACACCGACAAACTTGATCGGCTTGTTGACAACCGACCGGATGGATAACGCGGCCCCTCCCCGCGTATCGCCGTCAAGCTTCGTCAGAACAACACCGTGATACTGAAGCCGTTCATGAAACGCCTTCGCAGTGTTCACCGCATCCTGCCCTGTCATCGCATCGACAACGAAGAGAATTTCGTGCGGTTGAATCTTCTCCTTGATCAGCGCAACTTCCTTCATCATCTCTTCGTCGATGTGCATCCTGCCTGCGGTATCGACAATCACCACATCTCTTGCGCCTTTTCTCGCCTGATCGATGGACCCCGCTGCAATATCCACCGCATTCTTGCCCCGCTCCGCTATCACCGGGATCTGAATCTCTTTTCCAAGGAGCTCGAGCTGATCAATCGCCGCAGGCCGGTGAACGTCAGCCGCGACAAGTATCGGACTCCGTCCCTTGGCCTTGAGAAAGTTTCCGAGCTTCGCACAAAACGTCGTCTTCCCGGAACCCTGCAAACCCGCAACCATGATCACCGTTGGCGGCATCGGAGAAAATGCAATGTCCGCCTTCGTCGTCCCCATCAACACAACCAGCTCATCATAGAGTATCTTGATGATCAGCTGGCCGGGCGTGAGACTCACAAGGACTTCCTGCCCGAGCGCCTTCTTCTGGACATCCTCGATGAACTGTTTCGCCACCCTGAAGTTTACATCAGCATCGAGAAGCACCCGCCGGATTTCCCGGAGCGATTCTGAGACGTTCGATTCCGAAATCTTCCCCTGGCCGCGGAGTTTTTTGAAGACAGTCTCGAGCTTCTGTTGAAGATCTTCGAACATATGAGGATTCGGGTACGGGAACAGCGTTCAATTGCACAAAAAAAGCCAGGAACCTAGCCCCGGCAAAGCTTTAAACAGGCACAAATTTACAGAAAAAAAATAAGTATTGCAAGCTTCTTCAGCCGATCACCTAAGCCGCTGTTTTTTTGTGACTTAAGCCCACTCCTGTGGCCCTCAAATGCCCCCCAAAAGGGGACTACCGGAGCAAGATCATTTTTTTTGCGTCCCGGAATATTGATTCCCGATCATCGGCGTTCTTCGCCTCGATCCTGTAAATATAAAGACCCGATGCCACCTGGTTCCCATTCAGGTCGGTTCCGTTCCAGCTGACAGACTGCTCTCCCCCCTGTCTGCTGCCGTCGAGAAGAGTTTTTACGACGTGACCCAATGCATCATAAACCGTCAGACGGACCTGCGACCGCCCCGGGAGCGTGAACATGATGACGGTCGACGGGTTGAACGGGTTCGGATAATTCTGCCTGAGCGAGTATGTTCGTGGACCATCAACCGGTGCGGCATAGCGTATACCGAGCGTACGGATCTCTTCCGGAATAATCAGTGAACCATTTTCCGCCAGCGAAATAGCGTGCCCGTTCACAACGAGCGAGGACACTGTCCTCGAATCACGTATTTCCCATCTCATGGCAAGAGGCTGTATGGATGACGACAGCCTGATCGGATCAAACCGATCGGGGTGATCGTCTGATATCGAAACGAACGTGTTCGATCCGAACCGCACGTCAAAAAATCCCCCCGGCGGCACCGGCGGCATCTCGAACTCTCCTTCCGCTTCATCGGAGACCCGCCTGCCAAAGTAGAGGATCCCGCGATTCCCCCCGCCGTCTGTCACAACCAGCCTGTTGTACCGGTCCAATGCGTTCGAAAAGTTCTGATACACGGTGCTGCCCGAGGGATTCAGTGGCCCGAGAATGATTGTCCCTGACTGACCAACCTTCAGCCAGTACCCATTCCCGGGTTTGACGGAATCCTCGACCAGATACCCGCCGTCAAATCCGAAAAGTTGTGATACGATCGTCGTGCCGACCGTCAGGATGTTCCCCACAGGAACCGGTGAGGAGACCGAACCTATGAGATTCCAGCCGGCAAAGACACGCAGGGTTTCCGCGGAAATTCTGTGACCATAAATCTGGGAAGTCTGAACCGAGCCGAACTTATTCCGCACCCAGTATCCCTTGCCCGGAACGATGGTCTGACTCGCGACATACCCGCTCACGGAATCATATGCGAATGCGGGCCCCCCCGCGGACGGAAAGAGCGCCCCCACGGAATCATCCGGAAGGTCCAGGGGATTGGAGATGAGGTTCCATCGCGGATTGAGCGTCAGAACCTCGCTCATAACATCCGGATCGGGAATCTGCATTGTGAAGACAGACCGGCCGTGCGTAAATGCAACGAGTTCCCTTGCCCCCGGATGAAACGCGAGGTCGTGCACGGTTACCACCGGCAGCGCCGATCCAAGTATGCCCCACGTCGTACCCCTGTCGGAGGTTTTCATGACGTTCATATCCGTCGCAATATAGAGGTAGGACCGGTTGACGGGATCGACGATCAGATCATTCACAGGTATATCGGGGAGTGAACCGCCGATGTTTGTCCATGTCGCGCCGAAATTGCGGGTCATGAACACATGTGCAGCCGAGTCATACTCCCGGAACCCGGAGAGCGTCACATAGACGATGTTCGAAGAATCTGGATCGGCTACGACACGCGTCACCCAGTGCAACGGAAGGCCCGAACTGACGTCCGTCCAGAGGGCACCCCCGTTTGTCGTAATCCAGATTTTCCCGTCCCCCGTACCGGCGATGATCACATTCGAATCGACCGGTGAAACATCAATGGTCGAAACGGTGCTGTAGGCGCTGGAGATGTGATTCGTCAGATTACCGCTGATCTTCGTCCACGACTGCATGTTGTTCTTCGTGCGGTATACGCTTTCAAGGCCTGTGTAAAGTGTCTTCGGATGCTGGGGATCCATGGCGATGGGGGTCTCCCATCCCATGAATTCCGTATTGTCAAGACCGTTTGTCCCCCCGGCAAAGGAAAAACCCCCGTTGGTCGAATACACCAATCCGCCGTACTGCGTTTCTGCATACACGTACATCGAATCGGTCGGGTCGATGAGACAATAAAATCCGTCTCCGCCGAAAATGAATGACCAGGGATCGGTCCCCGCCTGGGTTTCCGATGAGCCGTTATCCTGCGTTCCACCCAGGAGGCGGTTCGGATTAAGGAGGGAAACCGTCCCGGCGTAATACTGGGTTATCGGGAGATCAAGGGATTTTGTCCAGTCGGTCCCTCCATCAGTCGATGTGTAGATACCACCATCGTTTCCCAGGACAATGGTGTTCGTATTACCCGGTGTGTATTCCAGCGCATGATAGTCAACATGACTTGAGCCGAACATGATCGTTGGTGGAAAGGTTGATCCGCCGTCGGTGGATCTGTAGAGTGTCGTCATCCCGGCCCAGACGATATTCGGATTCGTCGGATGGACGGTGATCATGTTGTTGTACCAGACCTGCGATTCTGAAGAGCCCGTTGGTGCGAAGGATTGCACCCACGACAGACCTGTATCGGTGCTTTTATACACACCTCCCCAGTTGTAGCCACCGCCGTTTGCGACGAGCGCATAGGCGATTGCACCGTTTGATGGGGCAAAGCTGAGCGAGATCCGGCCGATCGTCGCATCATCGTGTGGAATTCCGTTGGTGATGTGCGTCCAGGTCGAACCACCGTCGGTGGATCTGTATAATCCGCTCGAGGGGCCTCCACGGATGACATACGGAAGCGTCCGGTAATAGGTCCATGATGTCGACAGCATGATTGTTGTGTCGGAAGGGCACAGCACGATATCCGCCGTTCCCGTCGTGTCATTGACATATAAAACCTTACTCCAGGTCGATCCGTGATCGAGGGAGCGGTAAATTCCGCGGTCCGGAGTTCTGCTCCGGTACAACCCGAGTGTGGATACGAAAATCGTATTCGGGTTGAGCGGATTGATCACAATTTTGCCGATGTGACCGGTTTCGGCAAGACCCAGGTTGGTCCAGGTCCCACCCCCGTCGGTGGAGCGCCAGATGCCGTTTCCCGGGTACGTATCGACGCTGGAGGGATTCGCTTCACCGGTCCCGACGTAGATGACACCCGGGTTTTCCGGTGATAGGGCGAGAGAGCCGATCGAAAAGCTCTCATTGAAGATATTGAACCAGGTCGTCCCGAAATCGTTCGACTTCCAGACCCCCCCCGAGGCAGCAGCTGCATAGATGATGTTGCCATTATTCGGATCGAGGGCCACTGCCGTAATACGGCCGCCAATGTTCGAAGGGCCTGCAAGTGTCCAGTCGGGGCCAGACAGCGCCGAGCGGTCCTTCAGCGCGCGCAGTGTGAATTGCTTCATCCCCGCCGTCATGGCAGGCAGCGCCGTCCGCGGAATGTCGTTGAAGGGGAACGCCCGCTGGACGATAAACCAATCGCTTTCCGCTTCCTGATCCACGGCGCGGTTTGAGCTTCCTGAAACCCCGCGGTCGGCGGGTGGTGACAAATGGAAGGATATGATGAGAAATCCAGTCAGAAAAAACACAACCGCTGAAGCGATGTATCCGATCTTGCGCATCGTATTTACTCCCCCATTACGGTACTCATCAGTGCGACACCGATTATTGTTCCGTC
>JAWOKN010000020.1:0-3762 GCA_033854175.1 Bacteroidota bacterium | reverse complement strand
GAGAGGTTATAAGTCTTGGCAGACACCTTGCCGTTGGATGGCTGGCGTTGCCGTTTGTTGGGAAGATTGGATTTTTCGGCTTCTTAGGGCGCCTCTTAAAGGCAGCAGTTGAGGAGAAACATATTCTCCTCCTGCGAAAGGAAAGCAGAAATTGGACAACGAGTTATTAGCCATTTCACAAAGGAGATATGCATGAAAGCTACATCGGCTAGTTGATCCATCTCTTGCTTAAGTTTTTTGGCTTCCTCCTATAATGAGTCGGATAGATTCTGTCGGTCATTGATGAGTTGATCGGCTTTATGTCGGTAGCCGGTTATTTCATCATTGGAGAAGAAGAATGTTTTAAGCTGTTCGTGATAAATTGTTTCAAGCTCCGTAAGGGGTATCTTATTGTAACATTTGTAGCATGTGTACCTTGGTGACTTGAATGGAACACACATTTTGTGTCCGCAACTGCAATAGACTGATCCGGAAAAGAGATGTTCAGCGGGCCGTCTCTTTTGTTTTTGATGCTGATCAGTCGGTATTTGATTGCATTGTGGCCAAACATCATCGGTTACAATTTGATCTACGCTTACATGTATCCACTGATCTTCTGGTTTAACTTTCCAGTTTTTCATTTGACCAAGACTCTTCGTATAGTCCGTCCGCCTTTTCCCTTTTGCAATGGGATCTCGCAGCAGCCTGTCAACGGTTGTATCTGAAAATTTTCCCCCGTTGCGTGTCCGAAACCCAGACTCGTTCAATAATCTCGCCACGGTTCTCTTTCGGCGATGCTCTAAGAAGAGGTCATACATTCGCTTCCGGATGGGTGCTTCCTTCGGATCCAAAACCATTCTCTTGTCTACCCACTTGCACCCAAACGGCGCTCTTCCGCAGAGGGGCTTCCCAAGTTTGGCCCGGATAGGTACTGAAGCAGCGACACGCTCGGCAATCTCTTCACGTTCCCACCGCACCATTGCAGCAACCAACGTATAAAATAACCTTCCGGCGGGGGTCGATGTGTCAATGGATTCTTGAAGGCTTACTAAATCAGCGTCACATTCGCGGAAAATGTCGGCAAAATCAAGCAACTCTTTTGTATTCCGGGCGAGTCGAGCTAGTTTTGAAAAGATAATTCCAGAGATCGTATGCGACCGGACATCGGCCAGCATCCGTTGAGTTTCCGGATGATCCATGACAGACTTTCCGCTGACCGCCGCCTCAAGCTTATAGATTTCTTTGATAACCCAGCCCTTCGACTCAGCATAATAGCGAGCACGCTTCTCGTGATGCTCCGGGCTTTCCCCCCTCACCTGATCTTCCGTCGAGACCCGAATCCACACGCCGATATTTTTGGTTTTTGAGTCGCATCCTCAAAACCGTCCTGCCGGTCAGCCACACCCCGATACCGATGCGTCGATCGTGGCTAACCCCTTGCTGTCAGGGCCTGTCGTCCGCTTGTCTTCTAACGGCTCATCATCTCAACCACCAGATCTCGCCGAAGCCACGAAAACGACATTTTTCTTGGGGGATTACCTGGGTGCCCAAACTGAATTCAGGTGACTGCCCCATGCTATCAAATAATTCAGACAAATCGGGAAGGGTGGCTTGACATCCGATGAGGCATTCTGTATATTTGGCCTGGGGGTTTCATAGGAGGAAGTTTTTCTTAACTCGTCAATGCTTTTGGTCCTGGGCATTACGGGTAGGGAAGGGGCGGAGGTTTCAGGTGAATTGTTCAAGGGGGCTGAGAAGGGGAATTTTGCCTCCGGATTTTAGAATAATTGCGTCATTTTAATTCGCAGAGGAATTGGAAGATCAACAGCCCGATATCAGGGCGAAACGATCGTTCTATCCAGCCAGGCTCAAGTTATTTCATCCATTGAATCTTAAACTCATCTCAGAGAAGTATCAGTAATTGTCGGTGTCAAGCAGACAACGCCCGGTTACCGTATTCAAGTCTGCGGAACAAATCATTCATCAATCATCATAAGGAGTTGCCATGCAAGTATCTCGAACGCTTTTTCGATCGAGTCTCAACGTCACGAGGAACTGGGGATTGTGTCTCGTTCTCATTCTCCTTGCGTCGTTTGGATTCATCAATCCATCGATCGCTCAGGTAGCGACGAGTGTAAGTGGAGTGGTACCACCCGGGTTCCCATTCGGGTTTGGAGTCGACGGCGATATGTACGCCAATCAACCGAAGGATAGTATCCTTCTTGCCGGAGCTTCAGATTGGTTCGATAGTACCGTCGCAGGATTCAGTGGGGTTGGTGTACTGAATAATGACGGAACTCCCCGGCTTCCCTCCGATGCAAGATTTTCGCCGAACAATTCAAGGATCCTAGAGATCGGCAACATCAACGATGCCGTCAACAGTAATGGCGATACCTCGTGGGCTGGTGGAGCCAAGGTTGCTGATCCAACGACGTGGGGATTGGTTCTTCACAACAACAATAACAAGAGTGAAATCAACCACGCGTATACTGCGATCACCCAGGATGCGGCGACGAAAGATTTCTGGATGACGGTAGGTGTCGACAGGCAATCAAATAATGGTACGGATTTCATCGCGATATTTGTGGTTCAGAATTCGTTCAATTTTGCCTTTCCCAATGTTACCGGTTCATACACTCCTGGCGATCTTCTCTTCAGTATAGCATGGTCGAACGGTGGGACCAGACCGAACGTCATCACCTATTCCTGGAGTGGAACTGCATTCGTTGCAGAATCACTAAACCAGATAAGCGGAGATGTTTTCATTTCATCGAATACCGGTGGCCCGATGCCGTTGCCGGCAGGGTACACGGTGTATAATGGGCAGACATCGTATCAGACGAACACCTTCGCAGAGTTTGCAGGGGACATAACAAAATTGTTTCGAGCCAACGGTTTGAAGTGCGGCACATTCACGCAGGCATTCGTCGCGACCGTGACCTCCCAAACCACTTCTGCGCAAATGAAGGATGAGGTTACACCGATCAATCTTAACATCCCGATTAACCCAAACCTGACATTAAATGTCTCACCGGCATGCGCAGGATTCTCCGGATCGATCTGTGCAGTCCCAAGTGGAGGCCTACCGAAGACGGGCGCACATCCCTATACATACTCATGGTCAGGTCCGGGTGGATTCACTTCAACGGATTCTTGCGCATCAGTCTCAGTCGCCGGTTCATACACCTGCACGGTGAGCGATAGCAATGGGTGTTCCTCTTCAGCCACTGCGTCATACACTCCGAATCCAGCACCTGTCTTGAGTGGATGCACTGGTGACAGCCTGAATTGCATCAGGCTTACCGCGACAACGTCAGTAACATCCAATCCATCGACGGGAGTGACCTACTTCTGGAAGGATGTAGCGACGGGCAATCCCCCCTCGAGCGGTCAGGGGACGTCGAGTGCGACATGGACGACGCCGGGTGTGAAGAGAGTCATCGTGACGATCAATGCGACAGGCTGCACGGATTCCTGCTCCTCGACGGTGACGCAGAATATCGCGCCACCGGTGTTATCATGCGGACCGGCCGATAGTCTGACATGTACAAAGCTGACGGCGACATCGACCGTGAGCTCGACCCCATCGACGGGAGTGACCTACTTCTGGAAGGATGAAGCGACGGGCAATCCCCCATCGAGCGGTCAGGGGACGTCGAGAGCGACATGGACGACGCCGGGTGTGAAGAGAGTGAGTGTTACAAGGAATGACAACGGATGCAAGGATTCATGTCAGGTGACGATCACACAGAATAACAATCCACCGGTGTTATCATGCGGGCC
>JAWOKN010000019.1:0-3222 GCA_033854175.1 Bacteroidota bacterium | reverse complement strand
TGCGCCCAGAAAATCAGCCTGCAGATGCTCTTCCTTCCCATCCGGGAGACTCATTCTCCATATCTCTCCGGCACTCCGGATCTGGTAGAGAAATTTCCCCGGACCGTCAAGCATGACACCGGAATTTGTCCAGCTGAGTTTTCGGGCATGCTGATATTGCACTTCCGGTGGTTCAGTCGCATCGATGATCCAAAAATTTCTTTTCCCCGGCAGCCCGATACGATAATCGAAGGAGAGGATATATCTGCCTCCACAGATGTATTCCGACCATGTTGAATCATGGTATACTCTTGTGGGGGACGGTGAAGAGATGGATGTCAGGTAGACGATTCCACTGCGCACGACCATAAGTTGCGACGGGTCGAGCCATTGATCCGGTCGGCCCGCGGCGATGTATCTGGGTGAACCGGGATTCGACGGGTCAATGATGTATGTGCGGGTTGAATTAGCGGATTCAGCGATCTTCCGTGCACCGTAGGCAATCCGTCTGCCGTCCGGCGACCAGACCGGACTGGATGCGATCTCTTCCCCGAACGTGAGCTGTTTCCGGTTCTTTCCGTCCCTGTCCATCACATACAGGTGTGTGGAACCGAACACTTGTTCGATCGTCACACCGCTTTCCTCTGGTGCGGCAACCAAAAAGGCGATTTGACGTCCATCAGGTGAAAAAACCGGCGCGTAAATGTTTTCCTCTGCATAGGTGATCTTTCGAGATCGGTTTTCCGCGATGTTGACGATCCAAAAATCAGCCACCCGCCTTCCTTGCCCGTAGATGAGCCGCTGTCCATCCGACGAAGCTTGGATGGCTGTTGCAATCGCCTCGTTGCCCTTTGTGATCTGGAGAGGTTCTCCTCCTTCTGCTGGAACCATCCAGATATTGTAGATCCCATTCCTGTTCGTTGTGTAGAGGATTTTGTTCCCTCGGCACCAGAGAACTTCATTAATATTCTTTTTTGCGGATGTAATTTGTCTCTCATGACCTGTCAAGAAATCATGAATAATGATTTCTTCGTACTTTTCAGGATATCCCCTCAGATAGGCGATTCTCTTGCAATCGGGGGAGTAGGTAAACGAGATGTGTCCCTCCGAGGTTATGCTCAGCGAATCGATAAATTCGCGGCGGGGATCGGATCCGTCGATCCCGATACTCCACCACTCGTTCTTACCTGACTTGGATTGGTACACACTCCAGTTGCCGCGAAAGAAACCCACCCGTTGTCCATCCGGCAGAAACCTGGTGAGAGTGCCTCCCTGGATAATTCGTCGGGGAGGCCCTCCGTTCGAGTACATAACATATCCGTCGAATGTGCCCGCTGCTCTATTGGCTACACTGTAATAGAGCAGAAGTCCACCATCTGGAGATAGGGTCACACCAGGAGACCAGGCTTGATTTTGTATCGTGGTGAGAAGGCGCGGTCCTCCCTGTCTGACGTTCATCATGTAGATGCCGTAGATTCCCTCCTGATCCTTTGCCGAAAACGCGAGCCAGTTTCCGTCTCCGGAAATTGCTGGATCACCGGTCTCGGTGAAGGGAATTTCCAGCGTGCGCTGCGTCCATTCGGGATTAATAACATCTGTCTGCTTCGCAAGCAATAACACAAGGATAACCGCAGTCCCTACTGCCAGTATTCCCCCTAAACCCCAATAGATCCACTTTTTCATGCTTGGCACAGCGGATATGCGTTGACCCATTCCTGCTGTGGATCTTATTCCGCTTACTGATGCGGTCGCATACCCGGCTCTGGCATATTCGAGCCTTTTACGTTCCCTTTGGAGATCCGATAGAAAATCATCCGCATGCTGGTAACGGTCCTCCCTCTCCTTCTCCAATGCTTTTGATACAATGCGCTGCAGTTCGTCGGTTACCTTTTCATTAAACCGTGCCAGGGGAGGCGGTTCCTCGTTGGTGATCGAATACATCAATGCTGTCACGTGCTCTCCTCTGAATGGCAAGCGTGCGGCGAGCATCTCATAGAGGACCACTCCCAGGGAAAACAGATCCGAGCGGCGATCGACGTCCTCTCCGCGGGCCTGCTCGGGACTCATGTAGGCGGCAGTTCCAAGGGTGGACCCGGTCTTGGTGAGTTTTGTGGCACCCTGAACCTTCGCAAGACCGAAATCCATGATCTTGGCCTGCCCCTTTGGCGTGATAATGATGTTCTCGCTTTTGATGTCCCGGTGAACGATGCCTTGTTCATGGGCGGCTGCCAGTCCTTCACATATCTGAATTGCGATATCCAGTACCTTCCGGATCGACAGGGTGTCAGAACCGATACAATGCTTAAGGGTCTCACCCTGCACGTATTCCATCGCTAGGTAGAGTTGTCTGGTCTTTGTGGCCGGATCATCGTGCTCCTTGATCTCATATATGGTTGTGACATTGGGATGATTAAGTGCGGATGCCGCTCGCGCTTCGTGGTAGAAGCGCTCCTTTTCAGTTGGATCGCTTGTGAGATAATTCGGAAGGAATTTTAATGCTACATCCCGCTCTAGTTCGCTGTCGTGGGCTTTGTACACGACGCCCATACCACCCTCGCCGAGTTTTTCCAGTATCTTGTAGTGGGAAATCGTTTGACCAATCATGATCCAAAAGAGAGAAAAGACGTCTTCGTTCTTCCCTGTGTTGAAGAGGGATCAGTCATTTCAAGAATAAGAACTTTTTTACATCTGTAAAGGTTTTTTTATCAGGGTTATCAGTGGACGTTGCCATGATCCGATAGAAGTACACACCGCTTGTGAACTTTGTCCCGTCAAATCGTATCTCGTAACTCCCAGCCTCCTGTACCCTGCCGACGAGCTGTGCAACTTCCTGACCGAGCGAGTTCATGACGTTCAGTTTTATAAATGATCGGATCGGGATGTTGTATTTTATCGTCGATGTGGGATTAAACGGGTTTGGATAGTTCTGCTCAAGCACGAACTGAGCAGGAGCCTGTCTTGTTTCTCCTGATATCGTATCAGGGGCTGGATTTGGCGAGCTCGGCGGTAATTCAATCCCTCTGACGATGTGAATTCTTCCCGGATTGTCACCGATTTGTTCTCCCAGGATGAGTTTGCCTGCCTCGCTTGCTTGAACCCAGTATGATCTGCCTGGTTCTATGGTGTCGGCGTGTTCGTATCCCTCGTGGTATTTGAAAAACTGGGATGTCGTTATTCCAGGGGGGGCGCTGCTGATGGACTTGACGGGATATGATACGGTCATCGACCCGATCATGTTCCACC
>JAWOKN010000018.1:0-132340 GCA_033854175.1 Bacteroidota bacterium | reverse complement strand
CCGCTGGCGAGTGCGGCGAGGCCGGTCAGAAATCTCATCGCGGTTCCGGTATTCGCGAGATCGATTGAATCGACCGGTGCCTCGAACAGGCCGTTCCGCCCCTCGACTCTCCTCTGTTCCGGATCGCCGCCGATTGCGACCGAGAATTTTTTGAGTGCGGCAATCATGACTTCCGTATCCTCACTCCGGGAGGAATCGAGCAATGTTGTCTCGCCGTCGGCGAGCGCCGCTGTGATCAGCGCGCGGTTCGTGTAACTCTTCGAGCCGGGAAGACCGATCTCGGCATCGAAGTCCGTACGGGGTATGATCAGACGGTCGGTGCTCTTCATGATGGACACACGCTGAGAAAGATCTTTGACTGGAGTTTTGCCTGCTCGAGGAAAAGTTCGTGTCCGGTGATAATCCGGCAGCCACGGTCCCGAGCGGCTGAGAGAAACGGGGTGAGATCCTGCCGGTTTACGACATCCAGGACGATCATGTTTTTCCTGTAAAATCCCGGCGGGAGTAAAGGGATTTGCGGATAACCGATCATTCCGACGGGTGTTGCATTCACGACGATATCGACGTCTATGTCCGCATATACCCCGGGGGGCAGATACTCGCATTGAAACCGCTCGGCAAGGAGGCGGGATTTGGATAACGATCGGCCCATAATCACCGGATGGCCGTTGTCACTCAGTATCGCATGGGTCATCGTCCTGGCCATCGCGCCGGTGCCGAGGATCAGGGCTCGTTTCCCCTTCAGCCGGGTCTGCCTCCTGAGAATCCGAACCAGGGCAAGATAATCGGTATTGCACCCATACCATCGTCCATGGCGGCGGACGATCGTATTCACCGATGATATATCCCGGGCGTTCGTTTCGACGTGGTCGAGGAAGGGGATGATCGACTCCTTGAGCGGCATCGTGACACTCCCTCCCGTCAGAAGTGTGCCGAACGATCTGAAAAACGAGGTGAGGTTGTCAATCAGGAAATTGCAATAGACTGCATTTTTCCCCTTCCGCCGAAAAATCGTGTTATGGTAATAAAAGCCTTTGCTCTGCCGGACGGGATTGCCGAGTAATCCGAAGATTTTCGTGTGTGAATCGATCCGGTCTGCACGGTACACGTCCATCATCACCCTGAGGGGAATCTGACCGGGGCCGGTGCACCGTTCAGGGGATCCGGCAGCGAACGAGAGGAAGCAGCCGAATTTTCCGCCGATAATCCTGCTTACTTCACCGGGCTCGCCCATGCAGAGAGCGATAATTTTCTGCCGCTCTGATTTCGCCAATTTCAGGAGCGAAAGTACCTTCAGGGTATCCGATATCTCCCGGGCTGTCACGGCAATCTTTATTATGTCAGGTTTGTACCTTCTCATCTTCCTGTAGAGATCTTCGAGGTTGTGCGGTGTCCTGTCGAAGTTATGATAGGAGAGAATCACCCTTTTTTCGTCTTTGATGAATTTCTCGATGAGCGTACGTCCCATACGGTACTCCACATCGATGTATTCCGCTCCGGATTTGCGTGCGTCGGACAATATCGATGCCTGACGGGAAACCGGACCCCGGAACGACCCGCCCTCGCGGGCATGGCGGCAGGTGGCGATAACAGGAGGACGGACTGATCCCAGGAGACCCCTGACGTCGAGATCCCGGATCGTATCCAGTCTGATCTCGAGGAGTGGGTAGCCGGATGCATATTCCACGAGTTGTTTTTTAGCCTCGGCCATCGAACCGGGTGCTATCGAAGGGCAGATGATCATTTCCTGAGCACCCCGGCCACGCGCCGTGTCTGAACCTGGATGCCCGGGATGCCCTCCCCGATGGCCCGGAGCAGGGTATAGTGAACCTTCCCCATGCTGATTTTTTTATCGGTCTGGATGATGGTCAGAAGTTCAGGTATCTTCATCTGGTGTGGGACCGACAGCGGAAGGTTGTATGCCGCAAGGAGCGACCTTAAGCGGTCGTAATCGTTCTGTCGGATCAGACCGAGGCGTTGTGAAATCTGAGCCTCCTTCACCATGCCGATGGCGATTGCTTCACCGTGGCGGAGCCGGTAACCCGAACATTGTTCGATGGCATGACCGATGGTATGGCCGAAATTCAGCAAGCGCCGGAGCCCGCGTTCCTTTTCATCGGTTTCAACGACCGATTTTTTCAGCTGGCAGCAGCGCCGGACGATGACTGTGAGGGTGGCGATATTTCTGTCAAGGATTTCCCCCCGGCGCCGTTCGAGGATCCTGAAGAGGTTTTTATCGAGGATTGCGCCATATTTTATGACCTCGGCAAGTCCGTTGACATATTCCTCCTCTGATAATGTCCGGAGCATCCTGACGGATATATACACCGCCTTTGGCTGATAGTACGCACCGATGAGGTTCTTCCCCTTCGGGTGGTCGACTGCAACCTTCCCGCCGATGCTGCTGTCGACCTGTGCCATGAGGGAGGTGGGAATCTGGATGTATTCGATTCCCCGTAATACTGTGGCTGCCGTGAATCCACCGATGTCGCCGATCATACCGCCCCCCATGGCGATCAGGAGTGAATCGCGTGAAACGCCGTGTTTAATCAGGTCGTTTTCAATCCGCTCCTTCATTCCCCGGGATTTGCTCCGTTCGCCCGCCGGGATGGTGATCAGATGACACTTTTGAACGTGTTTCCTCAAAGACGCGTAGAAGTTCCTTGCGTGATGTCGGGCGACATTGGAATCGGTCAGGAGAAAAACCCGTCTGCGTCCGAATCGTCCTCGGATATCGGAGAGAATCTGGGCCGTTGAGCGGACAAAGAATATCGGATAGGAATCGTCGACGGTATGACGGAGACGGATGTGGAGGTCCGGTGTCCTCATACAGTCTTCTTGTCGATAGCCGAGCGTATGGATCGTGTAAACTCACACGCTTTGGCGAGAGGATTATCATCCGAACTTTCCTCCAGCAGCCGGACGAGGGCGCTCCCGATGATGACACCGTCGCACAGAGCACTTATCCGGCGGGCATCTTCAGGGGTGGCGATCCCGAATCCGGCAAGGAGGGGATTTTTTGAAACAACCCCCCGCACCTCGTGCAGGAACGAGGTGACGCCGTCGGAAGGATCAAGCCTGCTGCCCGTGACGCCCGTCAGGGAAACACAGTAGAGGAAGCCGGTTGATTCGTGATCGATGTTCCTTATACGGTCACGCGGGGAGGTGGGGGTCACAAGGAGGATTGTCGCGATATCATGCTGACGGGCGAATTCCCGGAATTCGCGCCCTTCTTCCAGGCTGAGATCGGGGATAATGATTCCATCAATCCCGGTCTCGGAGCACGACTGCAGAAACTCATGGAATCCGTACGAATAAATAGGGTTTGCGTACCCCATAAGTACGACCGGGATGTGAAGGCTGGGGCGAACGTCGCTTACGAGGTCGAAAATTTTTGGCAGGGAAATTCCGTTTTGAATCGCGATCTCCGAGCTGTGCTGGATGACGGAGCCATCTGCGATGGGATCGGAGAACGGGATCCCCAATTCAAGAATGTCTGCTCCCGCGTCCTGCAGGAGGGGAAGCAGGCGACGGGTGACGCCGGGTGAAGGGAATCCTGCGGTAAGGAAGAGGGACAATGCTTTTCTTCCGCGTTGTCGCTGCTGTTGAAAAAATGCGGGGAAACGGTTCATGGTGTATCAGAGGGTTTCATTGACCTCATGATTGCGGGTAAATCCTTTTCTCCCCGGCCGGAAAGGTTGACGACAACCAGATCATCGGTGTGTGTTTCCGGCATCAGATAGTCGAGGTAAGCGACGGCATGGGCCGATTCAAGTGCGGGGAGTATCCCTTCATACTTCAGCATTGTGGACACTGCGTCGAGTGCTTCCCTGTCAGTGACGGAAGTATACTCCACCTGATTGGTGTCTTTCAGAAAGCTGTGTTCGGGGCCTACTCCTGGGTAGTCCAATCCGGCCGAGATCGAATGTGCGGGCAGGATCTGACCATCCGAATCCTGCAGGACATAGCTCAGCGATCCGTGGAGAATGCCTGGTCGGCCCGCCGTCAATGTTGCAGCATGTTTTCCGGTGGGTAAACCATAGCCCGCGGCCTCGACACCGATTTTTCTGATTTCCGGATCGCCGAGAAATTCATAAAAGAGGCCCAGCGAATTACTGCCGCCACCGACGCATGCGATGAGATAACCGGGGAGGCGGTGCTCGCGTTCCATGATCTGTCCGCGTGTCTCCTGTCCGATGACAGCCTGGAAATCCCGCACGATCATCGGATAGGGGTGGGGTCCTACGACGGAACCGATGATGTAGTATGTCGTCCGCACATTTGTCACCCAGTCACGGAGGGCCTCGTTGGTGGCATCCTTCAGCGTTTGTGAGCCCGAGGTGACCGGGATGACTTCTGCCCCGAGGAGTTTCATGCGGGTGACATTGATGTCCTGCCGCTTCATGTCTTCAACTCCCATATAGACCGCGCATTCAAGCCCGAGCATTGCCGCGACCGTCGCCGTTGCAACGCCGTGCTGACCGGCTCCCGTCTCGGCGATGATCCTTCGTTTGTTCAAAAACCGGGCGAGCAGTCCCTGTCCGATGGTATTGTTGATTTTGTGAGCTCCCGTATGGCACAGATCTTCGCGTTTGAAATAAATTCTCCCGCGACCGTATTTTTCCGTAAGGCGCTGGGCATAATAGAGCGGTGTCGGACGGCCGACATATTCATGGAGGAGGGTTCGTAAGGTACCAAGAAATTCCGGGTTCGAACGCTGTTCGAGGTAGACGCGCTCGAGGTCGATCAGGGCCTGAATAAGAGTTTCCGGCACGTACCTTCCCCCAAACTTGCCGTAATGGCCGCTGGTGTCGGGGGAAGTGTTCCGTTTCTTCTGCGCCCCTCCTGCGGCTCTGCTGTCTTCGGCAGATCTCATCGTCTATTTTACCTCAGCGTAGGAGGTTGCCGAGGGAACGGTACGGCCGATAATCGGGGCCAGTTCCCGGACCTTATCGAGCAGTGCTTTGAACTTCGCCGGTTTCAATGACTGGTATCCATCGGACAGGGCGATTTCAGGTTCGTTATGGACCTCGATGATCAGCCCGTCGGCTCCTGCGGCCACAGCCGCCAGGGACATGGAGCTCACTGCGTCCCAGATGCCGACGCCGTGACTCGGATCGACAATGATCGGAAGGTGGGACAACTTCTTGACGACAGGAATTGCGTTCAGATCGAGAGTGTTTCGCGTGGCTGTTTCAAACGTGCGTATTCCTCGTTCACAGAGGATCACCTGATAATTTCCTCCATGGAGGATGTATTCAGCTGCCATGAGCAGTTCTTCGATGGTTGCCGAGAGCCCGCGTTTCAGCAGCACGGGTTTGTTGACCGAGCCGAGCGCTTCTAGGAGGGAGTAGTTCTGCATGTTCCGGGCTCCGACCTGAAGAACGTCTGCAACGGCGGTCACCAGTGGCAGGGTTTGTGTGTCTTTGACCTCGGTGACGATCTTCAGCCCGGTTGCATCCCTGGCATCGCTCAGATACCGGAGGCCGTCGGTTTTATGACCCTGGAACGAGTAGGGGGAAGTCCGAGGTTTGTATGCTCCGCCGCGCAGGAAACGGACCCCCATCTCCTTGAGGGCGCCGGCGATGTCAATGATTTGCTCGCGGCTTTCGACAGAACATGGTCCGGCTATGATCGTCAGCTCGTTGCCACCCACGAGCTCGCGGCCGACGCTGACAACGGTATTCTCCGGTTTGGCATCCCTGCTGACGAGTTTAAACGGTTTGGTGATCGGGATTGCCTCCAGAACATTCGGCAGGTTCAGAAATTGCTCCGCATCCGGACGGCTCTTGTTCCCGGTGATCCCGATTGCAAGCCGGTGCTCGCCCGGTATTTCATGGGGAATATAACCGAGCAACCGCACCTTCTCCTTGACCCGTTCCACGTCGGTGCGCGGCGCGTCGAGTTTCATGATGATTAACATGGGCCCAACCCCTTAAAGTTCACATTGAAGTTCCCGTAACTTACGAAATAATAATGATATTTTTTGAAAATCCTTTTTCCCTGGTGATTGTTCGAGACTGCTGTTGACGTCGATTGTCTGCGGACGGACAGCCATGACCGTTTCACGTATATTTTCAGGCCCCAACCCGCCCGCAAGGATTATGGGCAACAGGGTCGTGGCTTCCCGGGCGATCTCCGGATTCACCCGGATACCCGTTCCGCCGTAGTGGCCTTCATGATAGCCGTCGAGCAGGGCCGCCGAAATTTGATATCGTGAGATCTGGGCCAGCTCGGCTTTTGTCCGGATGCGGAAAGCCTTGATGACCGGCAGAGCGAATCCGAGGCATTCTTCAGGGGATTCGTCTCCGCTCAACTGGACAGCTCCGATGCCGGTCTGGCTGATCGTCTCCTCGATGAAGCGCCGGCTGCTGTTGACAAAGACACCGACACTGAGGACATCCCGGGGAAGCGATGCGATGATCCTTCCGGCTGCACCGGGCTTTATCGATCGGGGGCTCCTGTCGTAGAAAATGAAACCGAGTGCCGCGGCGCCTTCCTCGGCCGAGTACTGGGCGTCGTCAAAATTCGTGATCCCGCAGATTTTAACCCTGATATGCATCGATATACCCGTCAAGCATCATCCGGAGTGTTTTCCCCGGATGATCAGAGTTTATGAATGTTTCACCGATCAGGGCTGAGCGAATTCCGGCCATCCGGAGGGCCACGAGATCCCTGGCGGACTTGATGCCGCTTTCACTGACGACGGTCACATCGGCGGGGAGGAAAGGCGCCAGCTGGACCGTTCGTCGGAGATCGGTTTCAAACGTCTTCAGATCCCGATTGTTGATGCCGATGAGCTTCATCAGGTCAAGGTTCATAGTATCGATTTCCTTTGACTCATACAACTCCACGAGGGTTTCCAGCCCGAGTTCCGTGGCGGCAGAGTGGAGCTCCAACAGATGCTCTCTATCGAGTATTGCGGCAATGAGCAGGACAGCGTCGGCACCGTACGCCTTTGCCTCAAGAATTTGAAATTCATCAATGATAAAGTCCTTCCGTAACAGCGGCAATGATGTCGCGTTCCTGACCGCCTGGAGGTCCGCGAGGGATCCGTAAAAATATTTTTCATCGGTAAGGACGGATAGTGCGGCTGCACCGGCTTCGTCATACATTCTCGCGATCCCTGCGGGATCGCCGTCGGTGGAAAACCTCCCTTTGGTGGGGGATCCCCTTTTGAATTCCGCAATGATACTGAAATGCGGATGGCGTTCCAGTGAACTGCGGAGGGAGCTCACCGGACGCCGGAAACCCGCCTCCTCCATGAGACTGGCGCGTGAAACTGCGCGTTTCCGCCGTCGGATTTCCTCCCGCTTGTGTTGTGTTATTTCTTCAAGAATATTCACTGGTGTGAAATTTCAACGAGCTGTTTCAGCTTTGCGAGCGCCCGTCCCGAATCGATCGATTCGGCTGCACTGGCGAGGGCTTCCTCGATTGATGAGGATTTCCCCGCTACGAGGATGCCGTACGTCGCATTTGCAAGGACGACGTCGCGTTGCGGGGACCGTTCGCCGTTGAGTACACGAAGGGCGATCGAGGAATTTGTTTCCGCCGATCCGCCGAGCATCTCCTCGCGGGGGACGGATTGAAAACCAAACGCCGACGGGGTGATCTCATAGTTCCTGACCGGCTGATTTCTCGAGGTTTCATTGACGATTGTCGGTGCGCTCAGCGATATCTCGTCCATGCCGTCATGGGATGTTATCACGAAGGCCTGGTCAGTCGGGAGGGATGCGAAGACGGATGCGATTTTTACCGCAGCCCCTCGGTCATACACGCCCGCCAGCTGGCGGCGAACCCCGGCGGGATTTGTCAAGGGGCCAAGCAGGTTGAAGCAGGTTTTGATCCCAAGCTCCTTCCTTGTCTTGGCCGCATGTTTCATCGCGGGGTGGAACATCGGTGCGAACATGAATCCGATGCCGATCTTGTTGATGCAGTCTTCGATCGCCTCGGGCTTCATTTCCAGGCGGACGCCCAGTGACTGAAGGAGATCTGCGCTTCCGCACGCACTCGAGATCGAGCGGTTCCCGTGTTTTGCCACCGTTACGCCGGCCCCCGCCACGACAAAGGATGCAGTCGTGGAGATATTGAATGTATGCAGGCCGTCCCCGCCGGTTCCGCACATATCGATCGCGTTTGGATCGTCGAGAGTGATCCTGATCGATTTTTCCCGCATGACCTCGGTGAATCCCAGCAGTTCTTCCGGTTGCTCCCCCTTGGTCTTGAGTCCGGCGAGGAAGGCGGCGATCTGCACATCCGGCACTTCTCCTTCCATGATCATCCGCATGGCTGCGAAGGCCTCGTCGCGGGTGAGATCGGCACCCTCGGTCACTTTTGTGAGATATTCTTTCATGCGATATTCCTCCTGGTTGTCTCGACCCAGTTTCTGACAATAGCCGGACCCTCTTCGGTGAGCACCGATTCGGGATGAAATTGTATGCCGTGGATCGGGTACTCGCGGTGTCGTATACCCATGATAGTCTTGTCCGCGGTAAAGGCAGTGACCGAAAGATCCGGTCCTACCGACCGGGGCTCGATGACGAGCGAATGATACCGGGTCGCGGTGAATGGATTTGAGAGGCCCTGATAAATCCCGTTCCCCGAATGATGGATGGAAGATGTTTTTCCGTGCATGAGCTTTGGAGCGTGGCTGATGACACAGCCGAACGCGACCCCGATCGCCTGATGACCGAGACAAACCCCGAGAATGGGGATCTCCCGTCCCACCCTCCGGATGAGCTCGACGCAGATGCCGGCATCCTCGGGCCTTCCGGGCCCGGGTGAAATGACGATTCCGCGGGGTGACATTTCCCTGACGGCGTTCACGCCGACGGTATCATTGCGGACGACCCGGCAGTCATCGGTTTCCTGCCGGATAAGCTGGACCAGGTTGTACGTGAATGAGTCGTAATTATCGATCACGAGAATCATTCGGTAATCCTTTCGGCCATGGAAAGGGCCTCCGTGAGAGCCTTTCCCTTGTTGAGTGTTTCCTGATATTCGTTTTCGGGGATGGAATCCGCGACGATGCCCGCACCAACCTGAAAGTAGAGATGCTGACCCACGGCGATCATCGTCCGAATTGCTATGCACATATCCATATTGCCGGCAAAATCGACATAGCCGACAGCACCGGCATAGATCCCCCTGCGGGTTGGTTCCATATCATCAATGATCTCCATGGCCCGGATTTTCGGGGCCCCCGAGACCGTTCCTGCAGGAAAGGTTGCCCGGAACACGTCGATGCAGTTCTGTGATGGATGGAGTTTTCCGGTAACGCGTGATGCAATATGCATCACGTGGGAATACCGGACGATGAACATCCGGCGATCCACTCCGACGCTTCCCGGGATGCACACCTTTCCCAGATCGTTCCGCCCGAGATCGACAAGCATGATATGTTCCGCGAGCTCTTTTTCGTCAGCAAGAAGGTCACGTTCATGGGCGAGGTCTTCCTCGTCGGTCCGGCCGCGCGGCCTCGTGCCTGCAATAGGATAGACCTCGCAGGTGTCCTGTTGAACCCGTACGAGAATTTCGGGCGACGATCCGACGACTTTGACATCGTCAAATTCCAGATAATAAAGATACGGGGATGGATTGATGACGCGGAGTGCCCGGTAGGCGTTGAAGGGATCTCCTTCAAATGTGGTTGAAAATCGCTGCGACAATACGACCTGGAAAATATCACCTTCGGTGATGTATGTTTTTGCCCGTTCAACGTTTGAAAGGAACTGTTCCCGCGGGGTTTCCGGTATAAGATTCTCCATACCGGCACGGAAGGTCAGCACCGGTGCGGATTTCTTCCGGAGCCGCTCCTCCAGTTTCCGGAGGTTTTCCTGTGCCTCTTGAAACTGAGCCGTGAGATCCCTCGACCGGTCAATCAGGACGTTGATAATCAGATAGACCTGGTGCCGGACGTGGTCGAACACTACCAGTGATGAAAAAAGGGCGAGCATGGCATCATTGGTACCTACCGGATCGGCTCCGTTTTCGGGTATATCCTCGATATGGCGGATCATGTCGTATCCGATATACCCCACGAGTCCGGCGGTGAAGCGGGGGAGATTGTTCAAATGTGGCTGCCGGTGGGCTGCGATGACGGTTTTCAGGACGGTAAAATAATCCTCGTCATGTGTGGTGGATCTTCCGTTTGTTCTGACGGTCGTTGTTTTCCCGCGGCAGGAGATGTTCACGATGGGGTCAGTACCGATGAAGGAATACCGTGCGAGACGCTCGCCGCCCTCGACACTTTCAAAAAGGTATGAGTTTTTTCCCTTTTCGCGTATGCGAAGATAGGCGGATACCGGTGTCAGCGTATCGGCGAGGGTGATTGTCGAGAGGGGAACGATATCATATGTGCTCGCAAGGGAGCTGAATTCTTCGCTTGTCATTGTGCCTGGATGTCGTGAGGTGCATCTATAAAACAGAAAAGCCCTTCCGGCGGATCCGAAAGGGCTTTTAGACCACAAAAAAAGATTTTATGCCATCGTTAATCCACCGTTATGAGGAGACACTCTTCGCCAGATCCAGACGTGCCATTGCCAGCTGGTGAAACCGAGGTAGTGTGTGGAATACCGTTGCATACTTCTATACAATACAAACAATTTCCTTGAATGTCAAGCGAAAAATAGTTACGGTGCGGAGGGGAAGAAGTGGTAAAGCATCAGGTAGATCACAACGCCGGTGACGGAAACGTAGAGCCAGATGGGATAGGTGATTTTTGCGATACGTTTGTGCTTGTTTTTATTGTCTTTAAGGCCGTACCGGAGGGTCACGATCGCCAGCGGGGCTGTGACTGCAGCCAGAATGGTATGGGAGATCAGTATGGCAAAATACACCGGCCGAATCCATCCTTCACCGGAAAAGCGTGTCGTTCCATGGAATGCATGGTACACGAGGTAGGAACACAAGAACAGGAGTGACACGGCAAACGCGGAAATCATATACCGTCGGTGCTGCCGGGTAATTCCTTTTTTTATATAACGGTGGCCGATAACCAGGAGCAGGGCGCTGGAGGAATTCAGGACCGCGTTGAGTGAGGGGAGAAGACCGATCATGGTGACATCCTGCCGAGCAGAATCCTCGCGTCCTGAACCAGGCGGCTCATTGCGCCGTCATCATCACTGTCGTAGTAGCCCCGGATATGTGCATGAGAATCGATGAGGACGAACTTTTGACTGTGGATAATAGCGTCACTCCCTTCAACGTCAAGCCCGAGATGGAATCCTTGCTTTGTGATGGAGGTGATAAGCTTTTTTGAACCCGTAAGGAAGAACCATTTGTCCCTGATGGCGTGATGGTTCTGCGCGTAGAGGGCAAGGACCTCTGGTGTATCCGTTTCCGGGTCGACGGAAAAGGAGACAAACTGGAGCTCCGCGTTTAGCCGGAATGTATCCTGCAGTCCCTCCATTTTCATTGACATCACGGGACACGAGCCGGCGCATTCGGTGAAAATAAAATCGGCGATCGTCACTTTACCCGTCAGGGCATCGTGTGTAAACGGCCGGCGGTGTTCTGTGGTGAGGGAAAACTCGGGAACTGTTCCGAAATCCGGCAACAAGGCTTTCTTTTCTATCCTGACGGTCCAGTACCAGTACGCGAGGAGGGCCACACCGAGGAAAAACGGGACGATGAAGATGATGCTGAGATAGACTGTTTTACCTGGACGCATGTTCTGTACCCCGGACCATGAATGTTGATATGACAAATGTTGAGAGAGCGAAGATCAGCGTGATGAGAAACGACAGCGCAAAGGAGGATGTTTCACCGGCATGCAGGGGATCGGTAAAATAGAGGGCACCGCGCAGGGCATTGATCCCGTAACTGAGCGGATTGAACTTCATGACTGTTTCGAGCCACCCCGCCGCCCCCGATGCGGGAAAGAGGGCTCCCGAGAGCAGCCACAGCGGAATAAGGAACAGGTTCATGATCGCGTGAAAACCCTGCGATGAGTCCATGTTCCATGCGATGAGAAAGCCCAGCCCGGTGAGAGCGAACGAAAGGATGAGGAGAACTGCACAGACGAGTACAAATGACAGTGGTGTCAGTGATATCCCGATGAATGGTGTGACAACGAGCAGAATCACCGCCTGGATGAGCGACAGCGCCGTGCCGCCGGAGACCTTTCCGAGGACGATGGCGGACCGTGAAACGGGTGAGACGATGACCGATTGCATAAAACCCGCCTGCCGGTCCTCGATGATGGAGATAGTCGAAAAAATTGAGGTGAACAGGATAATCAGTGTGATTGTTCCGGGGAAAAAATATTCCAGGTAGTTCATCCCGGTCTGATCCCCGGGGTGGCGGAATGAGTTCGTCAATCCCGATCCGATCAGGAACCAGAAAATCAAGGGCGAACCAATGACGCCGATCATCCGGCTTTTCTGCCTGTAAAACCGCACAAGTTCCCTCCGGCAGAGGGAATACGAGGCAAGGAGTATAGAGGAGAGAGTAGAATTCATTCGTCCGAAAATTTATGACCTGTGTGATGGATGTAGACGTCTTCGAGCGTCGGTTTGGAAAGGGTGATGGTATCGATTTGTCCCGGGAAGGTTTCCACGAGTTCGGGCAGGAATGCATGCCCCTGCCGTCGCTCGACGCGGACGGAACCGTTGACGATCTTGGGGTCGCCGCCGAATTTTTTTGCTATGGCATCCCTCATGTTGTCGGGGGATGATGTCTGCACGGTGATGACGTCACCGCCGATTTCCTGTTTGAGGCTTGCAGGTGAATCGCAGGCAATCATCGCCCCCCTGTCCATGATGCCGATCCGGTCGCACAAATCCGCCTCGTCCAGAATATGCGTTGTCAGGAGCACGGTCACGTTCTCCTGCCGGGAGAGTTTCTGAAGTCTGAGGCCGAATTCCTTCCGTGCCACGGGATCAAGCCCGGTACTGGGCTCGTCCAGAATAAGCACTGCCGGTGCATGAAGAAGCGATTTTGCCAGTTCGACCCGCCGCTGATTGCCGCCCGAGAGATGCTCGACGAGTTCATCCCCTGATTCTGAAAGTCCGACATTCTCGAGTGCGGCGGCGATGCGGGTGCGGAGATCCGCCCCTCGGAGGTTATACAGGTGCCCCTGATGAAGGAGATTTTCCCTTACGGTGAGCTTGAGATCCAGGCTTGGGCGCTGGAAAACGACACCGATCGACCGGCGGATGAGTTGCCGCTGTGTTGAGAGGGGGAAACCGTTGATCATCACGGAACCCTCCGTGGGCCGGAGCATTGTCGAGAGAATCCGGAACAGTGTACTCTTACCGCTGCCGTTGGGACCGAGGAGGCAAAATATCTCCCCCCGCGGGACGCTGAACGACACCCTGTTCACCGCGGTGACGGGTACCTTTTGGCGCCGCGTCTGCGGGTAGCGGTGGGTGATATTCTCAGCCTGAATGATCGTATCCATTCTGTACACGGATTGCCACAAAAATAAGAATTTTTTCGTTCATCTGAAAAAGATACCGGCCGGTCAGTGTTCCCCTGTGATCAGCCGTTGAAGACAAGTGCACGGGTGCACGGGTTTTTGAATTTTGCTGACGCAGGTTTTACGAGACCTTATCCAGCGCCATCACAACCATCAAAACCGGAAGATAGACGAGTGATGAGAAGAACAGGCGGCGGGTATACTGGTTGACTTTCTTTACTGCATATGGCTGCGGGCTGAGGGAAAATTTCAGCATGAAGGATGCATAGACGAGGAAGACCATTCCAAGAGCAATTGCAAAAAATAACGTTTGGACACCTGTCATTTTCATCAAAGTCGGAGCTATGCTCACCGGTAATAAACCGATACTGTACACAAGAATTTGTTTGCTGGTGCGGGTGCCTTTTTCGTCGGTCACTGTCAGGATCCTGAACCCCGCCTTGGCATAATCTTTCCGATACATCCATGCAAGCGAGAAAAAGTGGGGCATCTGCCAGAAGAACAGGATGCCGAACAGAATCCAGCTTTCCGCGGAAAGAGATCCGCGGGCTGCGGTCCATCCCATCATCGGGGGTATCGCACCGGGGATGCCACCGATGACAGTCGACAACGGTGTTATCCGCTTCAGCGGAGTGTAGAGGAACAAATATGTGGACCATGTCAACGCACCGAGAAATCCCGTGAGAAAGTTTGTAAAGACGGTCAGTTCAATCATACCCAGAAATGAAACGATCAGTCCGAAGGCGAGCGCTTCCGAAGGCATCATTCGCCCGGACGGAAGGGGGCGGCGTTCGGTTCTCCGCATTAATGCGTCGAGATCGCGTTCGACATACTGGTTCAGTGCTCCGGCCCCTCCGCCGATGAGGAGTGTCCCCAGAGCCATATGGAAGAACATCGTCAGATCGAACGAGGCCCCGGAACCGAGGTAATACCCGCAGAGTGCGGTCATGACCGAAAGACCGGTCAATTCGGGTTTCATGAGTTCGATGAACTCAAGGATCTTTATCCTGGGGCGTGCGACGCTCTGATCCAGAATTTTGGCATCGCTGTTCATGCAGCGGCCTCCTTCATGGTCAGGGCCACCCGGGGATTATGATGTACTCTGATGCCGGACAGTTTGACGGAATGGAGAAATGCCATGATGCAACATGCGAGCAATGCTGCCCCGTTGGCGACATGGGCGGTGGCGATGAGGACATTTTTTGCGGTCAGGACTGTCAGCGCTCCGAGTGTGATCTGTGTGGCGAGCAGCACAAGCAACGCGATTCCGATGAAGAACAATCTGCGCGATTTCCGCCTGTACGCGAGGAGCCTCGTTGAGGTCCAGATGATTCCGCCGCTGACGACAAGGGCGATAAGACGATGAATCATGTGAATCACAATCTGTGGTGCGGTGATCGGATCGTCCGCCGCCAGGCGAAGATTCATCCGAAGCAGTAACTGGTTATAGGAATCAAGGGATTCGGGTGTCAGTGATGGGAACACCTGACCATACGCGAGCGGGAAATCTGGCACGGCGAGACCGGAGTGAGTATGGCGCATGACGGCTCCGATGATCAGCTGGAGATAGACAAGGATTGATGTCGCCAGGGCGATCGTCGGAAGTGAGAACGTTTTCTCGTTCGGCCCCGAATTGGCTTGAGGCGATCGCCACCACGTCGAGGTGATGAGCGATAGGGCGACCATGATGGAGAAAAATGTCTGCGCAAGGGTGGCATGGCTTACCGAGACCGATGGTGGAAGGAGAAACAGGACCGTCAGGCCGCCCAGGATCCCCTGGGCAATGACGGTGCCGAGGGCAGCGAAGCCAAGGTTTCGGACCCACCTCCGTTCTTCCTTCTTCCACAACCAGATCGCCATGATCACGGTCAGAAAACCGACCCAAGATGCGATCATGCGGTGCGAGTGTTCATAAAAAATCCCGCCGACCATCTGATCGAGGGGGAAGGCAAACATAAAATGACCGTACGTCGTCGGCCAGTCGGGGACCGACAGACCCGAGTCTGTGCTTGTCACCATTCCGCCGGCTACCACCAGCAGAAACGTGCAGCACGTCGTGAAGATGATGAAACGGTGAAGATAGGCAGAATTTTTCACAGTCGCCGCCGGTATCAGTTGTGCGATGTGGTTGAATCCGATGCAGTCTGGCTCGTGTCTGGTGCTGCCGCAGGAGGTGTCAGTGATGCTTCCTGCTGACTGAGCCACGTGTCATATTCCCCCTGGGATACGATGTTGACATAACCGCGCATTCTGTAATGACCGAGTCCGCAGAGTTGTGCGCAGGCGATTTCTGTGGGAGTAGCGAGTGAAACCTTGACCTGACCGATGTGTGCGGCTGCGAGTTTGGAGATCAGGTCATCCGACACTGCATCCCCCTTTGATGCGAGGGCAGCGCCGCCTGAATCCTTATACTCATCCATGATGACATAGTTGTCCATATTGGCTGCCGGCCGGGCAGAAACGCTCTTGATTCCTCCTGCGACGAGTTTCGTGACGGCATCCTCGGTGAGGTTATCATTTTTGGCGACGAGGGGGTGACCCGCGGAGTCCGCATAGTCCTCGTTGGAAACATACTTGTCAAGGTTCGCGGGGGGGCGTGCCGTGACCTCGACGCTTCCTGCGGTCGTTATTTTCGCGACATTGTCGGACGTGAGGCGGTCGCCCTTTGACATGATTGCATTTCCCGTACTGTCGTTGATATCCTGCATGACCATCATATCATCCATATGATCCGAACTTTTGACAGTCAGCCTCGCCATCACGGGCATGGAGAATATTCTGCTCTTTTTCATCACGTCGGAGACTGAAAAAGTTTTTGTCAGTTCCTCCCGGATCTGATTGGTGGTCTTGACCGGTGTAAACCAGAGCGGGATCAGCTGACCGGGGATCGCGTCCTGTTTGACCCTGAAGGCGGGCAGATTAAAGCTATGGATGACGTCTTTGGTACTGAGCTGAATGATCACGGGTTTATTGACGGGGAGGGTCAGCTGGTTGATGGTTGTGATATCATCTTTGGCATCGGGATCGGATCTGTCCAGTCCGAGTGGATTATCCGAATCGATGAGTTTGATGGATGTCCGTCCGAATTTTCCGTCGGGCCCGGGATAATGGACATTCCAGGCAAACTGTTCTGCGACAATCCTGACGACCGTCGCGTCTTTTTCCAGGGGGAATGCATCCACGCGCTTTGACCAGAGGGGTATGGAAAATCCGACCAGGAGGATCACTTCAACGATGAGAACCGCCACTTCAAGATAGCTTGAGACGTGACTTTTCACACCCGAGTAATTGGCCTTTGGATTCCGTGATTTCCGGAACCGGAAGAGGATGACAAGATAAAATATCCCCCATCCCACGAACAGGATGAGCATCAGCCAGTGCACAAGGCCGATCAGGTGATCGATAGCCGGTCCGTGCGCCGAACCGTCGGGTGGCAGTCCTAAATATTGTTCCATTCAATAACTCCCTCTTGGTGATTCCTCCGGAGGATTCCTTCCTTGCTGACATAGGCATCCTGAGAAAGCTGAAGTTGACGGCGTCGGTATCTCCTCCAGAGTATGAAAAAGGTGGTGACGATCGCCAGGAGCACCGATCCGGTTATCCCGAGCATGGTGAGGATTGCCGCGTTCATTCCGGACGTCATCGGCGAGTCCTTGGCGCCGAAACAGACAGGGCACGCCGCGGCGACCCGTGGTACGATGCTAGATACAAGGAGAAGAAGGATACCCTGAAAAGGCCGGTTCATAGGAAACTGACGTGTTTTAATTTTTTTAAAAAGCGGATCCCGTAGACGACGAGACCCGACGCAACGATGAATGAGATGATGGCCGATATCAGAAATATGGTCCGGCCGGCGGCTGAATACTGTCCGATCAGCCAGATCCCGAAGCCAGCCGCGGTCAGGACGGACAGGCCAATAAAGAAGATATGGAAGGCCTTAAGGGACATTCTTGTACGTCACAGGATCACTGTGGGCAAAAATTGGCAGCCACATGAGTGCGATGAAGAGAACCGCGGTCAGGATAAGCGCTCCGTAAATGACCTTCTTTTCCGATATCAGGTGCATGAAGTAGCTTGCGACAAGTGAGCCCTTGATTGCTGCGATGGTCAACGCCACCGCAATCGCAAGCGGGACATTGAGGTGGAGATAGGATATCGTCACCGTGATAAGGGTGAGCGCAAGAAGCGAAACAAACACCGTGATATACGTCCGCACGTGTTTTTTGATATCGGGATGAACCGCTGCAGTTGTATCCATACATTCTCCTAGAGAAGATAAAGGACGGGGAAAAGGAAAATCCAGACAATGTCGACAAAATGCCAGTAGAGACCTGCGACTTCCACCCGGTTGGTAAACCGTTCCGGCTGGGTCTTCCACATCTTGCTGCCCGGCCCCCAGAGGAATGAATTCACGATCATACCGCCGACGACGTGCAGACCGTGCAGGCCGGTCATGGTAAAATAGATTGCAAGGAACGTACTTTTGCTGGGATACTCACCCGCCGCGAAATGATGGCCGTACTCGAAGCCTTTGACGATCAGGAAAACCAGTCCGAGGAGGATTGTAAGACCCAGGTAGAGACGGTATTTCCCGAAATTCTTCATCATCAGTGATGCCCAAGCCATCACCATGGTAATGCTTGAGGTGATCAGCACCGCCGTATTGGCGGTTGCCAGGGGGATGTCGAGTTCACCGTGGGGCCACTCGACAGCGCCGACCCGGAGGAGGATATAGGAGGTGAACAATGCACCGAACAGCATGACTTCCGAGGCGAGGAACAGCCATATCCCGACTTTTGCATTGAAGAGCCCGGTTTCGGCCCGGGGCGTTACAGTATAAGGTATTTCCATGGCGGATTATGTCGTTATAAGAGGTTCATTTTGCGGTGAAAAATCCCTGCTCTTTCCGGGGACGCTGTATTCGTACGGCGCGCAGTAGACTTCGGGCATGACCGCGAAATTCCCGTGCGCAAGAGGTGGGGAGGTCGTTGCAGCCCACTCGAGCGTCGTGGCATCCCAGTGATTTGACGCTGTTTTCTTCCCCGTTTTCAGACTCAGGAAAAAATTGATGAAAAAGATCAGCTGGAAAATGGCCATGGTCCATGCCGCAATGGACATGACTTCGTTCAGGTGCAGAACCCCCTGTGCATGGGCATATTGTTGACCGCCGTCATAGAGTCTCCGGGAAACCCCTGCAAGACCCTGGATGAACATCGGGAAAAATATAAAATTCATGCAGACAAACGATCCCCAGAAA
Organism: Bacteroidota bacterium; assembly: GCA_033854175.1. Taxonomy (GTDB): domain Bacteria; phylum Bacteroidota; class Ignavibacteria; order UBA10030; family SZUA-254; genus DATKPE01. Next base: position 113,663 of record JAWOKN010000018.1, on the reverse strand, counting down.
TGTATTTTGCCAAGGGTTTCGTTCAGGGCCCTTCCTGTCACCTTCGGATACCAATAATAGATCCCCGCAAACAGGCCGAAAATCGTTCCAGGGGCCACAACGTAATGAAAATGACCGATAACATAGTATGTATCGTGAAGAGCAATGTCAGACGATGCCAGGCCCAGCGGAAGACCGGTTAATCCCCCGATCCCGAACATCGGAAGGAAAGCCAGGGCGAAAAGCATCGGTGTATTGAACCGCAACGACCCGCCATAGAGCGAAATAATCAGAGCTGACAGAATGATGACCGAGGGTATAGAGATAATCATGGTGGTGGTCTGGAAGAATGAACTGATTGCCGTACCCATTCCGGTGAGGAACATGTGGTGGGCCCAGACGATGAAGGACATAAACCCGAGGAAAATCACCGCATAGACGAGGGAGCGGTATCCCCACAGCGGTTTTCTCGTGTTGTTTGCGATGATTTCCGCTACGATACCGAGTGCCGGCAATATCAGGACGTAGACCTCCGGGTGGGCAAGAAACCAGAACAGATGTTGCCAGAGCAGCGGACTCCCTCCGCCGGTATTCGGAAGTATCTGACCGCTGACGACCAGTCCCGAGGGGAGGAAAAAGCTCGTCCCTGCGAGTCTGTCCATCAGCTGCAATATCCCCGCAGCTTCAAGCGGGGGAAATGCCAGCAGGAGTAAAAATGCAGTGACGAACTGCGTCCAGACAAAAAAGGGAAGGCGCATCATCGTGAGGCCTTTTGTCCTCAGCTGAAGGATTGTCGTGATAAAGTTTACCGAGCCAAGGAGTGATGATGTGATGAGGAAGACCATGCCGAGAAGCCACATTGTCTGGCCTGTGGTGGCGATGACCGAAAGCGGAGGGTACGAGGTCCACCCGGAATTCGCAGCCCCGCCCGGAACAAAAAAACTGACGAGCATGGTCACGCCCCCGAGGAAATACACCCAATAGCTCATCATATTCAATTTCGGGAAGGCCATATCCGGAGCGCCGATCTGCAGCGGCATGACATAGTTCCCGAACGCTCCGACCGCCAGCGGTACAACCCCGAGAAACACCATGATCGTCCCATGCATGGCTCCGAGCTGGTTATAGAACTCCGGGAGCATAACCCCGCCGGGCATGCGGTCATCCCCAAAAAGCTTCCCGATCAGGGGGAGGGCTTCGCCGGGATAGGCAAGCTGCCACCGCATCAACATCATGAGGGAAAAACCAGAAAAGAGAAAAAGGAGGCTGGTGATCGCGTACTGCACGCCGATAACCTTGTGGTCGGTTGAAAATATATATTTCCGCCAGAAGGGGAGTTCATGGTGGACATGTTCTCCGGTCTCGTGGGTGACCACTGATGCGGTGGAAGCTGAACTCATAGATTATCCTATCTCAATGAACGCGATACAGAATTGATGACATCGTGCCTCAGGATGGAGGCGGAAGACTCAATACGAGAAATCGACCGTTTTCGTGTCTGATGCGCCGACGGTGACTTTCATGGTCTTCGTGCCGAACTTTTCATGCCATGCTTCAAGCTCATAATCTCCGGGAGGAAGATTCTTGATGGAAAAATTCCCCTTATCGTCGGACACCGCATAATACGGGTTATCGAGGACACCCACATAGGCTGCCATCCAGTTATGGACTTCGCACTTAATCTTCACCATGACTTCCGGTTTGGTGAAGGTCTTTGAGAGTTTCATGCCCTTGTTGGGCTGGGCGATGTTGAATTGCGCGCTGTTTTTCGGGAGGGCATGGATGTTATGGAGAGTGGGATCGTCGTTGATGATTTCAAGCTGCTGGTTTGCCATCATGCCGAACACGTGCGGGTTGTACATGCATCCTTCCTGTGCGATGGTGACTTTTGAGGACGGCACCGGGAATTTTTTCCCCTCCAGTCCTTTTTTCACATAGACAAAAACCCAGCGTAGAGTGTTATTCGGATTCACCACGACCTGATCGGATTCAACCGCTTTTCCCGAATGCATCTTTATGCATTTCGGATCGGCATTCATTTTTATCTGCATGGAGGTGACCTTCGGGCCGGTATAGTTGATTTTCCCGACGATGTTACCCGCCACCGATTGTTGAAGAGTTAAACAAAAGAGTAAACCAGACACGAGGAATGAAGAACGCAGGAACATAATTATTCTCCTAAATGATTGTAGGATAATACGTGGTATTCTGATTCAAAGAACGGTAAAACCTTGATTCGACGACCCTGATGACAGCACTTGACAAGCATGTGCAAACTAGAATTTTATAGTACTAAATAAATTTTTTTTATTCAACATTGCGGGATTAATTTTTTTTCACTTCTCCCGGTGATACGCCGTTCACTGTAGGCTGCCAGGAGAAGTAACCGCAATCAGGTTTCCCGGCGCCGCTTGAAGCAGGGACATATCCTCCTGTGCAAAAACGAGGTTTTTTCCGGTTCGTGATGGTCTGCCTAATTGGGTGTATTCATTTTTAATTTAGACTAAATCTAAACAAAAATTTTATCAAATGCAAATTTTCCTCTCGGTCGGAGAATTTTTTTTAACCCCTGAGGGTTCAAAAAAATTACGTTAAATGACCATAAAAACCCAGTTTACTGGCCATGAGGCAGGATGTGAACACTCGTATCCCGGGTCTGTTAACGTGCCCGTTCACCCGAAAGCTCATCAACCATAATAACCATATCTGTCAAAAAATTGTAAGATGTTGTGATAGTCTCCAGAATTTATCAACCGAAATAAAATATTCTTTACCGAGAACGGTTGAAAATACCCGTTCGCGGAGGATATCAGAGATTTATGGCGTCGTATGATATCTTCACGACACGAATCGATGCAACCGGGGCGTGACCTGATCCTCCCTGAGGCGATGATATCGGGTGTCATCCTCCCGGAAGGTAAAATGCCGGATAGGGTGAAACAGATGGCAAGACACCAGACCCTTACTTAAGCACATTGACCCGGCGGACGTCTATATATACAGCAGGAATTCACGTGCATGGTCGGCATCTGAACGGTCTTTCGCCGCGACGAAGAAAGGCAATATCGCACGATCGCAAGCTCATTTCCCTCAATTTGACGCTGGGGAGGATGAGCGATTTGTGGGAACTGGCAGGATCATCACCGGGGGCGGTGCATGGCAGCGGGGCTCGATACCGTCATAAAGGTGGTAGTGGCGAAAGGATAGCAGATGGGATAAAATGGGCCGGCAACGCTCCGCATCTGATCATCCGGACGCGGTCAAACTAACCATCTTCCTGGTCGGAGATCAGACTGTTATCCATGGGGCGGCGATAATTCTTACCCGGGATGGGTCCCGAGAGTTGGATTTTTCGTCAGAATTTATAATCTTAAAGAATCAGATCACATCATTTTACGTACCGCTACAATCACAGGAAGGAGATATTGTATGAGTCGGGTACGAGTTCTTGTCGGGACGCACAAGGGGGCATTCATTCTCACCTCGGATGGCAGGCGCGAAAAGTGGAGTGTGGACGGCCCGCACTTCGCGGGATGGGAGATTTATCACATGAAAGGATCCCCGGTTGATCCTGACCGGTTGTATGCATCGCAGACAAGCGGGTGGTTCGGTCAGATTATTCAACGCTCGCGTGATGGCGGAAAGACCTGGGAACAGCCCGGTCTTCGTCCTGGTGAGCCGACGACGACCCCGGACGGAATGCCGAAAGCCGAGAGCAATAAATTCGTTTATGACGTCTCACCAACTACCGGCAAACCCCTCACAACGCATCAATGGTACGATGGGACACAGCATCCCTGGGAATTTAAGCGGGTATGGCATCTCGAACCATCGCTGACAGATCCTGATCTGGTCTACGCCGGGGTTGAGGATGCGGCCCTCTTCCGGACAACAGATGGGGGACAGACGTGGCACGAACTTGCAGGGTTACGCGGCCACGGGACCGGACCAAAATGGACCCCCGGCGCCGGCGGGATGGGATTGCACACGATTGTCCTGGCACCGAAAGACAAGAACCGCTTGTACGTTGCGATCTCCGCAGCGGGGGCATTCAGATCCGACGATGCAGGGGCATCGTGGCGGCCGATCAACCGAGGTCTTAGATCAAATTACATTCCGGATCCCGAAGCCGAGGTGGGTCATTGCGTCCACCGTATAGCCGCGCATCCATCCAATCCGGATGTCTTATATATGCAGAAGCACTGGGATGTTTTGCGGAGCGACAACGGCGGGGATCTGTGGCATGAGGTAAGCGGGAACCTGCCCACGGATTTTGGATTTGTCATAGACGTCCACGCCCATGAACCCAAAACAATCTATGTGGTTCCGATCAAAAGCGATTCAGAGCATTTTCCTCCGGACGGAAAATTGCGCGTCTACCGCAGCCGCACCGGCGGCAACGATTGGGAACCCCTCACAAAAGGCCTGCCGCAGCAGAACTGTTATGTCAACATCCTGCGGGATGCCATGGCAGTAGACTCGCTGGATAAATGCGGCATCTACTTTGGTACAACGGGCGGACAGGTATATGCCTCCGCGGACGCCGGTGATACGTGGGCGCCCATTGTCAGGGATCTGCCCGCAGTCCTGTCTGTCGAGGTTCAGGTGATCAAATGATCCGTGTCGTGCTTCCGTACCATCTGCGGACACTGGCCCGTGTAGGTTCCGAAGTTTCACTTGAGATCAAAGGTCCGGTCACGCAACGTGCTGTTCTGGACGCACTTGAGGCTGCATATCCGATGTTGGCGGGAACCATCAGGGATCACGCGACGCGCGAACGGCGTCCATTTCTTCGTTACTTTGCCTGCGGTGAGGACCTGTCGCTTGAGTCACCGGACAATGTACTCCCCGAGGCCGTTGCGTCAGGGAAGGAGCCATTTTTGGTCATTGGAGCGATCGCTGGCGGATGATCAGCCGCTCGATGGGTGAAATTCATGAAACATGAGATACCCGCTGCAGGTTTGGAGATCCAGTTGACAAGGGATGAGATCCTGCGCTACAGCCGTCATCTCCTCATACCCGAGGTCGGGATGGCGGGGCAGGAATCTCTTAAAGCCTCATCGGTGCTCGTGGTAGGCGCGGGTGGATTGGGTTCTCCTGCAGCAATGTATCTGGCGGCTGCAGGTGTGGGGAGGATTGGCATCGTGGACTTCGATCGGGTCGATCTGACGAATTTACAACGGCAGCTGCTCCACGCAACACAGGACATCGGCCGGCCAAAGGCTGAATCCGCAAAGGAAACCCTCGGAAACCTCAACCCGCAGATCCGGGTGCAGGCGTTCGAAACGCACCTGACCTCTGAAAATGCATTCGAGATACTTTCCGGATTTGACATCATACTTGATGGCACGGATAATTTTCCGACGCGCTATCTTATCAACGATGCATGTGTCCTGCTCGGTAAACCGAATGTTTATGGGAGTGTCTTCCGGTTTGACGGCCAGGTGAGCATTTTTCACCCGAAGGAGGGAGGACCTTGTTACAGGTGCTTATATCCTGTCCCGCCTCCACCCGGATTGGTTCCCAGTTGCGCCGAGGGGGGTGTCTTGGGTGTTTTACCCGGCATCATTGGCTCTCTTCAGGCGCTTGAAACAATCAAGCTGATTATCGGAGCGGGGGAAGTGCTTTTGGGAAAACTTCTGCTGTTTGACGCCCTGAACATGAGGTTCAGGGAGCTGACGCTGAGAAAGAATCCGGATTGTCCGGTCTGCGGTCGTCATCCGACGATTCGCACGCTGATCGATTACGAGGACTTTTGCGGTATGGTCAGGCAGAGTGATGGCTCTGCCGGGACAGAAATAACCGTGGAGGAATTAAAATCACGGATCGACCGGGGGGAGGATATTTTCCTGCTCGATGTCCGCGAACCGCAGGAATACTCGATTTGTCATCTGGGAGGTCATCTTATTCCCCGTAATGAATTGCCGAACAGGCTGAACGAGCTGGATTCATCGAAAGAAATCATCGTGTATTGTAAATCGGGGAACAGGAGCGCCCAGGCAATCGAGCTCCTCAGGCAGATGGGATTTAAAAAACTCAAAAACCTCGCCGGCGGGATCGATGCATGGGCCGAGCGGATTGATCAATCCATGCCGAGGTACTGAGTGAACGAGGCGGTGACCGGGGAAATCCGGCGTACCCTATGGAATCTGCAGTAAAGAACAATCGCTATGTCGCTTTTTTCCGGGGCATCAATGTCGGCGGCAACAAGATCGTCCCCATGGCAGATCTTCAGCACCTGTTCGGAACCCTGGGATGTGAAAATGTCAAAACGCTGCTCAACAGCGGGAACGTCGTGTTTGAATCCGCAAAAGCACGGGAAAGCGATCTCACGGCGAGGATTGAACGGGCATTTCAGAAGAAATTTGGCTTCGAAAGCACGATCATGGTCATGGATCTGCTTGAACTGCGGGCCATGGTGGCGAAAGATCCCTTCAGGGGAATCACGTCCGGCCCATCCACCCGATTCTTTGTCACATTTCTTCGCGACACGATCACCAGTTCGCTCAAATTACCTTACCGTTCTCCAAAGGGTGATTTCCGGATCCTCAAGGGGAGTGGCCGGGCACTCTTTTCCGTGACCCTGGAGACATATCATACCTTGGATGCAATGGCATTTTTGGAAGAACATTTTGGCGCTGGTATCACGACCCGCAATTGGAACACCATCAAAAAAATCGCCGGTCTATAAAACCCGACGCACCTTTGCAGCGGTTGCTTCTTTTTCATTGACGCCATTTTCCCTCATGGGGAAATCCCCTCATATCGGGAACCGGCTTGTCATGAATGGAGAGGGGTTCATGGGTGGTGGGACGGGATTCTCGTGGAAAGGGGGCATATGTGCAACTCACCCTCCCCCCCCGTGGAGGGGGGGTGTTGAGGGGGATCCTCAATTACTGTGGAATTTCCTGGTTGTCGGGAGCTGATGATTGCCGATACGTTTTTTCACATCCCTCAGCTGATCCTTTAATGACGCGAGTATTCTTTTGTCGGCATGGAGACTATGGTCATACTCCATCCAACAGATCAACTGGGATAATTCAGTTCTCAGGTTCCACAACTGGTGCCGGTAGGGGCTGTTCCCGGCTGTTGAGCGGGGAGCAGATGAGAGAAAATGTTTCATGACGGTTTGTCCTTAAAATTTCTTTTCCTTACGTACGCCGAAACTGATCGGATCAGTAAGGTCGACTTTTAAATCCGGAGTACCCCGCCGGATGACGGCATGAAAGCGCCCGTCTGCCGGTGTTTTCCTGACCATATTCGTGCAAGTGACCATAGTAGACAAAGGGGGCGTCACTTCCTGTGGCGCCCCTTGTTTTCCGATTGTCAGTAGCCTGTGCATGGTTGTATTCTCTAATCCACCATCTTACACAATGCTCCCGGGAGTTGCAGGAGCAAACGGACTGACGCTCGGAGTATCCACACCTGGATCCGTTCCCAGAATCCCTTGATGACGAAGACGCACTCTGCGGATATTGATCTGAGGGATCATGAGCTACTCGTCAGGATGTTACGCCGGTCCAGCATAGGTCCGAATTGTTTATCCCTGCATTCGGGGCAGATACCATGACTGAATCTCACCTCTGCCTGTCGCGATATATATGATTCGAGTTCCTCCCATTCTCTGTGTTCGTTATAGATTTTTGTACAATACGAGCAGACCGACAGATTGCCTTTCAATGTTTTGATCTCTCCGACCAGCGTTTTTATCCGGAGGATGAGATACGCGGCAACAGAGAGTACGATGATCTGGATGAGAATGTTCACGGATGTTTCCGTAAGGGACCACGGCGTTGCCCAAAGATAATGGGAAGCGATCCGTGTGAGTGGAAGTACAACGGCGAATGTATAGGCACTCTTGGGTCCGATCAGCCACGCGACGAACATGACAAGAAGGAGATAAAAGAAATGGACATGAATGACCGGTCCGGAAACAAAATCAAGAAGGAATAACCCCGCACTGATCAGGCTGCAAAGAATCAGCAAAGCCATTTTTCGACCATTCCATGTCGGGTTATTGTTCGCGTAGCTCAGAAGCGGCATTTTCATAACGATCCCTTGATACACATGATAATGACCACCACGAATCATCGGTCTGTCCGTGTCCAGTACTAATGTACGATGGGGATCGTGCAATAAGCTATAGAAGATTGTGCGTATTTGGTGAAATTGGACCGAACAGGGTAGATCTACACTTAAGGGGGTAGAGCGGGGAGGGAGTCGGCACGATCACGAGTCGATCTGTTCGGTGGATTTCGACATCAGGCCATGTTCGATTGCGTAGTGAACGAGCTGGGCTGTGCCATGAACGTTCAGTTTTTTCATGAGGTTCGTCCGGTGGGTGTGTACTGTCAGGGCGCTTATGAAGAGTTTTTCGGCGATTTCCTGATTTGTCATTCCCAGTGCGATAAGGGTAAGGACCTCAACCTCCCGCTTGGTGAGATTGTCCCCCTGGGGCGATTCAAGGGAAACGGTGTCAGGAGGTTGAGTAAGAAACCGTTGAAGCATGATTTCCGATATCCGCGGTCCGAAGAACAGATTTCCGTCATGTAGCGAATGGATCGCATCAAGAATATATCTTGCCGGAGAATCCTTAAACAGGTACCCCTCTGCGCCTGCATGAAAAACCTTGAAAAATGTCTCTTCGCTTTTATCATTCGAATACATGAGTATTTTTATGGCCGGTTGATCCCGTTTCAACTGCTCAATGATCCTGAGCGCGTCCATTTTGGGAGGATTAAGATCGAGGATGAGTATATTGGGGAGGAGTTTTGTGGCCGACTGGATGGCCGTGTCCGTATCGGCGCTCTCCCCGATCACGATGAGATCGTGAGTTTCCCGAAGGAGCGTCCGCAGACCAATCCGGATAATCTCCTCGGAATCCGCTATGAGGATTTTAATTTTGTCCATATCAACAAAACTTTCCAGCCAGCCGCCGTCCGTGGAATTCGGACATTTTCATCGGGGTAGGTGCCTGAGGGAATCTGGATCTCTCGGCACGGATACTGGAAATAATCCTTCTAAAATATAGCCAGGATGGCAGAGAATTTCAAGTTTTTTCTTGTCATCAATAAAGCATGCCGTTCGGTTGGAAACCCCGCTTTCAATCCGACTGGCAGACCGCGTAACCCAGCCGATGGCGGCAGGGGAGGGAGTTACAGGACCACTCTTGACAGGGTAGTTATTAAAATACCCCATAAAATGATCGTTTTTATCGGGTAATAACCGTTTTATATATATGACTTACCGATGAATCCCCGGGGTGGAAGGCCGGGTGATTGTGACATCCATACCACACAGTGCAGCGCCTCTTCATCTCCAGAACAATCATTGCATACGGTTGGTCATGCATTTGATGTTCCTGGTGGAATGACACGTGCAGACCGGGAGAGTGCCTGAATGCCCGTTGGTTGGTACCCGCGGCTGAGATCCCACTCGTAGAGTGGCCCTCCCACACTGTACGAAACTTGGCTGCGGGCGCTTTTTTCTGGAGTTGGAACAGGGGGAGGACATCTGACTGAAGGTCGGACAAATCCGGCCGAAACGCCGGGTATCTTGAGACCATTGTCGCGCATCGGGCGGGGGTAGGACTTGACAAGGAAGTGGAGATGTTATATATTAGGATAATAAGGTCCAATTATCCTTATATACATGTATTCCCGCGCAGACGAAGGGGGTAACCCCAACAGGCAGGTTCGGGACAATGCCGCACAAACAAGGAACAATCACAAGGAGAAGCACTCAATGAAACAAAAAACCATCACGAGCACCTTTGAGATCGACCATGATCGTCTTGATGAATTTCTGAAGGAATTCCAGGCCTTCAAGCGCATTGACTATCCCAAAGCAAAGGAATATTTTAAAGAGTTCAGAACCGGTCTCCGGCGGCATATTGTTTGGGAGGAGGAAATACTTTTCCCCCTGTTTGAACAGAAAACCGGATTCACCGAAGGCGGACCGACGCATGTCATGAGACTCGAACACCGACTTATCGGAAGATATCTCGAGGCTCTGCATGAGAAGGTGAGGATCCAAAATCCCGAGAGTGATGAGGAGGAAAAATTACTGCTGGGCGCACTCTCGGTTCATAACCAGAAGGAAGAATCAATCCTCTACCCCGCAATTGATCACTCAGTGAATGATACGGAGCGGGCATCAGTGTTTGCCGCGATGCAGGATCTGCCCGATGCGCGTTTTGCCGGGTGCTGCACAGATCATCCTGCAAAACGGGAAACCGTCTGATTGCCCTCAGGCCGGGGCAACTTTGGCCGATCGTTACCGGGTAGTATGCGGACCAATCCTGAAGGGAAAAGACTCTCTGCATGAAAGCGCAGCCTCATCTATGACTTTTCATGGACAAGGATAATGAAAATCCCTCGTCCGGTTTTGCCCCGTGAACATGGCGGGTGGGCACTTTTTATCACCCCGGTACTTGCGACCGGCATTGCACTCCGTGAATTCACCTGGCCGGCGGCTCTATTGACCGCGGCGACACTTGCGGCATATCTTGCGTATGATCCGCTCAGCAGCATGCTGCGGGGGCTCCATGAGGATCGCATGAACCCGGAAACGACCAGCCGGCTCCGGATCTGGACGTCGATATACCTGGCGATATCGGTCATGATTTTCATTTATCTTCTGGTGATGGGGTATCGTTATCTCTTAGCATTCGGGGCAGTTGGTGCCGGCGTATTCGTTCTGAGTATCTATCGTACTCTGAAGACACCGACGAGTGTCTGGCGTGATCTGACCGCGGTTATCGGCATCTCCCTGACCAGCCCGGGATTGTACTATGTCCTGCGCGGGGAGGTCGACCGGACTGGTTTCATTGTATGGCTCCTGATAGTACTGTTTCTTGCGGGGAACATATTCTACGTGCATATGAAAATTGAGACGCTCCGGATGAAGAGCGATGACCTCAGCTTTGCAGAGAGGATGCACTGTGGCCGTTGGGTCCTGCCTGTGTATGGCCTCCCGCTCATCCTCATTCCGATCTTTTCGTCAAAATCGTACGTGCACGGCGCGGGAATAATGGCTTTTTTGCCTATGACAATTCATGTCATCGGAGGAATTGCGAGACTGAACTCAAGGGTAAACTTCAGAAGGCTCGGATTCTTGCTTCTGGCGCAATCATTATTGTTTGGCGTGTTGCTCGGGTACCTGCTCTAGGCTCGTTCAGGGCGTGGTTCGCCGGGAGGTTCTTCCAGAAAATGGAGTAGATTCCATCCCCCCGGGGGGGGGGATTTTGTACCAGCCGGTGATTTCAACAGAGAAATCTCCGCCATGCTCCATGGGCGGATCCTTTATGATCTCCGGCGATGATCCCTCGTACCGGGGCCGTGGCATCATCGTCGGGTGATTTTTTGGGGGGAGTAATCGCAGACAGGGACATCAATGGTTCATATTTCCCTCATATGATTTCCTTTTGGATACCTTTTCCGGAGACTCGATTGCTGAGGGCGCAGGCAATTTTCCCCCCGAGTTGAGCATTGTTCTTTACAAGTGCGACGTTGGCTTTCAGGCTCTTGCCGCCGGTATGTTCCGCGATGTACTGAAGCAGGAAAGGGGTCAGATGGCTTCCCGTGATATTGTTTGATTTGGCTGAGGCCAGTGCTTTGGTTATCATTCCCTCCATCGTTGAAAAGGGTACCTCATCTCCCTCCGGTACCGGATTTGCGATCAATACACCTCCCGGCAGACCGAGTTCCCATTTCACGCACAGCATGTCGGCTATTGCCTCAGGCTGGTCGATCCGGAGCGGTGACGGGAAGCCGCTTTCCCGCGAGAAGAAAGCCGGGAATTTGTCCTGACCGACAGTAACGACCGGGACCCCGTTGGTTTCCAGATGCTCGAGCGTGAGGCCGATGTCGAGAACTGATTTTGCGCCCGCTGATACCACCGCGACCGGTGTATGCGAGAGTTCCGTGAGATCTGCTGAAATATCCATGGTCTGTTGTGATCCCCGGTGGACACCGCCTATCCCGCCGGTCACAAACACACGGATGCCGGCCAGGTGGGCGATTCGCATGGTCGCGGCAACGGTTGTTGCGCCCGGAATTTTCACGTTCAGGACATAGGGGATGTCGCGTATGCTGACTTTCCGGACGTTTTTTGTCTTCCCGAGAAATTCCAATTGTTCCCTGTCCAGACCAACGCACATTTTTCCACCGAGAATGGCGATCGTTGCAGGCACCGCCCCCTGACTTCTGACAAGATCCTCCGCTTCGGCGGCTGTCGACACATTCACCGGATAGGGCATGCCATGAGCAATGATGGTCGACTCGAGTGCAACGACCGGTTTTCCGGAAATCAGGGCCCGTTGCACTTCATCCTGAATGTTGAAGAAATTTTGCTTGTTCATTGCGGTCTCCGGTTAAGCACGGTTGATTCCAGAAGTTTTGAGTTGAGGTTTTCGGCCCAGGTACCCCTTGTCCGGAGGATGATCTCCGCCAGGATATGACCGTACAGCATGCATTCACGCGAACTCTTCCCCCGGAGCCAGGCATAGATCCAGCCGGCGAGGGCCGCATCACCGGCGCCCGTCGTGTCGATGACCTCAGTGTCGCGAGCCGATATTTTTACCACACCATTGCGCGAGAATAGCTCGGAGCCTCCCCTTCCTCTCCTGATCCAGATATTGTGAACCCCTCTCTCCAAAAGATGATGCACAATTCGGGTTTTTCCTCCAACCGCGGATGTTCTGCAAAGGGCAGCCAGTTCTCCATCGTTCGGTGTAATCAGAAGGACATTCTCCAGGTTCACATCCGCCAGCCGGGATGCTTTTGATGCCGAAACGGGATCAATCACGCAGGGCACACCATGTGCTCTGCAAAAGTCGAGAATCCAGGCAATGGAGGGGACATCCAGATTGCAGTCAATGACGATGAGGGACCCAAACGAGAGGAAGTCTGAGTGTTGAGACAGAAATACAACGTTGATGACTCCCTCAATGCGGGTGTCGGCCGCCCCCGTGTAGAGTTCACCGGACGGGGAGAGAATTCCACAAAAATGTCCGGTGCCGGTTTCTGTAAAGAGCGAATGGGACAGACCGACACCAACAGAGGAGCAGAGATCCCTAAGCTAGACTCCGTCCGGTTCGAGTCCGAAATGCGAGATGAGTTCCACGGAGTTGTCAAGCTGGGCGAGTGTATGCGCGATATTCCGCGCGACACCTCCTGCTGACCGAAAATATGTTGAGGGGTTTGAACTCCCAAGCAGCGGTCCGCTCAGGCAATAGAAGCTGTGATCGACGAGAGCCGCACCGATGCAGATGACCGGTTTCATGAGGTTGCAGTTTTCGGTTTATCAGGGAACAATGTAGGAAATAGGCCTCATATTCTCAATTTGGAGAATCCCTGTCCGCCGCACGGGCAGGTCTCCGCTACTGGGAAAAGCCTGAAGATGAGGATGACGACGGATTGCAGCCGGTCCGGGAATGCAGCCGCTCTGCCGGTGTTTCTCCCAGTTGGGGGGGGATGAAAGGCTCAAGTTTTGATTTAAACCGAAGTCTCACAGCATTTCACGGTCTTATGTTCCAACAACCACCGGGGATACAACAACTGAGGGGTTGTAGGAGACTCACCTGCAGGTAAAGGGGTAGGGGGAGCACACCTTGAATAGGCGGGATTTACGGTTGTCGTTGTTGACGTGCGCTTTCCGGGAGGGGGGAGGTTGTGATGGAAATAAATTGTGCGCGAACTCCACCCCGGGGGGGAGACCAGGATGAGGGCCATGCGGCTTGACAATGTTGAAGCATTACCTTATATTATGACCAGTTGGTCATTTTATGACCAACCGGTTTTCTTCCTGGTTATTCAGTCATCGGTTGGGATTTACCATCACTATGAAACACGAACAGGGTACGAAAGTACTTTCCCGGAAGGAGCGTGAGAAAAATGCGCGTCAGCGGGAAATACTGATGGCGGCACGTCATCTTTTCAACCTGAAAGGGTACTACAACACGACCCTCGAGGCGATCGCCCAGTATGCCGAATTCGGGAAAGGGACGATCTATAATTACTTCCCGAGCAAGGAAGCGCTCTTCTACGGCATTATCGACCAGCTATCGCTTGAGACACTCGAGATTGCACGATCAGCCGTCGAGTCGTCAAAGGGGGACGCACGCGAGCTGTTCACCGCCTATGCCCAGGCGATCATGTCGCATGTACGGGCGAATGCAGATCTCTTCCACCTGATTTTTCGTGAGCTTCACGGTCTCGGATCCGAAGAGTACGATGCAAAAGTGAACGAGCTCCGGGGTCGTGTGCGCAAGATATGGGAAATTATCGCCCGCCCGCTGAAAAACGAGATGCGTGCGGGGAAGATCATTCCCGCCGATCCTGTCAGTCTGGTTGGACTCTTCGACAATATGGTCCGGCTCCACTCCATCAATCAGTATGACAGATCCCACTCCATGACAAGCCAGGAGATCCATAACGCTGTGGAATTTATTGTCTCTATCTTTTTTGATGGAATTAGTGAACGCAAATCTAAAGGATGATTGCATGACAACGTCGAAGAGGATCGCCTACGGGTGCTCTGGTCTGGCTGTACTCCTTATCCTGCTCGCCGTTCCCCCGGCACCTGCGAGGGGAGGGGATGTGAAGCCTCCGCTTGAGATCACGCTCGAAAAGGCAATTGCGCTGGCGCTTGAGCAGAACCGTGATGTGCTGATTGCGGATCAGGATCGTTTTAAGGCTGAAGCCCAGGTAGGTGAGGCACGGTCCGATGCATTTCCCCAGGTCAGTGTTATCGGACAGTACACGCGGAATATAAAGAAGCCGGTCCTCTTCTTGCCACCGGGTACCCCGTTCAATACATCGGGATCCACGATGGAATTTGAAATCGGATCCGACAATGCCTATCTGATGGGAGCCTCGTTCTCGCAGACGCTGTTCAGCAGGAAGGTGGGGGTGGCGCTTGACATGGCCGGGACGTACCGTGAATATACTGAGGAGGGATTTCACTCCACGAAACAGGATGTAGCCTGTCGGGTAAAAAAATCGTTTTACCTCGTGCTCCTGGCGCAGAAGCTCGTCGACGCAAACCGTCAAGGACTGGATGTCATCAGGGCAAACTACGACAATGTCGCAGCACAGTACCGCCATGGTAATGCGGCGGAGTTTGACCTCCTTCGTGCAGAAGTCCAGCTGGCGAACACGGAGCCTCTCGTCATATCGGCCGAAAACACACTCGCGCTCTCCATCAATGACCTGAAGAACCTCCTTTCGATCCCCCTCGACCGGGAGATCGCCATTAAAGGGGACTTCATGTTTGAGGAGATCCCGCAGGATATGATGGCCGCGGCAAAAGAACGGGCTGTTTCAACGAATCCCTCTATACGCCAGCTCGCTCTTCAGGAATCGCTTCTGGAACAGGACATTAGCCTCGAGAAAGGGAGTTTTTTCCCGACGCTGAGCCTTCTGGGGGCGTATCAGTGGCAGGCCCAGGACAACACCTTCCGGTTTAAGAATTACACCTGGGCGACCCTCTTCAACGTTGGCCTCCAGTTATCCTACCCGCTTTTTGACGGATTCAGGACGACCCAACGGATCCAGGAAGCCTCGGCCGACCGGGAGAAGGTACACTACACCCGGCTCAAGGCCGAGGAAGGGCTCACGATCCAGATCCAGTCTGCAGAACTCAAAATGGCCGAAGCCAAAAAGCGGATTGCAGGTCAGGAAAAAAACATCGATCAGGCCCAAAAGGCGGTTCGGATTGCTCAGACCAGGTTCACGAGCGGGGTTGGGACGCAACTGGAGCTCCTTGACGCACAGGTTGCCATGACTCGGGCACAGACAAATTACGCCCAGGCCATTTATGACTACCTTGTCGCCAAAGCCGATTGGCAGTATGCAGTGGGGCTGCCATGAAGCGGATAAGAGGGACGAATCCTCCACCAACATCCCGAGAACACAAGGTGTGTAACAGCAGAAACAGGAAAGCATCTATGATCACCATCGCATTTCTCAACATACGGACAACTGGAATTTTTCTGACCATTCTCCTCCTCACCTGCCTGGGATGCGGTGCGGCAGACAAGGAGCGGGAGGGCAGGGGGAATGCTGTGGCAGGGGGACATCAGATCGTGCCTGTGGAGGTTGCCGTTGCCGCGCGGAAAAACCTCACGGTGACGAAGGCGTATTCCGGCACGCTCGAGGGTGAAGAACAGGCCAATATTGTGGCAAAGATCTCGGAGCGGATTACCGGGGTCAGCGCCCGGGTGGGCCAGGCAGTCCGCGCCGGCCAGGTCCTGATCAGTTTGGATAAGAGAGGGGCTTCCTCGCAGTACTACCAGGCGGAAGCGAATTTCAAAAACGCCCAGAAGACACTCGAACGCATGAAGTCGCTCTATGATGAAGGGGCAATCTCGCTTCAGACACTTGACGGGGTCCGGACTGCATTTGACGTTGCGCAAGCGAATTTTGATGCTGCCAGGGGCAGTGTCGAACTGTCGACCCCGATTCCCGGTGTCGTAACCGCGGTCAACGTCAATAAAGGTGATCTGGCAATACCGGGAGGGGTCCTCGCTACGGTGGCGAAGATCTCGAGGATGAAGGTGATCTTTAACATCAGCGAAGGTGATGTTCCCCATCTGGCCCTTGGCCAGAAGGTGGAGGTATACTCCGAAGCCAGGCCCGACGTGGTGGTCAGGGGGGAGATTTTTCAACTTTCGAAATCCGCCGACGTCCGTTCGCGTTCCTTCGAGGTCAAGGCGATCATTTCGAATACACCCGACGGGTGGTTCAAGCCCGGAATGTTCTGCAGGGTAAATGTGCAGCTCGTTCCGCGAAAAGGAGCGCTTGTCATACCGAATGCCGCAATTCAGAGCGACGGCGTGACAAACCGCGTGTTTGTCGTTCAGGGAGGGCGTGTGTTCCAGCGGATAGTCCAGCTGGGGGTGGCGAATGAGAGTGAGAGTGAAATCCTCCGCGGGCTTATGGAACATGACACCGTTGCGACGGTCGGTGCAACGACCCTCGAAGACAGCGGATACGTCAGGGTTGTTCATTCGTAACATTTAATCCGGACGAGGTCCCCTCGTGCGAACGAAGGAAGGAAGATAAAAGACAGATGAAGCTTGCCGATGTTTCGATTGACAAACCCGTCTTTGCGACAATGATGATCATGGCGCTCGTGGTGCTAGGAGTGTTCTCGTACCTGAAACTGAACATCGACCAGTTCCCGGACATCGATTTTCCCTATGTCACAGCCACGACGGTCCTGCGGGGAGCCGGTCCTGAGCAGATTGAGACCGATGTCACCAAAAAGATTGAAGATGCAGTCAATACCATTGGCGGCCTCGATCATATCACTTCGATATCGCAGGAGGGGGTTTCGCTGGTCATCATCCAGTTTAAACTGGAGGTTGATGGAAGGCAGGCTGCGCAGGAGGTCCGAGAAAAAATCGCCGCAATCCGTGCCGATCTCCCGGACGACATGGAAGATCCCGTCATCCAGCGCATCGATCCTGCCAGCCAGCCGATCTTCACGCTGACCGTCTCGGGTGAGCGTTCGGAGAAGGAAATTACCACCTACACAAAGAATGTCATCAAGAAGCGTCTTGAGAACGTACCGGGGGTGGGCCGGGTTGATCTTGTGGGAGGGGCCGAGCGGGAGATTCAGATTGAGGTTGATGCGGCGCATCTTCAGGCCTACGGGCTCTCCATTCAGGACGTCATTCAGGCGGTTGCGGATGCAAACGTGGAGGTCCCCGCCGGTAACCTTGTACAGGGTTCCCGGCAGCTTCTGCTCAGGACGATGGGAAAGTACACCAGTGTGGAGGATTTCAACGACGTGATCGTCGCCACACCGGGGGGGAAGGTTGTGCATCTTTCTGACGTGGCACGGGTGATTGACGGCGTGAAGGAACGTCAGAGTCTTTCCCGCATGAACGGCCTGAATGCCGCCGGCTTGAATATCCTGCGGCAATCCGGCAGCAACACCGTCCGGGTGGCTGATGCAATCAAGCAGCAGCTTCAGCGCGTCGAAAAGGAACTCCCCGGGGATATCCACATCACGATCGCGCGCGACAACAGCACGTTCATCCGAGATTCTGTGAACGACGTGATCTTCAATATCCTGTACGGCGGCCTCCTGGCAGTCATCGTCGTGTATCTGTTCCTGGCTAACCTCCGGTCAACGATTATCAGTGCGATAGCACTGCCCACCTCGATCATCGCGAGTTTCATCATCATGTACGCGTTGAACTTCACGCTGAACATCATTTCCCTGCTGGCGCTGTCTCTGGCCGTGGGTCTTCTCATTGACGATGCCATCGTGGTCATTGAAAACATCTACCGCCACATGCAGCAGGGAGAAACGCCGATGGAGGCGGCAAAGGCGGCAACGGCCGAGATCGGCCTTGCGGTCATGGCGACGACCTTCACGATTGTCGCGGTGTTCATACCCGTTGCATTCATGCCGGGAATTGTCGGCAGGTTTTTTTACCAGTTCGGCATCACGGTTTCCGTCTCAGTCCTGGTGTCGTTGTTCGTCGCTTTCACACTCACCCCGATGCTCTCGTCGCGCTGGCTGACAAACGCTGACGAACAGCTTTCAAGAGAGGGGTCCCTCCTCAGGAGGGGGCTCTACTTTTTCAATCATTTCTTTGAACTGTTAAGCAGAAAATACCAGAACGCCATCGCATGGTCACTTGGTCACCGCACGATTGTGGTTCTGGGAGCGCTGGCGGTCTTTGTGTTCAGTTTTTTCCTGATGCGCTTTCTTGGCGCCTCGTTTTTCCCATCCTCGGACCAGAGTGAATTCACGGTCAGTGTCAATGCGGCGCCCGGAAGCTCGATCGATCAGACGGGGCATATCTGTTCGATCATTGAGGATGTTGTACGGAAGCGGCCTGAGGTGACCATGACGCTTACCACCATTGGTGCCGGCAATGATCCTGTCACGAAAGGCAACGTCCTTGTCAAGCTCGTCCCGAAAAAGGACCGCACGAAGGGGGTTGATCAGATTATCGATGAAGTCCGTGCTGACCTCGGAAACGTCCCCGGGGCAAACCTCGGATTTCTGACACAACTGGGTGTCGGGGGGAGCAATAAGCCGGTGATCATGAGTGTCCGAGGCAGCGATATGGGTGCCCTGAGGAAACTTGGGGATGAGGTCGAGCATATTGTCCGGACGACACCCGGCGCGGTGGATGTCGAAAACAGCCTCGAGACGTCAAAGCCCGAGGTCCGTATCCGGATTGACCGCGAGAAGGCATCGGATCTGGGGATCAACGTTAATCTGATTGCCATGACCGCGCGCGCGATGATCGACGGGTATGTGGCCACCAAGTATCAGGAGGGAGAAGAACAATACGACGTGCGGGTCAGGCTGAGCAAGGAGGATCGGACGACGTTGGAGAACGTGAATGATCTGACCATCAAAAGCAACAAGGATATGGGCAACAATCAGAAGCTCTTGATACCCATCAGCTCCGTCGCGGACATCCGGCAGGGGTCCGGCCCGTCGAAGATCAACCGGTTTGATCGGCAGCGCGAAATCCGTATCGATGCCAACCTGTCGGGTCGCCTCCTTGGCGAGGTCCTTTCCGACATTCAGAGACAAACCCGTGCACTCGAGGTGCCCGCGGGATTTACGATCGGTGTGACGGGCCAGGGGGAAATGCAGGCTGAATCGTTCGGAAACATCTTTCTCTCGCTTGCCCTGGCGATTGTCTTCGTCTACATTGTTCTTGCCGCGCAGTTTAACAGCTTCACCCATCCGTTCGCTATCATGCTCGCACTTCCGATGTCACTGATCGGGGCGGTCTTTGCGCTGCTGATCTTCAAGAGCGCGCTTTCCATGATGTCTCTCATCGGCATCATCATGCTTATGGGACTTGTGACCAAGAACGGCATTCTGCTTGTTGATTATGCGAATGTGCTCCGGGACCGGGGACATCAAAGGGATGAGGCTCTTGTCAAAGCGGGCGCGACCCGTCTGCGGCCCATCCTGATGACGACATTTGCGATGGTTTTCGGAATGATTCCGGTGGCATTCTCACTCGGCGAGGGGAGTGAGTTCCGATCACCGATGGGCCAGGCGGTGATCGGCGGGCTTCTCACCTCGACGTTGCTGACCCTGTTCATTGTACCCGTTGTGTACTCCATTATCGATGATTTTTCCTTCAGGAGGTCATTTGCGTTCCTTCGCCGTCATCTTCCTGGCAGGAAATCCCCTATGGGAGCTTCAGCCCGGCCGCCGGCCGGACTTGACGGCATCGTTGAATCCAAAACCGGAGCATAGGAATTGCACATGCACGCTGACCAAGGATGTCACGAAGGAGAAGAATCACATGAAGATCGTCTTTCTCATCTGTAACGAAGTATTCACACCCCGGGTCATGGAGATGCTCGACTCCAGTAGTATCGACTACTATACACGCTGGGAGCAGGTGAAGGGGAAAGGCCACGGTACCGAGCCTCATCTGGGCACCCGCAGCTTCCCCGGTACCAATGCCGTGCTGATGATCGCATTTCAGGAGGACGCCGCACTTGAACAGCTTGTCCGCAGGATATCCGAAGCCAACGAGCACATCACCCGTGCTGACGACCGGATCAGGTTATTTCAGAGCCCGCTGGAGCGGATCATCTGACGAAGCACGGCATCGCCGGCCGGACCGGGATGGGGGAAGGAAGCTAGCGCCGGATGTCCCGCATGGGCCATGCCGGGTGGGTCTATCCTGCCGGCGTGCTGAAACGGCACTGAATTCTCTCCAGTGAACAGAATGCCCACCTTCGGAGAGAAGGATATCGCGGACGCACAGGTTATTTGATTCTATTCTTCCTTTTTGCCATATTCGGCGTCGCAGTCAGCCATTAAATTTCTGTGAATACGGATCAAAAAGAGGTACTCCCGTTTGCGAAAAGGTTCAGGAAACTCCTGATCGGATCTTCCCGGAGTCCTCACGACAAGGCACTGTTCCATAAAATATCCCTCATTGCGTTCTTTGCGTGGGTGGCCCTGGGAGCCGATGGGATGTCTTCTTCGAGTTACGGTCCTGAGGAAGCATTCAGGGCACTACAGGGGCATTACACACTCAGCCTTTTTGTCGGGCTAGGAACTGCGTTTACCATTTTTATCGTCAGTACAAGTTATTACCAGATCATCGAGTTGTTTCCCTCCGGCGGGGGCGGTTATCTCGTGGCGAGCAAGCTTCTTTCACCAAAGATCGGGATGGTCTCGGGCTGTGCTCTTCTGATTGACTACATTCTCACGATTACGCTGTCGATTGCAAGCGGCGCGGATGCACTATTCAGTTTTCTCCCGGCGGCCTGGTATGTCTACAAGCTCGGATTTGCCGTGCTCGTGCTTCTCTTACTCATCATTTTGAATATGCGTGGTGTACGGGAGTCGGTTGTGCCGCTTATCCCCATCTTTGTTGTATTCATTCTCACTCACGTGGTGCTGATAGGCTATGCGTGGGGTATTCATGTCATGAACCTGCCGGTGGTTGTCGGAACGACGAGGTCCGAGCTCCAAAATTCGGTTTCACAGCTCGGAATGTTCGGTGTCGTGATGTTGATCCTCCGGGCATACAGCATGGGGGCAGGTACCTACACCGGTATTGAGGCGGTGAGCAACGGTCTGCCGATCCTGCGCGATCCAAAAGTTGAGACAGCGAAACACACGATGCGCTACATGGCAATTTCCCTCTCGCTGCTTGTCCTCGGTCTGATGTTTTCCTATCTGTTCTATCAGGTTCAACCGCAGCCCGGAAAAACGCTCAATGCAATCCTGTTCGGGAAGGTGACTGCCGAATGGGGCGGCCACTGGGGATACTATCTTGTTCTCATCACGCTTGTCTCCGAGGCGGCACTCCTCACCGTTGCCGCGCAGACGGGCTTCATCGATGGTCCGCGTATTCTCTCCAACATGGCACTCGACCGTTGGATGCCGACCCGTTTCGCAACACTGAGCGATCGCCTCGTTACGCAGAACGGCATCCTGATCATGGGCATCGGAGCCTCGATTCTGATGATCGCGACGCGGGGCTCGGTCCAATTTCTGGTCGTCCTCTACAGCATCAACGTGTTTATCACATTCGTCCTCTCCCAGCTCGGCATGGTGCGGCACTGGTGGCTCGAGCGAAAACAGGAGAAGCGCTGGCGCCGGAGACTCCTGATAAACGGCATCGGTCTGATTCTGACGCTTTTTATTCTGCTTTCCGTCATCGTCCTGAAATTCTATGAAGGCGGCTGGATAACGCTGCTTGTGACAGGAATGCTGGTTGCCGTGGTGCTTCTGATCAAGCGTCATTACAACGAGACCCAGAAAATGCTGCGCAGGCTGGATGATCTTGCCCATGTTGTGCAGACAACCGATGAAGTATTTGTTCCCGGAGACATCAAAAATCCGAAACCCGAGGTCCAATTTAACCCGAGGTCAAAGACCGCGGTTATAATGGTCAACGGATTCAATGGACTGGGTTTGCACACCCTGTTCAGTGCGATACGGTATTTTGGGGACATGTACAAGAATTATGTGTTCATCGAGGCCGGCATCGTCGATGCGGGGAATTTCAAGGGCTCCAGGGAGGTGGAACGCCTGCAGGATTCCGTCCGGTCCGACGTCGATAAATACATCCAGTACATGCGGCGCAACGGGTATTATGCGGAAGGCTTCACGGCAGTCGGTATTGATGCGGTGGAAGAAATATCGAATTTGTCGAAGGAAATCTTGAAGAAATTCCCCGGGGCGGTATTTTTCGGCGGGCAGCTCGTCTTCCGGAAGGAATCATTTATCACACGGTTGCTCCATAACTATACGGTGTTTGCCATTCAGAGCCGGTTTTATCAGGAAGGGGTTCCGGTTGTCATTTTACCCATCCGCGTCTGATGACGGCCTGGGTAGCGTTGCCGGGGTGAGTATCGAACTGTTCTTCCCGCGCACGGGGGGAGGGAACGTCCCTTCACGATACTAAGGAGCGCTATGTTTCTGAAGGATCCCTACGCGGGTCCGGGGTTCAAAACCTTTGTACCTCCATCCGGTGCGAACCATGGCTAGGGGTGGGGGTGGTCAGTCTCCTCTCGAATCGCCTTCAGATCCGTTCTGGTCCTCTCCCTGCCTCCCCTTCTCCCGATCGTCCCTCTCATCCTGTTCGAACGTGTTAAAGTTCCACCGGAGGTTGAGCATCACCAGGGGAGCATCACGTTTCGCATAGGAATAGCTATAGAAGTCGGTCCCCTGTGAGGTGTTTTCCATTACCGCGGTCCCGAACAGGTCGCGGACCTGCAGGGTGACTGTCAGGAAGCGGTCGAACAGCGATCGTTTGGCGGCCAGATCCACTGAAAAGAAATCCTCACTTCGCCCCTGCGAAGAGATTGTTGGACTGTTGTAATTGAGGTTTACCTGGAGCTGGGTGGAAGGGTCAAACTTGATCACGTTATTCCATCGTGCGTTCCAGTTAAAGCTTGACCGTTCAAAACCGCCGTCGGGGAGAACTCCGGTCACGCGGTAGTCGTAGAGGTTGGCCATGAGATTGACGTTCCAGGGTTTGAACGGGTCGAGGATCAGCATGTACTCGCTGCCGATTGACCGGTCGCGGCCGATATTCCCCATTGAGGTGAGGGTGACACCCGGCTGGTAGACGGACTTGATGCGCTCGATCTTGTTGTGGACCATCCGGTAGTACCCATCCGCCGACAGGGTGGCACCGAGCACCATGGTGTGGATGCCGGCTTCGTAGGAGTCGATGAACTGGGGCTGAAGTCCAGGGTTGCCTTTCCGCACATTGTTCGCGTCGGTCCAGACGATATAGGGTTCCATTTCCCAGCCATGAGGCCTCTGGATCCGGCGTGTATAGCTTGCCATTGCCTGTGTGAATTCACTGAGTTTCATGGAGGCGTGCAGTGTGGGGAACAGGTCCCACCGATCGATGGTGAAGCGCTGTTGTTCTCGGTCGAGGATGACCGAACGGTACGTATATTCGGTGCGGAGCCCCGCCTGCAGGCCGACGCCCAGGAATTTATCAGAGTATGTCGAGTACAAGGCGTGGTCGCTGTTCCGGTATTTCACGGAATAGTTGAATTGCGGCTGGGCATCAAACCGCTGCAGGGTCGTGTTGAACTGGAAGATCGTGTTATGCTCCTCCGAAAGCTCGGCCTGGCCCTCATACCCCGATTCGAATTTCCTGTCTTCCGAGAATGGCAGCGTATAGTCGACCCTCCCCTCAAACTCGCGTGCCGGACCGTTGTTATCCAGGCGTTCACCGCCCGTAAGCTGAGCGCCGCTTTGCTCGGTTGTCACGGACGATTCGTTGTCCTCGTCGTATCCGAAGTTTCCCTCGGCCGTGAGTTCATGGCCGGACCGGTTAAAACGCTGGAGCACGGAAAAGTTCGCTTCATAGAAGTCGCCACCGCGGTCGAAACTCCCCGCACCCGTATACGTATTCGTCAGGGGGTTCGCGGCCGACCATTCGGAATACCACAGGTGATTGGTCTGCACGCCCCCCCGGTGGCCGAGTCGTCCCCCGGCCGTCAGGAGTGTAGATTGGGTGGCGTTGAATTCCACCGAGCTGCGGAAACCCGAACCTTCGTGTTGTGATTCGTTGGTCCCGCTCGAATTGAGAAAGCTGGTGAGATCGGTCCCCGAGTACGAGTTCTCGGAGCGGCTCGTGCCGGGGAAATTTCGTCTGTTATAGTTCCCGCCCACGAGGATGGTGAACGATTCGGTCCGGTACTGGGAAAAAAAATCGCCCCCGTACGATTCATAGACGCCGGCGGTTGTATTTGCCACGCCGCTCAGGCCGCGTTCACGATTCTTCTTGATCAGGATGTTCACGATGCCCGATGTGCCTTCGGGATCGTACTTCGCTGACGGATTGGTGATGATTTCGATCGTCTGGATGGACGTTGCGGGGATCTGCTGCAGCGCGTCCTGTGCTGCGAGTACCGTCGGTCGTCCGTCGATAAGGACGGTGAAGTTCGTGCTCCCGCGCAGGCTCACGTTTCCCTCCAGATCGACTGTGACCGATGGAACATTCTGGAGGACATCGGCGGCAGTTCCTGAAATAACCGTCTGCATCTTCCCGACGTCGATGACCTTCTTATCGATCTGGTACGAAATCGGGGTCCGGTTGCCTTCGACGACGATTTCCTTGAATTGAAGGGGATCGGGTTCAATGATGATCCGGCCGAGGTCGAGGGGTGTCGATGCCCGTGTCGTAATCTCCACGGGTATGAGTTTCCGCAGATACCCCATAAACCTGATATCCACGAAGTAACTTCCGGCAGGAAGGGTCGGGAGGGAGAACGACCCGTCCATTTTTGATACCGTGCCTGTTACGAGCGACGAGTCTCTGGCCGAGCAAACCCGGATGTTTGCATACTCGATCGGTTTGTCGGTTGCTTTGTCGATGATCCGGCCCGTGATGGCAATCTGGGCCCTGCGGTTGAAATCGTCGTCGTCGCGATCGGCATCCTGTTGTGCAAATGCGGGGAAAAGAAACAGGTTCGACAGGAGAAGATACCAGCATGTTACACTCGCGTTCGTCATGGGGATCCGCCTGTGGTTTTCAGGGTGAAGAATACCGTCAAATATACAAAATTCATCTCCCTGAAACAAAATGTGTGAGCAAAATTTGGATTCTATGCATTTCTGAAGTATCTTGTGCCGTCATTCAGCACAAAACCCGGTTGTAGCGATATCGGCAAGGAATTTGTTGAGCCATGATCAACTTTAACTTTAAGCTGGATCTTCTTTTCTTGGCGGGGCAATATATCACGGAACGGGCATCATCGATCCGTCCGCTGATTAAAACCATGACGAGGGTATCCAGATTCCGTACCGGCTGGTACACGGATGATCACGAGGAACTTGAGAGGATATTTCAGGCGATGCGGGATCCCTGGAACTTCGAATCGTCGCATTACGAGCAACAGCGTCTCCAGTTCCTGTTCGAACAGGTGCAGAGTTTACCGCATGAGAGTGTCTGCGAAATTGGATGCGCCGAAGGGATTTTTACGCAGAAGCTTGCGACGGTCTGCCGGAATGTCACGGCAGTCGATGTGAGCCCGACAGCAATTCAGCGGGCGAAGATGCGCAATCCCGGGCCGACATACGTGGTGAACAGCCTGGAGAAGTTTCAGCCTGAGGGAAAGTTTGATCTGGTGATCTGTGCCGAGACACTCTACTACATCAAGGAGGTACCCGCTGCAATCCGGAAGCTTTCATCACTCGGACGGCATTGTCTGGTGAGCTATCTCGAGCGTGAGTCGGGCACTCTGGACAGGCATTTCGGCACATTGCCGGACATCAGGTTACAGCACGTTGAATTCGGCGCAGGCGTCAAGAAGAAGCGGATGGTATACGTGACGTGGACGAATCCTGATCGGGGTGCTGATGCGTGCGGTCCCGGCGATTATGCTCCCGCCGGATCATAAATGTGCGTGTTCGGTCCCCTGTTGGCGCATCTTTGAACCATCCGCGGGCCTCATCACGCCAGAGATCCTGTCCGGTCTCCATTTTCCTTTGCATTTTGCAGGCTTTTTCATTATCATGATATATCACCAATGATGCCCGTTGGTTCTATATCCATCATGAGGAGTCTGGTATTTAACCGAACCGTCCTGCTTCGATTAGCCATACTGATTAGTGCGCTTTTTCTCACCATCGACGGCTGTTCCTTCTATCGCGATCTCACCGGGTACTTCAACACATATTACAACTCAAAAAGATTGTTCGATGAATCGGTGAAGGAGGTCCTTCAGAGCCCGCAGAAGGACCGGGACACCAATTATTTTGCACCCTACAACATCTCGCCCTCGACGGACAAGAAGTTTGACAGTGTCATTACGAAGTGCTCGAAATTGATTCAATATTATTCGACGACCAAGTGGATCCCGGCGGCGATTCTCATGATTGGCCAGTCATATGAATACAAGGGGGAGGAGGAATCAGCGATACGGAAGTTCAGGGAATTGCTCGACAATTTTCCTGAGAGCGATAAGAGGTTTGACGCCAGATTATGGATGGCCAAGGCGCAGTACCACCAGAAAAATCAGGATGAAGCGCTGAATATCCTGAAGGAGCTTTTTCCGGATCTGCGGGCCGAGGGAAGAAACGACCAGCTTCTCGAATCGTTGATGCTCCAGGCACAGATCTACGTCGACCGGAAGGAGTACGATCAGGCGGCGCAGACCTACGCGCTGGCCGTGGAGGTTCAGGGTGATGACGCGATGAGATCCTTCGCACAGTTCCAGTACGCTCAGGTTCTGGAGCAGCTTGGTGACAAAGAAAAGGCCGCGGATGCCTACATGCGGGTGATGAAATTCGGCCCGACTTTTGACCTAGAATTCCGCTCAAGGCTGCGGGCCGGTGTGATGTTCACATCCAGCAGTCATCAGGACAAGGCGCTGACCGTCCTCAATCAGCTGAATGATGAGCCGTTAAAACCGGAGCAACACGGCTTGGTCAACCTGGAGATTGCGACGGCCTATCTGACCGCAGGGGACACCGCCACGGCGTTTCCGATCTATGATCTGATCGACACCGCGTACAAGCACACCGAGGCATCAACGCAGAGCATGTACCGCCGGGCGCGGTATTACGAAAAGGTCGCGCATGATTTCAAGCGGGCGAGGATGTTTTACACCAAGGCAAAACTTGAGAACTCCGCCCCGGTGATCGCTCCGCAGGTGGAACGGAAAACAACCGATTTTAACCGGTACGCGCTCTTGAATGATGCTGTCTACCGGTTCAATTCGGCCATTCACAAGGATTCCTCGGACACGGTTCTTGCCCTGACCGACACCGTAACGATACCTCCGTCGACGGAGACCGCATCTCTCGAAAGTGAACTGATGGCAGCCGACCGCCGGCTGACGCCCGGTTTCCGGCCGCCCGAGGGGGTGAATCCGGGATATCCATCGCCATCGGTATTTCCCGCCGGGGGAGGAAGCGAGGAGTATCAGCGGAGGCATATGGACAGGGATCTCGTCAATGATGATGATGATACTCTGGCGCCTGCGGAAGCCTCCTTATCGCCAAACGATACATCACACTCAGCCAGGGCTGATTCCCTGCGGCGGTTGGGGAAGCAGCGGTCGTCCGGCCAGATGCTCAGTGTCACGGTCGATTCCGTCCACTCGCTTCTCGCCCAGTCATATTATGAGCTTGGCGCGCTCTTCTATCTCGAGCTCAACGATCCCGATTCCGCGAAGTACTGGTATTTGAAGATTCTCGATGATTATCCGACATCCCGCTACGTTCCGCGGACATACTATGCTCTGGCCGAGGTCTACCGCACGACAGCCGACTCCGGCAAAGCTGACTCGCTCGATAAAATCATCCTGGCGCGGTACCCTGCCACCGAGTATGGCCGAAAGTTGAAATCACTGACGGGGGGTGTGAACATCAGCGATACGACGATAGCCCCGGTTGCCATGAAATACACGACAGCCGAGAGCACGCTCATTGCCGGCCGGACCGACGAAGCGCTCCGGAAGTTCAAGGAGATCGCCTCGCTACAGCCCCGTGACGCTCTCTCGTCGAAGGCCGCATATGCTGTCGGCTGGATTTACGAGAATACACTCGGTAACAATGACAGCGCGGCTGTGTGGTACAAAAAGATTCTGAAGACCGATTCGACAAGCATCTACGCATCCATCGTCAGGCCGAAACTTGCCGTGAAGGAGAATCCGGAGACTCTCAAGGATCTCATGAAACCCAAGGAAGAGATCCCGAGTGCAAGACCGGATAAAACTGCCATTCCGCCGAAAATTCCTCCCAACCAGTCCGTGATACAAAATCAGAAAGCCGGTCAGGAGCAGGAGGAGGATGTCCAGGATGAGGATACGGACACGACGGATGAAGATGCCGACACCACCGCCGAAGACACAACTGATGATAACGCTCCATGATCCTGTAAACCTTCGATGATCCAGACCCACGCGCCCGTTGTTGGCGTCGCCTCTGCCGGGAGGGACCTCTGTAGTGTCACGCTCAAAGCTCCACGCATCGCTGCTGTCGTGCAACCAGGCCAGTTTCTGAACATCAAGGTGAATGAACTCGGCGTTCCTTTCTTGCGCAGGCCCTTCTCCGTCTATCGCCGGGAGGGTTCGGATATAACAATTCTTTTCGGTGTCATCGGCATCGGTACCTCGCTTCTTTCCCAGGTCCGACCCGGGGATTCTCTTGACATTCTCGGCCCTCTGGGGGTGCCATTTCGAACCGACGATGAGTATGACACCGCGCTTCTTCTCGGCGGCGGACTCGGCGTTGCACCGCTGCCGATTCTGACCGAGGCCGTTCTTTCCCGCGGGAAGGAGGTTCAAACGTTCCTTGGCGCCAGGACACAAGATCAGATTGTCGGGAATCACCTCGTCAATCTCCACACCGCGACCGATGACGGAACGGAAGGATTTCATGGGACCGTCGTGGAGTGTCTCCGTCAGTATCTCACGACGGAAAAGGCCGGTGCGAGGAGAAAACTTTTTGCATGCGGACCGACCCCGATGATAAAATCCCTCATGGGGCTCGTGCAGGAATTCTCGCTTCCGGGCGAAGCTTCGCTGGAGAGCGTGATGGCGTGCGGAATCGGTATCTGTCAGGGCTGTCCGGTTGAACTTGCCGGCGGTCCTAAAAAGTACGCCCTGATCTGCAAGGACGGCACCGTGTTTGACATGACATCAATCCGTTTAACCTGAATGACCGACCAGAAAATCACCATCGGTAACGTCACGTTTGAGAACCCCGTCCTCGTCGCGTCAGGGACGTTCGGGTACGGGGACGAATGCAAGGATCTTGTCGACCTGAACCGTCTGGGGGGGATCGTCACGAAGTCCCTTTCCCTGAAGCCGAGAGATGGAAACCCTCCGCCGCGCATAGCGGAGACAACCGGGGGGATGTTGAACTCGATCGGGCTTGCGAACATCGGTGTCGAGAGGTTTGTCGAGGAAAAATTGCCGTTCCTCCGCGGACTCACAACGCGCATCATTGTCAATGTTGCGGCAAGCAGCATTGATGAGTACTGCACCGTTGTGAGGATCCTTGAGGCCCAGGAGGGAGTTGACGGCTATGAAATCAATGTCTCCTGCCCCAACGTCAAGGAAGGCGGATTAAGTTTTGGAACCGATTGCCGCATGACCGCGGAAATCACCAAGAGTGTGCGCTCGCTGACAAAACGGGCATTGATCATCAAACTCACACCGAACGTGACCCACATCTCCGATTTTGCCCGTGCGGTGAAAGACGAAGGAGCCGATGCAGTATCGGTGATCAACACCGTCATCGGCATGGCGATCGACATCCGGACACGGAGGCCGAAACTGTCGACCGCGACCGGTGGACTCTCGGGTCCGGCGATAAAACCGATCGCCCTCGCAAAGGTCTTTGAGATCGCCCAGGCCGTTGCGATTCCGATTATCGGCATCGGTGGGATCGTCCATGCCGAGGATGCGATTGAATTTCTGCTTGCCGGAGCCACGGCTGTCCAGATAGGGACAGCGAACTTTGTCGATCCCGCAACAGCTCCAAGGGTTGCGGATGGCATCCTCAGATATTGCGAGGAAAGGAATCTTCGATCCGTCCGGCAGCTCATCGGTTCCGTTGAAATCTCCAGGGAACATTCTGTACTCCACAGCTGGCTCTGAACCACGCACCCGGAATGACAGAACGATGACATCCTCGTCTGCCATACGCTTCCTCTATGGCCTGCAGCTTTTCGGCATCAAAGCGGGTTTGGAGAACATCACGAGGCTCCTTGCTGTGACCGGTCACCCGGAGAGATCGTATCCGACAATTCACATCGCCGGCACGAACGGAAAAGGATCGGTCTCCTCCATGCTCGCGGCCATGCTGACTGCGGCAGGATACCGGACGGGTCTTTATACGTCACCGCACCTTGCAGATTTTTCCGAACGGATCCGGGTGGATGGCAAGCCGATTCCGCTTGATGCGGTCGTCACCTTGACCCGGGCACTCGAACCGGTCATCCGGAAGACCAGGGCGACATTTTTCGAGGCGACGACGGCGATCGCCTTCGAATATTTCCGGGATGCCGGAGTGGATATCGCGGTGATTGAGACAGGTCTTGGGGGCAGACTCGATGCCACCAACGTCGTACAACCGCTCGTATCGGTCATCACCAACATCGGTCTCGATCACATGGAATATCTCGGGACGACCCTGCATGCGATAGCCCGTGAAAAGGGGGGGATCATAAAACCGGGTGTTCCCGCGGTTACGGGGGTGAGGATGAAGTCTGTTTTTCATCAGTTACGCGCGATTGCCCGGTCACGGCAGGCGGCACTTCATCAGAGCAGGGATCTCGTACGGGCAGAAATCCTGCAGCGCGGTTTGGACGGTCTTCTCCTATCCCTGACGACGCCCCGGCACAAGCTGCCGGAGGTGATGGTAGAGCTTCCGGGTGACCATCAGGCGGAGAATGTTGAAACAGCGCTCTCGGCCGTTGAGCTCCTCCCGTGCGGCATCCGGAACCGGCTCACGGCCGGGAGCATGATACGCGGTTTATCGGAGATCCGCCGATTATCCGGTCTTCGGGCGCGGCTTGAGATTCTTCAAAAAAATCCCCCCGTCATTCTGGATGTCGCCCACAACCCCCATGGAATGGCTGCGGCGACGGCATCACTGGGTAACGTACTGCCTGGCAGATGGCTGGTGGTATTCGGAGCGATGAAAGACAAGGATTACGGTGGTATGCTGGAACACTTGTACGGCCACAGCCGGTTGATCATTGCGGTTGAACCCCGGACACCCCGTGCGCTCGGAAGCCGGGAAATTATAAAATTCCTCCACGCCAGAGGATTCAAGGGAGTGGATGGTCATACGGTGGACAACGGTGTCCGGATGGGATTTGCGGAGCGGAGGCCCGGTGAGCCGGTGCTGATAACCGGATCGCATTATGTCGCCGGGGAGGCATTAAAATTCCTTAATTGTGCGCGTTAAAACTTGACTTTGAGGAATAGGGGGTTTATATTGTATTTGTTGTATCCAGGAAGCACAAAAACTTCCCTGATTGTAAACTCTAAACTACCACTTAACACATCGGATTTTTCCTCAGAATTTGTACGTGCAGTGATCGGATAAGATCATTCTGTGTCGAATAGTTCTTTAAACAAATCCTTTTCATTCTTTAAGGGTGTCGAAAAGCCATGCCAATGGACATTGCCGAGCTGAAATCCAAAAAGATTTCTGAACTCACCAAGATCGCCAAGGAGCTGAACATCACCGGCTATGCCGATCTGCGGAAACAGGATATGATTTTCAAGATCCTGGAAGCCCAGACGGAAAAAGACGGTCTTACATTCAGCAAGGGGGTCCTCGAGGTGTTGCCGGACGGTTACGGTTTTCTCCGGTCGGTCGACTACAACTATCTTCCCTCCCCCGACGACATCTATGTTTCACCGTCGCAGATCAAGAAATTCAACCTCCGGACCGGTGATTCGGTGACCGGTCAGGTACGTCCGCCCAAGGAGGGAGAGCGCTTTTTTGCGCTTCTGCGTGTTGAGGCCGTGAACGATGAGAACCCGGATGCCATCAGGGAGCGGGTCCTCTTCGACAACCTCACACCACTTTACCCCAATAACCGTATTAAACTCGAGACTGCACCGGGCGAATATTCCATGCGGATCATGGATCTCCTTACTCCCCTCGGGAAGGGCCAGCGCGGAATGATCGTTTCGCCTCCCAAGGCGGGGAAAACCATTTTGCTCCAGAAAATCGCAAACAGCGTCTTACGCAACCATCCGGAGATTTTCCTCATCGTTCTTCTGATCGATGAACGACCCGAGGAGGTGACGGACATGGAGCGGTCGGTGAACGCCGAGGTCGTCAGTTCGACATTTGACGAGCCCCCGGAACGCCACGTTCAGGTTGCCGACATGGTTCTTGAGAAGGCAAAACGCCTGGTGGAGGCCAAAAAGGATGTTGTAATTCTTCTCGACAGTATCACCCGGCTCGCCCGGGCACACAACACGGTTGTCCCTCACAGCGGCAAGATCCTGTCGGGAGGCGTTGATGCAAATGCGCTCCACCGTCCAAAACGCTTTTTCGGTGCTGCACGGAATGTGGAGGAAGGGGGGAGTCTCACCATCATAGCGACAGCCTTGATTGAAACCGGGAGCCGGATGGATGAGGTGATCTTCGAGGAATTCAAAGGTACGGGCAATATGGAAATCATCCTGGATCGTAAACTGAGCGACCGCCGGATGTTCCCGGCAATAGATGTGAACCGCTCCGGTACACGAAAAGAGGAGTTATTGCTGGAAGCTGACGAGCTGAACAGGGTATGGATCCTCCGCAAATTACTCAGTGATTTTTCAACCGTTGAGGCCATGGAATTTGCCCTCGAAAAAATGCGTGGGACGAAGACCAACAAAGAGTTCCTCCGCTCCATGAACAGCTGAAATCTTCCTGATTTACTCCATTTTAGTGGTTTTTAGGTGAAATGGATGCTTGACTTTCATTTCTGCAAGCCGTAAATTGCCGTGGGTTCCAAACAACACAGGCCAGTATGAAAACATCCAGATGGGTTCTGACGGTCATCCTCATGGTCGTGATGACGAATTGTCGCATCCTCGCTCAGGTTCTCCCGGATAAAACTGAAACTGAAGGGAATGTAGGTATTGGCATCTACCTCGGGGAGGGGACTCCGTATACGGATATACCAGAGCACCGGATGTATCCCCTTGGAAGAGCATTCGTGAGGTATTACGCCTCGCCTTTCTTTGCCATCGAGGGGGGTGTGGGTCTGGGGCGTCTGGCTGCCGATGATGGCCTCCATTATTTTTCCTCGACACTTGTTCCCATCGATGCCCGTCTGATCATCAATTTCACCAAAACCCAGAAATTTCAGCCCTACGCTTTCGCCGGCGCGGGTTTACTCTATTTTGATCCGCTCAACCAGCAGGATTTGCCGCTCCCGAGAAACGCGAATAACGAGTATGGACACCTGACCTCGGAAATCCCCCTGGGCGGGGGTATACAGTTCATGGTTTCCGATGTCACGTCGTTCGGCATCCAGGCAAGCTATCACGCACTTTCGACGGACAACCTCGATGACATCAAATCGGGGTCGAATGATACCTACTGGAGTTTCGGCCTGACCATCACATCCTTCCTGAAGCCGTTCGATAATGATCCCGACCGTGATGGTCTCACCAATGATGAAGAGAAGCAGATTGGCACGGATCCCAACAATCCGGATACCGATGGTGATGGTCTCAAGGATGGTGAAGAGGTTCACATCTATCACACGGATCCGCTGAAATGGGACACCGATGGTGACGGATTGAGCGATGGGGATGAGGTCCTGAAATATCACACTGATCCCTTGAAGTATGATACCGACGGTGACGGATTGAGCGATGGCGAAGAAGTCCTGAAATACCACACCGACCCGTTGAACAAGGATACTGACGGTGATGGTTTGACCGATGGCGACGAGGTCCTGAAATATCATACCGATCCGTTGAACAAGGATACTGACGGTGATGGTTTGACCGATGGCGACGAGGTCCTGAAGTATCACACCGACCCTCTGAACAAGGATACCGACGGTGATGGTTTGACCGATGGCGACGAAGTCCTGAAATATCATACTGATCCCCTGAAGATGGACACTGATGGGGGCGGGATGCCCGATGGAAAAGAGATCCAGCTCGGATTAAATCCCCTTGACCCCTCGGATGACGTTCCGATCATCAACGTGGGGGAGAGGATCATACTGGAAGGCGTGAATTTTGAGACGGGCAAAACTGTACTCCTCCCGACCGCGAGAAGTATTCTGGATCAGGTTGCGGCGAGCCTGATGAAATATCCCGAGGCGGAGGTTGCCATTCACGGTCACACCGACAACGTTGGCGGGGCAAAATACAACATGAAGCTCTCCGTTGGCCGGGCTGAAGCGGTGAAGGCATATCTTGTCAAGAAAGGAATTGCGGGTTCGAGAATCACGACAAAGGGATTCGGCTTTACAAAGCCGATCGCTGACAATTCGACTGCGGCGGGGCGCGCGAAAAACCGCCGGATCGAGTTTGTCAGACTCAAATAGGCCCGCATCCACCCGGCGCAATTCAGATAAAGCCCGGCACTCGTGCCGGGTTTTATTTTTATGCCCGGGGAAGATGCTTGCAGCCGCTTCCCGGTGGGGGGTGGATATTTCCGAAAAAATGTCCTTCCGTTTATTGCAAAATTTATGAAATTATTGTAACTTTTCAGCAACACGAAAAAAAAGGGTCTACACGTTGAATAATGATATTGTCATCGTCGGCGCATGCCGGACTCCGGTGGGGTCATTTGGGGGTGGTCTGGCCTCACTGACCGCTCCGCACCTAGGTGCCCTGGTGATTCGGGAAGCGCTCCGCCGGTCTGGTGTCAAGCCTGAACTCGTTGATGAAGTGAACATGGGATGTGTGTTGACTGCTGGTGTGGGTCAGGCTCCCGCACGTCAGGCCGCCATCTTTGCCGGGTTACCGACGAGTGTCGAATGCCTGACCGTCAACAAGGTGTGCGGTTCAGGGTTGAAGGCAATCATGCTTGGGGCCCAATCCCTGCGCCTCGGGGATGCCAATGTTGTGGTCGCAGGCGGAATGGAGAGCATGTCAAACGTTCCTTACCTGCTGGATAAGGCCAGAAGCGGGTACAGAATGGGGCATGGCCAGGTCATTGACGGCATGATTAAAGACGGACTTTGGGATGTGTATAACGATTTCCACATGGGGGATGCTGCTGAACAATGCGCCGCTGCATGTCAGATCCCCCGTGCTGATCAGGACAGTTTTGCCGTCGAAAGCTACAACCGTACGTTAAGCGCCCAGAAGAGCGGATATTTCAGGGAGGAGATTGTTCCGGTCCCGGTCCCGCAGAAATCGGGTGAACCGGTCCTCTTCAGTGAGGATGAGGAACCGAGGAAGGTGAAGTTTGAAAAGATCCCCGCACTCAAGCCGGCGTTTAAAAAGGACGGGACGATCACTGCTGCAAACGCCTCGAAAATCAATGACGGTGCAGCGGCGGTGGTGATGATGACGGCGGAGACGGCATCGAAGATCGGCTGCTCACCGCTTGCAAGGATCGTCGCGTACGGCTCTTCGGCCAGGAAACCGGCTGAATTTACCACCGCGCCGGCAGATGTCATTCAAAAGGTTCTCGGGAAAGCCGGGCTGTCGAAGGAGGATATCGACCTTTTTGAGATCAACGAGGCGTTTTCTGTTGTGACGCTTGCCGTGAACAAACTGGTCGGCCTGGATCCCGCGAAGGTCAATGTCGCGGGAGGGGCGGTGGCGCTCGGTCATCCCATCGGAGCCAGCGGCGCGAGGATTCTTGTGACACTGTTATTTGCGATGAAACGGCTGGGTGTGAAACGGGGAATGGCCGCAATCTGTATCGGCGGCGGTGAGGCAAGCGGATTAATTGTCGAACGATAGGAGCCAGGTAGCATGGAGATAAAAAAGGTCGTTGTCATTGGGGCAGGGACGATGGGAAACGGCATTGCGCATGTTTTCGCGCAGTCGGGCTACGCGGTCATGCTCCACGACATACGGGAGGAATTTATCCAGCGCGGCATGCAGACGATCAGAACAAATCTGGACCGTCAGATCAAAAAATCCCTCCTGACGGAGGATCAGAAAAATCAGACCCTCTCGAGAATCGGAACCACGACCGATCTTGCCAAGGCGGCTGATTCTGCAGATCTCATCATCGAAGCCGCGACGGAGGATAAGGCCGTCAAGGAGACTATTTTCCGGACGGCAGACCGGATTGCGGGTCCGTCGGCGATCATTGCGTCAAACACCTCCTCGATTTCGATCACCGGGCTCGCCGCCAAGACGCAGAGGCCTGACAGGGTGATCGGGATGCATTTCATGAACCCTGTTCCCGTCATGAAACTCATCGAGATCATCCGCGGGCTTGCGACCTCCGACGCCACAATGTCGGCGATACTTGCCGTGGCGAAAAGCCTGGATAAGACTCCTGTTGAAGTGCATGATTATCCCGGTTTTATCTCCAACCGCATCCTGCTTCCGATGATCAATGAGGCTGTCTATTGCGTGATGGAGGGTGTGGCCTCACCGGAGTCGATCGACACCGTCATGAAACTCGGCATGAATCACCCCATGGGACCGTTGGCGCTTGCAGATTTTATCGGACTCGATGTCTGTCTGGCGATCATGAACGTCCTTCATGAAGGACTCGGTGACGACAAATACCGCCCCTGCCCGTTGCTGAAAAAGATGGTCTCGGCAGGTTATCTGGGGAGGAAATCGGGGAGAGGGTTTTATGATTATGCAAACAAACAATAAACTTCATCGACAGGCAGGGTAAAGCGTATGGATTTTGAATTTACCGATGTGCAATTGATGATCCGTGATACGGCCCGGAAATTCGCAGCTGATGAGCTCGCCGGTTCGACCGTTGAGCGCGATGAGAAGGGGGAATTCCCCCATGAAGCAGTAAAAAAGATGGGTGAGCTCGGATTCATGGGAATGATGGTGCCCGAGGAGTATGGCGGGGCGGGTCTGGATACGGTGAGCTATGTTCTTGCGATGATTGAGATTTCGAAGGTTGACGCCTCGGCAGGTGTCATCATGTCGGTAAACAACTCCCTGGTCTGTTACGGTTTAAATCAATGGGGGTCCGAGGAACAAAAAAAGAAGTACCTTATTCCGCTCGCTGCGGGGAAAAAACTGGGTGCATTCGCCCTTTCGGAACCCGAAGCAGGGAGTGATGCCTCCAACCAGCATACGATGGCTGAAAAAAGGGAGGGAGAGTACATACTCAACGGCACAAAAAACTGGATTACCAACGGTTCGACGGCCGATTACGTGCTCGTTATGGCCACGACCGACCGATCAAAAGGCTCCCACGGCATATCGACGTTTCTTGTTGAGAAGGGGACCCCCGGATTTACGGTGGCAAAAAAGGAAAAAAAGCTCGGGATCCGCAGTTCCGATACCGTATCGCTTGCATTTCAGGATTGCAAAATCTCTCCGGCAGACCGGATCGGCGATGAGGGTTTCGGGTTCAAATTTGCAATGATGACGCTTGATGGCGGGCGGATAGGCATTGCGGCGCAGGCTGTGGGGATTGCGAGAGCCTCTCTTGACGCGTCGATCGGATATGCCAAACAGCGGAAGGCTTTTGGCAAGCCGATAGCCGATTTCCAGGCTATTCAGTTCAAAATCGCTGATATCGCCACGAAGGTCGAGGCTGCTGAGCTTCTGACGCTGAAGGCGGCGGCGATAAAGGACGCCGGAAAACCGTTTGCCCATACGGCAGCGATGGCAAAACTCTACGCATCCAAAATCGCCGTTGATGCCTCGCTGGAAGCGATTCAGATCCATGGGGGTTATGGATATGTACAGGAATATCTCGTCGAACGCTATCTGAGGGACGCAAAAATAACTGAAATTTATGAAGGAACGTCTGAAATTCAGCGTCTGGTGATATCGCGGGAGTTACTCAAATCCTAACTTAACCGGAAAGGAGATTGTTATGAAATCAGCATTTCTCGTTCTTGCCCTTTTGATGATCTTTTCCATCGCGAGCCGGGCACAAACGGTTACCCTGGGGGGAAGGTTTGGTTTTTCAAATTTGAGTGTGGATGGCGGCTCATCGGCCGGAGTGCAGATTGGCGTGACGGGGGATTATGCCTACAAACATAATATATTGTTTGGGTCCGACCTCAACATCAACACACAGAATTCCACCCCCATTGAATGGGCTGTTTTCGCCAAGTATCTGATCGACATGCCGACGACAAATATCCAACCGTACATCGATGGCGGATTTAATTTGTGGGCCTTTACCGGTGGACCGTATTTCGGGCTCCGTTTTGGTGGAGGATTTTACTTTCCGATCAACAGTCAGGTCTCCATACCTGCCGATCTGCAATTTGGTCCTGTATTCACAAGCGGATCATCTTCGTTTTATTTTGCATTGACCTCGGGCATTCGCTTCACGCTCCCGTAATAGATCGATTTACCTGATTCTTCCCCTGATGCAAGAGGTTCCGGACTTCGGCTTTCAGCTGAAGAGTTCCGGTCCGTGAGGTGTTCTGTCGGTCCGTGATAAAAATCCTCCATTTCCCTTTTTTACCTGATTCTTCCCTCATCTGCCGGCCACCAAAAATGCCTTAATTATAGACAATTTTGGGGAATCGGCATTTGTGTTCAAATTAGAAAAAATTAATCATTTAAGATGAAATTTTACTATTTTCAGCATTAAATATGGCTTATACGGTTTATTTAAAGCACGTGTTGAAAAAAAGACTTGACAAATCATTTATTTTTTACTATACTCTATCCGTTCTTTAAATAACGGAAAATTCAACACATAACATCGAAAGGGTTGGAGAATCAATATGAAGAAATTAGCGATAATGGTTGCCTTATTGATTATTGCATTGCCGCTTTATGGGCAGACTGCAGGCCCGAGCCAATGGTCGATCGGTGTTGGAGCCGAAGGAGGAGTACCGGTGGGGGATTTCAATAATGCGAGCAATTTCGGTATTGGCGGTCTTGCATTCGTCGGGTACAACGGGTTCGACCCGGCGTTCCAACTCACCTTGTCATCCGGTTATGTGCATTTCAGCGGGAAGGATATTAGTGATCCATTCACCGGCGGGACAATCAACACAAAATGGGGGATAATTCCGATTGTTCTGGGCGGCAAGTATTACTTTATGCCGGGTGACACACGGGTATACGGGCAGGCAAATGTTGGATTATATGTTTTGTCAGCAAGCGCAGATGAAACCGTAGGCAGTGCAACAGTAAGTGTGAGCAGCAGCACCTCGAAATTCGGGGTTTCGCCTGTTCTTGGCGCACAATTCAAGGCCGGGGATAAAATGTGGGTGGATGTGCATGCAAACTACTCGGCGGTCTTCACAGAAGGCAGCACAACGAGCTGGGTGGGATTCGGTCTTGGTTTAGTATTTGATTTGGAATAACTCACTGACACCTTTGGCGGATGGTACCTCAGCGGCCTCATGGTCGCTCTCACCATCTCTGGAAGGGTAGAATAGTAATAAAATAAAACAACATATTCTTCACATCACAGAAGGAGTAATATGAAACAACTTGCTATCGTAGTGGTATTGCTGATCGCGATAAGCTCTCTGGCTTATTCACAGGCGAAACCCGGAGGGTATGCCCGCGAATTGGCAATGGGCGGTTCCAATACCGGGGTGACCTCGATGTCGGTCATGAATCCGTTCATTATCGACGATCCCTCACTGATGTTCTTCAATCCGGCATATCAGGCCTCCTACAAAGATTATGCCTGGTTCAACGTCGGCGGCGGCGCAATGACCGGATTGTCCAACAGTGGCGGCTCTATTTCCGATGATGGATACTTTAACCAGAACGCCGGCGTGGCATTCGGCCTCAACGATAGTTGGAACCTGGGAGTAATTTTGAGTTATGATCCTTCGTTGGTGAATTTCAATTCGCAGCTCCCGAGCACCATCGTGCAGGCACCGCGGAATGCACAGTTCATTCCACCGGTGAGGAACGTGTGGGAATTAGTCGCATCGACACGGATGACAAATCTCGATCTGGGATTTGCGGTCATGTACGGCTACTCAAACAGTGAAAGCAAGTTCAACAATTCGGCCGGAAGTATCACGGGTGATTCATCGACGAGTTCGCGTGTGATGGGAGTCCGGGCCGGTGTGAATGTCAATCTCGGCGGTGGAAGCAGTTTTGACGCGGCGGCGGCGTTTCGCCTGGATAAAGCCGATGATAAAGAAACAGGCACGCCGATTGCATCCACCAACAGCGGTGAATACTCCTCGTCGGGGACCGAGTTCGACATCATGGCAAGGGGAAAATTCAACGTATCGAGCAAATTCAATTTTGTTCCCTTCGCCTCATTGAGCACAGCGTCAGCAAGTCCGAATGAGGACACGCGTCCGGATGGCATCACCACGACACCGTTTGATATCAGCTTCAGCCTCCTGACCTTTGCGGTCGGTGCCGGTGGTGAATACAGAACCGGAAACTTCTATTTCGCAGGTGGTCTGAGT
Source organism: Bacteroidota bacterium (assembly GCA_033854175.1). GTDB lineage: Bacteria > Bacteroidota > Ignavibacteria > UBA10030 > SZUA-254 > DATKPE01. Next base: position 72,694 of record JAWOKN010000018.1, on the reverse strand, counting down.
TTCGAATCATTCAGGGAAAAAGTCGAGCAAACTCCTGGATCAGCGGCCCCGCCGGCTGCCCGTGTGACCACCACCTCGACATTATCGGATGATGCGATACCGGTTATTAACCTCGGTATGGAATGGACGCTCACCGATTGGCTCACTGGCCGTGCGGGATATTTCCGCTGGCTGGGGAGTGTTGACCAGAAAATCGAGAATCCCGGCTATACCGCGGAATTCAGTCAGACAAATCCGAACAGCTTTGTCTCACTCGGCGGTATCAACGCCTCCAACTGGGATGGACTCGTGACACTGGGTGTTGGGCTGAAGTTCAGCGGATTCGCCCTCGATGCAACCGTCAGCGAGGAAGCCTTGCGTCGCGGCCTCGGACTCATCGGCGCGCAGGACAACATCAACACGTTCGGATATCTTACCGCAAGCTACAACTTCGGCGAGTAAGACCTCCATCTGTCAGGGTTATCAAAGGGCGACTTGCATAAGGTCGCCCTTTCTATTTTATTACGATCGTGGATTGAGACCTCCGGTCATGTTGGTTATCGATTGATTGCTTTGTGGCCATACCGGCTGATACTATTTCGGGAAGCTTAAAATACCTGGATACCTATCTTGGTGGTATCCGCACAGGCGAGTCGATTTTCGTCATCTCAACCTCTTCCGAGGCGTGGTGCCGGTGGCGGGATTATCTCCTTGATACTCTTCCGCCGGCTGCGCGCATTGTCCACATTCTCCCGGATCACGATTATTCCCGGCAGGGATTGCCGGGCCGTCATTACAGCCGCCTCGGATTAGAGAAAGGCCTCCGCAGGGGTTCGGTCATCTCCCAGGTTTCATTTCAAAGGATCGTGCGGTCGATACCGGCACGGAGGATTCTTCTGCTCGGGGAGTTGTCGCTCTGGATCCGCATGTTTGGTCGTGAGGAGCGTGTCGTAGAAGGGCTGAAGTATGTTGCATCCCTGGCTGCCAAAAAAAGGTGGCTTCTGTTCGGCGGTTTGGTCAGGACGTCATTCAGACTCTCATCCCTGGCGGCGATCAAGGACGCGGCCTCGGTCTGCTTCGATGCCGTCGGACGGGGTGATGATCTGTTCCTCTATCCGATTTCACTGGCAGGGCGGTACAAGCCTGTCCAGGAAATTCCGGAACCGGTTTCCCTCAGGCGCATGATCCTGGAGTCGAAAGGGGAGTCGGGTGAGCGGGAAACTGAGACGGAGCCGGTGAAAACGGAACCGACGGAACCCTACGAGTCGTTTTTCCGTGAGATTCGCGACCCCTTTGTCCTTGTTAACCTGAAAAGCGGGTACATCGAACCGAACGGGGAAACTCTCGATCTGCTGAAGCTCGGGCGGGATGACTTCATTCTCCACAAGGGTTTTCAGAATCTGCTTCCGGGCGGGAAATTCAAACTCCTGAGGGCGATCCGCGCCCTCCGGAGAAAGAAATCCGATACCGTTCAGGTGTCCTACCGGCGGGAGAAGGCTATTTTGAACCTTGAGGTACATTTCTCGGTGGTGGGAGAGGATCTGGCGGGGGCCATCATCCGCGACACCACCCGCACGCAGAAGGAGCAGGGCCGTTTCGCTGCACTGGAGGATGAATACGAACGGTTTCTTCAGGGCATCCCTGATCCCTATCTCCTCCTCCGGGAACGGAAGATCATTTTCAGGAACAGGGCATTCAGCATCGCATTCCGGTATGAAGCTGATGAGAGCATCCTCAGAAAGTCTCTTGCGGATATTTGCGCTCCCGGGTATCAGGCGCGGATCAGGGAAATTCTGAGCCGGAGGGCGGGAGATCCCCCTGTGTCGGCCGAAATCGAGCTTCAGACGGGAGACGGCCGCCGTGCCTACTGCCGTCTCTCGTCATCCTCGGTGGTGTATCAGGGTGCGGCGTGCCTGCAGATCCTCTGTATTGATCTTACGGCTGCTCGGGACATCCGTGAACAGGTTGCCAGGCGCGAGGAATTGTTTTCGAAACTTGCCGATGCCGCGCCCTCGCCGCTGGCCATCCTCCAAGAGGGATTGTTCAGGTACTGCAATCCCGCATTCCTGAAGTATTTCGGCATTGCGGCGGGAGAGGAGATCTACGGCCGGCCACACGCGGTTATCGAGGAGGAACCAATCGGGGAGTGGATCCCGGAAAAATGCTCCCGGCGGAATTTTCAAAAAAGCGGATGTGTCACGCACAGGTTTACCGCAAAACAGACAGGTGATGAACGGCGGATCGTGGAGGTCACCGTCACCCCCCTGGATCACGCCGACGGCCGTCTGCTGTTCTCCTATGCGGATGTCACGGAAACCGCCCGGCTTGTCGGTGAGGCGCGGCAGCTCGGCATGGAGGTGGATTTTCTCAACGAGATCGTCACCACCTTTCATGCAAAGGGTGACTTCCAGAAGATCCTTCAGTCGTCGCTGCATAAATTTCTGGACATTTTTCACTGGACCTGCGGTGCGATCTATGTCCGGGGGGAGGGCGGGAAAGAATTCAGCATCAAAACATCGCGCCATCTCCCCCCGATCCTTCACGAGAAATTATCGCAGTTGCCTGCGGATGAAGGTATCGGCGGCTATCTTGCGAAAACGAAGGAACCCCATCTCATTCAGGTTGAACGATATCCGACGTATCTGGCACACCGGTCAGTTTTCCGGTCGACCGATCTGAAAACAATCTGTCTCATACCCCTCCTATCGCACGAGAGTGCGCTGGGTATCATGCTGCTCGGTGTGAGCGGCACGGGGGGGTCGGGACCCGTTTACGCGAAGCGGCTGTATAGCCTGCTGGGAAAGGAACTCGGAGCGATCATCGACTCCGCGGCGGCCCTGCTGCATCTTGAGCAAGCCGTTGCGCAGTACCATCATCTCGTGGACACGGGTGAGGAGATACACTACCGTCTCACTGCAGAAGGGCGGTACGAGTATCTGAGCGACACCGTGGAGGCGCTCCTCGGCCATGCACCAAAGGAATTTCAGCGCAACCGGTCTCTCTGGATAAGCCTCGTTCATCCCGACGACAAACGCCTTCTCCTGGAACGGATCACGCGACTCGAAGAATTACCTGCCGCCCCCGTCATCGAGTACCGGATGATGCCGAAGGGGAAAGCGACCTATCTCACGGTTCTTGACAGGCTGACAATTCTGCGGGGGAAGGATGGATCGATCCGCAGCCTGGTCGGGACGGTGAGGGATGTCACTCAGGAGAAGAAGGCGATGCAGGAGCTCGGTGAAACCCTGGGGGAACGGGAAGCGGTACTTGCGGGGATTGACGGACCGGTTGTCGTCTGCGGCAATGATTATCTGATCTCGTATGCCAATCAGCGGACCGAGGAAATAACAAAGCGGCCCTTTCATGCACTTCGTGGAAAACCGGTGACAAACCTCTTTCCCGCGGATACCGGAGAGCATATGCTGGCGGTGATGCGGCAGACGGTTGCGGATGGCGCTCCCCGGCAGGAGGAGATCCGGCTCGGGGGAAGATCGGAGAAAGACGCGCGGTACTACCGCATACGGATTACGGTTCTGAAAAACAACCTTGGTGTCCACTCGGGTGTCATCTGTCTTTTTACTGACATAACATCGGGCAGGCTGCGGGAGGAGGCCATTCAGAATTCGGAGCAGGTATTACGGAATGTGCTCGATACGATGGGTGATATAGTCATGATCACCGATCTGGAGGGGGCGGTTCAACAATTCAACCGCTCGTTTGAAACCGTTTTGGGATTTTCCCCTGCTGAGGCAACCGGATGCAAGTTTCCGTATCCCTGGCTTATGGAAGAGGAGATGGGACGTTACGTCCTGTGGATAGCCTCGCTGAGGGAGAAAAAATGGCTCCATGATTTTGACATGACCTGGCAAACAAGGGACGGTGACAGGATCCCGGTGAGTGTCAGCACGACGCTCCTGCGGGGTGCGTCGGGTCAGCCGGTCGGGATGCTCAATGTGGCTCGGGATATCACCGAGAGAATCCGGTTAATGAAGGATCTTGAGCACCGCAACACGCAGATTGAGCTGATCAACCGCATCGTCGGCAAGGCAAACGAGACGAACGATTTCGAGGAGGTGTTTTCCCTGTTGAAGGATGAAATCGGGAAACTCCTTCCGTTTGATGCTCTTTCGATAGGATTGTTCACGGAGGATCATACGGCCCTTCTGATGTATGCGGTTGCGGGCACATCGGTCGTGAAGCAGGGAGACCGCATCCCGCTCGAAAAAACCCTCTCCCGGAATGTCCTGTCCGATGCAAGGCCGATGATTGTCGACGATCTTCTCGCGGAGCCGGTCTATCGCGAGCTGGTAAGCCTGAGTGGGGGGATGCGTTCACAGTTATGTGTTCCGATTCTGCTGAAGGGAAAGGTGGCCGGGACGCTGAACGTCGCATACGGCACGCAAGGGGCATACAACAGCAGTCATGCCGAACTCCTGCAGCCGATCATCCAGCACCTCGGGGCGATCATTGATCGCATCCAGCTCTTCCGCCAGGTGCGGGACGACTCGACCTACATCCGGAGTCTGCTCGATTCCGTCGACAACATTGTCATCACCGTCGACAGGGATTGCAGAATACGCGAGGTCAATCATGCCGGGCATCAGTTTGTGCTCGAATCCGGCTCACAGGTAGAGGGTGAATACACGGGAAAGCATCTCTTCGATGTTCTGCCGGATGCGTCCCTGCGTGAAACCCTGCGGGATGTCATCCCGCGTCTGCTGGATGGGACGCTTGCGATCTACTCGGATGAATACATGTTCCACGGATCCCCGGCGGGGAGGATATATCAGATTACCGTGAATCCGATGGGTAACGGCGGGGGTATCAGCGGCCTGGTGTTTACCTACACTGACATCACGGCTCTGAAAGACAGCGAATCGCAGCTGCGCCGGTTCAACGATCAGTTGTTGTTACTGACGGAAATCTCCTCCCGCGTAAGCACCTCCCGGAGCCTGGATGAGATGCTCGACGCCTCTCTTCCCCTGTTGCGTCTTGTGAGCGGAGCGGAGGCGGTCATCGTCTATCTCACGCGGACGGGATCCGAGGAGCTGACTGCGGCCATGCAGATCGGTTTTGAGGAATCCGTATTTCAGTCCCTGGCGCGTCTGAAGAGGAATAACTCGCTGACGGGTACCGTGATCGACATGCGCGAACCGCTGTACGTCGAACGGCGCGCCTATGAGGATCAGAGAATCCTTGCACACAACCGCCAGGTTCTTCGGAATCTGTCGTACGAGTCGATGGCGGTGATTCCGCTCCTGTCGAAGGATAATGTCACCGGGGCGCTGGATTTTTTCTATGGTCAACCGACTCAGTTTTCTGAGCAGGACCGTCAGATCCTGACGCTTGTGGGAAGCCAGCTGGGCTCCGCGATCGAGGCTGCGCGGTTATACAGCGAGTTGCGCTCGCAAATTGACAGTCTGACCGCGCTGTATGAACTCAGCCAGCAGCTCACCTCGGCGCTGGAGATCGACCGGATCATCACGATTGTCGCGCAGAATATTTTCCGCCTCATTCCCTATAGAAGATTCGGTCTTATGTCCTATGATGAGGCAAATCCCACACATTCGGTTCAGCACGAGGTCGTCTGCACCCCGTCGGGTGATGTCCAGACGTTCACCTCCACTCCCCTGACTGAATTTCCGTACGATTCACCCGAGCATCGGGCGATCTCGTTCCGGCGCTCGTTCATCAACGAGGATCAGTCGGTCCTGTCGGTTCCGATGCTCTCAAAAGAGGCGATCACCGGCGTGATCACGCTCCACGGGGCGCCTGACGAGCCGTATGGCGAACACCAGCGGTACACCCTGGAGAACGTCGCCAACCTTGCCGCGATTGCGCTTGACAAGGGAAAATTGTACGAGGAGACGATACACATATCGGAGGAAATCCAGCGGCGAAACAAGGAACTGGACGATTTTACCTATGTCGTCTCCCATGACCTGAAGGAGCCTTTGATCAGCATCGAGGGATTCAGCAGGATACTCCAAGACGATTACCGGGACATGTTTCAGGAGGAGGGGAGGGAATATCTGTTGTCGATCGTTGGGGCGACGACGAGGATGAAGGGGCTTATCGACGATCTTCTTCTTCTCTCCCGGCTCAGCCGGCCATCCGAGGCCTACCGGTCCGTGTCGATGAACGGCGTCATCCAGGAAACCCTGGCCGACATGAAATTCATCATCACCAAGCGCAATGTCCGGTTTCAGGTGCCTGAAAACCTCCCGGATGTCTGGGGGAATGAGATCCACCTGAAAATCGTCTTTCGGAATCTCATCGGTAATGCGATCAAGTTCAATGACAAGCCGGAACCTGTTGTGGAGGTCGGATTTCGAAATGCGGAAAATAATTATTATCTTTTTTGGGTGAAGGACAACGGCATCGGCATTGAAAAGGAGTATTTTGGCAAGATCTTCGTCATTTTTCAACGGCTTCACCGGCGTGAGGAATATGAAGGAAGCGGTGCGGGTCTTGCGATCGTGAAAAAAATCATTGAAATGCACAAAGGCGCGATCTGGGTCGAATCCGAGATCGGAGTCGGTTCGACCTTTTTCCTGACGCTGCCCATGACACAACTGCCCTAGAGACATAGCGTGGAAACATCGATAATTCGGATCCTCCTGGTCGAGGATAACAAAGACTTCGCGAAGCTCGTACAGGCCTATCTCCAGCGCTTCCAAAAAAACCTGTTCGAGGTGATCTGGAAGGAAAATCACGCCGATGCCATGAAGGAACTGGAGCAGAACACCGGTATCGACATCGTCCTGATGGATTATTTTCTCCCCGGGAAGAACGGCCTGGAGATCACAAAAGACATCAAGGGGAAACGGATCTCGGTCCCGATTGTCTTTCTCACCGTCAACAAGGATTTTGACCTCGCGCTGGATGTGATGAAGCTCGGTGTCGATGATTATCTTGTCAAGGAAGAAATCTCCTCTCCGATCTTGCCAAAGACGGTCCTGAGGATTGTGGAAAAATACCGGCTTCAACGGCAGAAAACCGAACTTGAAATCAGCCAGGAACGGCTGAAGGCCATCCACCAGACGCTCGCCGGGGTGATCCACGACTTTGAGTCCCCGCTCAGTGAAATGTTCGATATCACAGAAGAATTCAAGCGCCAGCCGAACCTGGAGGCGCACAAGAACTACATCAAAATCATCGATGAGAACGTCCACCGCATCATGTCGAAGCTGGACAAGCTGAAATCCCTGAAGGTCGATAAGACCATCAAGTACATCAAAGACATCAAAATGCTCGACCTCTCGTAGCCCTTGCGGCGACACCTCGTCGGCGCCAGGGCGAGAAAGTTCCGACCCTTGCTCCACCATCAACTGCCAGAAAAGCACATGATCGTACATCCGGAAAGGACCGTTGCAGGATGACTATACGGACAATTGCCATTGCCCAGATCGATACCGCTGTCGGGGACATTAAAAAAAACTGCGCAACGCACATCGAGGCGATCCGCCGGGCGAAAGAAGGAGGTGCCGATTTTGTCGTTTTCCCCGAACTGAGTCTTACCGGCTATTCGATCAAGGATCTGAACTGGAATCTTGCACTCCGGACTGATGATGCGCCGGCCCTTTCGGCGATCGCCGGAGAGAGCACGGATTGCACGATACTTGCGGGGGGTGTGGAAGAATCTGCATCGTACGGAATACACAATGCCGCGTTTCTCTTTGACCGCGGCACGGTGCGGACCGTCCACAGGAAGATTTATCCCCCGACCTATGGCATGTTCGAGGAGGCGCGCTACTTCAGCAGGGGGACATCCGTCCGGGCGTTTGATTCCCCGATAGGCAGGATAGGGGTGCTGATCTGCGAGGATCTTTGGCATCTTGCACTTCCCTATCTCCTTGCCCTGGATGGTGCGGAGGTGATTTTTTGCATCGCAGCAAGCCCGACCCGGTTATCCGGAACTGATCCGGACCCGCACATCGCTCAGGTCAACAGTGTGCAGCACCAGGCGATTGCCCGCCTTCTCAGCACCCACATCGTTTTTTGTAACAGGGTGGGGTATGAGGACGGGATTAATTTCTGGGGAGGGTCGGAAGTCGTCACTCCGTCCGGTGACGTCCTTGTCAGGGCAAAGTACTTCAAGGAGGAACTTCTTTTCACCGAGATTGATCAGAACGACATCCGGCGTGCCAGGAGGCTCTCGCGTCATTTCCTGGATGAGGATGTTGCGCTCGTACTGAAGGAACTGGCAAGAATCGAGCGGGATCGCCGGTAAGCCTCCTTCGGGGAGGGGAATGGCCGCGCGTTGAAGATCTCCGGATTCTTTTGTATATTCAGAGTTTTCTCACCAGAACATCAAGAATTCTATGTCTCGCATCTATATTGAAGATCTCGGACACTATGTCGGAGAGCCTGTCACGATTCAGGGGTGGGTGTACAACAAACGTTCGAGCGGGAAAATCCGTTTCGTCATCCTGCGCGACGGGACGGGGTTGCTGCAGTGTGTCATGGTCAAGGGATTGGTCGCCGACGAGATCTTTGATTCGTTTGACAGGTTGACGCAGGAGACCTCCCTGAGCGTGACGGGCAAGGTTAAAAAGGATGCGCGGGCACCGGGAGGGTATGAAATGGAACTCTCGGGGATGAGGATTTACAACATCGCGAAAGAGTATCCGATCACCCCGAAGGAGCATGGAGTTGAATTTCTGATGGATCACCGGCATCTCTGGCTCAGGTCCCAGCGTCAGAACGCGATCTTACGGATACGCCATCAGATCATCAGTGCAATCCGGGAGTTTTTCGATACGCGGGGATTTATCCTTGTCGACGCGCCGATTTTCACACCTGCCGCATGCGAAGGAACATCGACGCTCTTTGAGACCGATTATTTTGACCTTGGAAAAGCGTACCTCACGCAGTCGGGTCAATTGTACGGGGAGGCGGGTGCGATGGCTTTGGGAAAGATTTATGTTTTCGGTCCGACGTTCAGGGCGGAAAAATCCAAAACCCGGAGGCATCTGACAGAGTTCTGGATGGTTGAACCCGAGGTAGCGTTCAACGATCTGGCTGATAACATGGAACTGGCCGAAGAATTCCTTGAACACATCGTCGGTTCCGTACTCAGCAACCGCCGCCAGGAATTGCAGGTGCTGGAGCGCAACACGAAATTTCTTGAAAATGTCAAAAAGCCGTTGCCGCGGATATCCTACAGCGAGGCTGTCGAGATCCTGCATTCAAAAGGTGTGGATTTTGAATGGGGCAACGATTTCGGCGGAACCGATGAAACGGTGATCTCCGAGAAGTTTGACAGACCGGTCATCGTGCACCGGTATCCCGCGGGGATCAAAGCCTTCTACATGAAACGCGATCCCGAAAATCCGGACCTTGCGCTGGCGATGGATGTACTTGCGCCGGAGGGGTATGGTGAGATCATCGGCGGGAGCCAGCGTGAAGACGATTACGATATCCTTCTTCAGCGCCTCAAGGAACACAAGCTCCCGCAGGCAGCGTTCGAATGGTATCTCGATCTGCGCAGGTACGGGTCAGTTCCCCATTCGGGTTTCGGTCTGGGGATCGAGCGTACGGTGGCCTGGATCTGCGGTCTTGAGCATATCCGGGAGACGATCCCCTTCCCCCGCATGATTTACCGGTTGCAGCCCTGATTGTTCATGCTTGAAGTTTCCCATATCAGGAAGCAGTACTCAACGGTGCTGGCGGTCGACAACGTGTCCCTGAACGTCGGCGGCGGCCAAATACTCGGGCTCCTCGGTCCGAACGGTGCGGGGAAGACGACCACGATCAGGATGATTCTGAACATCATCCAGCCTGACGCGGGACGCATCACGTATGCGGGAAGGGAGTTTTCGGATGAGGTCAGGAACACCATCGGTTATCTTCCGGAGGAGCGCGGTTTATATCGGAAGAGTTCCCTGATCAACACAATTCTCTATTTTGCCCATCTCCGCGGTATTCCCGTCGCCGAGGGAAAACGGAGAGCCTATGACCTCCTGAAGCGTTTCAATCTTCTGGAGTATTACAACAGGAAAGTCGAGGAGCTCTCGAAGGGTAACCAGCAGAAAGTCCAGTTCATCATCTCGGTTCTCCACGAGCCGCGGCTGATCATCCTCGATGAGCCTTTTTCGGGTCTCGACCCCATCAACCAGATCGTGCTCACGGAGATATTGATGGAGCTCAAGAGGGAGGGGAGGGCGATCATCTTTTCCACCCATCAAATGGAGCAGGCAGACAAGCTCTGCGATACGATTTCGCTGATCAACAAGGGTCAGGTTGTGATCGACGGCCGGCTGTCGGATGTCAAAAGGAAATACGGGAGACAATCGATCCAGCTCGAGTATGAGGGAAACGGTGACTTTCTGAGGGCGCTTCCCGGTGTACTCAGCGCGTATGTGTACGAGAACTCCGCCGAAATTGTGCTTGCTGACGGCGCGTCGTCCACCGGTTTACTGCATGCGATAGCAGACCGCTCGCCTGCGATCGAAATCCGCAGGTTTGAAATTGCGGAACCGTCGCTGCAGGCCATTTTTCTCGATCTTGTCGGGTCCGGCCGCAGTTCCGGTGGGGGGTCCCAATGAAAAAAACAGTTGCGGTTGCACGGTGGGAGTACACCGAGAAGATCAAATCGAAGGCATTCCTCATCTCCCTTTTCCTCACCCCGGCGATCATGATTGCCGCAAGTGTCATTCCGGCGCTCCTGGCCTCACGGGCGGACACCGAGAGCAAGACTATCGGTATCATCGACCTCTCCGGTCAGGTTGTCCAACCGCTGGCCCGTCTCCTTGAGCAGCGGTACAGGCTCCCCAACGGGCAGCCGAATTATCTCCTGCGGTCATTTCCACCCGGTACGGGCGGCGATGTCACGGCGGCGAAACATCTCGCCGATTCGCTCACGGTTGCGGAGTCACTGGAGGGGTATCTGATCATCCGCAAGGATTATCTCCGTGACACTGTGGTGAATTACCGATCAAAGAATGTCGGCAATATCAGGGTGACGGAATCGCTCCGGTCGGCATTGCGGGAGCTGATCGTGTCGGAGAAGCTGAAGGAGCAGGGGCTTGATCCGGTCAGGGTGGGGGATCTGACCAGGCCTCTGGAGTTGAAGACCATCAAGCTGACGAAGTCCGGGCAGGAGGAAGAGTCGGGGTTCGGGCAGGTGTTTTTTACGGCGTACATCTTCATGATGATGATGTTCATTCTCATCATGACTTCCGGGCAGATGCTCGTCCGAAGCATGCTTGAGGAAAAGTCGAACCGGGTGGTTGAAGTACTGATGTCATCCTGTTCGGCAGGCGATCTGATGGCCGGTAAAATCATCGGACTCAGCGGTTTGGGCATCACCCAGCTGTTGTTCTGGGTGGTCATCGGGATCGTGGTGACCGTGAAATTTTCCATTCCGATGCTCCCGGTGCCGGCGATGGTGCTGATCTTATGCTATCTCATCCTGGGATACCTCCTGTATGCTGCGATATTTGTTGCACTCGGTTCGCCGGTATCGACGGAGCAGGAAGCGCAGCAGATCACGAGTTATCTCGTCATGATCCTGATCATACCGATCGTGCTCGCATTTTCCGTCGCGGAGAACCCGAACTCCACGCTGATAAAGGTCATGTCATACATTCCGCTGCTATCGCCGTCCTTCATGATCATGAGGATCCCGAACCAGATGCCTCCCGTGTCGGAGATCATCGCCACACTGGTTCTTGGGGCGGGAAGCGTTGTCGTGATGATGTGGATTGCGGGAAAAATTTTCAGGACGACGATCCTCTCCTACGGGAAACGGCCGTCGCTGGGCGAACTCGTGGCGCTGATCCGGTCATCCTGAGAATTTGAATATTTTAAATAATTTGTTACATTCGAAGGTTGTTTAAAATTGCCATTCCGTCCATGAGTGTTGAGAAGATTTTCTTTTTTCTTGTCGCCGCTGCTGCGGTAGCATCGGCGCTCATGATGATTACCCGCCGGAACCCCGTCAAATCGGTTTTATTTCTCATCGTCAATTTTTTTTCACTTGCGGTTCTGTATCTATTCCTCAAGGCCCAGTTTATCGCGATCATTCAGGTGATCGTCTATGCGGGTGCGATTATGGTGCTTTTCCTGTTCGTGATCATGCTCCTGAATCTCGGCGACGTCGGCGCGTTCGGTGAAAAGAAGGGCCTCCGGCTCACTGCCGGTATTATCGCCGGGATCGTTGTCATGATCGAGGTCATTCTCGGGATGGGGATACGGTGGGGATATCTCCAGGAAAAAATCAGTGCCCAGGCTGCGGAAATGGGCACAGTGGAATTTATCGGGAAATCCCTCTACCGGGATTATCTCTTCCCCTTCGAGGTCACGTCCGTGCTGCTTCTTGCGGCGATGGTTGGCGTGATTGTTCTTGCGAAGAAAAAGTTTCGTTGACCGGATGAACGAAATTCCCTTACAATATTACCTGGTTCTGAGCGTTGTCTTGTTTTCCATCGGGGTTCTGGGTGTCCTGACCCGGCGCAACGCCATTATTGTGTTCATGTCCATTGAGCTGATGCTGAACTCCGCCAATCTTTCGCTTGTGGCGTTTTCATCCTATTTGGGCACGACGAACGGCCAGATCCTTGTCTTCTTCGTCATGGCGGTGGCGGCCGCGGAGGCAGCCATCGGACTTGCGATTATTATCGCATTGTTCCGCAACAAGCAGACGGTGAATATCGATGAAATCAATCTCATGAAATGGTAAATGCAGGTATCATGCCGGCGGGGATAGAACATTTGTACACACTAGGAGCATATCTCACCCTCGGTCCGCTTGTCGGATTTCTCCTGAACGGTATCTTCGGAAAGATGATCCGTTCGGAGAGAGTCAGCGGGTATATCGGGGCCGGAGCCGTGGGGGTATCGTTTCTCGTGGCGGCGGCGATATTCCTCGACATGGTCAAAGCTCCCGCGGAGGAACGTTCGCACATCGTGACGCTTTTTCACTGGATATCCGCCGGTTCACTCTCCATCGATGCGGCCTATCAGATCGATCAGCTCTCGGTCCTCATGACGCTGATCGTCACGGGGGTGGGATTCCTGATTCACATCTACTCGATCGGGTACATGCACGGTGACGGGGGATTCTGGAGATTCTTCTCCTACATGAATCTCTTCATTTTCATGATGCTGAATCTTGTCCTTGCGGATAATTTCCTCCTGATGTTTCTCGGATGGGAGGGTGTCGGACTCTGCTCCTACCTTCTCATCGGATTCTGGCATGACCGGAAATTCGACACCGGCGGATACAAGCCCGGGACCGCGACGACCTCTGATGCGGCGAAAAAGGCATTTATTGTCAACCGTATAGGGGATTTCGGATTCCTGATCGCCATGTTTCTCCTTTTTCAGCATTACGGGAGCCTGAACTTCGGCGAGGTTTTTATGAAGGCCGGTGCGGTGACTCAGAGCGGTGACAGGGTGATGTTCTGGATTACCCTGCTTTTGTTTCTCGGGGCCACCGGGAAATCCGCTCAGATTCCGCTCTTCGTCTGGCTTCCGGATGCAATGGCCGGGCCCACGCCGGTGAGCGCGCTGATCCATGCGGCGACGATGGTGACCGCAGGCGTCTACATGGTCGCACGCTGCTCGCTCCTGTACGCCCTGGCGCCGGTGACGATGGAAATCGTTGCGGTCATCGGTGTTGCGACAGCATTCTTTGCCGCGACGATGGGGCTCGTGCAGAATGACATAAAAAAGGTTCTGGCCTATTCCACGATCAGTCAGCTGGGGTATATGTTCCTGGGTCTTGGCGTCGGAGGATTTTCCTCGGGGATTTTTCACGTCATGACTCATTCCTTTTTCAAGGCCCTACTCTTCCTTGGCGCCGGATCGGTCATCCATTCGCTGCATAACGAACAGGATATCACCCGCATGGGGGGGCTCAGGCCGAAAATGCCTGCAACCTATGCCACATTTTTGATCGCAGCGCTGGCGATTTCGGGTATACCTCCGCTTTCGGGATTTTTCAGTAAGGATGAAATCCTGTTCCTGGCATATTCTCAGGGCTCATTTCTTCTCTGGCTTGCCGGCTGGATAACCGCCCTGATGACGGCTTTTTACATGTTCCGTCTTGTCGTTCTCACCTTTGAAGGGGAGGGCCGGTGGGAGGCTGACAAGCATCCGCATGAATCGCCCAAGGTCGTGACAGTTCCCCTGATCATCCTCGCGGTACTATCGGTCATCGGCGGATTTGCGGGCATTCCCGCCATTCTGGGTGGAAACAATGCCATCGAACGATGGCTCGAGCCGGTCTTTTCCCCTGCGACGGCGCATCTGACGCTTCTGCACGAAGCCGGCAGGAGCATGGAATACCTGCTGATGCTTCTTTCCGTCGCGGCCGGTGTGGCAGGAATACTCCTTGCGCGTTCCTATTTTTCGAGGAAAGAGCACATTGTTGCCAAATCCACCCGCCTCTGGTACAAACTCCTCTGGAATAAATACTATGTGGACGAAATGTACGACTATGCGGTCGTCGAGCCGACCGTGAGGGGGTCTGAAAAATTACTCTGGAAGGGGATTGATGTCAACATCATCGATGGTCTCGTCAACGGAACGGCCAGGCTCATCGACCTCATCAGCGGCCAGCTCCGTAAAATCCAGATGGGGATCGTCCAGGGGTATGTTTTTGCGTTCGTTCTCGGTGTCATCGTCGTGCTTGGGATCCTGATCTTGAGGTGACCGTACCCGTGAATATTCTCACCATAACGACATTCCTCCCGCTGGTCGGAGCGCTTCTTCTCCTCTTCGTCGGCAAGGGACGTGCGGGCATCATCCGGTGGGGAGGGATGATTCTGAGTTGTCTGACATTTCTTCTGGCGCTCGGTCTCTACGCGGGTTTTAATCCCGAGCAGGGCGGGATGCAATTTGTTCAGGATGTCCTCTGGATTCCCCCGCTGGGGATATCCTATCATGTCGGCATCGACGGCATGTCGCTTCTGCTGATATTGCTGACAGCGCTTCTCACGCCGGTAGCATATCTTTCCTCCTGGAAATCCATCACAAGCAGGGTCAAAGAATACACGATCATGATCCTCTTCCTCGAGACCGGGATGATCGGTGTCTTTTGCTCTCTCGACCTATTTCTCTTTTATGTCTTCTGGGAAGCGATGCTGATCCCGATGTATTTCATCATCGGCATCTGGGGAGGGGGAAACCGCATCTACGCGGCGGTAAAATTCTTCCTCTACACGATGTTCGGCAGTCTTCTCATGCTGATTGCCATTCTCTGGCTGGGATTCTATGCCGGTTCGGTACCTGGGGGGAAATTCACGACCGACCTGCTCGTGTTGTATTCCCTGGGGCCGAACATTCCGCAGACCATCCAGTTGTGGATGTTCCTTGCATTTACGCTCAGTTTTGCAATCAAAATACCCCTCTTCCCGTTTCACACCTGGTTACCTGATGCGCATGTCGAAGCCCCCACTGCAGGGAGCGTGATCCTGGCGGGTGTCCTTCTGAAAATGGGGACATACGGGCTCCTGCGTTTCTGTCTTCCGCTTTTTCCGCAGGCATCGGTAACCTGCATGCCCTATATCGCCGCCCTGGCAATCATCGGCATCATCTATGGCGCTCTCGTGTCGATGGTGCAGACGGACATCAAAAAACTCGTCGCCTATTCATCGGTCAGCCATCTCGGGTTCGTTGTTCTGGGAATATTCGCATTCACAGAGGAGGGAATTCAGGGTGCGATCATTCAGATGATCAATCATGGATTATCGACAGGTGCGCTCTTCCTCATGGTGGGAATGATCTACGACCGGCGGCATACCCGGTTAATATCCGACTTTGGCGGGATCGCGAAGGTCATGCCGCTCTATTCTGTCTTTCTGATGATCGTCACCCTCTCATCAATCGGTTTACCGGGGCTGAACGGTTTTGTGGGGGAATTTCTGATCCTTCTCGGAGCGTTCCACTCCACCGTCCTTGCCAACTGGTATGTTATTGCCGCGGCGACCGGGGTTATTCTTGCGGCCGTTTATCTTCTCTGGATGTACCAGCGGGTGATTTACGGGGAAATCACTCATCCGGAAAATAAAAGTCTTCCGGACCTCTCGGCCAGGGAAATTGCCGTCCTGGTTCCGATACTTGTTTTCATTGTATGGATCGGTGTCTATCCGACGACGTTCCTCGGTAAATCCGTGCTGACATCCAAATCGGTCATCACAGCAGTAAAATCCCATACCGAACAGATCGTTACTGACCACCTGCCAGCGCCGGCCCCTCACAATCTCAAATGACGTTCCTACGGCCGGGACATCATCTTTTTCTTCTCGCCGGTTTATTAACGACAGACAGGCCAGATGCGGGAGGGATCGTTCGTGCGTCTTGGCTGGATGCGGTTCCTATGATACCGTTTGCGTTATTACTCCTCTCAATCGCCGTAATTCCGTTCATCTCAAAAAAATGGTGGGAGAAGTACTATCCCCTGGTATCTTTGCCTCTGGGGGCAGTTACGGCCCTTTATTGCCTATTTATATCGCATAATCCGGGTCGTCTGGGCGAAACATTCTATCAATTTTTCAGCTTTATCACCCTCATCGGATCTCTCTATGTTGTTTCGGGGGGGATACATCTGGAGGCCAGGGGATCGGCCACACCTTTCAGAAATGTAATATTTCTGGGAGCAGGAGCATTATTGTCAAATTTGTTTGGCACCATGGGAGCATCCATGGTGTTGATACGCCCATTTTTACGTCTCAATAATGTCCGGTACAGGAATTTTCATATCATTTTTTTCATCTTTCTTGTTTGCAATATAGGGGGAGCATTATTACCAGTGGGGGATCCGCCACTTTTCCTTGGATATCTGCTTGGAGTTCCATTCTTTTGGATTTGTCAGAATGTGTGGCCGATATGGCTCGTATCGGTTATTCTCCTCCTCATCCTATTTTACATAGTGGATAGATTAAGTTTCCGTAAATTTCAGAAGAGAGGAACAGCTGATTCTATTAAATATCCGGTTGAAAGAATCACCGTAACTGGTAAATATAATATACTATTTCTGGCAATCATCCTAGGGGCAGTTTTCATAAATCGTCCCCCGTTGCTGCGTGAAGCGATAATGGTGGCATCTGCAATCATATCAAGACGTGTAACACATAAGGAAATTTATAAAAGAAATGAATTTAACTTCTTTCCTTTAAAGGAAATAGCGGTTTTATTTCTGGGGATTTTCATTACCCTCGTTCCTGTCCTTGAATGGTTAGAGGGGAATGCGATTACATTTCCCCTTTCGACGATTGGTGGTTATTACTGGGGTAGCGGGATATTGTCAAGTATTCTGGATAACGCGCCGACGTACCTCAATTTCCTTACAGCCTCGATGGGGTTAAATATCGACCATGATTCACTCAAAACGTTATTTGACCTGGTCTCAACTCAAGGGGCGGGACTGGGAGCAATTTCGGGAGCACACGCGGAGCAGATAAAGTCGGCATATGAGTTCCTCGCGGGAAATTACGGCAATCTGCTTGCCACCGGGAATGTATCAGGTGAAAAAATCAGGACCGGGTATCTGATCGCCAACCATCCAGCGGTCATCAGGGCAATCTCGGTCGGATCTGTTTTTTTCGGGGCATTCACATACATCGGTAATGCCCCGAATTATGTCGTGAAATCGATTGCGGAAAATTCGGGTATACCGACACCCCCATTTCATACCTACATACTGCGTTATTCGATCCCGGTTCTTCTGCCGCTCTTCGTCCTTATTTGGCTGATCTGGTTCTGAGGATGGGCCGCGGTGAACAAGGCGGCCGGAAAACGGCAGGTGGATGACGATGGGAATGACGGCAAAGGCATCGCGCATCGGACCAATGGCGGCATCTGGCGGGTTCGGGGATGATTTTGTAAATAGTCATAAATATTGCTAATTTGGTCTCCTGATAATCCGAATAATGGGTATTCCAGTGAACTATTCTGACATCATCGTCATAGCCCCCATCAGTTTTCTCACCATCATTGCGCTTGCAGTCCTTGTCGCCGATGCCTTGCTGAAACGGCGTGAAGCGATAAGTTACTGGCTGACCGTATTCGGACTATTTTTCACAATCCTTTTATCCCTTTCATCTCTGGATCTCACGGGTGTGGTGTTCAACCGTATGGTAAGCGTCGGGGGGATCGGGAGTCTCTTTTCCGCCCTCTTTTCGCTTGCCGGGCTGCTGACGGTGATGTTGTCGAGGGATTATCTCCGGAAGGAGGAGTCGATATTTGGTGAATATTACCTTCTGATCCTTTTTTCGACGCTGGGGATGATGCTGATGGCGACTGCGGCCGATCTGATCATGATTTTCCTCGGATTGGAGCTGATGTCGATCTGTCTCTATGTCCTTGCGGGTTTCTTCCGGCGCCGGGCTGTATCGAACGAGTCCTCGCTCAAATATTTTCTCCTCGGTGCATTCGCAACGGGCTTCCTGCTCTTCGGGATAGGGTTTCTGTACGGGGCGTCGGGAACGACCAATATCGCCGACATTTCCGCCGAATTTTCCTCGCTGGCGACGTCATCGTTCTTCTGGCTCGGTGCGGGTCTCTTTCTGATCGGCATTGCGTTCAAGATCGGCGCCGTACCGTTTCATATGTGGATACCGGATGTCTATCAGGGCTCGCCGACGACGGCCAGCGGTTTTATGGCCACGGGATCGAAGGCAGCAGCGTTCTCGGCGTTGGTGATTGTGTTTTTACGGCCGGAATTTTCTTCCGCGGAGAAAATAAAATTCGTGCTGGCGCTTCTCTCGGCCGCTTCAATGATCGTCGGGAACGTGATCGCGATATCACAGAACAACATCAAGAGGATGCTCGCATATTCGAGTATCGCCCATGCCGGATACATGCTTGCGGGTGTGGCGGCGTTCAACATGACGGGGAAAAACGGCGTTTTATTCTACCTCATCGTTTACACATTCATGAACATCGGCGCCTTTGGTGTGCTTTCCCTTCTGGAGCGGGAGGAGGAAAAAAACCTGACCTTTGACGACTATGCGGGTCTGGGATCGAGGCATCCCCTTTTGGCGGCGCTGATGGCGGTATTCATGTTCTCGCTCGCGGGGATACCGCCCTTTGCCGGCTTTTTCGGGAAATACTATGTTTTTCTTGCCGCCGTGCAGACCAACCTGACATGGCTGGCCATCCTCGGTGTCCTGATGAGTGTCGTTTCGTTGTATTATTATCTGCGTCTGGTGATGATGATGTACTTCAGGGATGCCGAGCAGGAATACGCGGCCGGATTTTCGACTTCCGGCGTCATCGTGCTCTGCATCGTGGCCCTTGCCGTCATCGGGATCGGGATCTACCCCTCGTCGATCCTCTCCCTTCTCACCAATCTCTACTAGCGACCGATGGAGCCTCTTCTTTCGTCACGTGAAATGCAGGAATGTGACCGGGCGGCGGTCCGCACGCTCAGGATTCCCGGATCTCTTTTGATGGAAAATGCCGGCCGGGGTGTGGTTGACAGCATCGAGAGGAATTTCGGTCCGGTGGATGGGAAGTCGTTTCTGATCGTCTGCGGCAAGGGAAATAACGGAGGGGATGGATTTGTGGCCGCACGGCATCTGCATCTCCGCGGCGCCGCGGTGAGCGTGCTCACGTGCTCAGGCGCAAAAAATTACAAGAACGACGCGAGGATGAATTATGAAATTTTCAGATCATTCGCCGTCCGCAGTCCAGGGACATGCAGGCTGAAGGCCTATACGTCACCAAAATCACTGACCTCGCTCCCGAAGTATGATTGTATCATTGATGCGATTTTCGGCACCGGATTCAGCGGGGAGGTCCGGGAACCCTACCGGAGCATTATTCAGTGGATCAACCGGCAGCCGGGGATAAAGGTTGCGATCGATTCCCCCTCTGGTCTGGACACCGACACCGGCAAGGCCGGTGGGGCGGGTGTAAGGGCCGATCTTACCGTGACCATGTGCGTCAGAAAAACCGGTCTGGTCGTGGGTGACGCCAGGGCTTTCACCGGGAAAACGGAGATTGCCGATATCGGCTTTCCGCCCGGGATCCTGAACCGGAAGGTCACGACACACATCATTCATCCGCACGATGTCAGGCGTGCATTGCCCCTGCGTCCGTTCAACGTGCACAAGCACAACGTCGGCAAGATATTTGTCGTCGCAGGTTCAAGGGGATTGACCGGTGCCGCAGCGATGGCTTCGATGGCCGCGATGCGCGGCGGTGCCGGGGCCGTCATACTTGGGACGCCAGAATCGGTCTACCCCATACTGGCGAAGAAGCTCACGGAAATAATGGTCACCCCCTTATGGGAGACCTCGGGGGGGAGTCTCAGTGTCACCGCCCTCGATCAGATGCATCAGCACATTGACTGGGCTGACGTGGTCGTCCTGGGTCCGGGTCTCTCGGTCCATCCCGAGACTGTTGAACTGGTACGCCAGATGGTCAGGACAGTCTCGAAGCCGCTCCTTGTGGATGCAGACGGTCTGAACGCCTTCGAGCATGCCGCACAGGTTTTCAGGAAGCACAGGAGCAAAAATCTGATCATTACTCCTCACACCGGCGAACTTTCCAGGATCATCGGCATCCCGTCGGCAGAAATTGAAGCAGATCGGATCGCCCTTTCAAGGCAATATTCACGGCAGCTCAATGTGATCCTCGTGCTCAAGGGGGCACCGACGGTCACAGCCCTCCCCGGGGGAGATATATTCGTGAATTCCACAGGGAATGCCGGCATGGCGACTGCAGGCTCGGGAGATGTCCTGACGGGTCTCATATCCGGATTATGGGGGCAGGGGATGGGGTCTGGGGAGGCTGCCTACAGCGGTGTATACCTGCATGGGTTGAGCGGGGACATGGTACAGAAGGAAATAGGCGAGAAAAGCCTCATGGCGATGGATATGCTGACCCATATCCCGGAGGCGTTCCGGTTTGTAAGGCAGAGCGGATGAGCGACACTCTGAAGGGTTCTTTCTTCAGGGACCAGTTGCCTGCAATTGTGTGGGCAATTGTTATTTTTATCGGTTCATCCATTCCGTCGGATGATTTCCCGGACATGTCGATTTTTCAATATGATAAGCTCATCCACATCACGATTTTCTACATCTTTGGATTATGTATCTACCGTGCATTCTCACTCTTCTGGGTCAAGGGGAGATTTTCATGGTCGAGGGGTCTGTTCACGCTTTTGACCGTCTCGATCTACGGTGTAGTGGATGAATTCCATCAGCGGTACGTGCCGGGCCGGACAGCTGACGTTTGGGATGCCACGGCAGATACGATAGGTTGTGCGCTGGCCGTCGTCTCCATTTATCTCTATATGTCAAACAAAGGGGGTAAGACCTTACCACAGAGTTGATTCCGGGAAATGATTCACTGTCATTCTTCCACTTTCGCTAGCGGCATTTTTCGGAGAATTATGCCGCCGAATATTGTTTTTTCTGCGGAAAATGCTTAATTTTAAAAAATGAACTTTGAACTGATCCATACCGACGGGGATGCCCGCCGGGGTGTCATGCATACCGATCACGGGTCATTCCAGACGCCCGTCTTCATGCCCGTCGGGACGCAAGGGTCCGTAAAGGCCATTCAGCAGCGTGAACTGGTCGATATTGGGGCGGAAATCGTGCTCTCGAACACCTATCACCTCTATCTCCGGCCCGGCATCGGGATTTTGCAGGATATCGGTGGTTTGCATAAATTCATCGGTTGGGAAAGGCCGATACTCACCGATAGCGGCGGGTATCAGGTGTTCAGCCTGTCGGAGCTCCGGAAAATCGAGGATGACGGGGTCCGGTTCAAATCCCATCTTGACGGCTCTGTGCATTTATTTACGCCCGAGCTTGTCATTGACATCCAGCGTGCGATAGGTTCCGACATCATGATGGTCTTGGACGAGTGTGCACCGTATCCGTGTGAAAGGGATTACGCGGCGTCATCGAATGCTCTGACACTGCGGTGGGCTGAGCGGTGTCTGGGTCATGCCAGGTCAGGCCGTGAGCTCTATGCACACCGGCAGGGTCTTTTCGGGATCGTGCAGGGAAGCATTTATCCTGACATACGGGAATATTCCGCAAAGGCGTTGTGCGAGTTGAATTTTGACGGATATGCGATCGGGGGTCTGGCGGTGGGAGAGCCTGTGGAGCGGATGTACGACATGGTCTCCGTCTGCACGGGGATACTGCCCGTGGACCGGCCGCGGTATCTGATGGGTGTCGGTACCCCCGAAAACCTGCTTGAGGCGATTGCCAGGGGAGTGGACATGTTTGATTGCGTGCTGCCCACGCGGAACGGGAGGAACGCGATGCTGTTCACCCGCCACGGCCCGTTAACGATCACGAATGCAAAATACAGGCGCGACTTTTCACCGGTTGATGACGGCTGCTCGTGCTACACATGCAGATCATTCAGCCGGGCATACCTGCGGCATCTGTTTCAGGTCAGGGAGATTCTGGCGCTTGAGCTGGCGACGATTCACAACCTGGCATATTACCAGGCATTGATGGCGGGCGCGCGGGAGAGCATCACCCGCGGCACCTTTGAAGTGTGGAAACAGGAATGTCTTGCAGCGTTGCGGCAAGAGGAAGCTATCTTTTCATCATAACATCACCATGGAGGTTTTCTTGACAATGCATTACATCATCGGCATGGCCCCCCAGGGGGGAAACGGCGGGGGAATGTTCAGTACGATCATCATGTTCGCGCTGATCATCCTGATATTTTATTTTATGATTCTGCGGCCCCAGCAAAAGTCCCAGAAGGAACGGCAGAAGATGCTCGACAGTGTGCAGAAGGGGGACAAGATCATCGTTGGCGGATTGCACGGGACGGTTGTCGGCGTCGAGGATAAGACCGTGCTGGTGCAGGTGGCTGACAACGTCAAGCTGAAATATGAACGCGCGGCCATTTCGGCGATCATCAGACCGACTGCGGAAACCAGTGTAGGAAAAACAAGTTAGGATCCGGAGGGGCCATGTCAGTTCCCAAGAACATCTTTGACCCTGTGGAGATTGCTGTCCGGGACATGCGGGAGGGTAAAACAGTCATCATCGTCGATGACGAGGATCGTGAGAATGAGGGTGATTTTGCGGTTGCGGCGGAGAAGTGCTCGCCGGATGTGATCAACTTCATGTCAAAAAACGGCCGCGGAATCATCTGTGCCGCGCTGACGGCGGACCGGACGAGGGATCTGGCGCTGGACATGATGGTGGAAAGCAACACCTCGCTGCATGAAACCTCATTCACGGTGTCGGTGGATTACATTCACGGGACATCATCCGGTGTATCGGCATATGACCGTGCTGCGACGGTTCGTGCGCTGATCGATCCGGCCACAAAGCCGAGCGATCTGGCGCGGCCGGGGCACATCTTCCCGTTGCGGGCGATGGCAGGAGGTGTCCTGCGGCGTGCGGGGCACACCGAGGCCGTCGTCGATTTGTGTACTCTGGCCGGTTTGTATCCCGCCGGGGTGATCTGTGAAATTATGAACGAGGATGGTTCAATGGCCCGGGGAGAATCCCTTCTTGACATCGCGAAGCGGTTCAAGCTGAGCATGATCTCGGTCAAGGATCTCATACAGTACCGGATGGAGCGGGAGAAACTCGTCAAAAGGATCGTTTCGACCTCACTGCCGACGAAGTACGGCAAGTTCATGATCCACGTTTACAAAAGTGACACCGACAACAAGGAACATATTGCGCTGGTCAAGGGGGAGATTCACCCGGAGAAGCCTGTGCTGGTCCGTGTCCATTCGGAATGTCTGACGGGGGATGTCTTCGGTTCGCTCCGCTGCGACTGCAACGACCAGCTGATTGCGGCCATGAAAATGGTGGAAGCGGCCGGTCAGGGTGTAGTCGTCTACATGCGGCAGGAGGGGAGGGGGATCGGGCTCTCGAATAAATTAAAAGCCTACAAGTTGCAGGATGACGGGCTGGATACGGTCGAGGCAAACGAGAAGCTCGGGTTCCGGCCCGATTTACGCGATTATGGTATCGGTGCGCAGATCCTCCGGGATCTCGGTGTGGGGAAAATCCGGCTTATGACGAATAACCCCAAAAAAGTGGTCGGTTTGCACGGATACGGGCTCGATATCGTTGAGCGCGTGCCCCTTGAAGTGGAATCTCATCCCCTGAACGAGAAATACCTCAAAACAAAACGGGATAAGCTCGGGCATCTCATCCTCATTGACAGGAAAAAATAGTTCAATTTTTCACTTGCATTTGTACTTCCCAGGATGTAGATTAGAACAAGAGATACTCTGACGGCCATCACTGCATGGGGTGATGGCTTTTATTTTTCACTCAAGGAACCGTCCCCGGATGCAGAATGGAGAAAATTTTAGGGCGAGATTGGTATGACAGAGAATAACAAAAATAACGGCGTTGTCTATTTGACCAGAGAGCGTCTGGTGGAACTCGAGCACGAGCTCCATCAGCTCAAGTTGAACGGGCGTGCGGAGATCGCGCAGAAGATCAGCGAAGCCCGGAGTCATGGTGATTTGTCGGAAAATGCCGAGTACGACGCTGCCAAGGAGGAGCAGCAGCATCTTGAATTGCGGATCGCCAAACTGGAACAGACACTTTCCCGGGCACGGATCATCGAAAGCAAGGAACTCCCCAACGACAAAGTTTACATCCTCACGAAGGTAAAATTGCAGGATACCAGGTCGATGGAAATCGTTCATTATCTTCTCGTATCACCGGAAGAGGCGGATTTCGAAAAAAACAAGATCTCGGTGACCTCCCCGCTCGGGCGGGGTTTAATGGGGCGCGTGCAGGGTGACACGGTGAAAATACCTGTGCCTGCGGGCACCCTCGAGTACACAATCCTCGAGATTACGAGGTGAGAGGGGAACAGGTACCGGTGCGGGGGAGAAAAGCCTCAGAAATGTCCCGGAATCAGCAAACCAGCATCATGCATGGATAAGCGGTCGAAAGGGGAGTCATCCGGCCTGGTTCGCCGCAAGCGGCGTGCATGCTTGCACAAATTTGAAATTTTAACTATATTTCTCTCCGTTTACGCGGGAATAGCTCAGTTGGTAGAGCGTCACCTTGCCAAGGTGAATGTCGCGGGTTCAAATCCCGTTTCCCGCTCAAGGTCATGTCAGAGAGATCCCTCGCCGGTTTTCCGGCAGGATCATGATCTGGCACGAGTATGATGCCGCGCCCTGCCGCATCCGGTCTGTACAGATGGCGGGGCATTATTTTAAAAAGTTCCTGGCGCCGTACCCAAGTGGTAAGGGAGAGGTCTGCAAAACCTTTATGCGGCGGTCCGAATCCGCCCGGCGCCTCTCAGGCAATTCAAAAAGGAAGCAGGGGATCAACCTTTTTGTAAACTTTTGACATTGCCTTCATCGGCCGGGGTGGCGAAACTGGTAGACGCACAGGACTTAAAATCCTGTTCCCCGCAAGGAGAGTGCCGGTTCGATTCCGGTCCCCGGCACGCCAGAAGCCTTACCAGGGCTCTTAGCTCAGTTGGTTAGAGCGCTACCTTGACATGGTAGAGGCCATAGGTTCGAGTCCTATAGAGCCCACGAGAAAGGAGTTTTAGATTCAGACGATCGTGAACAACCTCGACAATATTTCATTATCTCTGAAATCGGACAGTCTCCGATTTTTTTATTTCCTGCAGAGAACATGCCGGCCGTGAAGATAACATTTCCCGATGGCAGCACCCGCGAGTTCCCGGCGAACGTGACCGGGCTTGAGGTTGCCAAGAGCATCAGCGAAGGTCTGGCGCGCAACGCGCTTGCCGTGGAGTTCAACGGTGAGGTGTGGGATCTCTCCAGGCCCTTGCCGCGTGACGGCACGCTGAAGGTGCTGACCTGGGACGACGGCGGGGGGAAGTACGCCTACTGGCACAGTTCCGCGCATCTCATGGCGGAAGCTGTGGAGTCGCTCTTCCCGGGAACAAAGTTCGGTATCGGACCCCCGATCGATCATGGGTTCTACTACGACATCGATATGGGCGATCATACGCTTTCTCCGGATGATCTTATGAGCATTGAAGAGAAAATGCATGAACTCGCTCGCCGTGATACCCCCTACCGCCGGGAGCAGAAATCATGGGACGAGGCGGTTGCCTATTTCCGGAAGAAGGGTGACGAGTACAAGCTCGAGTTGTTGAATGACCTGAAGGGGGAGGAGATAACCTTTTACCATCAGGGGAATTTCACTGATCTCTGTTACGGCCCGCACATCCCCTCGACGGGAAAAATCAAGGCGATCAAGCTCCTGAGTGTGGCCGGTGCCTACTGGCGCGGCGACGTCAAGCGGAAGATGCTCCAGCGGATCTACGGCATCACGTTCCCCTCGAAAAAGGAACTCGACCAGTATCTCTTCAGGCTGGAAGAGGCGAAGAGGAGGGACCACCGGAAACTGGGGAAGGAGCTGGATCTTTTTGTATTCCACGATGTCTCGCCCGGCGCCCCCTTCTGGCTCCCCAAGGGGATGATCATTTTCCGGGAGCTCGAAAAATTTCTCCGCGAGGAGCTTGACAGCCGGGATTACCAGGAAATCTCAACCCCGATCATGGTCAAGAAGGACCTCTGGGAACAATCCGGCCACTGGTCGCACTACAAGGAAAACATGTTCTGCATTGAAGCAGACGAGACCACCTACAGTCTGAAGCCGATGAACTGTCCGGAGAGCACCTATGTCTACCGGCACAGGCTTCGCAGTTACAAGGATCTTCCCCTGCGGTTTTCCGAAATCGGGCGGTTGCACCGTAATGAGGTGTCGGGGGCGTTGGGGGGTATGTTCAGGGTTCGGCAGATCACGATGGACGACGCCCATATCTATTGCCGTCCCGACCAGATCCTTTCTGAGATCAAGCAGCTGATCGAACTGGTGACGCACTTTTATTCGATCTTCGGCCTGAAGCCGACATTCAAGTTATCGACGAAGCCCGACGGCGGCATGGGCGATCCGGCGCTGTGGGACCAGGCGGAGGATAACCTCCGGGCCGCGCTGGAGGAGAATAAAATCCCCTTCGAGATCAAACCGAAGGACGGCGCCTTTTACGGTCCGAAGATCGACATCCAGATCGAGGATGCCCTGGGCCGCGAATGGCAGGTCGCGACGATCCAGCTTGATTTTGTCATGCTTCCCGAGCGTTTTGAGCTGGAATACATTGACGATCACGGCGAGAGGCGAAGGCCTGTGGCGATTCACCGGGCCATCTTCGGATCGTTTGAGAGATTCGTCGGGATCATCACCGAGCATTTTGCCGGGGCGTTCCCGGCATGGCTGGCGCCTGTTCAGGTTGCCGTGCTTCCGATAACCGACGCTTTTGCCGATTATGGCCGCGAGGTTCAGGCCATCCTCTCGCGAAGCGGTGTGCGGGCCGAACTCGACGGCCGCAATGAAAAGGTGGGGTTCAAGGTCCGCGAATGGGAGCTGAAAAAAGTCCCCTACATGCTGGTTGTCGGGGAGAAGGAAAAAGCGGGCCGAACTGTCAGTGTGCGGCAGCATAAAAAGGGGGATATCGGGGCAGTGCCGGTGAGCGAATTTGTCGGGAAAATAAAAAAAGAAATCGAGCAAAAATCACTTCCACAATAGGAGACCAGTTATTAAAGCATCCGAGCGTGTTCGCATCAATGACGAAATCCGTGCGCCGAAGGTACGGATCATTGATGAAAATGGACAGGTTGGCATCATGAATCCGGGCGAAGGGTTAAAGATCGCCCAGCAGCGGGGGCTTGATCTCATCGAAATTGTTCCCAACGCGACGCCGCCGGTCTGTAAAATAATGGATTTCGGCAAATTCAAGTATGAGCAGACGAAGAAGGACAAGCTTCAGAGGAAGCACCAGCATGTGACGCAGTTGAAGGAGCTCAGATTCCATCCCAACACGGATGATCATGACTTTAATTTCAAGGCGCGGCATGCCAGAAAATTCCTCGAGGAGGGGCACAAGGTGAAGGCGACGGTCGTTTTCAAGGGCCGGGAGATCACCTACAAGGAGCATGGTGAGCAGGTTCTTCAGCGCCTGACCGAACAGCTGGCGGAGGTTGCGAAGGTTGATCAGGAGGCGAAGCTCGAGGGGAGGAGCATGGCGATGATCTTCGCGCCCGAAAAAGGAATGAAGAAAAAAACCGAGAGCAAGCAAAAATCTACGGAACAAAATACAAAATAAGAGTCTACTATGCCGAAAATGAAGACAAGCTCAGCCGCAAAAAAACGGTTCCGGGTGACGGGGACGGGGAAGCTGAAACGCCACAAGGCGTACCGCAGCCATATTCTCTCCTCGAAAACGCAGAAACGGAAACGTCATTTGCGCAAGGCGACCCTTGCATCCCCGCAGGAACAGAATAAAATGAAGATGCTGCTGCAGATCTGAGGGTTTCCCATGCTGGTTCAGCACGATAATTCACATCACCAATCACCTATGACGAAAGGAGAAAAGAGCAACCATG
The DNA here is from genome assembly GCA_033854175.1 of Bacteroidota bacterium. Lineage (GTDB taxonomy): Bacteria > Bacteroidota > Ignavibacteria > UBA10030 > SZUA-254 > DATKPE01. The sequence goes on along the minus strand of JAWOKN010000018.1, from coordinate 44,370 downwards.
CCACGTTCGCAGAATAAAGTTGCCTCCCATCGCCGGCGCAAGCGCATCCTTGCGCGCGCCAAAGGCTACTGGGGTGCGAGAAGCAAGGTCCTGACGGTCGCGAAACACCACATTGACAAGGCGGAGCAGCACGCCTACCGCGACCGGCGGTTGAAAAAGAGATCGTTCAGATCACTCTGGATCGCGCGCATCAATGCGGCGGCCCGGCTTCATGGTACCACCTATTCCAAGCTCTTGGATGCCATGAGGAAGAAAGAGGTCCTGATCAACCGGAAGGTACTTGCCGATCTTGCCGTACACAACCCCGGTGCTTTTGCGGAGATCGTAAAATTTACGGCGTCCTGATCGTCCGGTAAATTCACAATCTGCAGGGGCGGTGATACGGTCACATCGCCCTTCGGTTTTTGGCAGATATCTCATCCCAGAACATGCTTTCTGCCGGTAGTCATCATGTCAGACGAAACTAACACGATTCGTGAAGAGGCCCTTGCTGCCATCCAGGCTGCCAGGACGAGTGAGGAGCTTGATCAGGTACGCATCAGGTTTCTCGCCCGGAAGGGATCCATTGCGCAGCTCTTCGACACTCTGAGAACCATTCCCGCCGTGGAGCGGCCGAAGGCCGGAAAACTGCTCAATGAGCTCCGTTCCGTAATCCAGCAGAAATTCGACGAGAAGAAACAGATCCTCGAGGCCACCCCATTCGTCGAGGCGCCGCAGGTTGACCTCACGCTTCCCGGCCGATCCCGCTGGGTGGGTTCCAAGCATCCTATAACGCAGACCCTGGAGGCCATGGAGAAAATCCTTATCGGCATGGGTTTCAGGGTGGCTTCAGGTCCTGAAATAGAAGATGACTATCATAATTTCGGGGCTCTCAATTTTCCGCCCGATCACCCCGCGCGGGACATGCAGGATACATTTTTTATCGACGAGAATATTCTTCTCCGGACGCACACATCTCCGGTCCAGGTCAGGGTTATGGAGAGCATGAAACCGCCGGTTCGTGTCATCATGCCGGGACGGGTTTACCGGAATGAGGCGATCAGTGCACGCAGCTACTGTCTCTTCCACCAGGTGGAGGGGTTATATGTGGACCGGGGGGTGACTTTCAGCGATCTCAAGGCGACGCTGCTGGCATTCGCCCGTCAGTTTTATGGAAAAGATATCCTCTACAGGTTCAGGGCAAGCTACTTTCCATTCACAGAGCCGAGTGCGGAAATGGATATCACCTGCTTCCTGTGCTCCGGCAGGGGGTGCCGGGTGTGCAAACAGACAGGCTGGCTGGAGATCCTGGGTTGTGGCATGGTTCATCCGCATGTATTTAAAGCCGTGGGGTACGACCCTGAGAAATATTCCGGATATGCCTTCGGTATGGGGATAGAGAGAATAACCATGCTGAAACATGGGATTGACGATATCAGGATCCTCTTCGAGAATGATGTGCGATTCCTTAAACAATTTCCCTAACCATTTGTATTATGAAAACTTCCCTCAATTGGTTAAAAAAATATGTTGATATCCGCATCTCCGAAAAAACGCTGGCGGAGAAGTTGACGATGGCCGGATTTGAGGTCGAAAGCGTGGAGAAACCCGGCGAGAAATACGAACATTTTGTCATCGGTCATGTTCAATCAGTCGAAAAACATCCATTTGCCGACAGATTAACGGTTTGCGGGGTCGATACCGGGGATGGCATCAGGCAGATCATCTGTGGTGCACCCAACGTATCACCGGGTCAGTGTGTGGTTGTGGGACTTCCCGGGGCAGTGGTGCCACACGACCAGCATGATCCGGAGGGAAAACCGTTCACGCTCACACAGGCTAAAATAAGGAATGTTGATTCGTTCGGGATGATATGCTCGGAGTTTGAGCTTGGGTTGGGACCGGACAAGGAGGGGATTCTGGTCCTATCCGAGGCTGCGGCTCCTGGAACACCCGCCGCGAGATATTTCGGGCTTGAGGACACGATATTTGAAATCGGCATCACACCGAACAGGCCGGATGCCATGTCGCATATCGGTCTAGCACGGGAGATTGCGGCGATTTTCGGGAAAAAGCTTAAAAATCCCTCATATAAGGTTAAAACATCAAAGATTAAAATCGGCGGGGTCCTGAAGGTGAAAGTGTTGGATCCAGACGATTGTCCGCGGTATTCAGCCAGGGTGGTACGGAATGTCAAGGTAGGGGAATCGCCAAAATGGCTGCGTGATCTTCTCACACGGATCGGTATTCGACCAGTAAATAACATCGTGGACATAACCAATTATGTATTAATGGAGTTCGGGCATCCGCTTCACGCGTTCGATTATGACAGGATATCTGAAAAAACCATCGTTGTGCGGCGGGCAAAGGAGGGTGAAAAATTTGTCACCCTCGATCATAAGGAGAGGGGATTATCGCGGGATACCCTTCTCATCTGTGATCCGGTCAAAGCCATTGCACTTGCGGGTGTGATGGGCGGATTAAATTCCGAAATCAGCGGTTCGACAAAGGATATTATCATTGAAAGTGCATATTTTAATCCACGGAGCATCCGGAAGACTTCAAAGTTGTTCGGTTTGAGCACGGATGCGTCCCAGAGATTCGAGCGTGGGGCGGATCCGAATGCGACGCTTATTGCACTTGACAGGGCGGCCTCGCTCATAGCAGAGATCTGCGGGGGTGAGATTCTCAACGGGGTGGTCGACATGTACAAGCGGAAGATCACAAAGCGACGGGTCGTGGTCCGTCTGAAGAAATTGAATGAGATCCTGGGTACATCGCTTGGAGTTTCAACGATCAAGGATATTCTGAATAAGCTTATGCTTGAGCCGAAGGTTCTTGGCGGGTCGAAGGGGGATACGGTAAAGGTTCAGTGCACGATACCCACGTTCCGGCCGGACATTGCGGAAGAGATAGATTTAATAGAAGAGGTCGCACGGGTTCATGGTTACAACAATATTCCCGAAAAACCTTCAACGAATCTTCTTCTCCAGAGCGAACCGCAGGCACCGGATTTTTCCGCGGCGTTGCGTGAATGGCTCATCGGGGGTGGGTACAGGGAAGTCATCAACAACAGCATGCAGGATATTCCGACCGCGATGATTGCCAGCGGGAACATCGTACGGATCGCGAATCCGATCAGCAATGAAATGGCGGCCATGAGGACGAGCATGCTCCCGGGGATGCTCGGTGTAATCCGTCATAACATTTTTCACGGGACAAGGGATTTACGTCTTTTTGAGTTCGGGAAGGTCTACATGCATGCCGGACGTGATGAGAGTGCGTCACCCGACGGGACCTACAATGAGGAGCCGAGGTTCATACTCGCGTGGTCAGGTTGTGTGGAACCAGGCGGATGGGACAGAAAATCCCGGAATTTCGATATTTTCGATGCAAAGGGGGAAATCGACTCGCTGGGGCGAAAGATTTCCCTTGACAATATTAAATTTATTCCTTATTCTACTACCGATCCTTTAACTCAGACGGGCCTTCGCATTGAAATTCAAGGATGCTATGCGGGGTCAATTGGTTTAGTGCATAAGAAGATTCTGGATACGTTCGAGATTGAACAGGATGTCTATTTCGCCGAGTTGCTGACTGACGTCTTGTTAAAAGGTCAAGGGGAAGAGAAAACATTTACCCAGCTGCCACGTTTTCCGGTTGTGGAGCGGGATCTGGCGCTTGTCGTTGATAAAAGTGTTCCGCATGAGTCGGTTCTGGAGGAATTTTATCGTGCGAAGGCGTCATTTCTGAGATCGGCTGACTTGTTCGATATCTACACCGGGGATCAGATCGGCGAGGGTAAAAAGAGCCTGGCGTACAGGTTATATTTCATGGCGGATGATCACACGTTAAGCCAGGGCGAGATCGACAATTCCGTCCGGTTGATCATCCAGCAGGTCGCGAGTGTATTTAACGCGAGTATCAGGCAATAGGAGTCAACGTTGTGAATCATCAACAAACAGCTGAAACAGAAGCCGCAATTGCGAAGGATTCGCAGTTGTTAGAAGAAATCTTTAAACCTGTTTGGGAAAAGGTTCGCAAGGCGGGTGAACTCATCCATCAGCTTCAGGGTGAGAACGGCCGGTTGAATCATAAACTTGCCGATCTTGAGCGAACGAGCTCCCAGAAGATTCAATCGCTCGAACAGGATCTGACGGCGCTGCGGGAGGAGCTTCTCGTTCGGGAGCAGGAGCTGAAAAAGGTCCGGAATGAGAACACTCAATTAATCGGCGATAACGGGCAGCACATGTTCTCCCACGAGGAGAGGGAGATCCTCAAGGAGCGGATACGCGAGTTAATTGCAAAAATAAATTCATATTTGTAATATGTAATCAAGTGATATCGTCATTAATATGTTTGAAAAGGAAGAGTTACACAACCAGCGGTCACACACAACAATGATGTAGTATGGCAACTGACGGACGAAGTATAAAGGTTAAAATATTTGGTTCCGAATATCCTTTACGCGGTGAGAGTGAAGAGCTCACGAAACGTGTCGCCAGCTATGTGGATCAGATGATTAATTCGATACATGAAAAAATCCCTGAGCAACCGCCTCTTACCGTTGCTGTATTATCCGCGTTGAATATCACCGAAGATCTTTTCAAGGAGCGCGAAAAAAGTCGGTCGATAACGACATACATAGAATCAGAAGCTGCACGGATTGGCGAATATCTCGACCAGTTCATGACCGCTTCAGTGTAACGCGATCTTCCTGTTCTTTTCCATACAACGTGGTGCGATGATAGAATGGAGAAACCGCACCGCAAGCCCATCCGGGATACACGCTATTCCGGTGACTGAGTCAAACATATTAAAGAATCTGACAAGTAACTTTAATAGGGAACTCGACTCATGGACGTCGTATTACGGGCCTCACCCGCGCAAGCGGGAATTGCAACGTCCCTTCCGGAGACTGTGCGATCAGTGGAGGTAAGAAACGTTCAGGGGAGTACCCACTGTGTCTACCATGAGATTCTTCAATAGACACGACGAAGTCGGCTGCGGGCGGTTTTTTATTTTTCAGACGTGACGGTGAGACATATTCCGATGGAGGGTGTATGACATTCGCATTCTATATTCTCATACCTATGGCGGTGGTACTGGCGGGGGTATCGTTCGCCGTAGGCTGGTACGTGAACAATCATCTGGGTCAGGCAAAAATTTCAAGTGCGGAAGACCGGGCGAAAAAAATCCTTGCCGATGCGGAGAAGGAATCGCAGAACATCAAAAAAGAAAAGCTGCTTGAAGTCAAGGACGAGTGGTACAAGAAAAAACAGGAATTTGACCACGAGGCCAACGCAAAGCGCAACAAACTTCAGTCATTTGAAAAACAACTCCAGGGAAGGGAGGACAACCTTGAGCGGAAGGTTGAGCTGGTCAATAAAAAGGAGCGCGAGTTCAACGAGCAAAAGCGGCTTCTCGATGATCGGTCAAAGCAGCTTGAGGACAAGCAGGCAATTCTGGGGAAGCTGATCCAGGAGGAAAATCAGAAGCTCGAGAGGGTGTCCGGATTTACCCGTGAAGAGGCGCGGAAGCTTCTTCTGGAAAATATGGTGAACGAGACGAAAAGCGAGGCCGCGCAGATGCTGAAGGACATCAGGGACGCCGCGCGGATGGACGGGAAGAAGGAGGCGCAGAAGATCATTATTCAGGCCATCCAGCGTACCGCTGCGGATCATTGTGTGGAGTCGACGGTCAGTGTCCTTCAGATTCAAAACGATGAAATGAAAGGGCGGATCATAGGCAAGGAGGGGAGGAATATCCGTGCCTTTGAGGCTGCAACGGGGATAGATGTCATCGTTGACGATACTCCCGAGGCGGTCATCCTCTCCGGATTTGATCCGCTCCGCAGGGAGATTGCCCGGATCGCGCTGGAGAGGCTTATTGCCGATGGACGGATCCATCCCGCGCGTATCGAAGAGGTTGTTGAAAAGGTGCGGAAGGAGCTCGATGAGGAACTCCTCCATACGGGGGAGAACGCATTGCTCGAGGCGGGTTTGCACGGGGCGCACCAGGAACTTCTCTACCATATCGGACGGATGAAGTACCGTTCGAGTTACGGTCAGAATCTTCTTTCGCACAGTCTCGAAGTCGCTCACCTGTGCGGTCTGATGGCGGCCGAGCTCGGGTTGGATGCGAATCTGGCAAAAAGGGCCGGACTCCTGCATGACATCGGTAAAACGGTCGACCGGAGCATCGAAGGGCCGCATGCGCTGATCGGGTTCGATCTGACGAAAAAATTGGGTGAGCATCCGATCGTGGTCAACGCGGTCGGTTCCCATCATGAGGACATTCCGATGGATCATCCGATCGCGGCACTGGTTCAGGCGGCTGACGCGATCAGTGGCGCCCGGCCGGGTGCCCGCCGTGAATCGGTGGAAGCGTATGCAAAACGGCTGGCGCAGCTTGAGACCCTGGCAAAGTCGTTTGACGGCGTCTCCACGACGTATGCCATCCAGGCAGGCCGGGAGATCCGGGTCATTGTCGAACATGACAAAATCGATGATATCCATTCTGACCAGCTTGCGCATGATATCGCCAAAAAAATTGAGGCGGAAATGGGGTTTCCCGGTCAGATCAAGGTTACGGTGATCCGCGAGACCCGGCACATCGCATACGCAAAGTAACACCGGCGGTTGATAGCTGATACGCATGGTTTCGGATGTTCTCATTCAACCGGGGCGACAGCCCCGATAAACACGATCACACCATATGCTCGTAGTCGGCCTGACGGGGGGAATTGGCAGCGGAAAGTCGGTTGTCGCAAGATGTTTTGAGGATCTTGGCGCCCGGCTTATCTACGCCGACGCCCTTAGTAAAGACATCCTTGTCACCGACCCTGACGTCCGGCGCGAGTTCACGGGTCAGTTCGGGTCCGGTTTTTTTTCCGATCCGGACACACTCGACCGGAAACGCCTCGCACGGCTCGTTTTCGACGACCCCCGGGCGCTCCGGAAACTCAACGCCATTGTTCATCCTGCCGTCATTAGGCTTGTCAGATCGAAGATTGAAAGGTACAGGCGCCGGCGTGGCATCCTCATCGTTGAAGCCGCATTATTCTATGAGACGGGGGTTGAGGTTCTGACTGATTACATGATCGTCGTTGATGCGGATGAGGAAGTGCGCATCCGTCGTGTCATGGAGAGGGATGGTTGTCCGAGGGAAGACGTGGTGAAGAGGATGAGGATGCAAATGCCTGCCAAGGAGAAGGTGCTGCGGGCCGATTTTGTGATTATGAACTCCGGGGATCAATCCCTTCTTTCACCCAAATGCCGTTTCATCTACGGCATCCTGAGCGGTCTTGAGGGCCCGCGGAAGGGGGGAACAGGGTGAACCATCAATCCGATTTTCTCATCATCGGCAGCGGAATTGCCGGACTGTCCTTTGCGCTCAAGGCGGCGGAACTCGGAAGCGTGACGCTGATTACGAAGAAGGAGAGGGCTGAATCGAACACGAACTATGCCCAGGGGGGGATTGCAGCAGTGATGTCCCCCGAGGATTCATTTGATCTGCACATCCAGGATACACTGAAAACCGGTGTCGGATTATGCCACCCCGATGCAGTCCGCCTTCTGGTGACGGAGGGGCCGGAAAGGCTGAAGGAGCTGATTGCGACTGGCGTGGAATTCACGACCAGTGGCGGACGATTGGATTTAGGGAGGGAGGGGGGGCACTCACGGAACAGGATCGTTCACGCGCATGATCACAGCGGGGCCGAGGTCGAGCAGGCACTTCTGCATGCGGTGGCGAACCATCCGAGAATAACGGTGTTTGAAAACCATTTGGCCGTTGAGCTCATTACCGGGCATCATTTGGGGGAACAGCGATTGCGCGGAGGGGCCATTCACTGCTGGGGTGCATATGCGCTTGATGTCCAGAGCGGGATTGTGAAAACGTTTGTGGCCTCGTGGACAATACTCTGTTCGGGAGGTCTGGGTCAGGTCTATCTTCACACGACGAATCCCAAAATTGCGACCGGTGACGGGGTTGCGATGGCGTACCGTGCGGGTGCGAGGATTGGGAACATGGAGTTCATCCAGTTCCATCCCACGGCGCTGTACAATTCAGGTTCCCCCGTGTTCCTGATATCCGAAGCGATCAGGGGATTTGGCGGGATCCTGAAAACACAGAATGGCGAGGAGTTCATGCACCGGTATGACGGACGTGGTTCACTGGCTCCGCGGGACATCGTCGCCCGTGCAATTGACACCGAATTGAAACGGCGGGGGGAGGAATATGTCCTTCTCGATCTCCGGCATTTATCACCGGAGGCGGTATCCTCACATTTTCCCCTGATCTACAGCACCTGTCTGTCGCGTTACAAACTCGATATCACCAAGGAACCGATTCCCGTTGTCCCGGCAGCGCATTATTCCTGCGGTGGTGTCGTCACCGATCTTGCCGGCCGGACCTCGATTGACCATCTCTACGCGTGCGGTGAGGTTGCGATGACCGGTGTACACGGTGCAAACCGTCTGGCGAGCAACTCGCTTCTCGAAGCGCTCGTATTTTCCCACCGGGCGTTCCTTGACATCCGGGATTCACCCCGGGAACACCAGCCGATACCCCCGATCCCGCCCTGGGATGATTCCGGAACGTTCGATGCGGAGGAATGGGTGCTCATCGAGCATGACCGGCGGGAAATCCAGGAGAGCATGTGGGACTATGTGGGGATTGTCAGATCGAACGTCCGGCTCGAACGGGCGAGGATCCGTCTGAAAATGATAGGGGAGGAAATTGAACAGTTCTACAAGCGCACCCGAGTCATTGAACCCTTGATCGAGCTCCGCAATCTCGCCACGGTCGCCAATCTGATCATCCGGTCGGCGATCGACAGGAAAGAGAGCAGAGGCCTGCATTACAATACTGATTATCCCGGCACCGATGATCGGCGTTGCCTTCGTGATACGGTCATATCGCTATCCGATGCTTGAGTAATCAAAAATATTTCTGTACCTTTTTAGTATGAACCAGACAGAGCAGCGCGTGATACTTCTTACGGAGCCCGACAAGCCGCATGATCATTGCGGCGTGTTCGGCATCTTTGGGCACCCGTCGGCCGCCCAGCTGACCTATTACGGCCTCCACGCCCTTCAGCACCGGGGGCAGGAGGGGTCGGGAATCGTCACATCCGAGTATCATCCGTCGACGGGGAAGTACCGGTTCCACGTCCACAAGGACTTCGGACTGGTGAATGATATTTTTCGGGACGAGTCGATACTGACCAAGGGGCTTCCCGGATCTGCAGCCATAGGACACAACCGGTATTCGACTGCGGGTGCGGCGGACAATATCACCAACATCCAGCCCCTTTCGGTCAATTACCGGGACGGGAACGTGGCGATCTCCCACAACGGCAACCTGACAAATTTCCGCACCATCCGGAAGCAACTGCAGGATGAGGGGACGATATTTCTGACGACATCCGACACCGAGATTATTCTCCATCTCATTGCCCGGAGCAGGGAAAAGGACCAGATCCGTCAGATCGTCGACGCATTACAGCAGGTCCAGGGTGCATATTCACTTGTGATATTGACCGACAAGGCATTGATTGCGGCCCGGGATCCCTTCGGCTGGCGCCCGCTTGCGGTGGGCAAGGTCGGCAACGCGTTTGTCGTAGCATCGGAAACCTGCGCATTCGATATCATCAACGCACAGTACGTTTCCGAAGTGGAACCGGGCGAGGTTCTGGTGTTTGATCAGGAAACGCTCGCGGCGGGCGAGGCAAAATCGTACCGGATTTCGAAAACGAAGACCACTCCCCATCGGTGCATCTTTGAATATATTTACTTTTCCCGTCCCGACAGCAGGATATTCGGCGAGAGTGTCGACCGGGTGCGGCGTGATCTCGGGAAGACGCTGGCTGAGGAGCATCCGATAAAGGCGGACAATCCTTATGACGAGGTGATTGTGATCAACGTGCCTGACTCGAGCAACACCGCGACACTGGGATATGCGACCAGGAACAACGAGAATGGAAACCCGACCAAGTTCGAGCTCGGATTGATCCGGAGCCATTATGTGGGGAGGACATTCATACAACCCGAGCAGGAGCGGCGGATTGAGAATGTCAAGACGAAGTTCAACGCCGTCAAGAGCATTTTGAAAAACAAGAAGGTGGTCATTGTCGATGATTCGATTGTGCGGGGAACCACTTCACGGCAGCTGGTCAAGCTGGTCCGCGAGGCCGGTGCGCGGGAGATACATTTTCGCGTCACATCGCCCCCGATAAAATTTCCGTGCTTCTATGGTATGGATTTCCCGAGCAAGGACGAACTCATTGCGAACCGTTGCGGGGGTGACATCGAGAAAATCCGCCAGGAACTGGATGTTGACAGTATCGGTTATCTTTCCCTTGAAGGCCTCTTTGCCACCGTACCGCAGAAGCCGGGGGTGAATTACTGTGCGGCATGTTTCAGCGGGGAATACCCGCTGGAGATCGACCCGGACTTCGTGAAAAAGAGCTATGAACCATGAATCCGAGTTCAAGCCGCATCTGGACGATATCCAACGGTCTTAGCCTGCTCCGGGTGCTTCTGGTCGCACCTGTTGTTCTTCTTCTGGGATCGTCATCCGACGCCGGCCGGGTGGTTCTTGTTCTCTGCATCGTCTTCGCAGCGCTCACGGATTTACTCGACGGCTGGCTCGCGCGGAAGTTCGGCCAGGTGACAGAACTCGGGAAAATCATCGATCCACTGGCTGATAAAATATCGGTTGGAATCGTCGGCGCGGCTCTCGCACTTACGGGCCGTATACCCCCATGGTACATTTTCCTCGTGGTGGGGCGGGACATGGTGATTCTGGCAGGGGGTGTTTACATCCGTCAACGTCTCAGGTTCACCCTTCAATCCACCACACTCGGAAAGTGGGCGGTGACGAGTGTGGCAGTCTACATACTGTTCGCCGCCATGCTCCGGGATCAGGTTTTGTACGTCGATGGGATTTTTCTCTTCCTGAGCACCCTCATGCTGATCCTCTCCTTTGTCGTCTATGCACGCAGGTTTTTTTCAATCATAAGCGGAGCGGCATATCCAGCCTCCTCTGCCACCCCCAGAGTGGGGACGCGCTAAGCATTTTTACGGTCATCGACATGGGATTTTTTGATAAACTCAAAATCGGACGGTTAAAGGACGGGCTCGCCAAGACGCGCGAGGCGCTCGTCGAGCGGGTCCACAAGGTGCTATACGGAAAGACCAGGATTGACGACCAGCTTCTTGATGATGTCGAGGAAGCGCTGATACTCAGCGATATCGGTGCGGAGACGACGCAATCGATCATCACCAATATCCGGACCCGCGTCAAGCGCGAGGGGTATGAAGAAGCGTCTGAACTTGATACAATTCTGCGACAGGAGATAGAAAAATTGGTGATTGACGGTACGGCCGATGGAACAGATCCTTTTGCGCTACCGGAGGGGATCAGGCCGTACATCGTGATGATTGTAGGTGTCAACGGGGTCGGAAAGACGACGACCATCGGAAAACTGGCCTACAACTACCGTATTGCGGGACGCAAGGTGGTCATTGCCGCGGCAGACACCTTCCGGGCAGCCGCAAATGAGCAGCTGGAAATCTGGGCGCAGCGGGCGGGGGTGGAGATTATCCGGCAGTCGCACGGGGCTGATCCGGCGGCAGTGACCTTTGATGCCGTGCGGTCCGCAGTTGCCACGCAGACAGATGTGGTTCTGATCGACACGGCCGGGCGATTGCACACCAAAATCAACCTCATGGAGGAACTCAAGAAAATCAAGCGGGTGATTCAGAAAATCATCCCCGATGCACCGCACGAAGTCCTTCTCGTCCTCGACGCCTCGACCGGTCAGAACGCGATTCAGCAGGCGAAACAGTTCAGCGCTGCTGTCGGGATCACAGGCCTGATCCTGACCAAACTCGACGGGACGGCGAAGGGGGGTGTGGTTATTGCCATCAGCAATGAATTGAAGCTTCCGGTGAAGTATGTCGGCGTCGGCGAGCAGATCGATGACCTTCAGCCGTTTGAGCGCCGAGTTTTTGTCAATGCTCTTTTCGAGAAAAACTGATTGAACCTCACGTACGAACATATCGAGTTGCAGCTCCGCCATACGTTTACCATAACGCGTGGATCGCGCGATCGTGCCAAAAACGTTCTCCTCCGGATCGAGCATGACGGAGTGACAGGTATCGGTGAGGCAGCTCCCTCAAACCGGTACAACGAGTCACCGGAGAGCGTTGCATCGTTTCTTTCGCGAGTCGACCTGTCGTCGTTCAGGGATCCCTTTCGTCTGGAGGAAATCCTCCAGTATGTGGGTTCTCTGGAGGAGGGGAACTCTTCAGCCAAGGCGGCTGTCGATATTGCCATCCACGACTGGATCGGGAAGCGGCTCGGCATTCCCCTGTGGCGGTACTGGGGTCTTGATGACCGCAGGACGCCTCTGACGTCCGTGACGATCGGCATCGATACGCCTGAAGCCATTCAGCAGAAGGTTCGTGAGGCTTCACCGTATCCGATTCTGAAGGTGAAGCTCGGGGTAGCCAATGACCGGGAAATCATCTCGACCATCCGGGGTATCACCACCAAGGTGATACGCGTTGACGCCAATGAAGGGTGGGGGACGAAGGAAGAGGCCCTGGAAAAAATTCTCTGGCTTGAGTCGCAAGGGGTGGAATTCGTCGAACAGCCCATGGCGGCCGGCCGTCTGGACGACATTGCCTGGCTGAGGGGAAAGGTTCACATTCCGCTCATCGCCGATGAGAGCATAACAACCATCGGGGATATCTACGCTTTGAAGGATGCATTCGACGGCATCAACATCAAGCTGATGAAATGCGGGGGGATGCGGGAAGCCTTTAGGATGATCCATGCCGCCAGGGCGGCGGGGATGAAGGTGATGCTGGGATGTATGATTGAGAGTTCGGTCGGCATATCCGGAGCAGCACAGCTCTCACCGCTGGTTGATTACGCGGATCTGGATGGAAACATTCTGATTGCAAATGATCCCTTCTGCGGTGTCCGGAATGACAACGGCAAGCTGATCTTGCAGGACCGGCCGGGTCTGGGTATTGAAACACGCAAGAATTCGTGACGGTCAGCCATGGCATCGTTGATAAAAATCCTTCCCGAGCATCTGGCGAATAAAATCGCCGCGGGGGAAGTCGTGCAGCGGCCCGCATCGGTGATCAAGGAACTGCTCGAAAACGCGCTTGATGCGCATGCGACCTCGATCACGGTGATCCTGAAGGATGCGGGAAAATCGCTCATCCAGGTCGTCGATGACGGTGACGGGATGAGTCCGGAGGATGCGGTGCTGGCATTCGCGCGCCATTCGACAAGTAAAATCGCCAGCTATGAGGATCTGGAGAACATCCGGACATTCGGTTTCCGGGGGGAGGCGCTGGCATCGGTTGCGGCGGTCTCGCAGGTCGAGCTGAAAACACGCCGGGAGGAAACGCCCGTCGGGACGAAGGTTGTCGTTCACGGCGGCACGGTGCTTGATTCGTCGGAGGATACCTCGCCGCGGGGGACAACCATCATGGTGAAGAATCTTTTCTACAACACCCCCGCAAGGAGGAATTTCCTCAAAAGCGACACAACAGAATTTCACCATTGTCTTGAGGCAGTACACCGGATTGCGCTCGCGTATCCGGAAATCGGGATGACCTTTTTCAGCGACACGGAAAAAATTTTTTCCCTCCGGTCTTCAACCCTGCAGAAACGTCTTGCTGATCTGTTTGGTGAGAAGGCAGCCGGTTCAGCATTTTACTTCGAGGAACAGCATCCTACGGTGACGCTCCACGGATTTCTTGGGAAACCCGATTTCTCCAGGAAGACCCGGGCCGAACAATATATTTTTCTCAACCGCCGGTTCATCCTCAATCGGAGCATATCCCACGCCGTTCTCAAGGGATACGAGCACCTGCTGGAGAAGGGAAGTTTCCCCTTCTTTACCCTTTTTCTGACACTCGATCCGCGCAAGGTCGATGTCAACGTCCATCCCTCAAAAATGGAGGTGAAATTTGAGGATGAATCACTGATGTACCGGACGGTGTATCACAGCGTCCAGCATGCCCTCTCAGCACACGATCTTCTCCCCGTTATGGAGGTGAAGGGCCCGGGCTCGCAATCGGACCGGGCGGCGTTTACGTCCGCTTTTCCCGACAAGGGTTCGGTGAACAGGATAATGAATTGGCGGGAATTGCTCGGTGGCGGTGCGGAGAGCGGTCATGCATCGCTCGGGTCCGGGCAGATCCAGCCGGAACGGGGTGGGACGGGTAGTGACGTCAAGGGGGGTAGGGATGGAGGTTTCGGGGCCACCGGAGCGGTACAACAGGGGGGTGATCTCCCCGGTGTGCAGATACCGGCTCCGGTCCTCATGCAGCTCCATGCCAAGTACATTCTCATTCCGATTGAGAACGGGGTCATGCTCGTCGATCAGCATGCCGCGCACGAGCGAGTCCTGTACGAGAGGACCGTGAAATGTTTTGGCAGGCATTCCGCCCCGGTGCAGCAATTGTTATTTCCCATCGTTCAGGAAATGCCGGCCGGTGATGTCGCGTTACTTCAGGAAATGCTCCCGTTAATGGAAGACCTCGGATTTTCCTTCAAAATTTTTGGGAAAACGACGGTTATTCTCGACGGGGTTCCGGCAGATATACGGCCGGGGAATGAAAAGACAATTCTCCGGGATATACTCGATTTGTACAAGGAGGATGAGCACAATGTGGGACTCGAGCCGAGGGAAAAACTCGCCAAATCCTATTCCTGTCGTGCGGCTGTCAAAGCCGGAGAATCCCTGAATCAGACCGAGATGCAGGCATTACTCGACCAGCTCTTTGCGACCGAAGTACCCTACGTCTGTCCGCATGGAAGGCCTGTCAGCATAAAAATTTCGGTGACCGAACTTGATAAAAGGTTCGGCAGAACCTCATAAATAGTTGAAATACATTATGTTCTGGAACTTCCTGGTGGTTATTACTGTATAAAGGTATAGAGGTGATGGGGAAAAAGGGCTGTATCCCCATATAACCGATATCCAAACAGGTCATATCTGAGCCGCGATCATCATGAGGTTAAGAGACAGCGTAGTGATGTTGTATCTCACCTTCTTCATTCTCACTCTTGCGCATCCGCAGGTGAAGGGGGGGGCAGACTCTGTCCCTTCCCGCAAAATGCCTCCTCACGCTGAAATTCCTGCGCGTCTCGGCTATCTCGGTATTCCGAGTCCGCACATACAAGCAGGTCGGCATGGATCATCACCAGCGGACCGGTTCCGCGATCGCACGCAAAAGTCCCCATTTTCCATCGTTCCTCCAAGAGTCGATTTATCGGTTGCATCGGGAGAAAGCGTCGGAGTCGCCTGGGCGAGGCACTTCTCATCCGATCTGGTACCATCCTCGGATTATCCAAATGCGATCGCTGCGGACAGCAATGGTAACGTCTATGTTACGGCTGTCAGTCAGCGGACCTACAGTGACGGGGACTTTTTGACGATGAAGTATGACCGACGGGGGGATTTGAGGTGGGAAGCGCGGTCCTCGGGTCCGGACAACGGATATTCAGAACCTTTCGCCGTGGCTGTCGACCGCGGGCATAATGTTTATGTTACCGGCTACACGGTCGATCCGACAAGGGGAACGGATATCCTCACCGTCAAGTACGATTCCTCGGGGAATACGATCTGGACGAACACGTATCAGGGGACGGGAGACAGCAATGATGTCGCCATTGCCGTCGGGGTTGATACCTCGGGGAACTGTTATATCCTGGGTTACTGTTATGACACCGGAACGGATGACGACATCGTCCTGATATCGTACTCACCCGGCGGTGGCGAACGGTGGGTGAGACTTTTTGACGGTCCGTCTCACGGAGCAGACAAACCGACCGGTCTTTTCGTCAATCCCGGCGGAACAGTCTGTTACACGGGTATGACTGAGGGATCGGGTACCGGATTGGACATTATCACTCTTCAGTATGATCAGGAAGGGGCCGAGCAGTGGAGGGCATTTTACTCGACCGCCGGAACGGATTACTCGACAGGAATCATTGCAGATGACAGCGGGAATGTGGATATCGCGGGATTTACCGGGACGAGCGACCCCGCGATGTCCTATCTGGTTCTTCAGTACTCCTCCGGGGGGGTGTTACACTGGACATCGGTGTATAACGGAGTAAATTCCGGGCCGAAAAAAACCACAGGTATTGCGCGGGACAACAACGGAAATATTATTGTCACCGGCGTCGTCACTTCCGGAGGATCCGCCAATTACCTCACGGTCAAATACGATCATGCCACGGGCAGCATCGTTTGGGAACAGCTCTACGACAATCCCTACCATGGGGATGATTATGCCATCGGGACTGCTGTATCAACGGAGGGGCATATTTACGTGACGGGATATTCGCGGTTCGACAGTACGACGGCATTCTCATATCTGACGATTGAATACGACTCAACGGGGAAGGAGATCCTCACCGACCGTTTTGTCCCGAACGGAAGTGACGCTGTTCCGACGGGTATCGTGAATGACAACAACACCAACATTTTTATCTGCGGACCGGTAATCGCGAACAGTTTTGACATCGAGGTGTTGAAGTATTCATATTATCAGCAGGGCCAGCTCGCGATCACGGTAGATCTCGGGAACACCGATGACCGGCTGGGTGGAATGGCGGTCGATCCGACCGGCCATATCTACCTCTGTGGTTCGAACGGGCAATCGATTGCGGTCGTGAAATACGATAACAAACTCAATTTTATATGGAAGACCATTCTTCCGGATCTCATCAACCCGTCGGTGGTGGCGTGTAAACTTGACCAGAATCAGAATCTGGTGCTGGCGGGGTATGCAAGAAGCCAGAAGGGGGATTATGACATCCTCACGTCGGTCGTGTCATCCTCGGGGGCTGTATCCTGGATCCAGACGTACAACGGTCCCGATAGTCTGGATGACAAGGCTGTGGCTCTGGCCATCGATGGCAACGGAGGGATTATCGTTACCGGTACAAGCTACAGCCCGAACACCTTCAACGATATTGTCACGCTGCGATACACTCCGGATGGTTATCTGCTCTGGGCAAGCCGGTACAATTTCTGGTACAACCACGACGATATTCCCTCCGGTATCGCGATGGATCACGAACAGAATATCTACATCACGGGAACCACGGTCCGTCCGAACACGTCGAATGACATTCTGCTGTTGAAGTATGACACAAACGGTGTGCAGCAATGGGCGAAGTATTTCAACGGACCCGGGGACGGTGCGGACTACGGGCGGGCAATCGCCGTCGATGTCAATGATATCGTTTACGTAACCGGGAAAATCTATGGCGGGGAAACCTCATCAAACGTCGTGTTGCTGAAATACACGACGGCGGGGGATCTCATCTGGAATGCAATTTATCAGGGGAACGAAACATCCGACAAGGAGCCGATGGGGCTCGTGCTTGATCCCAAGGGTTTTCCGGTCATTGCAGGAATGGCATATCATGCAGCGTCGAGTTTCGATTTTCTGACGTTGAAGTATGATACGTCGGGTGTTCTCGCCTGGAGGGCGGAGTACGACGGACCAGTCCATGGAAGCGACTATGCCGTCTCGTTGACGACAGACATTGCCGGGGATATCTATGTGGTCGGCAACAGCCTGGGTTCCGGATCAGGAATCGATATTGCGACGTTGAAGTATGATATCTACGGTGCCCTGCAGTGGATTCAGCGGTACGATGGATCTTCGAGTCTGGACGATGAGGCAGTCGGCATCGTCGTCGATTCCAGTGCGAACGTATTTGTCGGGGGCACAAGTTACGACGATCAGACGGGGTATGATTTTGCAATCATAAAATATCTCTTTCCGCCCATCGAGTCATGGCCGGTGCGATATGACGGCCCCGGGACGAGCGGCGATATGACGGGTGCGGTGACCGCCGATCCGGACGGAAATGTCTATGTTACGGGGCAGAGCGAGAGTGCCAATCTGTCGATCTCATGTTCGACGTTCAAGTGTGATGACGGCGGGAACCAGATCTGGAGTGACTACTATGAGGGGACTGCCAACAGTCTGAACATCGGGAGGGACATCGACATGATGGGTAACGGGAACCTGGTCATTACCGGGTACGACCAGGAAATCGGCGCGCCCTCCTTCAATTATCTCACGATGCAGTACACGCCCGAAGGGATGATCGACTGGACGAAAACTTTCAGCGCGACGGGGAGCAGCTACAACTTCGCAACGCATCTTGCGGTAAGCGGGCTGCAGTCGGTCTATGTATCCGGCTACACCTACAATGAAGGAACGGGTTTCGATTTCAGCACGGTAAAATACTCCCCCGCGGGCATTCAGCAGTGGTCGGCGCAGTACAACGACGCATACGATGATAATGACCTTATGACTGCACTGGTGGTTGACAGGTCCGAAAACGTCTATGTGACAGGATTAAGTGGAAACGGCCGCCGTTCGACGGATTTTGCCACCGTTAAGTATTCACCGACCGGAACCCAAAGGTGGGCTGCGATCTATGACGGCCCCTCTCATCTGGATGACCGTCCGGTAGCGATCGCGGCGGATTCTGACGGGAACATCTACGTGACGGGCTGGACATTAAGTGCCACGACGGAGCACGATATCGTCACGGTGAAATACGACACCGCGGGAGTTCAGAAATGGGTCGCCCTCTACAACGGACCCGCGAACAACAGGGACGAACCCGTGTCGGTAGCGGTGGGACAGAACGGGGATATCTATGTCGCTGGCACAAGCTACAATGCCTATTTTACCTACCCGGAATTCATCCTCATCAAATATACCCCTGACGGACAGCAGGAGTGGGTGCAGAGGTACAGCGGGGCACCCTCGAGCGATAATCTGCTGAAAAAAATGGTCCTGGACCGGGCCGGGAAGATCTATATGACCGGTGTGAGCACGGACTCAAACGGTATATCGGACGCCATAACATTGAAATATGATACATCCGGGAATATTCTCTGGACCGCGCGGATGTCTGAATCCCACAATGCGAGTATTGTCCCCGCGGATCTTGTCATTGACAGCGACACCGGCGTCATTGTGGCCGGGACCACGTCGGGACAAACCTGGAGCGTGTTCACCCTGGTGAAGTATCAGCAACGGATCTCGGACGATGTGAAGAGGGAATCGGAGGCCCCGCTTGCCTATTCCTTGTACCAAAATTATCCGAATCCGTTTAATTCAACAACGATATTGACATATTCACTCGCGGCCCGATCGCATGTCCGGCTGAATGTCTACAACACGCTGGGACAACGCGTCGCGTCGCTCGTCGATGCGAACCAGGGTCCGGGCACGTTCCACATATCGTATGATGCGAGCAGGCTTCCGAGCGGTATCTTTTTTTACAAACTCGATGCTGCGAACCCCTTCCCCGGAAGAGGCGGTCATACCGGATTTACTGACGTCAAAAAAATGACTTTGATGAAATAGACATCATATGACACCAGATATTTCCGGTTTCATGATCCTCCCGGGAGGGGATCTCAAGCGATGACGCCCGATGATTGACTCCACGAAAATCTTCGAGGGGATGCTCTGGTATCTGGCGTTTGTAGCATCGACCACATTTCATGAAGCCTCGCATGCCTACACGGCCATGAGGCTTGGGGATGTGACAGCATACGAGGGAGGGCATGTGACACTCAATCCACTCCCGCATATTCGCCGGGAACCCTTTGGCATGGTCATCGTTCCCCTCTTGTCGTATGTTTTTGGAGGATGGATGATCGGTTGGGCGAGTGTTCCCTATAATTTTGAATGGTCATTTCAGCACCCGAGGCGGTCGGGGCTCATGGCGCTCGCCGGACCTGCAATGAATCTTTGTCTGGTTGCCGGAGCCGGGCTTGCGATCAGACTGGGTGTTGTCTATCAGCTGTTTTATCCCCCGGCGAGGATCACGTTTTCCCACATCACCGCCGCCACCGATCCGGGATTGTTCGCGCCCGTTGCCACATTTTTCAGCATCATGTTCTCCTTGAATCTCCTCCTTTTTCTGTTCAACCTTTTACCGTTTCCGCCTCTCGACGGGAGTGGTATTGTTCCTCTCATCCTGCCCGGAACGACGGCGCGGAAATATTTGATCCTTGTCCGCCGCTCGCCCCTTGTCATCATCGGTTTATTTCTTGCCTGGAACCTCTTCGGTTCCATTTTTCCGCCGATTCATCTCCGATGCATCAACATCCTGTATCCCGGGTTGCGTTATTATTAATCCCCAAAGGAAAGTCTGTCTTAGTTGACGAATCTCCGGGGTTGGAGGGGACCTATCGGCTGTCTGCATCCATGCCTGTGGTTGGGGAAAGGAGGAGAATGCGCGAATATTCCGTCCGCCTGAATTCCTCATCGGGGGCGCACGGGGGGCGGGCAGAAGGTTCTTCGTTTTCGGGCTGCACCTCTGTTGAACCGAATTTGAATAATCCGCATGAATTCGTATCTTAAATGACGGGGAATTCAATAAATTTCAGCGATTTTGAGGAATATGGAGACGAATAAACGGGATAAGGCAGGTGATATGGAAAGTACCTGGAGACAGAAAGTCTCGTCTGCAAAGATTCTTCCTTTAAAATTTACCACGATATCGGGTGAAAGCGTCAACATCCTCTACACACCCGGGGATATCGCGCATATCAATTATTTGACCGATCTGGGCTATCCCGGCGAGTTCCCCTATACGCGTGGAATCCATTCGACGATGTATCGCGGCAAGTTATGGACCATGCGGCAATTTGCCGGTTTTGGAACGCCCGAGGACACCAACGAACGATATCATTATCTTTTGACGCGTGGCCAGCATGGTCTTTCCGTGGCCTTCGATTTGCCGACGCTCATGGGGCGTGATGCCGATGATCCCCAGTCCGAGGGGGAGGTGGGGATTTGCGGTGTCTCGGTCAGTTCGCTTGCCGATATGGAGGTTCTTTTCAAGGGTATCCGGCTCGCGGACATATCGACATCAATGACCATCAACGCTCCTGCCGCGATGCTCCTGGCCCTCTACGTTGTCGTTGCCCTGAAGCAGGGGGCGCGTTTGGACCAGTTGCGCGGGACGATTCAGGCTGACATCCTCAAGGAGTACATTGCCCAGAAGGAATGGATTTATCCTCCTTCACCCTCGATGAGAATCATCACGGATATGTTTGAATTCTGCACGCGCGAGATGCCGCAATGGAACCCGATATCGATCAGCGGATATCACATCCGTGAGGCGGGATCGACCGCGGTGCAGGAGCTGGCATTCACGCTTGCGGACGGATTTGCGTATGTTGAGGCAGGGATGGCCAAGGGGCTTGATATTGATGATTTTGCTCCGCGTCTTTCCTATTTTTTCAATTCCCATCTCGACTTTTTCGAGGAGATAGCAAAATTCAGGGCGGCGCGGAGGATTTACGCGCGGAGGATGCGGAACAAGTATGGCGCGAAAAATCCCCGTTCCTGGATGCTCCGGTACCACACACAGACAGCCGGTTGTTCGCTGACCGCGCAGCAACCCGAAAACAACATCGTCCGGACGGCGTATGAGGCACTTGCGGGTGTATTAGGCGGTACGCAATCGCTCCATACCAATTCGATGGATGAGACACTTGCGCTTCCATCCGAAAAAGCCGTCAAGATCGCACTCCGGACGCAGCAGATTATCGCACACGAGATCGGTGTCACCAACACCATCGATCCTCTTGCGGGGAGTTATTTCGTCGAGGCGATGACGGACAGGATGGAGAAGGAGGCGGAGGCGTATTTTGAAAAAATCGACGCTCTCGGCGGTGTCGTTGCGGCGATCGAGGCAGGATTCTTCCAGCGGGAGATTGCAGACGCCGCGTATCGGTATCAGCAGGAACTGGACCGGAAGGAGAAAATTATTGTCGGTGTCAACGAATTCGTGGAACCGGAGGAGAAGATCGAGATTCCCCTGCTCACCATATCGCCCGAGGTCGAGGTGAAGCAGCGCAGACGGCTCAGTGATGTCCGTGCGGGCCGTGACGCCGGGCGAGTCGCGGAAACGCTCGACGCCCTGCGGCAGGCAGGATCGGACGGCGGCAACCTCATCCCGTGTCTCATTGACTGCACGCACGCCTATGTCACGCTCGGTGAAATGTGCAATGCTCTTGCGGAAGTATTTGGTGTCTATGAAGAACCCGCAGTGTTTTGATTGTGACTAACAAGCTGCGATATATCATTGCTTCCCTGAGGCTGCAGCAATGGATAAAAAATTTCTTCATTTACGCGGCCCTGATCTTTTCCGGAAACCTCTTTCATGCCAGTTTTTTGTCTGAGGTCACCGCAGCCTTTCTCCTTTTTTCACTTACGGCCAGCGGTGTCTACGTCCTGAATGATCTGACCGATCTGGAAAGCGACAAACTCCACCCCGAAAAGTCGAAGCGTCCCCTCCCATCGGGGCGTCTCTCTCCGCGGGTTGCGATCGTGGTGTTTCTGATCCTGCTTGCCGCGGGGATTACGGGTTCATTTCTTCTCAAGACCTCATTCGCCCTGATTGTGGTTGCCTATGTGATCATCAATGTCCTCTACTCCTTTTTCCTGAAAAATGTGGTTATTCTCGACGTCATGACGATTTCGGCCGGTTTTGTCCTGAGGGTGATCGCCGGTGCGGTCGTGATCGATGTCCCGACGTCCGAATGGCTTCTGATCTGCACGGTGTTATTATCGTTGTTCCTGGGATTCAGCAAACGGAGGCATGAGCTGACCGTTCTTGACACGCGGGCGGATGCGCACCGGTCGGTTCTCCGGTACTACAGCCCGTATTTTCTCGATCAGATGATCGGGATCGTGACAGCCTCGACCGTGATGTCGTATGCCTTATACGCGATTTCCGAGGAAACGGTGAGGAAGTTCGGGACGAACCGACTCATCTACACCGTCCCGTTTGTTCTTTATGGAATATTTCGTTATTTATATCTTGTCCACCGTGAAGTTGAAGGTGGAAACCCGACACGGCTCGCGCTGACGGATCTACCGTTGCTGGTGAACATCATGCTCTGGATACTTACTGCGAGTATCATCATTTACGGAAAATAATCTATGCCGAAATCGAAGGTCTCTGTTCTTAAAACCACCCCCGCGACAATTTTGCATGATTACGAACTCCTTCTGCGTCTTGGGGGGATTGACACCGCCCTTTCGGCCGATTCGGCGACGATCCTGAAAGACAACATCTCCTGGCATTTTCCCTTTCCGGCGGCGAATACCACCCCGTGGCAGATGGAGGGCACGATCAAGGGCCTCCGGAACGCGGGATTTTCGGATCTTGTCTGTGTCCAGAACAAGACTGTCGTGACGAACGCGTTCAAGGGGGAGGATTTGAATAACTATGTACCCATATTCAAGCGCTACGACATCCCTGTTCTCTACAATTTCAAGCAATCGGACATCCGGTGGATCAACTACGAGCCAAAATCCCCCATGCATGTCCTGCACAAGATCTATCCCGAAGGGATCACCATCCCTGAATATTTTCTTGGAAAGAACATCGTCCATCTTCCGACGATGAAATGCCATATCTACACGACGACGACCGGTGCGATGAAGAACGCGTTCGGCGGACTGTTGAACACGAAACGGCATTATACGCACAGCTGGATCCACAGGACGCTGGTTGATCTTCTGGCCATTCAGAAAGAAATTCATTCGGGTATCTTCGCGGTGATGGACGGGACGACTGCCGGTAACGGCCCGGGTCCGCGGACGATGTATCCGGTGGTAAAAGATTACATCCTCGCCAGTGCCGATCAGGTGGCGATTGACGCGGTCGCCGCGAAAATGATGGGTTTTGATCCTCTGGACATCGAATACATCAATGTCGCCCACGGGGATGGGCTGGGGGTGGGTGATGTCCGCGACATCGAAATCGTCGGTGCTGATATTTCGAATGAATCGTGGGGTTTCACTGTCGGCGACAATGGGGCGAGTCTCGTGGGTGATCTTCTCTGGTTCGGGCCGATGGCGAAATTCCAGAAATTGTTCTTCCACACCCCGCTGGTGAATGTCTTCATTTTTGGATCCGAAGCCTATCATGATTACTACCGCTGGCCCCTGAAGGACCGCAAGACGTTCGAGGAGTGGAAGAAGAACACCCACTGGGGCCGTCTTTTTCATGATTACGAGACCGGAAAGGTGTGGGAGGAATCCGTGATTGGTCAGCCGCATGCATGACCGGTCGCGCACAACCTTTCTTGTCGTGATCCCTCCTGAAGCTCGATTCGTGCATTCCGTGAGATGATCCCACCGCAACGCCGGGCTGAAATTTTACTTTTTCTCGTTACGTTCGTCTGGGGAAGCACCTTCGTGGTGACAAAGGGGATTCTCGAACACAATTCCCCTCTCTGGTACACGGCGTTGCGGTTCGGCCTGGCGACCGTCCTGACCTTCGCCGTATTTTACAGGAAACTGATACGGTATTCGATGAAAACGCTCTGGCGGGGATCCGTGCTGGGGTTCTTCCTCCTGGCGGGTTTCCTGGCGCAGACGATTGGTCTTCAGTACACCACCGCATCGAAATCCGCTTTTTTCACTGGATTTCTGACGATCCTCACGCCGGTCATGCAGTTTTTGTTTTACAGATGGAAACCGGGGCCTGCGCGGACAATCACCCTCGGCAACATCCTCGGCGTCGTCCTGTCGACAGTCGGGCTGTACATGTTGACATCCCCGGAAGGCTCGGCATTCAACAGGGGAGATCTTCTGTCACTTGTCTGTGCAGTTCTTTTTGCCTGCTACATCGTCTATCTCGATTATGTATCCGGTGATCCCGAGAAAATTCAGCTGACGTTCATTCAGTTCGGCTTCTGCGCGGTGGGTGCCTCCATAGCGGGCCTCGTTTTTGAACATGTGCGTATTGTCTGGTCGACAGAATTCATCGTCTCCCTCGGATATCTCACGCTTTTTGCGACGATCATCACCATGCTGATACAGACCCGTTTCCAGGGGGACACGACGCCCACGAGGGCTGCGATTATTTTTGCCATGGAGCCCGTCATTGCCGGAATACTCGCCTACGCGGTGAGGGGTGAAGTCATAGGAGCTCTCGGGGTCGTGGGCGGAGTAATGATCCTCATCGGGTTACTCACCTCGGAGTTGTCAGACCTGTCGGCGTTCCTGAAAAGGGAAATTTTTGCCAGTTGACTTTAACTCATTTTCATCGTATTATTTGTGCATAAAATTTTCCGCATGGAAGTTTCCGCACACATTGTCGTTGCCGGACTGGTTCAGGGCGTCGGTTACCGGTTTTTCGCCTCAAACCGGGCACGGCAATTCGGACTCAACGGGCTGGTTCGGAACTTATACGACGGAAATGTCGAAGTCATCGCCGAAGGAGAGAAGTCCGCGGTCGAGGCGTTCATCGGTGAATTACGTATCGGGCCGAGATCGGCGCACGTCACGGATCTTCAGATTGTATGGGGAACCGTCGGTCACCGGTATGACGGATTTTTTATTGAATAGGATTTTCTTGGGGGCATGGATCAGCATATGAGAATCGGGTTCGGATATGATGTCCACCGGATGGTTGTCAACAGGCGGTTGGTGATCGGGGGGGTGGAAATTCCCTACATCAAGGGACTGGTGGGGCATTCGGATGCCGATGTCTTATGCCATGCATTTGCCGATGCGCTTCTTGGTGCGGCTGCCCTGGGTGATATCGGCCGCCATTTTCCCGACACCGACCCGCGGTTTAAGGACATATCGAGTCTTGTCCTTCTTCGACACGTGGGAGAGTTAATCCGGCTGAATAATTTTGAAATCATCAATATGGATTCCACGGTTCTCCTCCAGCAACCGAAAATCAGCCCTTACGTAAAGAAAATGCGTGAGAACGTGTCCCAGTGTCTGGAGATCGGGATCGATCAGGTATCGGTCAAGGCCACCACAAACGAGGAACTGGGCTTCATCGGCATGGGGGAGGGGGCAGCTGCGTATGCGATCGCGTCAGTTCAGCAGAAACAACTCCACCTGGATCTGTGAGAAACGATACTCCGGCGAGCGCGTCATTTCCGAACACTGAGATCTGAAGTCACTGCAATGGCTGATTTTTTTTATTCGATTGACCTGGCCCTTTTCCATTTTATCAACGTCACCCTCGCGAACCCGCTCTCGGACCTCATCTTCCCCTTTTTTTCAAACCTGACGCAAACCTGGTACGGTATTTCCCTCCTGTCGGTGTTGTGGCTGATGCTCTTTTTCGGAGGGGGCACCAAGGGGAAGGTGGTCGCTCTCATGATTATACCGCTGGTCACCTTGAGCGATCAGACAAGCAGCACGCTGGTAAAAAAACTGATCGCAAGACCGCGCCCGTGTCACGTCATCGCTGGCCGGCAGGTTGTGGAGCAGGTGCATCTTCTTTTTCCCTGTGGCAGCGGTTATTCATTTCCTTCGTCGCACGCCACAAATTCATTTGCGATAGCGACGTTTGTTTCGTATTTTTTTAAAAGATGGAGACCGGGGCTCTTCCTCCTTGCATCTGCCGTTGCTCTTTCCAGGGTTGTTGCCGGGGTCCATTATCCTTCAGACATTCTCGGTGGCGCACTTCTCGGGGCTCTGCTTGCCTATCTCCTGATTGGCGTGTGGCTGTTTATTGAACGGAAAATGCTCCGCAGGTCCATCACGGTGCCACCCTCTTCGGGTGAAGAGCATGGACGCGAATGAAAAACCCTCCCTCCGGCTGATCCTGGCCATCTCGGGCGGGATCCTTCTCGGATTGGCATTTCCGCCGTTTCATCTCGGGTGGCTGGCCTTTTTCAGCCTCGTACCCCTGTTGAGGCTCATGGATCTCCTGAACTCCTACGGGAAAATCATCCGGTTCGGCTATCTGATGTTTTTTGTCCTGAACCTGGTCACATTGTACTGGGCCGGCGGATTTTTTGCCGCAAAGGATTGGTACATGATGGTGGGGGGGGCGCTGCTTCTTCTGGTCCATCCGTTTTTTTTCTGCCTTCCGCTTGTCGTATTTATTCCCATCCGCCGGAAATTCAATCTTCCCACCGCGCTTGTCTCCTTTCCGTTCATCTGGACGGCGTTTGAATATCTTCATTCGGCGACCCAGATTTCGTTCCCCTGGCTGGTCCTTGCGAACACCCAGACCTACGACCTGGCGGCCGTGCAGATCACCTCACTTGCGGGGGCCTACGGTCTGTCATTCTGGATAGTCCTCACCAACGTCGGCATCTATCTTCTCAGCCGGGAGATCATTTCAGGGAGGAGAGCCATCATGTCGCCCCTGGTGATATCCAGTCTGGCCTTACTTACCCTCCTCTATCTCGGCGTGGAGTGGTATGGTAACAGGCGGCTGTCGGACCTTGAGCCCGATGACACGGGGAGGGTTGTGCGGGTTGGCGTGATACAGCCGAACATCGATCCGTTTGAAAAGTGGCAGGATAACCCTGATTCTTCACTGTCGATATTATCCGGGATGACGAAGCAGGTCGCACAACGGCCGGTTGATCTGATCATCTGGCCCGAGACGGCGGTTCCCTGTTATCTTCTCCATCCAAGCAATCAATATTACTACGCGGCCGTCCGGCATGTTGTCGATTCCGTCAACACAGCCCTGCTGACCGGGATCCCGGACATTATCTATTACCGCGGGAACAGCAAAATACCGAAGAGCAGCAAGCGGTCGCTGACGGGGGAATATTACGAAACGTTCAACAGTTCCCTCCTCCTGGAACCCGGAAATTCCACCTTGCAAAAATACGCGAAGATCCGTCTGGTGCCGTTTGCCGAGCGGGTTCCGTTCTCGGAAGAGTTGAGCTTTCTGAACGCCATGAAGTGGAATTTCGGTCTCGGAGGATGGGGTATAGGGAAGGACACGACCGTTTTCAGATACCTCCTCAGGGACGGACGGGAGGTCAGGTTTTCAAATCTGATCTGCTATGAGTCCATCTATCCCGGTTTTGTCGCCGCCTTCGTACGCCGGGGGGCGGAGTTTCTGACAGTGATCACGAATGACAGCTGGTGGGGAAACACATCGGGGGCATACCAGCACGAGCAATACGCCGTCCTGCGGGCCGTGGAGAACCACCGGTGGATCATCCAATGTGCCAACGGAGGCATCTCGTGTGCCGTGGATCCGTACGGGAGGATTGTCACATCGACAAAGATTTTCACGAAGGCGATCCTGACCCAGGAGATCGCTCTGAGGGATGATCAGACGTTTTACACCGAACATGGGGACTGGTTTGCAGAACTCTCGGTTGTTGTTTCCGGATTTATCCTCATGTCGGCCCTCGGAACACAGCTATACATCTCATTAAGGAGGAGACAACTCGATGAAGTACATTGATCTGCGAAGCGACACCGTGACGCGGCCGTCGCGGGAAATGCGCGATGCCATGATGAATGCCGAAGTCGGTGACGATGTGTTTGGTGAGGATCCGACGGTCAACCGGCTCCAGGAGCGGATGGCCGCACTTTTCGGAAAAGAGGGGGGATTATTTGTGTCGAGCGGGACGATGGGAAACGAGCTCTGCATCAAGGTGCAGACAAATCCCGGCGATGAGATCATTGTTGATGAGAATTCCCATATCTGCGTCTATGAAACCGCTGCTCCGTCGCTTCTTTCGGGCGTCCAGATGAAAACACTGCCGGCTGCGAGGGGCATGATCTCCCTGAAGGACATTGAGGATGCGGTCCGGCCGGATGTCTATTACATGCCGAGGACGAAACTCGTCTGTCTGGAAAACACGCACGGGCGTTCCGCGGGTAGTGTACTCAAACTCGAAGCAATCAGAAAGGTGAGTGAATTTGTCCGGAGCAGGAAGATTTTCATGCATCTCGACGGAGCACGATTATGGAACGCATCGGTGGCGACGGGTATTCCGGTCAGGGAGTACGCGCAATATTTCGATTCGGTTTCGGTCTGTTTCTCAAAGGGTCTGGGTGCTCCGGTTGGATCGATGATCCTGGGTGATGCCGGATTCATCGAATCGGCGCGCAGGTACAGGAAAATTTTTGGGGGTGGGATGCGGCAGGTGGGAATACTGGCAGCCGCCGCCAATTACGCACTGGATCATAACATAACACGCCTGGAGGAGGATCATCGCAAGGCAAGGATCTTCGGTGAGCGGATTAGCAGTGTTAAAAAACTGGGTTTGAACTTGGGGGATATCGAAACGAACATGGTGATTGTGAACATAGAGAAAACCGGATTAAGTCAAAATGAACTTCTCATGTCATTGAAAAACAAGGGAATACTGATGACACCTGAAGGGCATTCTTGCATAAGGGCGGTGATGCACCTGGATGTTTCCATGGAGGAGGTGAGAAGTGCGGCTGAGTGTATTGTTGAGGTATTGGGATGAAGCTTTCATCATTCAAGTTTTTCACATCCATAAGGGTGAGAAATTACGAGGTCGACTGGCAGGGGATTGTTCATAACGTGAATTACCTCCTCTATCTGGAGGTGGGGAGGATCGAATACATCAAAAATCTTGGTATACGGATCGATGCGCATTCCATATGCGGGGATGCTAAATTTGTCATTGTAAAAAATGAGATAACCTACAGATATTCCGCCAGATACGGGCAGTTATTGAAGGTCTACACCAGGATAAGCCGGATCAACAATTCGAGTTTCATCTTTGAGGGTTTGATCGTTGATGCCGTGAAGGGTTTCATTATCGCAGAGAACAGGGCACATCATGTCTGGCTCAACAAGCGAAATAACCGGCCGGTGAGGGTTCCGGAGCATATACGCAAGGCCTGGAAAAAATTCGAAAAAAGATCACCGAGGGAAACGGGGTAAAATTATTAAATGAATTTGCAATTGAATTAATCTCTTGTTATATTATCAGCGTCCTCACGCTCAGAAAGTCCCACCTAAGGGACTTTTTTTGTTGAATATGGTCTGAATGCGCAAAATACGGCAATACTCAATCTAGCAGGATGTCACTTCTACAGGAAATTGAAGCGCTGATTCAACCGATTGTGGATGCAAAGGGTTCATTTATCGTGGATCTTGGTATCCGCGGGGACAAGAAGAACATGAGCGTTGAAATATTCCTTGATACGCCGGAAGGAATTTCAACGGCGCGGTGTGCGGAGATCAGCAGAGAGATCGCCAAGGAGTTTGACAGGCGTGATATTATTCAAGGCAGATATCATCTCGTTGTCTCATCGCCCGGTGCGGACAGGCCGATCAAGGATCGCCGTCAATATCCGCATAACGTGGGAAGGAAATTGGTCGTCCGGGTGCGGGGTGAAGGCGGCGAAGAGAGTGTGACCGGGACACTGGTTGAAGTACTGGATGACGGGCTTGCTCTTGATATCGGCCAAGGTGAGAGGCGGATGGTAAGGTTTTCTGAAATTGAAAGCAGCCGTATCTGTCTACCGTGGTAGGACCGGGAACAGGCTGACGTTGCATTATATCATGAGGATCGAATGAACTACGAAATTGTGGAATCGTTCTCCCAGATGGTGAGGGAGAAGCGGATGGATAAAGACATGCTTGCCGGCATCATTGAGGATGTTTTCGCGATGATGGTGCGGAAGAAATACGGTCAGGAAGTCCGGTTTGACGTCGTGGTCAACATGGATAAAGGTGACATAGAAATCTATCTCGAGAAAACAATTGTGGAGAACGTCACGGATCCGACGAAAGAGATCGATCTTGAAACCGTGCGGCGCAAGACCGACGAGCCGCTCGAGGTCGGTGATGATTTCGTGGAGGTGGTTGATCTTCAGAGTTTCGGCCGGCGGCTTGTGGTCAGCGCGAAGCAGAACCTGAATCAGCGGATCAAGGAGGTCGAAAAAGAAATTATCTATAACGAGTACAGCACGACCGTTGGTGAAATCGTCGTCGGGGAAATCTATCAGGTGCGGAAAGGTGAAATTCTCGTCATCCACAACCGGAACGAGCTGCTCCTCCCAAAAATGGAACAGATCGCGCGGGAACGTTACCGCAAGGGTGAGACGCTGCGTGCGATTGTCAAGGAGGTGCGGAAGACCGCGTCGGGTCCCCAGGTGATCATCTCCCGTTCGGACCCGAAATTCCTCGCGAAGCTCTTCGAGATCGAGATCCCGGAAATTTACGATGGCATCATTGAGATCAAGGCTGTGGCCCGGGAAGCCGGTGAACGGTCGAAGGTGGCAGTCGAATCTCATGATGACCGTATTGATGCGGTGGGAGCCTGTGTCGGGATGAAAGGAGTACGGATTCACGCTATTGTCCGGGAGCTCAACAATGAAAACATCGATGTCATCAACTTCTCGGATAATCCGACCACCTTCATCCAGCGTGCCCTGGCTCCGGCAAAACTCAAGACCATCAACATTGACGAAGGGGCCAAGTCGGCAACCGTGCATGTCGACAGGGATCAGGTCTCTCTGGCAATCGGCCGGAACGGCCAGAATGTCAGGCTCGCATCAAAGCTGACGGGGTACGAAATCAATCTTGTCCGCGAAGGGGTGGACGAGGAATACGACATGGATCTCGACGAATTCCGGGAAGAGCTCGGGGAACCGCTCTTCGAGAGGCTTGTCGACGAAGGATTCGACACGGCGCGCAAGGTCATTGAGGCCACATCGGAGAGCCTGCTGCAGATTGAAGGGCTGACCGAGGAGAAAATCGGGCAGATAAAATCCATGATGATGCGCGAACTTGAGGAGGCGGATGTTGAGGAAGAGGAGGAGGAAGAATTGCTCCTGGACCAGGAAGCGGCTTCAAAGGCGAATGCCGTGCCGCCGTCGGCTGAACGCAAGGAAACGGAAAAAGAACCTGAAGAGTAACTGAACTCATGACGGAACGATCTCAAGCAAATAAGAAGATCTATCAGATCGCGAAAGAGATCAACATCTCTCACGAGACGCTGATCGAGTACCTGAAGAAAAAGGGACATACGGTAAAAAGCCACATGTCCGTGGTCACGGACGCGATGATGCAGGATATTTCATCGCATTTCAAGAAGGACAAAGAGGTCGCGGAGAAGCACCAGCGAAAAATCCAGACGATCCGGGATGCCCGGAAAAAGGCCGAGCCGAAGGCAGCCGCACCGGCCGAGGCCACGAAAACCAAAACGGTACGAAAAGCCGCCGTGACCGAGGAGGCGCCTGTGGCGCCGCCCCAGCCTGTACCGCAGGAAATCCCAGAGGCTGCCGCACCGCCGATGGCGGCTGCGGCGCCTGAGAGCGCCCCGGCGCCGAGCGTTACCGAGCCACCCCAGCAGCAACCCCAGGACAAGATCCAGGCAGGTGCGCCGCCGGGGGAACCAGCCGTGACGGAACCGCCGCGGAAGGCGGAAGCTCCGCAACCCGCTCCGGAGAAACCACCGGCGGCGGCGAAGGATAAGCCCGACTTCGTGGCGCGCAGGGGACCTAAGATGGGTCTGAAAATCAAGGGCAAGGTGGATCTTGAGGAGATCAACAGAGCCACGGCGATCCTGGAAGGCACACAGCCTGCTGAGCCTGCACATGCGGAAACAGGCGAGGATCTGCTGAAGAAGAAGAAAAAGAAAAAGAAGCGGATAAAGACTGAAACGCCTGCTGCGGTTGAAGAGACCGATGAATTGCTCCGGAAGGCGAAGAAGAAGAAAAAACTGAAATTCCAGGAAGTTGATCAGGAGGAAGTCGAGGAAGCGATCAAGCGGACGCTGGCTGAAATGGATGACACTGCGGTTGTTCAGCGAGCCAATTTCAAGAAGAAGCGGAAGGAAAAGAGGCTTCTCCAGGAGCAGAAGGAGCTTGAAGAAAAAGCAAAGGAGCAGTCGATCCTCCGCGTGACGGAATTCGTTTCCGTGCATGAGATGGCCAATCTTATGGGGGTGAGCGTCGCCGATGTCATCAAGAAGTGCATCGAGCTCGGCCTGATGGTCTCCATCAACCAGCGGCTGGACAAGGATACCATAACGCTGGTTGCGGATGAGTTCGGCTTCGAGGTGAAATTCTTCTCCGAGCAGGAGGAGGATAAATTCGAGGAAGAGCCGGAAGACGAGGCCACACTTCAGCCTCGGCCGCCCATTGTGACCATCATGGGTCATGTCGACCATGGAAAAACCTCTCTTCTCGATTATATCCGTCGGAGCAACATCGTGGCGGGTGAGGCAGGTGGAATCACGCAGCACATCGGGGCATATCAGGTGGCTGTGGGGCCCACGAAGTACATCACCTTCCTTGATACTCCCGGTCATGAAGCGTTCACCGCGATGCGTGCACGCGGGGCGCAGCTGACCGATATTGTCGTTCTCGTGGTGGCCGCCGACGATAACGTCATGCCGCAGACCGTCGAGGCGATCAGCCACGCTCAGGCCGCCAATGTACCGATCATTATTGCGATCAATAAGACCGATAAATCCGATGCAAATCCCGACCGTATCCGCCAGCAGCTGTCGGAGCGGAACATCCTTGTGGAAGATTGGGGAGGGAAATACCAATGTGTAGAGATCTCCGCAAGGACGGGTAAGAACATTGATCTTTTGCTTGAGAAGATTTCCCTGGAGGCGGAGCTTCTTGATCTGAAGACCAATCCGGTTATTGCCGCACGTGGCGCGGTCATCGAGGCCAAGGTCGACAAGGGGAAGGGTATTGTGGCAACGGTGCTCGTGCAGAGGGGCATGCTGAAGATCGGGGATGCATTCGTGGCCGGTATACAGAGCGGGCGTGTCAGGGCGATGTATGATGAGCGGGGGAGAAGGATCGAGGTTGCGAAGTCCTCCACTCCGGCGCAGATACTCGGATTTGACGGTGTCCCTCAGGCGGGAGATACGTTCTTTGTGCTGGAGAGTGACCGTGAGGCGCGGGAGATCAGCCTCCACCGGCAACAGTTGAAACGCGAGCAGGATTTCCGGCTCATCCGGAGCATGTCTCTGGACGACATCTCCAAAAAAATTCAGGATGGGGAGGTCAAGGAACTGAAGGTCATCGTCAAGGGCGATGTCGATGGCTCCGTTGGCGCACTTGCCGACTCGCTGATGAAGATTGTTCATCCGGAGGTCCGGATCAACGTCATTCATCGTGCCGTCGGGACCATCACCGAGTCGGACGTTTTGCTGGCGGCCGCATCGGGAGCGGTGATCATCGGTTTTCATGTCCGTCCCAATCTCAACGCTCGTCGTCTGGCGGAACAGGAAGTGGTGGATATCCGTTTGTACAACATCATCTATGACGCCATCGAGGACGTCAGGAAAGCCCTTGAAGGTCTTCTGACGCCGGAGAAGAAGGAGGAGATCACGGCGAGTATCGAGGTGCGCGAGATCTTCCGTGTACCGAAAGTCGGGACGGTCGCAGGTTGTTACGTCCAGGACGGGAAAATCAGCAGGAATAACAGGGTCCGCATGATCAGGGATGGCATCGTGGTCTACGAGGGCACGCTGGCATCGCTGAAGAGGTTCAAGGATGATGTACGTGACGTCGAGTCGGGTTTTGAATGCGGCCTCTCGCTCGAGAATTTCAACGACATCAAGGTCGGGGACACCCTTGAAGCATATCGTATCATTGAGACACAGCGAAAATTGTAGACGGGTTATACTTATGACAATGAGAACAGAACGGGTAGCCTCGCTCCTGAAGGAAGAAGTCGGCATGTATCTTTCACGTGAATTCCGTGACAGCTCGCTGGGTTTTATCACGGTCACGGATGTCCACATTACGTCCGATCTGCGGATAGCGAAGGTCTATGTCAGCATCATGGGAGCGCAGAATGTGAAGGATCAGACGATGAAAATGCTCGAGGCGCGCATCCCCGAAATCCGCAGCTTCATCGGCGGACAGATGCGGTTAAAGTTTACCCCCGAGGTACACTTTTATCTTGATGAGACGCTCGATCGGGTTGAAAATATTGACCGTCTCATCAAGCAACTCCACAAAGACGATCCCCAGAAGTCTCCCCGATAGGTCTATCAGGATGAGCAGGATTACCCCGGCAGTGCACGCATGAACCAAAGAGCGAATGGAAGTTGTACGATCAATACATGAGTATTCGAACAAGGGTGCCTCCGCCGTCACGGTAGGGACATTCGACGGGGTTCACATCGGCCACCGTGCGATCCTGGCTACGGTTCTCGAGCATGGCCGGAGCAAGGGGTTACGGACCATGGTGGTGACCTTTGAACCGCATCCAAGGACGATTGTGGGCAGGGGACCGGTCCGGTTGCTGACGACGCTTGAGGAACGCCTGGAGCTGTTCCGGGCGGCTGGTCTGGAGAGTGTTTGTGTCATCAACTTTACATATGAATTTTCGCGTCTGAGTCCGGGAGATTTTTTTCAGGAATACATTGTGAAGGGTTTTGGGGCGCGCGAAATGATCATCGGGCACGATCACATGTTCGGCCGTGACCGGGCAGCTGGGGTTCAGGAATTGCAGAGGCTGTCGCACGAACACGGAATATCCCCGACCATTGTCGAACCGGTAAAAGTCGACGGTGAGGTGGTATCAAGCTCCAGCATACGCGACATGCTCTTGCGGGGTGATGTCGGGTTTGCGGGCCGCTGCCTGCTCCGTCCGTATTCGCTTTCCGGGCGGGTGGTGCACGGGGATGGCCGGGGCGCCCTGCTCGGTTTTCCCACGGCGAACATCCAGGTGGCCGACGAGCAGAAGGTTATTCCCCTTGAGGGTGTGTATGTCGTTTCCCTGGACATCTCGGGAAAGCCGTATTTCGGCATGATGGACATCGGCGTTCGTCCGACATTTGACAAAGGAAACGAGCGTGTGCTGGAGGTCCACATTTTTCAGTTCACCGGTACGCTGTACGGCGAGCAGATCAGGGTAAATTTTCTCCAGCGTTTGCGTGGAGAACGGAAATTTGCGTCAAAAGAAGAACTTATTGCTCAGCTTGAGCGCGACCGTGCTGAGTCGGTGAATTTTATACTTGAAACTCAATCTTCAACAGTTAACTAAAGGAGTACTCATGCCGCTTACGAAGGAACAAAAGCAGGAATTCATAAAGAAGTACGGGAAATCTGCAACCGATTCAGGTTCGCCTGAAGTGCAGATTGCCTTGCTGACCCAGAGGATCAATGAGCTCTCCGAGCATTTTGCCTCACACGTGAAGGATCATCATTCACGTCAGGGTCTTTTGAGAATGGTCGGAAAGAGGAGACGGTTGCTGGAATATCTCCAGAGCAAGAATATAGAAAAATACCGCAAGCTCATACAAGAACTTGATCTGCGGAAATAACGAGGACAGAAACAGAATAACGATGAACTACGATCGAATGGAAAGGGTCGGTGGAACTACATGATAATCACAAAGAGTCTGGAAATCGGCGGTCGCACGCTCTCCATTGAAACGGGGCGTTTTGCAAAACAAGCCGATGGTGCGGTCATGGTGCGGTATGGCGATTCCATGGTGCTCGCGACAGTTGTCGCAAGCAAGGAAGCTGTCGAGGGTCAGGATTTTTTCCCCCTGCAGGTTGAATACAGGGAACGGACCGCGGCTGCGGGAAAAATCCCCGGGGGATTTTTAAAACGGGAGGGAAGGCCTTCTGAAAAGGAAGTCCTCTCCTCGCGGCTGATCGACCGGCCGATCCGGCCGATGTTCCCGGAGAATTTTAGGTACGAGACGCAGGTCATGCTGACCGTGTTCTCGTCCGATCAGGAAAATGACGGTGACATCCTCGGAGCAATCGGTGCCTCGGCGGCACTGATGATATCTGACATCCCGTTCAACGGCCCTGTTGCTGAAATCCGTATAGGCCGGGTGGAGGGGGAGTTCATTGTCAATCCCACCTTCTCCCAGCTCGACAAATCCGACATCGACGTCACGGTGGCCGGAACCATGACGTCGATTAACATGGTTGAGGGGGAGGGGAAGGAAATTTCCGAGGCGGATTTACTTTCGGTTTTGCGGTATGCCCATGACCATATCCAAAAGATCTGCAGCCTTCAGATCGAGCTTCAGAAGGAATGCGGGCGCCCGAAACGCGCTGTTGAGGAGGTTCCGCTCAAAAAGCCGTTGTATGATTTCCTTTCTTCCCTTGCACGCCAGGAGATCCGCGGACTGACCCACAAGGTTCTGTCAAAAGATGAACGCAGCAGGGAGACGGAGGAGCTGTTCGAAAAAGTCAGGCAGCAATTCCTCGAAAAGATCCCCGCTCTTGATCTGACGGCATACGGTGTGGAAAAGACCGGGGATCCGCAGCTCATCCTGGAGGCTCACGAAGGGCTGGTCAAGGAAATCTTGCACGATATTGAATACGAGGAAATGCGCCGGATGATTCTCGACGAGGGCAAACGGCTCGATGGCAGGAACACCACGGACATCAGGCCGATCACCTGTGAGGTGGGTCTGTTGCCGAGGACGCACGGTTCAGCCCTTTTCCAGCGTGGCGAGACACAGAGTCTTACCACGACGACGCTTGGGACAAAGGTTGATGAGCAAATTCTCGACGGGTTGCTCCCCGAGACGACGAAGCGGTTCATGCTTCACTATAACTTCCCCCCGTTTTCGGTGGGTGAAACCGGAAGACTCGGGATAACGGGGAGGCGCGAGATCGGCCACGGGAATCTCGCCGAACGGTCCCTCAAGAACCTGCTTCCTGTGGAACTGGACTTTCCCTACACGATCAGAATCGTGTCGGATATTCTTGAGTCGAACGGTTCATCGTCCATGGCCACTGTCTGTGCGGGTTCGCTTTCGCTCATGGACGCGGGAGTTCCGGTGAAAAAGGCCGTCGCCGGTATTGCGATGGGTCTCATCAAGGAAAATGACCGGGTGGCGATCCTGACCGATATTCTCGGCAATGAGGATCATCTCGGCGATATGGATTTCAAGGTTGCCGGTACAAAGGATGGTGTTACGGGATTTCAGATGGATATCAAAATCCAGGGTATCTCCCTCGATATTTTTGAGAAGGCGCTCTCCCAGGCACACGACGGCAGGCTGAAAATTCTCGGGATCATGAACGCGGCGATTGAGGCGCCCCGGCAAGAACTTTCGCAGTATGCTCCGCGCCTGACGACGCTGAAGATTCCGACAGACATGATCGGTGCCGTCATCGGGCCCGGCGGGAAAAACATCCGGCAGATCGTGAAAGATTCGGGCGCCGAAATCAACATCGAGGACGATGGAACCGTCGTGATCGCGTCGGTGACCGCCGAGGGGAGCAACAAGGCCTACAGCATGATCAGCAAAATCATCGAGGTGCCGGAAGTCGGCAAGACCTATCACGGGAAAGTCACCCGCATCATGGAATTCGGTGCGTTTGTCGAGTTCCTTCCCGGTAAGGAGGGACTTGTGCACATCTCCCATCTCGACATCAACCGTGTGAACAAGGTCACCGATGTTCTCAATGTCGGGGATGAGTTGGACGTAAAGCTCATCAAGCAGGATGAGGAAGGGCGGTACAATCTGAGCCGGAAGGCGCTGATGCCGGGATACGATGCAGATGCCGAAGCAGCGAAAGAGGCTGAACGCAGGAAACGGCCCCCTTCACATCGCGATGGAGGTCACCGGAGAGAAGGAGGAGGATCCCGGGGCGGGCATCATCAGCATCACCGCCCGTCGCACTAAAAGTCGCAGCTTCTGGTGAACGGCACCGGAAATCACCCGGCGGATTTTACGTTTCCGCCGGGAATGACCGGTCAGG
This sequence comes from Bacteroidota bacterium, assembly GCA_033854175.1. Taxonomy (GTDB): domain Bacteria; phylum Bacteroidota; class Ignavibacteria; order UBA10030; family SZUA-254; genus DATKPE01. Next base: position 5,860 of record JAWOKN010000018.1, on the reverse strand, counting down.
TTGCCGGCACGGCTGACCCTGGTTCGAGTTCCTCATTACTGGGACTCTCCCCCCCCAAGCGGATGTCCGATCCGCGTCAGCGCTAGTGAAGGAGGAATTCGTGCTGGAATGAATCGATCGGCAATTCTTTTTCCACCCAGCCCGGGAAATCCAGCCCGTACTTGTTCATAAAGTAGACGATATTGAGTTCGCGCTCCTGGACGTTGCCGTTGGGAAAGAGGACATTCTGGACCTTCTGGATCTGGCGAAGGGCGACCTCGTGTTTCCGCTGTTGTGCTTCCATAGCCTTGCCCCTCAGGATACCGACCGTGGATTCGATTTTTTCACGTGTCGACTCAAGCGGTCCCAGAAGGGTGGGATCGATATACTTCAACCCGAACTTCAATTCATTCAGGGTTTCATTCATCTGCCGGGAGGTTTCGGTGAAAACCTCATCGATCTTTACTTCCGAGACGATATCGATGACTTTTTTGCTGACTTTTTCCGGATTTTCAAAAAGTTCAGGAAGCGTGATCTGGTATTTATCCAGGATCTTCAGCTGTCGTTCCTCGACGACCGTCGCGCTTGCGCGCGGATAGATCACCGGGTAGGGGCAGTGAAAGTAGTCATAGACCCCGCTGAGCTGCGCGAAGTACGCCACCTCGGCGGGGCCGGCGATATAGGCCACGGTCGGCAGGAGCGTATCCTGGCATACGGGTCGAAGGGCGACATTCGGGCTCGCCGATTCGGGAGAATCGTCGATGAGTTTTAACAATTCATCCTTCCCGAAATAGTGGCGGGTGCCCCGGAGGGCAAAATCATTCTCCCTCGGTTCGAGGATGTACCGTCCCCCCTGGTGAAAGATGAAGATATTCATCGCCTTGGTCTTTATCTGGGCATGATATTCCTCTTCGAGCTCGGCGCTTTGCTGGATGATGAGCTGCGACACCTTCGGAAATTCCAGGATCTCCTTTATAAAGATTGGCTTGACGATTTCCTTGAGGCGGCGGTCGTTCGGATCGATGAAGATCAGCCCCTCATCCGGCAGGAGCGACCCCAGGAATGATGTAAACGCGGCGAGCAGGGTTTTTGATGGAGTGTAATGACGCTGGACGTTTTCGATGAGCGGGGATTTAAATTCCGTGGACATCAGTGCTTTTGCGAGCTCCTCCATGGTTGACGTGATGTTCTCATCGAGGACGACGTTGCCGACGGCTCCGAGATTTTTCTGCCCCCGTTTGCCTTTCGGGACATAGCCGATGTTCACGGGGACCGAGTCGGAGTTGAGGATCGTAAAATTATTGACCTCTTCAAAATCATGATCTTCCCCCTCGAGCCAGAATACCGGAACGAAATGAAATTCGGGCAGCTGTTCATTGAGCATCCGCGTGAGTTTGATCGCCGTGAGGGTTTTGAACAGCGTGTACATCGGTCCACCGAGAAGCCCGACCTGCTGGCCTGTGACGACTGCGACGGTATTTTCCCTGCGCAGAAGATCGATGTTAGCCCCTGTTTTTTCTGAACTTCCGAATGCGGAATTCTGCTCCCTGAGGACGTCTGAGAGGAGATCGCGGTGGGTAAACGAGGTACGCCGCGCTTCTGCCAGAGCCCGGAAGGAAGCCAGCGACCGGAAGTCTGAACGGTAGAATCTCTTCACCTTCTGGAAATCGTTGACGAAGTCGGTGTAGAGTTTTGTAAATCCGTTTTCGAAATGTCTGAGTTGTGAAAAATTGATCCCGTGCATATCGTTCATATGGTACCACGCATGATTGGTTGGATTGTCGAAAATATACTCTTTCAAGAGGCCACATGCAACTCACGCAACGGGCCGGGGAAATTTCCCACCGGCGAACCGGCAGCCCGACATGAGGGGCTGGTAGGTTTGACTAATGTTCGGAATTTTACTATATTCTCGTACGGATTTCCATCATAAATCCATTTATTGGTGATGAATAATGTAAATGCACCGAAGGTGGGAGTACCACCCGAAAGTTCTTCTTCACAATCACAAACACCCGCTGTTCCGGAGCAGCAACCGAAAGCAACCAGCAACTCCGGCGGCACACCAGGTCCGGCCGCTTCCGGCCCGTCACGGGAGCCGGCAGCCCAGCAGGTAAAAAAACCAAAACAGGATAAACCCCCCGAGGCCGATCCCGGGATTTGGCGGATCAGCAGGCGCAATTTCTTTTCCATTGCCGGGTGGGCGGCTTTTTTTGTTTTCCTTGCGACTTCAACCGTCAGCACGCTTCGCATGATGTTTCCGCGGATACTCTATGAACCCCCGTCGGCCTTCAAAGCCGGGTATCCGGACGATTACATCGTGGGGGAAGTGAGTGAAAAATACAAGGATGAGTATCGGGTCTGGATCATCAGGGAGGCGGATGGTTTCTATGCCCTCCTGGCGATCTGTACGCATCTGGGTTGCACACCCCGCTGGCTGGAAGTCGAGAATAAATTCAAATGTCCCTGTCACGGGAGTGGCTATCACAAATCCGGCGTCAACTTCGAGGGACCGGCACCGAGGCCGCTCGAGCGGTTAAAGATCACGCTTGCCGATGACGGGCAGATCCTCATCGATCGGAACGTCAGGTTCCGATTCGAAAATGGTGATTGGAATAAACCTGACGCATATCTGAAATACAGTTCGTAGACGTTCAAGGGGAATCAAACGCGATGTTGAAAATTCGTGAGAAGCTGCAACAGACAGAGCTGTGGCGGTCGATTTTCAGGCATAATTATCAGGATACGAACCGGAACCGCGCATTGCAGATTGTCGACAATGTTTTCCTGCATCTTCATCCCGTCCGGATTTCGCGTCATGCGACGAATCTGGGGTATACGTGGGGGATGGGTGGGATCACGTTTCTCCTGTTCATCGTTTTGACGATCACCGGCATCATTCTGATGTTCTACTACCGGCCTGCGGCGGAGTATGCCTACGAGGATATGAAATATCTGATGAACGACGTCGCATTCGGCCCGTTGATACGGAACATGCACAGGTGGGCTGCGCACGCGATGGTGATCACGGTGATGCTGCACATGTTCAGGGTGTTCCTCACCGGCAGCTACAAGCCCCCGCGGCAGTTCAACTGGGCGGTTGGTGTGATTCTCCTTGTATTGACGCTGCTTTTGAGTTTCACCGGGTACCTGCTTCCGTGGGATCAGCTTGCAATCTGGGCTGTAACGGTCGGGACAAACATGGCACGCGCGACACCCTTTCTCGGGCATGAAGGACCTTTTGGCCAGCAGCTCGGGATGCGGATCGACAATGATATCCGTTTTGTTCTCCTGGGCGGTACCCAGGTGGGGCCGCCGACTCTCCTCCGTTTTTATGTCGGACACTGCATCTTCCTGCCGGTGATTGCGTCGGTCTTTATGATCGTGCACTTCTGGCGTATTCGTAAGGATGGTGGGATTTCCGGTCCGACTGCGGAGGGCAAGGAATAACTTTTCACTCTTCCTGAATTATGCATAATATCTGGTTACTCGTTTCAAAACCCGACAATATTCCGATAGTCGGGCTTCTTCTCCTTGTGGTCGGATACACCTGGTGGTCCTTCCACAAGGCACGGCAAAACGACCGTGCGGGGGTTCCTGAAGAAGCAGCGATGGGTGACAAGGTCCAGGTGTGGCCGAATCTCGTCCGTGTTGAATTCCTCGGCGCGCTGTTTGTCATGGTCATCCTTGTTTTCTGGTCGTTTCTGATCAACGCGCCGCTGGAGGAGCCGGCCAACCCGACGCTCACCCCGAATCCTTCAAAAGCCCCATGGTATTTTCTGGGTTTGCAGGAAATGCTCGTCTATTTCGATCCGTGGGTCGCGGGTGTCGTCCTGCCGACTCTCATCATTTTGGGGCTGATGGCGATACCGTATCTGGATATCAATCCGAAGGGGAATGGATACTACACGTTCAGGGAACGGAAATCGGCCGTCCTGATCTTTTGTTTCGGATTTATCGTCCTGTGGGTGTCCCTCATTGGGATCGGGACCTTCTGGCGGGGCCCGGGATGGTACTTCTTCTTTCCCTGGCAGACCTGGGACACACACCGGGTGGTTGCCCTGACAAACGTGGATCTATCGGAGTTCTTCGGCATCAACACGCGTCACGCCGACTACAGTCTGAATCCCGCGGCAGTGCTGTTTGGTGCCGTCGTTGTTCTGGGATATTACTCGCTGGCTGTGATCTACTGGCTTCGCAGGAAGAATACGGAATTTCTGAAAAAACTCGGGATGCTCCGGTACTCGATCCTGTCATTCCTGTTTCTGACAATGATGGCGCTTCCGATCAAGATGATTCTCCGCATCGGATTTAACATCAAATATATTTTAGTCACCCCGTGGTTCAACATCTAACGTTTCATTTGAGCACCTTCGTATGAAATTTTTGTTCTCGTTCTTCTCCCGACGCGCGGCAACACCCGTTGAGACACGTGATTACGGTCGGGTCTATCTGATCCTCTCCGCCCTGCTGTTCCTCGGAACGATGTGGGCGGTCCTGGATGAGGTATCGACACGCCGTCCATGGAAGGAATACGAGCAGGAGTACTACAATCTCAGCCGGCAGAAATGGCAGGCAAACCTTCAGGCGGCAGATTCGTCCATCGATACCGCCGCGGTGCGGCAGATCACGGATTCGCTGAATCAGGCCTCGGCCAAGATGAATGAACCTGAAGTCAGGAACATGCAGAAGGAGATTCGCGATCTCGATGAAGCCCTTCTGAACGCAAACCGGACCTACACCTTTGCCAAAAGCAGGGGGGACGAGGCATATTACTTCTGGAAAAAATCAATCCACGAAGGGCATGAGGACAAGAGTTACAAGGCCAAACTCGACGAACAGACGAAGAAGATCGATGCCGCAAACACGACCATCCAGGAACTGACCAGCCGGGAGGACTCCCTGAAGAAGATTGTCGATGGATACACAGTGGTCATCAAGGGATACCGCTCACGGCTGAAGGACATGTATGCCGCGGTCGATCTTGCGACGACAAAACTTGGACGTCTGCACACCGCGATGGTCCAGATTAAGCAGGTGATGATCAATGATTTCGATCGTACAAACTTCGGAACGTTGAAAGCCCGGATCGACCGTTGTCAGACCTGCCATCTCGGGTGGAATGACACGACGATGGCGGATGCCCCGCAGCCTTACACCAAGCATCCGGAGCCGGAATTGCTGAAAATCCACAATCCCGAAACATTCGGCTGTACGCCGTGCCACCGGGGGCAGGGTCCGGCGCTGACGGAGGGATTTGCCCATGGGGATGCCGACCGGTACTGGGAATGGCCTCTTCTCAAGGGTAAAGAGGTCTACGCGTCATGCAACGATTGTCACACCAACCAGTCCTATCTGAAATACGGGGATCGTTTCAACACGGCAAAACTTATGCTGGAGGAAGCGGGCTGTTTTGGATGCCATGAAATCAAGGGATTCACCGATCTTGCCAAGATCGGTCCTGAGCTGAACCGGCTGAGCGTCAAGATCACGACTGACTGGCTCTTCCGCTGGGTACGGAATCCCAAGGATTACAACCCTCACACAAGGATGCCGAATTTCAGATTTTCCGATCAGCAGGCAGAGGCGATCTCGGCTTATTTATGGAAAGTGGGTGCAGAGGATGGCTTTCATGTTCAAAAGGGTATCAGTCAGGGCGGATCGGCGCCTCGGGGGATGGAGCTTGTGAACACGATCGGATGCAAGGCGTGTCATGTGATCGGGGGCGACACGCGGGTACGCACAGCGCGAGGATTCAGTTTTGATCTGGCGCCCGAGCTCACCCGTGCCGGAAGCAAACTTGATCCCGACTGGATGTTCGAATGGATAAAAAATCCCCGTGCATTCCGGCCAAATACCCGCATGCCGAACCTCCGGCTGA